>NZ_JAMYQV010000001.1:0-559519 GCF_040321065.1 Mesorhizobium sp. M0563
TCGGGGCCCGCTTTTTTTTTTCTAAAACCCACACACACAACAAAAGCTGGGGGGGCGGCCCCGCCCCCCCCGGCGCGCCCCGGCCGGGGTCGGGCCCCGGGGGGGGGGGGGGGGGGGGGCCCCCCCCCCTGCCTGGGGGTGTCGCTACTTCCCGGCGAGGCCTGGAAGCGTGACCTGATAGACCAGGAACATCGTGTCGACATCGGCGCCATCTTCGGCCTTGTAGGCCGCGCCGACCTGGAAGCCGTCCTGGGTGAGAAAGTCATTGTCGTTGGCGACGAACAGGAAATAGTCGTCGGGCCGTGTTGGATCGAGGACGCTCACCACCGACATCGCCTCCCACTTCTCCGAAAGGTTGTTGCGGTCATTGGGCGCGCCATTGTGCAGCCCGAAGCGGCCGAGCTCGGTCTTGTCGTTGATGTCGATGAACGGCGTCAGCTTGGCCGGCGTCACCGAGGGATCGAGCTCACCTTTGGGCGCAACCGGCTTGTCCTTGTCGAACTCGGTGCCGGCGATGTCGGTTGCCGCCGACACATCGACGACGCTGATCTCGCGATAGAGCGAGGTGTCGCCCTTCACCCCCTGGCCGTTGCCGCTGTCGCGCGCCAGCATCAGGAAGGTCTTGTCCGACAGAGCCACGATTTCGCTCTGCGCGGCAATCTTGGTCTTGCCCTTGGCATCGGTGAACACCGGCAGCGGCACAACATATTCATGCGCAAGCTTGAGTTGGGCCGGATCCGAGGCATCGTAGACCAGCGCGCGCGTGTTCTGGCGCGTCGAAGCGGAATCGCCGCCATCCTGCCTGGGGGCCGATTGCAGCACCGCGATCAGGAACTTGCCGTCGGGCGTCAGTGCCATGCCTTCGAGGCCCTGGTTGTTCTGGCGGCCGGTTTCGGGATCCTTCGGATCTGGGTCTGCCGCGCCAGGTCCCGGATTGTTGGACGCGAAGTTCGGCGTTCCATGACGCATCGGACAAGCGCCGCCGGTGGCTGCGTTGCCGACATCAGACGCCCATCGGCGGAGAAGTGGTAGATGTTCGGACCATATTCGTCCGAGATGAACATGGTGCCGTCGGGCAGCCGCACGATCGCCTCGTTATCGAGCGCGAGCTTGCCGTTGGCTTCGGGCAGGATCGGCATGTCGTCGGTCGCTGCGCGCACGCCGTTGAGCGGATCTAGGCCGGTTGCATCGATGCCCTTGTCGTCGGTCAAAAGCATGGTGTCGGCTAGCGTTGCCTTGAGGCCCGACTGTTCCTGGCCGGCGGCTGGCACTGCACCCGGCGCGATCGGGGCGAACTCGAGGGCGATCGTGTTGAGGCGCGGACGGTAATCGGTGGTGCCGACGACATTGTAGCCGCGGTCCGGCAGCAGCCATAGCGAGCCCTTGTAGCCATCGGCGCCATGCGTCCAGCCGGCAGCGTCAATCGCCATGCCCGAGCCGGAGCCAAATGTCTCGCCGAACCTGTCTTTCTGGCTGGCCGGGATGCGGCCGACGCCGACCAGGCCCTTGTTGACGAAGTTGGCGCCGCCGACGGTCGCGGCGTTTTCTGCCAAGGCCGGACTCAAGGCGGTGAACATCGCGAGCGCGACAGCGAGGGGCGCGGTTCGGTGCAGGTTTTTCATGGATATCCTCTTTGAGACAAAGCTGCCGAAGCAGGCGTCGCATCGACATGCCGCCAGCGCTTTCCGAAAAAGGTCTAGGACGCGAACATGATACTTGCGTGACAGAGGGCGCTTGTTCCTTCGTCCCTTGTGGGAGAAGGTGGATCGGCGCGCAGCGCCGAGACGGAAGAGGGGTGCTGGACGGAGTGCATCGGTGCCGAGCTGGAGCACCCTCATCCGACCGAGCTGAGCCTGTCCTCTGGCTTGCCGAAGGCAAGACCCGTGGGCTCGGCCACCTTCTCCCCAAGGGGCCCCAAGGGGAGAAGGGAAGTGCCGCGCTCAATCGCTATCGCGCGCGATAAGCTCCAGCGGCCAGACTTCGCGGATGATGCGAGCGCCTTCGGTGCCGGCGAAGGCCGGAATCGATGCCAGCAGCATTTCGGCCAGCCGCTCGCCCATCGGCTCCAGCGCCGGGCGGAAGCCGGTCAGCGCCGGCGAAAAATAGCGGCAGAGCGGCGTGTCGACGATGACGATCACCGCGATGTCGTGGCCGGGCTTGATTCCCGCCTCGGCCAGAGCCTTGCAGCCGCCAAGCGCCATCGCGTCGTTGTTGAAGATGATGGCGCTCGGCGGGTCCTTGGAGCGCATGACCTTCGGTGTCACCGCGTAGCCGCCGGCCTCGTTGATGAAGCCGTCGGCGATCAACTCGGGGTCGAATTCGATGCCGTGCCGCCGCAACGCCTTGCGATAGCCGGCGAGGAACAGATAGCCGAAATTGAGGTCGAGCGACGGGCGGATGGCGGCGATGCGCCGGTGGCCGCGCGCGACGAGACGATCGACGGCGTCAGCTCCGGCTTTTTCGAAGTCGAGGTCGAGCGAGGGGTAGGCATCGCCGCCGGAACGGCTGCGGCCGAGCGTCGCGAACGGGAAACCGGCCTGGGTCAAATAGTCGATGCGCTCGTCTTCGCGCCGCGTCCAGGCCAGCACCACGGCATCGGCCCGGCGGGTCTCGACGACACGGCGCAGGCGCTCCTGCTGATAGTCGCCTGGCGCGCCCATCACCACGATCAGGTCGAGCCCGCTTTCGGCGAGCTTGGCCTGCAGCCCGGTCAGGAATGGAATGAAGAACGGCTCGCCATACTCCTGGTCGCCCGGATGCGGCTGCAGCATGAAGGCGATCGAATGGGTGGCGCCGCGCCGCAGGCTGCGGCCGGACTGGTTCGGTGAATAGTTCAGTTTCTTGGCCGCATCGAGCACGCGCTGGCGTGTGTCGGCATTGACGTCGGCGCGACCGTTGAGCGCGCGCGACACCGTGCCGATCGAAATGTTCAGGTGACGCGCAAGGTCGTGAATGCTGGACGCCAAAGGACAGTTCTCCCCCTTGCTTGGCTAGCACCGGCTGCTCTCCGGGCCAAGCCGACACCACGATTTTTCGCAACCGGCCAATTGACATTCTACGCCATCGGGTGTGTTCTCGTAAACGTTTACGGAAAAACATTCACGGCCCTGCCGTGAATGCCGTGAGGATCGGTCTGGAGGGGCCGAGAGGGAGGAACACTGGATGATCAATGTCGTCCTGGTCGGCTGCGGAGCGATGAGCAAGGCCTGGCTCGATGCGGCCAGGCAGATCGACGGGCTCGCCATTGTAGGCCTGGTTGATATCGACGCCGAAAGGGCGCGGGCGAGGGCGCGCGAATACGAGCTTTCCGGCGCTGTCATCGGAACCGACCTCGACGCCGTGCTCGACCAGACCAGGCCCGACGCGGTATTCGACGTGGTGGTTCCCGCCGCCCGCCGCGAGGTCGCGTTTTCCGCCTTTGCCCATCATTGCCACCTCTTGACCGAAAAGCCGCTGGCCGACAGCCCGGGCAATGCGCGTGCCATTGTCGAGGCCGCCCGCAGCGCCGGGCGCATCCATGCCGTCGTGCAGAACCGCCGCTATGTCGCCAATGTCAGGCGCATCCGGCGCTTTCTCGCTTCCGGCGTCATTGGTGCTGCGACCAGCATCCACGCCGATTTCTTCGTTGCGCCGCATTTCGGCGGTTTTCGCGAAGAGATGCGCCATGTGCTGCTGCTCGATATGGCGATCCACACATTCGATGCCGCCCGCTACATGGTGGCCGGCGAGCCGGCCGGTGTCCATTGCCAGGAGTGGGAGCCGGCCAATTCCTGGTATCGGCAAGGGTCGTCGGCAACCGCAAGCTTCGACCTCGGCGGCGGCAAGCTGTTCACCTATGCCGGCAGCTGGTGCGCGGCCGGCTTCCGTACCAGTTGGGACAGTACATGGCGTATTGTCGCCGAGCGCGGCAGCATTGTCTGGGACGGCGAGGATGGGCTGAAGGCGGAAGTCGTGCGGCCGGTCCGTGAAGGCCTGTTCGACCGCACCGAACCGATCGCCGTGCCGCCGCTCGACCCGGCCGATCGCGTCGGCGGCCATCTCGGCATCATCCAGGATTTCGTCCGCGCCGTCGAAACCGGCACCGAGCCGGAGACGCGCGGCGCCGACAACATCAAGAGCCTGGCCATGGTTTTCGCTGCGATCGAGAGCGCCGAGACCGGGCGCCGGGTCGCCATCGCTGCACAGGAAGGATCATGATGCCAAACCCGCTGCTCGACATCAGGATCGGCACAATGGTGCGGGCCAATCTCGACGACCCGGCCGCCTATGTCAGGCAGATCCTGCCGCTCGGCTTCGAGAGCATCCAGCCGTTCTTCTGGCAGACGCTGGGCGGCAAGGACATTCCGCGGCTGGCGGGCGAGATCCGCGAGGCGATCGGCGATGCCGATGTCATCGTCTCGTCGATCGGCGTGTTCGGCAATCCGCTGGAGAGCGGCGAGATCGATCGCGGCGTGCTCCAGGCGTGGGAAACGATCATCGACAACGCCCATCTGTTCGGCACCAATATGGTCAGCGGCTTTACCGGCCGCATTCGCGGCAAGCCGCTGCCCGACAGCCTGCCGCGTTTCCGCGAGGTCTGGGGACCCTTGGCCAGGCGCGCCGCCGACAAGGGCGTGCGCATCGCGTTCGAGAACTGCGCCATGGACGGCAACTGGGCCAGCGGCGACTGGAACATCGCCCACAATCCGGACGCCTGGGAGTTGATGTTCAACGAGTTGCCGGACGACAATCTCGGCCTGGAGTGGGAGCCCTGCCACCAGCTGGTCTACCTGATCGATCCGATCCCGCAGATCCGCAAATGGGCGCCGCGCATCTTCCACGTCCATGGCAAGGACGCGACGGTGCGCTGGGACGTGATCCGCGAACATGGCGTGTTCGGTCGCCTGCCGTTCGTCCAGATGCGCACGCCGGGCTTCGGCGACAGCGACTGGACAAGGGTGATCAGCGAGCTGCGGCTGGCCGGCTACAAGGGCGCCATCGACATCGAGGGCTGGCACGACCCGGTCTATCGCGGCGATCTCGAGATCACCGGCCAGGCGCGTGCGCTGGATTATCTCCAACAATGCCGGGGAGGCGCGAGCTACCTGCCGAACCCGGTGTGAGAACTCGGCCGGCGGGAGGTGCCGGCCAGGGAAAGATTGCGGCGCCTTGCCGAAGCGATCGTCGAAACCCCTCGGTTAGCGAGGGAACAAAGGGAGGATAAGTGCATGAGCATTACGATGAGAAGGACAGTTCTGCGCTCGACCGTCGCGGCGGCCGCGATGGCGCTCGCCGCCGCACTCTCGACCTTGCCGGCGCAGGCGCTCGATGCCCAGTGGTGCAAGGATGTCCATATCCGTTTCTTCGTCGGCGGGGCGGAGGGCGATGCCTTCGGCACGATCGTCTATAATGGTGCCAAGCAGGCGGCGGCCGATCTCGGGCCGAAGGTCGACTACATCTTTTCCCAGTGGGATGTCGAGAAGATGGTGCAGCAGTTGCGCGAGGCTGTCGCGGTCAAGCCCCAAGGCATCGCCATGATGGGCCACCCCGGCGACGCTTCGATCATGCCGCTGGCCGAACAGGCACACAAGGACGGTATCAAGATGATGTACCAGAACGTGCCGGTGCCGACGGTCACGGCGGCGTTCGGCGGCGGCTATGTCGGCGCCCAGCAGGAGCAGCAGGGCCGCGCGCTCGGCGCCGAGGCGGTCAAGCTGGCCGGGCTCAAGGCCGGCGACAAGGCGATCATGATCGGCCCGTTCGAAAACGAGAGCCGCGGCGCGCGCGAGCGCGGCACTGTCGCTGCCCTCAAGGAAGCGGGCGTCGAGGTCATACAGCTCTCCTCGCCGCCAAGCGGCGAATGGGCTTCCGACCCCAATCTGGCCATTCCGGTGATCACCGCGGCACTGCTCAACAATCCCGACGTCAAGGCGGTTGGCTATCCCGGCGGGCAGATGCTGGGCAACGTACCGACTTACATGCAGGCGGCGGGCAGGAAGCCGGGCGATATCTTCAACTTCGGCTTCGACACCAGCCCGCAGATCGTCGAGGGCTTCAAGGGCGGCTGGGTGCAACTGACGGCCGACCAGCAGCCGTTCCTGCAGGGATATCTGCCGATCCTCAGCCTCTGCCAGCAAGTGGTGCTGGGTCTGGCGCCGATGAACGTCGACACCGGCGCCGGTTTCGTCACGCCACAGAATTACGAGATCGTCGCCGAGCTCGCCAAGCAGGCGCTGCGCTGACCTCCCAAGCCGTCGGCCGGGATCGAGCCCGGCCGGCGGGACCGCCGGCGAAAAGGCCGGCACGCGAAAATCAAGCGAGGATCGCCATGGCCGAACGCATCATAGAACTGCGCGACATCAGCAAGTCCTATGGCCAGGTCTATGCGCTGGGTGGGGTCAATCTTAGCGTCGATCGCGGCGAGGTGGTCGGCCTGATCGGCGATAATGGCGCCGGCAAGTCGACGCTGATCAAGATCCTGTCTGGCGTGGTCAAGCCGACCAGCGGCGAGATTCTCGTCCGCGGCAAGCCGGTGACCGGATGGAACCCTGCGCGCTCGCGCGACGCCGGCATCGAAACGGTGTTCCAGGACCGGGCGCTCGCCGTGCAGCAGACGATCGTGCGCAATATCTTCATGGGCCGCGAACTCACCGGCTGGCTTGGCTGGCTGAAGGTCAACAAGGAGATCGCGGAGGCGAGCCGGCTGATGCGCGAGATCGGCTTCACCTCGAAAGTGTTCACGCCACAGTCGATCGTCGGCCAGCTCTCGGGCGGCGAACGCCAGGGCGTGGCGATCGCGCGGGCCATCTATAAGAAGGCGGAGCTGATAGTCCTCGACGAACCGACGACCGCGCTATCGCTGACCGAGACCGCCAAGGTCTTCCACTTCGTGCGCCAGGTGCGGGCGAGCGGACGCTCGATCCTGTTCATCGGCCACAACATCCACCACGTCTTCGACATCGCCGATCGCTTCGTGGTGCTGGACCGCGGAAAGGTCGCGCTCACCGCCGACCGGAGCGAGGTCAAGTCGGCCGAGGATCTGATCAATTTCATGGAAGACGTCGCCCACCCCAGCGGATTGCCGGGATTGCACGACGCGGGCGATACGGAGAGGGCGGCACGATGAGCAAGACCATGGAACCCGATCTGCAGAGCCCCCTCGGCACCACGCATGGCGAAACCGCCGGGAAAGAGTGGAGACACCCGTCCGACAATTGGCTGCGCGGGTTCATCCTCGACAACCGCGCCGCACTCGGCACGTTGGCCGTGTTCATCGTTATGATGGCGGTGTTCATGATCGCTAATCCGACGGTCTTCACCACCTGGTATCTTTACAGTTCCGTGCTGACCACGCTGCCGGTGGCGTTGTTCGTGGTGGTGCCGCTGGTCTTCGTCGTCACCTGTGGCGAGATCGACCTGTCGTTTCCGGCGACGATGGGCTTTGCCTCATGGGTGTTCGCGCTGGTCGTGCAGGCCGGCTACGACCCGTTCCTCGGCATCGCCGCCGCAATCGTCACCGGCATGCTGCTCGGCTTCCTGGTCGGCTCGCTGGTCGTCTATGGCGGGCTGTCGTCGCTGATCGCCACGCTCGGCATGAATTTCCTGCTGCGCGGCCTGATCCAGATCATCAACGAGGGCAGGTCGACCGCGCTGACCGGCCTTGCCGACAGCTGGGCCTACAAGATCTTCTCCAGCCAGCTTTACGGCATCCCGGTGCAGATATTCTGGGCCATCGCCTTCGTCGTGCTGTCGGCGCTGCTCTACAACCGCCATCGCTTCGGTGCCCAGGTCAAGGTGGTCGGCGACAATCCCGACAGCGCCCAGCAGATGGGCATCGATGTCAAGCGCGTCAGGGTGAAAGTGTTCGTCTTCGTCGGTATCGGCGCGGCGATCGCCGGCACGTTCTCGGTAATGATCAACTTCACCTGGTGGCCGACGGCGGGCGACGGATACCTGCTGCCGGTGCTGGCATCGGTGTTCGTCGGAGGCACGCCGACCTGGGGCGGCATCGGCACCGTCGTCGGCGGCGCGATCGGCGCGGTTACGGTGTCCTTCATCCAGACCGGCGTCGTCGCGGCGGGACTGAGCGGCTTCTACGTCCAGTTCTTCAACGGGCTGATCATTATCCTGTCGCTGCTCGGCCATAAGTGGAACCAAGCGCGGTATCGGTGACCGGCGGCCTCAAACCCCCGTGACAAACCCGTCCAGCACGCGTTTCTGGCCGGCCTTGTCGAAGTCGATGGTCAGCTTGTTGCCTTCGATGGCCGAGATGTTGCCGTTGCCGAATTTCTGGTGGAAGACGCGGTCGCCAACGCTGAAGGGGGAGGGCGTGTCGGCGACGGATTTGGCGACCAGCTCGCCGTCGATGGTGCGGCCCTTGATCGAGGTGCGGCCGGCACCGTAGCCCGAGTCGGTTTCGCCATAGCCGATGCGCTCGACCTGGTGACCGGAGCGCGTGCCCCAATTGCGGTCGGTCGCCTCGGTGCGGTTCGCTTGAGCGCGCTGCCAGCCCGGCGTCGCATAGGTGTTGGAGAAAGCGCCGGATTTCTCGGCGCCGGAATTGCCGCCAATGTTGTCGAAGCGCGACGCCCCGTAGGGGTTCTGTCTTCCTGCCCCTTGGCCACCACGACCGGAGGCGAAAGAACCACCGCCATAGGCGTTGCCGTAACCGCCATAGGAGTTGCCGCTTTCGGCGACCTCGACATGGGCTTCCGGCAGTTCGTCGAGAAAGCGCGACGGGATAGTCGATTGCCAGAGGCCATGGATGCGGCGGTTGGAGACGAACCACAAATGCAGGTTCTTCTTGGCGCGGGTCAGCCCGACATAGGCAAGGCGGCGCTCTTCCTCCAGGCCGGAGCGGCCGCCCTCGTCGAGTGCGCGCTGATGCGGGAACAGGCCCTCCTCCCAGCCAGGCAGAAAGACGGTCTCGAATTCGAGGCCCTTGGCCGAATGCAGCGTCATGATGTTGACGGCGTCGAGCTCGGCGTTCTGCTCGGCGTCCATGACGAGTGCGACATGTTCGAGGAAGGAGCGCAGCGATTCGTACTCCTCCATGGAGCGGATCAGTTCTTTCAAGTTCTCGAGCCGGCCGGGCGCTTCCACCGAGCGGTCGTTCTTCCACATGTCGGTGTAGCCGCTCTCCTCCAAAATGGTCTCGGCGAGCTCGGTATGCGGGGTGGTTTCCAGAGCCTTCTGCCAGCGTTCGAAATTGGCGGCGACCTCGCGAAGTGCGGCGCGCGGCTTCGGCTTCAGCTCGTCGCTCTCGGCGAGTTTTGCCGCCGCCTCCAGCATCGGGATGCGAAGGGCGCGGGCGGTATCATGGATCTGGCGGATGGTGGCCTCGCCAAGCCCGCGCTTCGGCACGTTGACGATGCGCTCGAAAGCGAGGTCGTCGGCGCCTTGCGCGACGACGCGGAAGAAGGCCAGCGCGTCGCGGATCTCGAGCCGCTCATAGAAGCGCGGGCCGCCGATGACGCGGTAGTTGAGGCCGAGCGTGACGAAGCGGTCCTCGAATTCGCGCATCTGGAAAGACGCGCGGACGAGAATCGCCATATCGTTCAAATTGTGCTTCTGGCGCTGGTAGGCCTCGATGGTCTCGCCGACGGCGCGGGCCTCCTCCTCGGAATCCCAGGCGGCGTGGACATGCACCTTCTCGTCGTCCTCGGCGATCTTCTCGGTAAACAGCGTCTTGCCGAAGCGGCCCTCATTGTGGGCGATGAGATGCGAGGCGGTGCCGAGGATGTGCGCGGTCGAGCGGTAGTTGCGCTCCAGCCGGATGATGGTGGCGCCGGGGAAATCCTTGTCGAAGCGCAGGATGTTGTCGACTTCGGCGCCGCGCCAGCCATAGATCGACTGGTCGTCGTCGCCGACGCAGCAGATGTTAACTTTGCTTTCGCTCACGGCCGCGCGCGAGCTTCGCTCGCTGGCCTCCGCGGGGGCGGCCTGGCCGGCCGACGCCCGGTCGGGCTTGCGGCCTTCGGCCGAAGAGCGCCCAATCTCCCCCGCGAGGGGGGAGATTGGCTTGCCTTGAGGCCGCTGGGCCAGCAGGCGCAGCCACATGTACTGTGCGGTGTTGGTGTCCTGGTACTCGTCGACGAGGATGTAGCGGAAGCGCTTGTGGTATTCCTTCAGCACGTCCGGATTGGCGCGGAAGATGCGGATCGGGTGACATAGGAGATCGCCGAAGTCACAGGCATTCAGCGTCTGCAGCCGCTCCTGATAGGCCTTGTAGAGTTCGCGGCCCTTGCCGTTGGCGAAGGCACGGGCATCGCCCTCGGGGATGTCGGCGGGACCGAGGCCCTTGTTCTTCCAGCCGTCGATCATCTGGGCGAACTGCTTGGCCGGCCAGCGCTTGTCGTCCAGCCCTTCCGCCTGGATGAGCTGTTTGATCAGCCGCACGACATCGTCGGTGTCGAGAATGGTGAAGTCGGATTTGAGCCCGGCCAGCTCGGCATGTCGGCGCAGCAGCTTCACGCCAATCGAGTGGAAGGTGCCGAGCCACGGCATGCCCTCGACATTGCCTTCGCCGATCAACAGGCCGATGCGCTGCTTCATCTCGCGCGCCGCCTTGTTGGTGAAGGTGACGGCGAGGATCTGCGAAGGGAAGGCCTTGCCGGTGGCAAGGATGTGGGCGATGCGGGTGGTCAAGACGCGCGTCTTGCCGGTGCCGGCGCCGGCCAGCACCAGCACCGGGCCTTCGGTGGTTTCCACCGCCAGCCGCTGCTCGGGGTTGAGGCCGTTGAGATAATCGGGCGCGTTGTTTTGATTGCTGCGGGCAGCCATGGCGCGCGCGGCGATGCCCGAGGGGGCCACGGGCCGCGCGTTCGGTTCGTCAAAAAAGGGCATGTCTTCCGAAAAGCCGGACATCTCCCCCCGAATGTAGTGATTCGGCAGCGAAAGGCCAGAAGTGTCTCCGTTTTGTTCTCTGTCCAGCCGGTAGACTCACAATCTGAATGGGTCCGCTAACCAAAACGCCGGGCTTGCGATAGGCCGGCGCCGTAAAACGCCGAGCTTGCTTGACAGGGGAGGCGGGCCGGAGAAAGTTGCGTGGGGGCAGGAACGCAATGCGGGGTTGCCCATGGACGCGTCGCGGAGCGCACCAGTCGAAGGAGCACCGTCTTGGCTGTGGTCATCACCTCCCTGATCCTTTTCCTCATCGGCCTGGCAGTTGGCGGCGGCGGCATCTGGCTCGTGACGCTGGGGGGCAGCTGGTACTATGTCATCGTCGGTCTAGCTTTCCTTGTCGCGGCCTGGCTGCTCTACAGGCGCAGATCCACGGCGCTGTGGCTCTATGCGGCGATCGTGCTCGGCACGCTCGCCTGGGCGGTCTGGGAGGTCGGCTTCGACTGGTGGGAGCTCGGCCCGCGCGGCGGCATCATCGTGCTTGTCGCGCTATGGCTGTTGACGCCATGGGCGCGGCGCGGGCTTACCGGTCCCGACGGACGCGCGCCGCTGATCCTCGCCGTGCTGGCCTCGCTTGCGGTCGCCGGCTATTCGATGACGACCGATCCAAAGGATATTGCGGGTGAACTCAACACCGACAAGGTGACGCCGACGGCCGATCTCGGCGGCAACGTGCCGGCTGGCGAATGGCACTATTACGGTCGCACGCAATATGGCCAGCGTTATTCGCCGCTCGACCAGATCACCGCCGAAAACGTTGCCAATCTGCAGCCGGCCTGGACCTATCGCACCGGCGACGTGAAAGGGCCCGACGACATCGGCGAGACGACCTATCAGGTGACGCCGCTAAAAATCGCCGACACGCTCTACATCTGCACGCCGCATAATTTCGCCATCGCCATCGATGCCGCGAGCGGCAAGGAGAACTGGCGCTTCGATCCGCAGGTCAAGCTCAACAAGGACCGCCAGCACCAGACCTGCCGCGGCGTGTCCTATTATGCCGATGCCAAGGTCGCCGCTGGCCAGCCCTGCGCCACACGCATCTACCTGCCGACATCCGACGCCCGGCTGATCGCGCTCGATGCGGCGAATGGCCAGGTCTGCCCGACTTTCGCCGAAGGCGGCACGCTGAACCTGCTCGCCAACATGCCATATCCGAAGCCGGGCTATTATTATTCGACCTCGGCGCCGCTGATCGTCGCCAACAAGATCATCGTCGGCGGCGCGGTCAACGACAATTATTCGACGCAGGAGCCGTCCGGGGTCATCCGTGCCTACGATGCCGACACCGGCGCGCTGTTGTGGAATTGGGATTCCGGCAATCCGGACCAGACGACGCCGCTGCCGCCGGACCAGACCTACACCAACAACTCACCCAACATGTGGTCGACGGCGAGCGTCGACGAGAAGCTCGGGCTGCTTTATGTGCCGCTCGGCAACAAGACGCCGGACCAACTCGGTGCCGGACGCAGCGCCAATGACGAGAAATTCTCCTCTTCGATCACCGCGCTCGATCTCAACAGCGGACAATTGCGCTGGGTGCGGCAGACCGTGCACCACGATCTCTGGGACATGGACGTGCCGGCGCAGCCGACGCTGGTCGACATCACCACGGAAAGTGGCGTGGTGCCGGCGCTGGTCGGGCCGACCAAGCAGGGCGACCTCTATGTGCTCGACCGGCGCAGCGGCGAGCCGATCGTTCCGGTCAAGGAAGTGCCGGCGCCGGGCGGCGCGATCGAAGGCGACCATACCTCGCCGACGCAGCCGGTCTCGGATCTCAGCTTCAGTCCGAAACCG
This sequence comes from Mesorhizobium sp. M0563, assembly GCF_040321065.1. Taxonomy (NCBI): domain Bacteria; kingdom Pseudomonadati; phylum Pseudomonadota; class Alphaproteobacteria; order Hyphomicrobiales; family Phyllobacteriaceae; genus Mesorhizobium; species Mesorhizobium sp. M0563. Next base: position 12,679 of record NZ_JAMYQV010000001.1, read on the forward strand.
CTGACCGGCGCGGATATGTGGGGCATCACCATGTTCGACCAGCTGGCCTGCCGGATCGAGCTCCGGAAGTTGCGCTATGAGGGCCGCTACACGCCGCCGTCGCTGCAGGGCTCGCTGATCTACCCCGGCAATTTCGGCACCTTCAACTGGGGCGGCGTGGCAGTCGATCCGGTCCGGCAGGTGATGTTCGGCATGCCGACATACCTGGCGTTCATCTCCAAGCTGGTGCCGCGCGCCGACGTGCCGCCGCCAGGCGACACCAAGGGCAGCGAACAGGGCCTGAACCGCAATGACGGTGCGCCTTACGCAGTGATATTGAAGCCGTTCCTGTCGCCGCTCGGCATTCCCTGCCAGGCGCCGCCCTGGGGCTATGTGGCGGGTGCCGACCTTCGGACCGGCAAGATCGTCTACAAGCATCGCAACGGCACCGTCTACGACATGACGCCGCTGCCGCTGCCGTTCAAGGTCGGCGTGCCCGGCATTGGCGGGCCGATGATCACTGCCGGCGGCGTCGCCTTCCTCGGTGCGGCAGTCGATGACTATGTGCGCGCCTATGACCTGACGACCGGCAAACAGCTCTGGCAGGCGCGGCTGCCGGCGGGCGGGCAGTCGACACCGATGACCTACACGGTAGCCGACGGACGCCAGTTCGTCGTCATCGTTGCCGGCGGCCACGGCTCGGTCGGTACCAAGCCGGGCGACTATGTGATGGCTTATACGCTGCCGAAATAGAGAAGTTCCTTCAGAGCCCGAGATGCCCTTTCAGGTCGGGTACCGATGCAAGTACCTCACTGGTCAGCTGCGGGCCGGCGGCTGCCTCGGCCTGCTGGACCAGCATCGTGCCGGCCTGGCTGATCTGTGCGAGCGTAAGGCCTGATGCCTTGAGTATGGCGACGCCGTTGATCAACGCGCCGGTCTTTTCGCCGAGAGCGCCGCCGAGCGCGCCCTCCAGCGAGGACAGGAGGCCACCACCGGAAGCTGCGCCGGGAGCCATGACATCATATTGCTTGGCCAGGGCGTCGGCTCCCGGGATTTTGGCAAAGAAGCTGGACAGAGTCGTGCCTTCCGCCTCGTGTTCGAGCACCGAGAAAATCGTGCCGGCGATCTTTTCCGTCAAAGCCTGGTTGAGACCGGATTTCTGGGAGACGGTGTTGATGATGTCCTGAACGTCCATGACCTTTCCTCAGGCTTTGGTGTTTGCGGCCGGGTGCCGGTTGACGCGGATTTTGATCAACGATCGTTTGAAGGCGGTGAAGGCAGTGAACCGCAGCGCCAGCAAAGCCATAGCGGCGAGGGCGAACCCACTTGCCAGAAGCGGGGAGGGAAAGGTCATGGGCGTAATTCCTTCGTCGTCAATCAGGCATTCTTTCCTCACCAAATGGCGCGAGCGAGGCCTAGCCTGGTAAGTTTGTTTTATATGGTGGTGCGTGCATTTAGCATTGCCACAAAGGACCAAAATTTAACGACAGTGGGGCGCGCGGCATCACGGCCCTCGTGCAGGGACGTATGGCAGCCTCACTCAGCCGTGACTGGACCAGGCAAGCTTCGGCTCTATGTTGCCGCGGGGGGCGCCGACGAGGAGCGCGCCATGACAATACCTGCCGGACCCACTGCCGCCGAGCCTGTCATTACCCAGGCGATGATCGATGCCTATGACGAATACACGCACCTGACGCTCGACCGGCGGCGCTTCATGGAGCAGTTGACCAGGCTTGCCGGATCGGGTGCGGCAGCGGCCGCGATCGCGCCGCTGCTGGCGGCGAATTCGGCCCAGGCGGCAATCGTCGCCGAAGACGATCCGCGTGTGAAAGGCGAGGACATCAGCTATCCCGGCAGGGGCGGCGAGATGAAGGGCTATCTGGTCAAGCCGGCGGACCAGACCGGCAAGCTTGGCACCGTCATCGTGGTGCACGAGAACAGGGGTCTCAACCCGCATATTCGCGATGTGGCGCGGCGCGTGGCGCTGGAAGGGTTCGTAGCGCTTGCGCCGGACTTCATGACACCGCTCGGCGGCACGCCGGACGATGAAAACAGGGCACGTGACCTGTTTTCCCAGCTCGATCCAGCACAGGTCGCCGCCAATGCCGTGGCAACCGTCACCTACCTCAAAGGCTACAAGGACGGCAACGGCAAGGTCGGCGCCGTCGGCTTCTGCTGGGGCGGCGGCACGGTGAACATGCTGGCCGTCAACGCGCCGGACCTCGCCGCCGCCGTCGCCTATTACGGCATGCAGCCAAAGGCCGAGGACGTGCCGAAGATCAAGGCCGCGCTCATGCTGCATTATGCCGGGCTCGACACCCGCACCAATGCCGGCATCGATGCCTTCAAGAAGGCACTCGACGCGGCTCATGTCGAATACTCGGTCTATGTCTATGAAGGCGCCAACCATGCCTTCAACAACGACACGTCGGCGGCCCGCTACGACAAGAAGGCGGCTGACCTCGCCTGGGGCCGGACGATCGCTTTCCTCAAGGAGAAGCTGGCCTGATCAGGTGGGCGCCGGCGCCGGTTTGTGAAGGGCGGCGCCGGCCACCACCAGCGCGATGCTGATGCAGTCGGTGAGGCTTGGCACCTGCCGCAGCACAATGACGCCGATCAACGTCGCGGTGACCGGCAGCAAAGACAGCATCAGCGCGAAGCTGGAGCGCGGCAGCCGCGACATGGCAAGCTGGTCGCAAATATAGGGAATGACCGACGAGCAGATGCCGACGCCGACCGCCGCAAACAGCAGCGGCGGCGCCGAGAAAGCCGGCAGAGCATCGGCGAAACCGATCGGCAGAACGACGAGAAGGGCGACCGCCATGGCGGCACCCAGCCCGGCGATGCCATCGCCGGCGCCGCCGCGCGCGATACGGTGGCCGAGCACGATGTAGCCAACGAACAGCGTGCCGTTGAGGAAGGCCCAGAACAGGCCGACGGGATCGCTCGACCATTTGACGTCGATCAGCAACAGGGTGCCGGCGACAGCGATTGCGAGGGCGGCGAGATTGCGCGGGCTTCTGAGGCCAACAAGCGCAACGCCGATGGTGCCGACGAATTCGATCGCCGCCACCAGCGAGATCGGCAGCCGGTCGAGCGCCAGGTAAAACGAGCAATTCATCACCCCAAGGCAGACGCCGAAAGCCACAAGCAACAACCGCGTCGAGCGATCGGCGCGGGCGAAGACCGCCCATGGCCGGGTCAATGGGGCAAAGACGAGTGCCGCGGTGGCGATGCGCAGCCAAGCCATGCCCAGCACGCCGACATGCGGGAACAGCAGCACCGCCAAGGCCGGTCCGAGATAGTGGAACACGGCGCTGACGCCGAACCAGAGATGCGGCGGGACCGCGTTTGCCAAGGTAAAGGCGGGGCCGGCGAGTGCCGGACTTGCTGCGGGGGCTTGCGTCCGATCTTGCATGGGATCAGTATCGCAGGCGATTTTTGCCATTGATATGGATGATGGCCGGGCATTGCGGCCATTTCCTTTCCGAAAGCAAGGAGCATTGCGCTGAAACGCCTTCGAAATGAAAATACCGATCTGGACCCGGCGGATCTGAAAATCCTGCGCCTGCTGGAAGAGGATGCGCGCACCAGCACCGCCGAACTGGCGCGATCGGTCGGCCTGTCGGCGCCGAGCGTGGCCGAGCGCATCAAGCGGCTGCAGGAAAGCGGTGTGATCGAGGCCTATACGGTGCGTATCAGTCCGGCGGCGCTCGGCATGAAGCTGTCGGCATGGCTGCGCATCAGGCCGGTGCCGGGGCAACTCGCTGTCGTGGCCGAAATCATCCGCGACCTACCGGAAATCGCCCAATGCGACAGGGTGACCGGCGAAGACTGTTTCATCGCTTTGGCGCATGTCGGCTCGGTCGCCGAGCTCGAGCGGGTGATCGACCGGATCATTCCCCATGCGATGACCAATACGGCGATCATCCAGTCGACGCCGGTAGTGGCACGCTCGCCGCTAGGGGCGGTGAAGCGCCCGGCCTGATGCTAGATTTAAATCTGCGACGTCAGCTCGACCGGGAAATCGTCATTGTCGGCGTCGCGCATGGCGGCGAGGCTGCGGTTGTCCAGCACCTCTGCGATCGCCTGACGCACCTCCAGCATCATGTGCCGGACCTGGCAGGTCGCCTCGTCGCAATCCTCGCAGCGCTGGTATTGTGTGCGGCTGGCGCAAGGGATCGGCGCCAGCGGCCCGTCGAGGACACGCACGACATGGCCGATCTTGATTTCGGAAGCGGGACGGGCGAGGCGGTAACCGCCTTCCTTGCCCTTGCGGCTCTGGACGAAGCCGGCATTGCGCAACTCGCCCAGGATGGCATCCAGGAATTTCTTGGGGATGTTGTTGGCGACCGCAATGTCGTTGACGAATGCGAGCTGGCCGACCGGCAGGCCGGACAGATGCACGAGAGCCTTGAGGCCGTATTTGCCTTTTTTGGTAAGCATGCCCGAGTCAACCCATTAAGCCCCAACCACCCGCATCTGGCGGCTGTTTGTGTGCAAATAATGACGGTTTGGCCGTGCGATGCCGTTCGCGCAGACAGGCCGCCCGAAGACATATTGCGCGCAAACGCGTTGATTCTTCGTAACGTTTTGGAGGGCGGGCGTCCGGAACGGGCGGAGGCCACGTTTTCGGCGAGCAAATGAAGAAAGCCGGCAAACGCCCGCTTTCAATCAGTTCACGAGGTTGCAGACGTCAGCGGCTGCCGTAAGTCTGGTCGAGCAGGCCGCCAGCGGCGAAATGCTCGGCCTGGACCTTGGCCCAGCCGCCGAAGACATCCTCCACCGTCAATAGGCGGACATCGGGAAACTCAGCCTTGTACTTGGCGGCGACCGTCGCGTCGCGGGTCCGCAGGCCGTTGCGGGCGGCGATGTCCTGGCCCTCCAGCGTATAAAGGAAGTCGAGATAGGTCTTGGCGAGGTCGCGCGTGCCATGCTCGTCGGCGATCGTGTCGACGATCGCCACCGGAAACTCGGCCAAAAGGCTGACCGAGGGCGTCACCTGCTCGAATTTGTCCTCGCCATACTCCTTGCGGACGCCGCGCGTTTCCGACTCAAAGGTGATCAGCACGTCGCCGATCTCGCGCTGCACGAAAGTGGTGGTCGCGGCGCGTCCGCCGCTGTCGAAGATCGGTACGTTGTTGAACAGCTTGGTGACGAATTCCTTCACCTTGGCGTCGTCGCCCTTGAAGGCTTCCTTGGCGTAGGCGGTGGCCGCAAGGTAGGTGTACCGGGCATTGCCGGAGGTTTTCGGATTGGGGAAGATCACCTGGACGTCGTCGCGCACGAGATCGTTCCAATCCTTGATGTGCTTCGGATTGCCGGCGCGCACCAGGAAGGAGGGCAGCGAATAGAAGGGCGAGGCGTTGTCGGGAAAATCTTTCTGCCAATCCGCGGAGATGAGACCCTTCCTGACCAGGAAGTCGATGTCGAGGACCTGGTTGAAGGTGACCACATCGGCGCCGAGGCCCTCGGCGATGGCACGTGCCTGCGCAGACGTCCCGGCATGCGACTGATCGATGGTGACGCCTGGGTGGCCGGCGACGAACGCCTTGTTGACCTGCGCAAACAGCTCGCGGCCGACATCGTAAGAAGCGTTCAGCAATTTGTCGGCCGACCAGGCTTGGGAGGATGCGAGGAACAGGCCGGCCAATGTGGCGACGCCAAGCAAAAATCGCTTCATGAAAACAAGGCTCCAATGCGTGCGCTTATTGCCGGACTATAGCGGCAAGGCATTGTGCGCGACGAGGCAGGCAGAGCGGCCGCTCCACGTTGTCGATAGAAGAAATATTCCCGCTGTGGAGGATTTCTAGTTTTTTCTTTCAGGCAGAGTCTTCCGGGCAGCTTGGCAGCGGTGCCGATGCCCTCGGCGTGCACGATGGTTCCCGGCCGGCCAACGCGATGGCGATTGCATCGCCGCGCGGTCTGGCATATACAAATGGTATATACAAGGAGCTATCGTCATGCCTCAACGCCGCCATTCAACAACCCCGCCGAAAGAGGCGAAGCTGTTTCGTAACAATCGCAGTCAGGCGGTGCGCATTCCTGTCGAGTTCGAACTTCCCGGCGAAAAGGTCTTGATCAGTCGTGAAGGCGACCGCCTGATCATCGAGCCGGTTCGCAAACCCGGCCTCACGGCGCTGCTCGCGCAATGGGCGAAAGAGCCGCCCCCCGGTTCCGAGGAGGACTTTCCCGAAGTCGAGGATATGCCTGTCAAATCCGAGGAATTTTTTTGATGCGGTTCATGCTGGACACGAACATTATCAGCGACATGATCCGAAATCCGGCCGGGAAAGCCGCCGCCGCCGCCCTGCGCGTGGGAGACGCCGCCGTGTGTACCAGCATCGTGGTCGCCTCGGAACTGCGATATGGCTGCGCCAGGAAAGAGTCGGCCAAGTTGCTCAAGAAGGTCGAGGAATTGCTGGCTGAGATTCCTGTCTTGCCGCTCGATGTGCCGGTAGATGCCGAGTACGGCGCGATTCGCGCAGAGCTGGAAGGCAGGGGCCAGACCATCGGCCAAAACGACCTTTTTATTGCTGCCCACGCCTATGCACTGGGAACTACCCTGGTGACCGCCAACACCGGCGAGTTCAACCGGATCAAAGGCCTGAAGGTCGAGAACTGGCTGGTGTAGCGCCTAAAAGAGGATCAAGCAGCCGGAAAAAGCTTCCAGCGCCGCGGCCTGAAAGCCACCCGGCTTTTCTGCGCCGCCGGATGGTCGACTGGCAACTCGATCTCGACCCGCTGGCGTTCGCCGCCGATTTCGAGCTCGACCCGCCTGGTGCCGGCGACGCGGCGGCTGGCGACAACCGTGCCGGCGATGCAGCCGTTGCATTCTTCCACCAGATCGACGTCGTGCGGGCGGAAGAACAGCGTCGCTTCACCTTGCGGTGCGTGCGGCGCGGAAAGCCCGATCGGCCGGTCGGCGATCCAGACCTGGCCGTCCTCGACCTTGACCGGGATCGAGCTCGATTCGCCGATGAAGCCATAGACGAAGGGCGAGTTCGGCGTGTCGTAGATCTCGTCGGCGGTGCCAACCTGCTCGATGCGGCCCTGGCTCATCACCACGACGCGGTCGGCAAGCTCCAGCGCCTCTTCCTGGTCATGGGTGACGAAGACCGTGGTGTGGCCGGTGGCGTCGTGGATGTCGCGCAGCCAGCGGCGCAGTTCGCGGCGCACCTGGGCATCGAGCGCGCCGAACGGCTCGTCGAGCAAAAGCACGGCCGGTTCGATCGCCATGGCGCGGGCCAGCGCCACGCGCTGGCGCTGGCCGCCCGAAAGCTGCGCCGGATAGCGTTTTTCCAGACCGGAAAGCTGAACGAGGTTGAGGAGTTCCGAGGCGCGGCGGCGGATTTCCTTCGCCGACGGGCGTGACGGCCCGTGCCGGACCTTGAGTCCGAAGCCGATATTGTCGGCGACCGTCATATGGCGAAACAGCGCGTAATGCTGAAAGACGAAGCCGACATTGCGCTCCTGGATCGACTTTTGCGAGGCATCCTCTTCGCCGAAGAAGATCTTTCCGCGGGTCGGCCGCTCCAACCCGGCAATCAGCCTGAGCAGCGTCGTCTTGCCGGAACCGGATGGCCCCAGCAACGCGATCAACTCACCCGACTTGATGTCGAGCGAAACGTCGTGAAGGGCCGGAAACCGCTCAAACTCCTTGCGCACGTTGGCAACGCGAACTTCCATACAAATCCCTTTTGTAGTTGATGCATGTCGTTATCCCAAAACCGGTTCCCACTTTTGGGCGACATGCATTTTGTCAGTGTCCGCGCGTCGCGGCGATCTCGGCGCCGTAGCGCATCTCGAGAAGTGTTTTCAAGACCAGTGTGACGAGCGCCAGGCCGGCAAGCAGCGAAGCGACGGCAAAGGCGGCGGCGGCATTGTACTCGTTATAAAGGATTTCGACATGCAGCGGCATGGTGTTGGTCAACCCGCGTATGTGGCCGGACACCACCGAGACCGCGCCGAACTCACCCATGGCGCGGGCATTGCACAACAGTACGCCGTAGAGCAATCCCCATTTGACGTTAGGCAACGTCACGTACCAGAACGCCTGCCAGCCATTGGCGCCGAGCGACAGGGCCGCCTCCTCGTCGCCATTGCCCTGCTCCTGCATCAGCGGGATCAATTCGCGGGCGACGAAGGGGAAGGTGACGAAGATGGTGGCCAGCACGATGCCCGGCACGGCAAACAGGATGACGATGCCATGCGCCTTGAGCCAGGCACCGAGCAGGCCTTGCGCGCCGAAGAGGAGTACATAGACCAGGCCGGAAATGACCGGGGAGACCGAAAACGGCAGGTCGATCAGCGTGGTCAGGAACGCCTTGCCCTTGAACTCGAACTTGGCAATCGCCCAGGCGGCGGAAATGCCGAAGACGACGTTGAGCGGCACCGAGATCGCCGCGACCAGAAGCGTCAGGCGGATCGCCGAGCGCGTATCCGGTTCCGACAGCGCCTGTGTGTAGGCCTCGATGCCTTTGGCGAAAGCTTCCTTGAAGACGATGATCAGCGGCAAGAGCAGGAAAATGCCGAGGAAGGCAAAGGTCACGATCATCAGCACGGTTCTCGCCGTGCGGCTTTCGGTCACCGCCGGCGACTGGCTTTCGTGGTGCGGCGCGTAGGATTTGATCTCCGGGTCAGCCATAGCGCTTGCGGCTCCACGTCTGCACCAGGTTGATGACCAGCAGCATCACGAAGGACAGCGCCAGCATGATCGCCGCGATCGCTGTCGCCGCAGCGTAATTATATTCCTCGAGCCTGATGACAATCAGAAGCGGTGCGATCTCGGATTTATAGGGCAGGTTGCCGGCGATGAAGATGACTGAGCCGTACTCGCCGACGCCGCGCGCGAAGGCCAGCGCGAAACCGGTGACGATGGCCGGCGCCAGTCCGGGAAGCAGGACGCGGCTGATGATCTGGAAGCGATTGGCGCCGAGCGTTGCGGCCACTTCCTCGACCTCCTTGTCGATCTCCTCCATGATCGGCTGCACGGTGCGCACGACGAAGGGCAGCCCGATGAAGATCAGCGCAATGACAATGCCGAGTGGCGTATAAGCGACTTTGATGCCGAGCGGCGTCAGCAGGCTGCCGATCCAGCCGTTCGGTGCGTAAAGCGTGGTCAGCGCGATGCCGGCAACCGCCGTCGGCAGCGCAAAGGGCAGGTCGACCATGGCATCGACGATGCGGCGGCCGGGAAAGCTGTAGCGCACCAGCACCCAGGCGACGATCGTGCCGAAGACGACGTTGACGGCGGCGGCAATGAAGGCGGTGCCGAAGCTGATTTCAAGCGCGTTGATGGTGCGGCGGTCGGTGACGATCGCCCAGAAGTCGGTCCAGCCGAGCGCCGCCGAGCGCCAGATCAACCCGGACAGGGGAATGAGGATGATGAGGGTGAGGTAGGCAAGCGAGAAGCCGAGCGTCAATCCGAAACCCGGAATGACGCTCGGCTGCCTGAACCGCCACCCCGCCTTGGCGGGTGCTGTGGTCATGTCGTCCTGATCTAAATGCTACTGGGCCGGCTTATAGATCTGGTCGAATATACCACCGTCGCCGAAATGATAAGGCTGTGCCTTCTTCCAGCCGCCAAAAAGTGGGTCGTCGATGGTGACCAGCTTGATCTCAGGCTGCTTGGCCAGGTCCTCCGCCGGCACCAGGTCGGGCTTCGAAGGGCGATAATGGTTCTTGGCGATGATCGTCTGGCCTTCCTTGGAATAGAGGTAGCTCAGATAGGCTTCGGCAACTTTGCGTGTGCCTTTGGCGTCGACATTGGCGTCGACCACTGCGACCGGCGGCTCGGCCAGGATCGAGGTCGGCGGGTAGACGATATCGAAATTGTCAGCGCCGAACTCGTCGAGCGCCAGATAGGCCTCGTTTTCCCAGGCGAGCAGCACGTCGCCTAGCCCTTTTTGCGCAAAGGTCACGGTGGCGCCGCGCGCACCGGTGTCGAGAACCGGGACATGCGCATAGAGATTGCCAACGAATCCCTTGGTCTTGGCCTCGTCGCCGCCATCCTTGGCGCTGGCATAGGCCCAGGCGGCAAGATAATTCCAGCGCGCGCCGCCGGAGGTCTTCGGATTGGGCGTGATCACCTGGACGTCATCCTTGACCAGATCGCCCCAATCATGAATGCCCTTGGGGTTTCCCTTGCGGACGAGGAAGATGATGGTCGAGGTGTAAGGCGCCGAATTGTTTTCGAATTTCGTCCGCCAGTCGGGATTGATCTTCTTCGTTTTCGAGACAATGGCGTTGATATCGCCTTCGAGCGCCAGCGTCACCACGTCGGCGTCGAGCCCGTCGATCACGGCGCGCGCCTGGGCGCCGGATCCGCCATGCGACTGCTGGATGGTCACCGTCTCGCCTGTCTCGGCCTTCCAGTGGGCGACAAAGGCCTCATCGAATTGCTTGTAGAGCTCACGCGTCGGGTCATAGGACACGTTGAGAATGGTGGTGTCGGCAAACGCGAAACCGAGCGTGCCGAACTGGACCGATGTGGCGACCAGTGCGCCGAGCAGTTTCCTGAAATGAGGTTTGGTCATTTCCGCCTCCGTTGAACTCGCGCCAAATCTACCGAATTGATAGAATTTAGATGCATTCAATGTTGCCTTTTTTGGCCTATTGAAGCAATTTTTCGCCTACTTTCGGCGATGGGAGGAACTATTTTCCCTTGCACGGGACCTGCGCTCCCGACGCGATTATCTAGAGACGGCTAGCTCTTCGGCAATGGCGGCGTCGCGTCCGAACGAGGTTTTGGCGGACTATTCGGCGGTGACGGGAAAGTTGAAGCGCTCTCTTGGAAACGGCTCGTTTTCCAGCGTGAAGTGCCACCATTCGCGTGCGTAATTCTTGAAGCCGCCGGCGCGCATCGCCTCGACAAGTTTTTTGCGGTTTGCCGCCGCTTCACTGGCGATCGGTCGGTGAGCCGTTTCGCTCGTCGGATCGAAACAGTCGAAACCGGTGCCGAAATCCAGCGTGTCGGCATCGGTCGCGCCGCAGGCCGGTTTCGGAGCGCTCTTGCGGTCCGCTCGCGTGATGGCGACATCGACCGTCGATCCGCGCGAATGGGTGGACAGTTCGCCGATATAGCCCTTGGCGATGAGATCCTTGCGCTTGACCTTTGGGTACCATTGCGGGTCCGGTGGTCCGCTCGTTTTTGTCCAGTCACCCATGTCGGAGACAGCACGCGCAGGGCGGTAGCAGTCGAACACGACCAGCGTCAGCCCTCCGGCAGCAATCGCTTTCTGCACTGCGGAAAGCGCTTGCGCCGCTTGGCTGGTGAGGACGCATACCGGCGCATCGTAACCGCTTACCTTGCGATGCAGGAAGTTTTCGAGGCCGGCATAGCGGATATCCTGCCGGATACCGGGATCGATGTCGGCCAGCCGAACAAAGCCGGCGGGGAGGGCGTCAGCAGAGGCCGAGGAAATACCGGCGGCCGAAAGCAAGGCGTAAAACCCAATCCGCTGAATCACCTGCCGGAAACTATTCAAGGGAAACTTTCACTCGACAAAAACCTTCACACTGGCCGCGCGCCCCGCCGCATCGATTACGGTCAGGGTGGAATAGCCGGCGCCGTCCGGCTGCCAGGTCGCGGTGCGCCGCCGGTCGATGCCGACCAGCGGCTTGCCGTTGGCCAGCCAGCGGAACGGTGCGCGGCCGCCTTGCAGCTTGAGCACCAGCGGCGAGGCGTCGGCCGAGGAAGTGCCGAGATCGACACGGGCGCCGTCAGGCGGAAAGACGATGGTTGGTGCAGGTTCGGTCGGCGTCGCCTGCACCAGCCCGTCGACGCCGGCGCCGAAGCGCGTCAGCGTCACCGGCAATTCTTCACGCTTTGGCCGGCGGACGCCGGACGGTTGGCTTGGCAGCGGCACGGCGGCTAGGCTGGAACGGACAAAGCCTTCGAACAGAATGGGCGCGGCCGAGACATAGCCGGACAGACCGGGCACCGCGCCGGCATCGGGGCGGCCGACCCAGACGCCGAGCACATAACGGCCGTCGAAGCCGACCGACCAGGCGTCGCGATAGCCGTAGGAGGTGCCGGTCTTGTAGGCGATGCCGCGTTGGGCGGCACCCTGGGGCGGCTTGACGCCCGACAGGATGTCCGTGATCTGCCAATTCGCCTGACCATCGAGGATGGTGGTGGTCGAGCGTTCGGTGTTCGCCGGCTCCGTGCCGTCATGCAGCGTGTGTGCCTTGCCGCCATTGGCAAGGCCGGCATAGAGTTGGACGAGGTCGCGCAGCGTCACTCCGACGCCACCGAGGCCGATCGCCAGGCCAGGCGCTTCGTTGACGGGCAGTATCGGCATCACGCCTGCCTGGCGAAAGCGCGCCATCAGCCGGGCCGGGCCGACCGCGTCGAGCACGCGGATCGCCGGCACGTTGAGCGACAATTGCAGCGCCTGCCTGATGCTGACATCGCCCTGATAGCCCATGTCGAAGTTCTTCGGCCGGTAACCGGAGAAATCGGCCGGGCTGTCCTCAATCAGCATCTCCTGCGCCACCAGGCCTTGCTCGAAGGCGAGGCCGTAGATGAACGGCTTCAGCGTCGAGCCAGGCGAGCGAACGACCTTGGTCATGTCGATCCAGCCCGAACGGCTGGCATCGAAGAAATCGGCAGAGCCGACCTCGCCAAGAATATCGCCGGTGCGGGCATCGGCCAGCACCATGGCCACCGAGAGGCGAGGGCCGAGCTTGGCGGCGGCATCCTTGGCCACCTGCTCCAGCCCTTCCTGGACACTCTTGCGGATCGTTAGTTGCAGCTTCTGGCCGGGAATGGCCTTGGGCAGCATTGCATAGGCAGCATGAGCAGCGAGCGCCGGCAAGGTCCGCCGCAGCCCCGACACATCGTCGAGCGCGGCTCGCGCGGCCTCGCGTTCGCCGAGCAGGCCTGCCGACACCATGCGGGTCAGCACGCGGTCGCGGGCGGCATGAGCGACTTCGAGGTTGCGGTCAGGGCGTCGCTTTTCCGGCAATTGCGGCAAAGCGACGAGCAGGGCCGCCTCAGAGACCGTCAGCCGCTTCGGCTCCTTGCCGAAATAGGCGAGCGAAGCGGCGCGCACGCCTTCGAGATTGCCGCCATAGGGCGCCAGCGTCAGGTAGCGTTCGAGGATCTCGCGCTTGGACAGCCGCCGTTCTATCTGGACGGCGCGCAGCATCTGTTTGATCTTCGAGCCGAGGCTGCGGCTGTCGCGCGGTTCGATCAGCCGGGCGAGCTGCATCGAGAGCGTCGAACCACCGGAGACGATATGGCCGCTGGTCGCGAACTGTCCGGCCGCACGCGCCAGTGCCAGCACGTCGACGCCTTGATGATCCCAGAAGCGCTTGTCCTCATAGGTGACCAGCATGTCGACGAACTGGTTGTCGACCTGGTCCAGGTTGGTCGCAAGCCGCCAATAGCCATCCGGCGTGGCGAAGGCCCGCAACAGCTGGCCGTCACGGTCCTGCACCTCGGTCGAGACCGTCAGCGCAGCCGGCAGCGGCGGCGGAAAAGCGCGGTCGAGCTGCCAGAGGGCGACAGCGGTGATTGCGGCGAAGGAAATGCCCGCAATGGCCGCTCGGCGGAGGAATCTTTTGGAGAGCACGGCGCCGCCCCTCATCCGCCTGCCGGCACCTTCTCCCCGTGGAGGACGGGGAGAAGGTGAATGGCCGCAACGCTGGCGACCCCCTCTCCCCGTCCTTCACGGGGAGAGGGTAAGGGTGAGGGGCGGCGCGGCATCACGTCGTTACCTGCAGTCAACCGGTCTGCGTCCCTCTCCATCGTTACGGCGCCTTGACCTCCATCATGCCGGTGGCGGTGCGGGCCGAATATTGCGGCCGGTACATGTCCTCGATCGTTGCCGCCGGGTGGGCGTAGATGCCCGGCGTCACCGCGCGCACGACGTAGGCGAGCGTGATGTTGCGGTCGCCGTCGCCGTCGTTCGGATTGAAGGCCGCGACGAAACGGTCGTTGCGGAATTCGAGATGGGCAGCATCGGTCTGCGCCAGCCAGGAGAAGTTCGTCAATTGGGCGCTGGAGACCAGGCCCGGATTGTCGATCTCGAAGCCGGCCGGCAACAGGTCGGTGATCAGCAGCCGCGAAGGCCAGGTGTTCTGCTCGTAAACCTTGAGCACGACGACATAGCGTTCGTTCTGCTTGACCTCCGTCACGTTGGCCTCTGTGCCGTCGAGCTTGTAGTAGGTACGGCTGATGGTAAAGCCGTTGCCGCCGGCCGGCAGAGGCTGGATCGGCGAGGCCACGGTGGTGACGACCGCCTGCAGCGGATTTCTGCCGGTGTTGACGATGGTCAGCGGACTGTCGGCCAGTTCGCCACCGGCGATCTGGTCCGAATAGCCGCCGGCATGCGGTGCGCCGTTGACGGTCAGCGCGATCGAATCATTGCCGGCCTTCAGCGCGCGGGCCGCCAGCAGCATCCAGGACTCGTCCTGGGTGCTGGTCCACCTGGCGTCGGCGCGTTCCCTGGTCACCAGCTGGATCAGCGCCGGCACGATGGTCGGCACCGGCTTGCTTTCCGCGGCAAGCGCCAGGATCGCCGCACCGTCACGCAGCGGCGAGCCATAGTCGGACCGGTAATAGTCATATTCCGGCGTCGACTTGGCCAGTTGCAACGCGGCCTGGAAGGTTGCCTCCGAGCGCTGCGTGTCACCGTAGAGCGCGAGAGAGGCCGCCAGTTGGGCGACGGCCATCGGGCTGGTAAAGGCTTCGAGCTGGGTGTCGGCGTAATAACGCAGATCGCCGACCGAGGCCTTCTTGTTGCGGGCAAGCACATAGAGCGCATAAGCGATCTCACTGCCGCGATCCTGGACGTCCTGGTCGTAGCCGATCGCGTTCTGCAGATTGCTCAGCGCTTGGTTCATCGCCAGGGCCGGCACGTCGTATTTCTGCTCGCGCGCCCGGGTCAGGAAATCGGTGACATAGGCGTCGAGCCACAGATCGCCGGAACCCGGACCCCACAGACCGAAGCTGCCGGCCGAGGCCTGGTAGCTCAGCACCTTGTAGATGGCGTCCTGGACGCGGCCATGCAGATCGGGGTCGCTGGCCATGCCGATGCCGGAAGCCATCTCGTTGACGTATAGAAGCGGCATGGCACGGCTGGTGGTCTGCTCAGCGCAACCATAGGGATAGCGGTCGAGCGTCATCAGCAGCGACGGCACATCGAAGGCAGCTGACTGCGAAACGCCGACGCTCACCGAAGCGCCATCGAGCAGGCTTGCCGCCAACAGTTCCTTGTCGACGCGCAGCGCGCCGCCATTGCCCTTGAGGTCGACGACCATGCGGGTGGTCACCGGCAGTTGCGCCGGGCGCACCGGCACATAGAGCGTCTGCTCGACGGCGGTGCCATCGGCATGCGCAAGCTTGATGGTGATCGAGGCGTTGCCCGCGGTCTGCGCAATCAACGGCACGGTCAGTGTCTGCCGCTTGCCTTTGGCCAGCGTCAGCTTTTCAGGCAAGGCGGCACTGCCGGTAGACAGGTCGCCCGTCGTGTCGATGGTCAGCTTGTAGTCGCCAGCGGGGCCATCGGTGTCGGCGACGTCGAGCCGCATGACGGCGGAATCGCCGGGCGCCAGGAAGCGCGGCAGGCCGGCGGTGATCACCACCGGATCGCGCACGATGACGTCTGACTGGGCATGGCCGACCGCTTCCTTGGTCCAGGCGACGGCCATGACGCGCACGGTGCCGTTGAACTGTGGTATGTCGAAGTCGATCCGCGCCTTGCCGTCGGCGTCGAGCTGGACCGGGCCGGAGAAGAAGGCGACCAGCTTTTCGGTCGGCGGACTGCCTTGCGACTGCATGTTGGCGCCATCGCCGCCAGTGCGCAGCTTGCCGGTCGTGCCCAGCGAGCCGTCGATCAGCCGGCCATAGATGTCGCGAACCTCGAGACCGAGCATGCGCTGGCCGAAGAACCAGTTCTCCGGATCCGGTACCTTGTAGTTGGTCAGGTTGAGGATGCCGACGTCGACGGCCGCGACCATGACATAGGCGTTGGTGCCGGGCTGCACGCCGGCGACGGCGACCGGGATCGACAGCTGCTGGCGCGGCATGGTCTTGTCCGGCGGCGCCAAGCTGACGGCAAGCTTCCGCGAGCCGGGATCGAGCTTCAGCCATTTGACGCCGATGGCGCGCGCCGGCATGCGCGTCTCTTGCGCATCGCCCGGCCTGAACAGCGTTGCCGTGACGTAGGCGCCGGCACCCCAATCGTCGCCGACCGGGATGTCGACGGTGCTGCCGCCGGCCGGCACGCTGGCGGTGACCGTCCTCAAGAGCTTGTCGGCGCCGATGGTGACGAGCAATTCGCCGGCAAAGTGCGGCGACACTTTGAGCTTGGCTACTTCGCCCGCCGCATAGGTGTCCTTGTCGAGCGCTATCTCGAGCCCGTCAGGCGTTTCGGTGGTCGTCGAGCTGACATACCAGCCGGCGTCGAACTCATAGCTGGTCGCCGGGCCTTCCGGATCGGCTGTCTCGATATCGAGCCGGTAGCGGCCCCAGTCGACCGGCAGCGACATGGTAGCCTCGCCATCGGCGCTCAGGTCGACCTGGCCGTTGGCCACCGCCTTGGTGAAGATGACCGGCTCATAGTTCCAGGAATTGCTCGAGCGGTACCACTGGTAGCTGCGCTCGACCTTGACCAGCGACCACTGCGCACCCTTGAGCGCCTCACGCTTGCCGTCGGGGTCGACGGCGATCAGGCTGAACTTGGCCGTGCCGCCTTGCGGCACCTCGTCGCCGTCGAAATCGGGGCGGATGCCGATCATGTGGCCCTGCGGGCGGATGCCGATATTCAGCGAGCGCTCGATCGCACGGCCGCCGGTCTCGCGCAACCGGACCGTGACCTTGGCATCGACCAGCTTGGTGGTGGATGGCAATTGATCGACGGAAACCGGGAAGGTCGCCTTGCCGTCGTCGCCGACCACCGGCAGGCCGGTGAAGGGCGTCACCGTTGGTTCGGCCGACTGTTCGTCGGCCAGACCGAAGGAATAGCCTTTGAAGCGGTCCCAGTCGCGGGCGGTCGACAGCGTCAATTCGCCTTCGAGCGCGAGGCCCGCGGCCAGCGCGCCATAGAGAAAGCGGCCGTCGACGGTGATGTTGGCGGTCTCGCCCTGGGCGATCTCCTGCTTGTCGGCGGACAGGTCGAACTCGATGCGATCCGGGACGAAGTCCTCGACCAGGAACATCTGGCTGGCAACCGCCGCCTGCTTGGGATCGGTGTGGATCGCCACTGTCCAGGTGCCGCGCATGGCGTTGGGTTCCAGCGGCAGGTCGACGGCGTGGCCGCCGGCCGATGCTCCGTCGCTGACGATGCGGCGGTCCTCGACGCCGTCGGGCCGCGAGAAGATGAAGGTGAGCGGCAGGTTCTCGACCGCCTTGGCGGCACTGTCGCGGGCAAGAGCCGAGACGTGGACGTCCTCGCCGGCGCGGTAGATGCCGCGCTCGGTCCAGGCATAGACGTCGAGCGCGCCCGGCGCCGCACGTCCGGCGACGCCGCGGTCGGACAGGTCGAACCCGGCGCGGCCCATATCGAGGAAGACGAAGTCGTCGTCGCCCTGCTTGGCCATCAGCACCGCCGGTGCCATGCCGCTGTCGCCGCGCGTCAGGCCGGGATTGAACACCGCCCGCCCTTCCGCGTCGGTGGTCGCGGTGCCAAGGATCTCGTTGTTCCTGGCCAGCAGCGTCAGCTCGGCGCGGGCAATCGGCTTGGCGGTTGCGAGCGAACGGGCAAAGACGTTCAGCCCATCCTGTCCGGTATAGGTCGACAGGCCGATGTCGGAGACGACGAACCATTGCGTGGCGTGCGAATCATAGTCGTCGCTGCGATCGTTGACGGCTTGTGCGGTCAGCACATAGACGCCGGGCTTGCGCTTCGGCAACGCCTCGTCGATGGGGAAGGAGGTGGTGACTTCCTTGTTGAGGTCGTTGGCGATGTCGAGCTGGCCTTGCCAGACCGGCTCGCCCATCTGTTCGGAGATGTTCGAAATGTCGTAGCCGTCAAGTTGGCGCAGGAACTGATACCCCGACAGAAGCTGGGCCAGCGAGCGGTCGCCGATGCGGAAGAGCTTCATTTCGGCGGCATTCATGTTGACGGTGACGACCGGTATGCCGCGGCGTGCGCCGGCGGGCAGCACGAAGCTGTCGCCGGTGAAGCGGGCCGAAGGCGCGCGGTCCTGCACGTAGATCGACAGTACCACCGGTGCCGCGGTGACCTCGCCAATGGCGGCCGGCAGGCCGGCGCGGAAGGTCACGTCATAATGCTGGCCGTGCTCGAGCCCTTCGACGCAGATCTGCTTGTCCTTGGCTTCGACGCCCTTGGGAGCGGCGTTGTCGACGGTGACGAACTGGGAATAATCGACGCCGGTCTTGACCAACTCCTCGGAGAACTGCGCGCAGATACGCGGCGCGCTGGTGTCGGCATCGACGGTATGATCGATGACGCGGAAGCCCTTGCGGGCCTTGAGATCCTGATAGGCGGCCCTGACCGCCGGCGAATTGACCAAAGCGAGGCTCGCCTCGTAGGCCTGCAGGGCCGGCCTGTAGAGGTCGCGGCGGTCAAGGCCGTCGCCGAGCAGCGCCAGCACGTCGGCGCGCGTCTTGGTGGTGCGCAGCAATTTGTAGGCGTTGAAGGCGGCGGAAGTGGCGTTCGCCGGTAGGGTCGACGGCTCCGAACTGTTGGCGGTCGGATGGACGGCAAGCGTTTCGCGCGCCAGCTCGAGCCAGAGCTGGCCATCGTCCGGCAGCACCGAAACCGCCGCTTCGTATTTGTGCATGGCCGAGCGATGATCGCCCGTCAGCGCCGACTGTTCGGCGGCGGCCCTCAGCGCCGTCAGCCCCTCTGTCGGCTTGGTGTAGGTCGGGCCGGTGAGCTTGTTGCGGTATTGCTGGGCCTGGTCGGCCATCCAGTTGGGGAAGAAGGCGAGTTCGGGTGGCGCGCCGATGTCGGGATCGCCATCGATGTTGACGACCTTGCCGGCGACGGCGCCGCCGAAGGGTTTCAACGAGTTGTAATCGGATTTAAGGAAGCACCATTTGGCCTTGAGGTTGTAGGTGAAGGCACGGCAGGCCGGGTCGCCGAGGCAGGTGGTCTTGCACTGATCGAGGCTGACATTCTGGTCGGATCTGAGATCGAAACCAAAATAGTCGGAATTATCTGATGTCACCACCCGCCGGGCTTCGGCCGCTTGCGCGACACCGCTCCAGGCGAAAAAGAGAAGGAAAAGAATGGATAGACCACGAGCCGCGCGCATTGCCATAAACCCCTCCAGACAAGTGCTTACGTCCAGAAATCTTCAAGCTTCAGTCGCGCTTGTCAACATCAGGACGCGGCAGGATCCGCCTGCCAACGGTTTGCTTTCCGGTCGGTGACCGGTAGTAGCTCCATAGGACAGGGGATCACGCTTTCTTGCGGCGACGCAGAAGGTGTGAGTTCCAAGCCCTGTCTATTTCAGCAATTGGATTGTGGCCCCTTTACGAGTGCTTCAGAACTTCATTCCAATTTTAGGTTTGCGAGCTAGGCTAGGAGCATAATGCCGGCGTATGAAAGGCAGATGTCGGGAGGAACCGCGCCACAGCGCGCGCTTTCGCGCGCCCTGCTTTTCGCTTTGTTGTGCTCGACGGCACTTGTTGCCGAAACCGGAAGTGCGGCAGCCTTCGAGATTTTCGGCATCAAGCTCTGGGGGTCGTCAAAGGACGAAGATGCCGACATCGTCGACCCACTGCGCTATGCCGTGACGATAGAAGCGCCCGACGCCGACGAGGATCTTGCCGAGAAGCTCGAAAACGCCTCGGCGCTGAAAGCCGACGAGGAACACCCGGTATCAGGTTCGCTGGGTCTTTTGGCCAAGGCGCGCAGCGACCGTGAGCAACTTGTCGCCGCGCTCTACGCGGACGCGCGCTACGAGGGTGTCGTCACCATCACTATTCAGGGCAAGCCGCTCGACGATCTGCCGCCCGATGCCGAGTTTTCCGGCCCGCAGCCGATTCCGGTGGTGATAAGCATAGCAGCCGGACCCAAATTCACGCTTGGCAACATCAGGCTGAAAGGCGATGCAGCGGGGCTGGCAAGTGCCGACTTCGGTCTGATCGCCGGCGGTGACGCCAGTTCGGGCGCCGTGCTCAAGGCCGAGGCGGCGATCGTGCGGGCACTCAAGCAAGAAGGCAGGCCGCTGGCCAAGGTGACGGGCCGCGAGATCGTCGCCGAGCACGCCGGTTCGACGCTCGACGTGACGCTCACCGTCGCGGCCGGGCCGGTCGCCGGCTATGGCGACACCACTGTCGAGGGCACCGAAAAGGTCGACCGCGATTTCACCGAATATATGACCGGCCTGAAGCGCGGCCGCCAATATTCGCCCGATGAGATCGACGATGCGCGCGACCGGCTGCTCGGGCTCGAGGTCTTCAACAGCGTGACGGTGAAGGAAGCCGACGCGCTCGACGCCGACGGCAACATCCCGATCGGTGTCCAGGTAAGCGAACGCAAGCCGCGCTATTTCGGCATTGGCGGCAGTTTCTCAAACACCGAAGGGCTGGGCCTCGAAGGCTATTGGGGGCACCGCAATCTGTTTGGCCGCGCCGAAAAGCTGCGCATCGACGGCAAGATCAGCGGCATCGGCAGCAACGACTTGACCCAGCTCAATTATAATGCCGGCGTCATGTTCGAAAAGCCGGGCGTGGTCGGGCCGGCGTCGAAATTCATTGCCAGCGTCAATACCGTGCTGGAGCACCCCGACGCCTACGACCATTTCTCGATCAAGGGCAGCACCGGCCTGTCCTACGAACTCGACAAGAAGCAGACGGTTTCCGCGCAAGTCGCGCTCGACTATTCCAGGATCCACGACGCTTTCGGCAAGCACACCTATCTGATCGCCAGCATTCCGCTGCAATATGTCTACGATAATCGCGACAGCAAGCTCAATCCGACCAGGGGCTTCAGGGTGCTGGCCTATGCCGAGCCGAGCTACGACATTTTGAGCGGGGCTGCGTTCGTCAAGCTGAAGGGCGAGGGGTCGGCCTACCAGTCGCTCGATTCGGCCTCGAAATTCGTTTTCGCCGAACGTGTCGCCATCGGCTCGATCATCGGCGCCGGTCTTCAGGATGTTCCGGCCGACCGCCGCTTCTACTCCGGCGGCGGCGGCTCGGTGCGCGGTTATGCCTATCAGGGCATCGGCCCGAAGGACAGCAACGGAGAGCCGATCGGCGGGCTTTCCTTCTTCGAGACCTCGGTCGAGATGCGCATCGCTGTCACCGACAAGATCGGCGTCGTGCCGTTCGTCGATGCCGGCACGGTGTCCACCAGGCAGGTCCCCGATTTTTCGGACATGAAGGTCGGCGCGGGTGTAGGCTTGCGCTATCTGACGGCGTTCGGGCCGCTGCGCATCGACGCGGCAGTGCCGCTCAACCGCGGCCCCGACGATCCTCATTTCGGCATTTATGCCGGCATCGGCCAGGCATTCTGATGGCAATATTCAGGCGCATCCTCCGTATCCTTTTCTACACGCTGCTCATCGTGGTGGCAGCGGCGGTGGGGGCACTCGTCGTGCTGACCAAAACCGAGCGCGGCCGCGAAAACCTTGCCGGCATCATCTCGACCATGGCCTCGACCGGCGATCGCAAGGTCACTGTCGTCGGCATCGACGGTATCTGGTCGGGCGCGCTGAGGGTCGATCATCTCGTTCTGGAGGATCGCGAAGGCGCCTGGATGGTGGCGCGCAAGGTGGCTGTCGACTGGTCGCCGCTGGCACTCCTGTCGAAGAGCTTCAGCGCCGATCGTATTGGGGCCGAGCGTATCGAGTTGGCAAGGCTGCCGGTGGCCAGCACACAGCCGAGCCAAAGCGGGGCGACCACGCTGCCGGTTTCCATCGACGTCAAGCAGCTCGACCTTCCCGAAATCGCACTCGGGCAGGCTCTGGCCGGCAGCGGTGTCGCCGAGCTGGCAGCCAAGGGAGCGCTCAAGGCGGATGCCTCGCCGCTGGCTATCGAGACCAATCTCAACATCGTTCGCCACGACGGCAAGCAAGGCACAGTCGACGCCAAAGCCCATTTCGCGCCGGCCGACAACAAGCTCGACCTCGACCTCAAGGCATCCGAGCCGGCCGGCGGCATCATCGCCAACCTGCTCAAGCTGCCGGGCACGCCGCCAGTCGACATTGTCGTTTCCGGCACAGGACCGCTCGCCAACTGGAATGGTATTGGGACCTTCGTTGTCGACGGCCGGATCGTCACCCAACTGACCGGTCGCCATCAGCTCACCGACAAGGGTCATTATGTCGAGGCCAACGGCGATGGCGAATTCGAGCGCTTCCTGCCCGAAACCCTGAAACCGCTGTTTGCCGGCAAGACCAGCTTCGACCTCGCCGGCACAGCCACCGCGGCCGGTGGCGTCGATGTCGAGCGCGCCAATATCGACAGCGGCGCCGTGCACGCGACTGCCGCCGGCATTGTCGATCCGAACGGCGCCAGCGATCTTTCGGTGAAACTCGCCGCGAAAGGGCCGCCGATCGTGCTTAGCCTCGGCAGCGAGGCACAGCCGATAACCGTGGCGATCAAGGACGCCACGGCCCGCACTTTCGGCGATGGCAAGGCGCCGATGGTGGATATCGGCGCGTCGCTGGTCTCCGTGGTGGCGGGCGGCACGCGGGTGGACGACCTGATCGGGCAAGTGCATTCTGATGGCTTCGACATCCAGAACCGTAGCGGGCCCGTCACCATCAAGCTGACGGCGGCCGGCCTGAACACCGACGTTGCGACATTGGCGCCGCTGATAACGGGAAGGGTCAGCGCCGGTCTCGCCGGCTCGGTCAGCAAGGAACAGGTCGTTGTCGACCAAGGCACGCTGCGCAGCGACGCGCTCAATGCGTCCGTGACGGCCACTGTGGCGCTGGCCGATCTGTCGATGACGCTCAAGATGAATGCCGACGCGGCTTCGGCGGCGCTGCCGCCGCAGATCAGCTCGGTTCTCGGCGAGCGTGTGCAGTTTTCCGCAACCGCGACACGCGACCCGGACGGTGCGTTCGCCGCCAACGCATTGCAGCTCACCTCCGGTACGCTTAGTGCCAGCGGCACCGCCAGTGCGCAAGGCACCGATATCCGGGCCGATATCAAGGGCACGCTCGGCGACGTGTCGGTACTGTCGCCGCTGGTCGGCGCGAAGGTCGGCGGCGCCGTCGGTTTCGCGCTGACGGCAAGCGGCGCGCGCAGCGCACCGGATTTCTCGGTTTCGGCCAACAGCGACAGCCTGACGGCGTCCGGCCATGCGGTGAAGCAGATCAAGTTGAGCGCGAGCGGCAAGGCCGACATTGCCAGCCCTGCCGCCGATGTCTCGCTGACCGGCTCGGTCGACGACCAGCCGCTCGACCTCAAGGCATCGCTGGTCACCACCGACGGCAAGCGCTCCATCAATGGACTTGCCGTCTCACTGGCCGACAACAAGGTCTCCGGCGACCTCGGGCTCGACGACAACCTGCTGCCGCTCGGCACGTTGAACCTCGATGCCGCGGATATTGCTCCGCTGGCCAGACTTGCCGGCCAAACGGTAGCCGGCGACGTGCGTGGCACGATCCGTTTCGCGAATGACAATGGTGCGCCGACGGTCGCGATCGATGCGACGAGCGCCGCGATTTCGCGCGGCGAACTGGCGGCGAAGACAATCGCCGTCAACGCTCTGGTCGCCAATTATCTCAAAGCCCCGGCGATCTCCGGCAAGATCAAGGCCGACACGATCACCTCCGGAACCACGGTGATCAGCGGCATCGACGTCGACCTGAAGCGCGATGGCGACTGGACCGGCTTTAGCGGCGGCGCCACGGTCGCCGGCATTCCGGCCAGCGCGGCCGGGCGGGTCAGGGTTGCGAACGGCATCACCAGCATCGAGCTTGCCTCCGGCGAGGCGACCATCCGCGGCATCAAGGCAGCGGTCGCGCAGCCATCGGCGCTGACAATCGCCAATGGCATGGTGAGCATAGAGAAACTGGCGCTCGGTGTCGGCGGTGGTTCGGTTGCCGTGTCGGGTACGGCTGGCCAGACGCTCGATCTCGCTGCCACCTTGTCGGCGGTGCCGGCAGCACTTGCCAATGATTTTTCACCGGGCCTCGATGCCGCGGGCACGCTCAGCGGCACCGCGCAAGTCACGGGATCGTCGGCTGCCCCAGACATTCGCTTCAACGCCCGGCTCAGCGGCGGCGAAACCAGCCAGACCCGGCGGGCCGGGCTCGGGCCGCTCAATCTCGATGCGGCTGGCCGTTTCTCGTCGGCCAGCGGCGTCGCCATCGAGCATGCGACGCTTGCCGGCGAGAAAATCTCCGGCAAGGCAGCCGGCACCATCAATCCGAACGGTGCCAGCGATTTCTCGCTCGACCTCGCATCCACCGGCCCGAGCCTGCCGCTTTCGCTCGGCAGCAAGGAGAGCCCGATCAAGCTCGAGCTGCAGACGCTGTCGCTAAAGGCGGCCGGGCAGGGCACCCAGCCGAAGCTCGACATCTCCGCGACGCTGCCATCGGCCGCCACCAATCTAGCTAAGATCGAGGGCATCACGCTTGCGCTGCACTCCGACCGCTTCGACGTGAAAGCCCGGAGCGGGCCGATCTCCGGCTCGGTGACCGCCGAAAAAATCGGCCTCGACAATCCGACCGTCGCGCCGCTGATCGCCGGCAAGGTCACTGCCAAAGTCGCCGGCAGCCTTGCCGCCGACGCTGTCATCATCGATAGCGGCACCGTGACCAGCGACGCGTTGAACAGCGGCTTCAACGGGCGGGTCTCGCTGGCCGACGGCGCCATCGATCTAAATCTCAAGGCGGATGCCGCGTCGGCGGCGCTGCCGGTAGCGGCGCGTGGCATGCTCGCCGAGCGGACGCAACTCAGTGCCGCGCTGAAGCGGGACGCCAACGGCAATGTCACCGCCAACGCGATCAGGCTGTCATCAGGCGCGCTGACCGCAGACGGGCAGGCGAGCCTTGCCGATAACAAGCTGAGCGCCGACGTCAAAGGCGCGCTGGGCGACGTCTCGCTGCTATCCAAGGATGCCAAAGGCGCTATTTCTTTCGCGCTGAATGCGCAAGGCGCCAGCACCGCGCCGTATCTGTCGCTGACTGTCAACAGCGATAGGCTTTCGGTGGCGGCGCGTGAGATCACCGGACTGAAGCTCACCGCCACCGGCAAGGCTGATGCCGCCAACCCGGCGGCGAATGTACAACTCACCGGAAATGTCGCGGGCCAGTCGCTGCAGGGTAGTGCCGTGCTGGCGACATCGGACGGCAAACGCGCCATCAACGGGCTTTTGCTGTCGCTGGGCAAGAACCGTATTTCCGGCGACCTGGCGCTCGACGATGCCTTCGTGCCGGTCGGTACGGTAGCACTGGACCTGCCCGATATCGGTCCGCTTGCTGCCCTGGCACTGGAAAAGGCCGATGGCGATGTGCGCGGCACGATCGCCTTCTCCAAGGCTGGCGCCGTGCCGCAGGTCGCCATCAAGGCGACGACGGGCTCGATCTCGCGCGGCGATGTCTCGGCCAAGGCCGTGACCATCGATGCGCTGATCGCCAACTACCTGGCGGCACCGGTGATCTCCGGAAAAATCCGTGCCGACAGCGTCACTTCCGGCGGCACGGTTATCCGTGGTGTCGACGTCGATCTCAAGCGCGACGGCGAATGGACCGGTTTCTCCGGTGGCGCCACCGTGAAGGATATTCCGCTGAAGGCCGGCGGCCGGGTCAGGGCGGTCAAGGGCACGACGACGGTCGAACTTGCCTCCGGCGAGGCGACCATTCGCGGCATCAAGGCGGCTATCGCCCAGGCCTCGACCATCAACATCGCCAATGGAGTGACCAGCCTCGACAGGCTGGTGCTCAACCTCGGCGGCGGAACGGCGACGGTCACGGGCAAGGCTGGGCAGGCGCTCGACCTCAACGCGACGCTGGCCCGCGTCCCGATCTCGATAGCCAACAGTTTTTCGCCTGGCCTCGATGCCGCCGGCTCCGTCTCGGGCACGGTGAAGGTGACGGGCGCGCCGGCCAATCCGGCCGTCGCCTTCAAGATCGACGCCACAGGCGTTCAGACGTCGCAGACCCGCGGTGCAGGTTTCGGCGGCATGGGCGTTTCGTCTTCAGGTACGTATTCGGGCAACAGACTGACCTTCGACGCCAACATGAGCGATGCCGCCGGCCTTGGCCTCAAGGGCGGCGGCACGATGACGACATCAGGCGCGCCCACCCTTGATCTCAACTTTTCCGGCAAGGTGCCGTTCGCCTTCCTCACCAGGACACTCGCCGCGCAAGGCCTGTCCTTGAGCGGCACGGCCGACGTCGATGTGCAGGTGCGCGGCCCGGCGACGTCGCCGGTGATCTCAGGCACGGTCCGTACGTCAGGCGCCCGCCTGGTCGACGCGCGCTCGGGGCTTGCGATCAACGACATCACCGCCGATGTCGCTATCGGTGGTGGCGTGGCCAGGATCAACCGCCTGACCGGCACGCTGTCGACGCGTGGCAGCCTTTCGGCCAGCGGCACCGTCGGCATCGATCCGGCTAAGGGTTTCCCAGCCGACCTGTCGGTCAAACTGGTCGACGGCCGTTATACCGACGGCAAGGTGGTCACTGCTAACCTCGGCGGCGACCTGACCATCAAGGGACCGCTCACCTCCGGGCCGGTGATTTCCGGTACCGTCAACCTGGCCAAGACCGTCATCACCGTACCCGAAAAGCTGCCCGGCTCGCTGGCCGAGCTCAACGTCAAGCACAAGAATGCGCCGGCAGCCGTGCGTGCGCAGGACAAGGCGTTGCGCCCGGCCGCTGCAAGCAGCGGTGGCGGCGGCAGTGGCCTCAACCTCGACGTCACGATCAATGCGCCGAGCCAGATCTTCATCCAGGGCAGGGGCGTCGACGCCGAGCTCGGCGGTTCGCTGCGGCTGACCGGTCCGGCATCGTCACCCCAGGCGGTCGGCACCTTCACCTTGCGGCGCGGGCGGCTGACGATCCTTGCCAAGCGGCTGACCTTCACCGAAGGCACGGTCGGCTTCTCGGGCTCTCTGGTGCCCTACCTCAACCTTACGGCGCAATCCAAGACAACCAGCGCCACCGTGACCATCGTGGTGTCGGGCGAGGCGACCAACCCGAAATTCACCTTCTCCTCGGTACCCGCGCTGCCGGAGGACGAGGTGCTGGCGCAGCTGATCTTCGGCCGTTCGATGTCGAACCTGTCGCCGCTGCAGATCGCGCAGCTTGCCGAGGCTGCCGGACAACTGGCCGGCGTCGGCGGCTCGACCTCCCTGCTGCAGAACCTGCGCAGCGCGATCGGCGTCGACGATCTCGACGTAATCACCGACGAAGAGGGCGGCACCGCCGTCTCGGCGGGCAAGTATCTCAACGACCGCACTTACGTGACGATCCAGAAGGGCGATAGGCCCGGCTCGGGCAAGGCAACCGTCGATCTCGACGTCGGGCGCGGCGTCAAGCTGCGTGGTGAGGCAACCGACGCCGGCGAAGCCAAAGGCGGTGTTTTCTATGAACGGGAATATTGAAACGGCTGTTCGCGCAGAACAGTTGGTTGCCCGAAGAACGAGCGGCGCAGCAGCAAATGTCCCGGTTTAATTGTCCGTGGAGATTTCGCGCGAAATCCCTGGCGCAGTAGCAAATTTGCGCCAAGACTGTCGTTATCGCGCGAACCGCCCTGCTTTCAAAGTTGCACATTCCTTGGCATGTTCCCAATCCGTGCCGTCTTTGACATCATGGCGCGAATGCGGAATGTTAAAAGGCAGAAAGCCAACAATGGGAGTTAGTCATGACGATCTACAAGAGTAACGGCGACCGCGTTCCCGATCACATCCTGGCCATGGCCGAAGACGCCAAGGCAGGCAAGATGGATCGTCGCGAATTTCTGGCTCTCGCCAGCGTCTTCGGTGCGTCGACGGCGATGGCATATGGCATGCTTGGCCTTGCAGACCCCACGCCGGCCAAGGCGGAAGAGGTCCAGGGCAAGAAAGGCGGCGTATTGAAGGTCGCGCAGTGGATCAAGGATCCGAAGGATCCGCGCAAGTCCGACTGGTCGGAAATCGCCAATGCCGAGCGTCAGGCGCTCGAGCCGCTGGTCAAATATACCACCGAATACACATTCCGCCCCTATCTGCTGGAGAGCTGGGACGTGAATGACGACGCTACCGAATACACGCTGCATGTGCGCAAAGGTGTCACCTGGAACAACGGCGATCCGTTCACCGCAGACGACGTCATCTTCAACCTCAAGCGTTGGGCCGACAAGAAGGCCGAAGGCAATTCTATGCCCGGTCGCCTCGGTTCGCTGGTCAAGGACGACAAGCTGGATGAGAGCGCGGTGACCAAGGTCGACGACCACACGATCAAGCTGACGCTCAGCAAGCCCGATATCGCCCTCATTCCCAACGTGTGCGACTATCCCGGCCTCATCGTCCACAAGACGTTCGACGAAAAAGGCGGCGACTTCAAGTCCTGCCCGATCGGCACTGGGCCGTTCGAGCTGGTCTCTTACGATGTCGGCCAGAAAGTGGTCTACAAGCGTCGTGAAGACAACAAGTGGTGGGATGGCGAGGTCTTCCTCGACGGCATCGAGTTCATCGACTACGGCACCGATCCGGCGGCGATGGTCAGCGCTTTCGAAGCTGGCGAAGTGCACACCAATTTCGAAACCTCGGCCGACTATGTGTCGATCCTCGACGGCATGGACCTGGCGAAGTCCGAGGTCGTCACCGCTTCGACGATCGTCTGCCGCACCAATGTGACCAACAAGCCTTACGGCGACCAGAAGGTTCGCAACGCCCTGCAGCTCGCGGTCGACAACGCTGTCGTCCTCCAGCTCGGCTACGGCAATGCCGGCACGGTTGCCGAGAACCACCATGTCGCCCCGATCCATCCGGAATACTACGAATTGCCGAAGGTTGCTCGCGACCCGGCCAAGGCAAAGGCGTTGATGGCGGAAGCCGGCCAAGCCGATTTCGAGCACGAGCTGATCACGGTCGACGAAGACTGGCACAAGAACACCGGCGATGCGATCGCCGCGCAGATGCGCGACGCCGGCATCAAGGTAAAGCGTACGGTGCTGCCGGGTTCGACCTTCTGGAACGACTGGACGAAGTATCCGCTGTCGATGACCAACTGGAACATGCGGCCGCTCGGCGTCCAGGTTCTGGCGATCGGCTATCGTACAGGTGAAGCCTGGAACGAGACGGCTTGGTCGAATCCCGAGTGGGATGCCAAGCTCAACGCTGCGCTGGCAGTTGCCGACGCCGCCAAGCGCAAGGAAATGATGAAGGATATCGAGCAGATCCTGCAGGATTCCGGCATTATCATCCAGCCTTATTGGCGCAAGCTCTACAGCCATTCGGTCAAGGCGGTGCAGAACTACAAGATGCACCCGACCTTCGAGCGCGACTACGGTAAGGTCTGGCTCGACCAGGCCTGACCGGACGATCCGGAAAGGGGCGTCTGGCCCCTTTCTCTCGCTCGTTGCATGGTCCTTGGACCGGAAGTCGGCGCAGCAAAAAGTTGCGGACTCTTCGGCCGGGGTCTGCAATAAAAAGGGTATTGCATCTGGGACTGGTCTGAAGGCTTGTTCTGCCGCTGGCGGCAGGGCACGGCTTGCAAACCGGTTCCACCCCCCAACCCGACCGGCAGGGGACCGCCATGCTTTCTTTCGTTATCAGGCGTCTCGGCACCATGGCATTGACGATGCTGTGCCTGACGATGATCGTCTTCTTCCTGGTCAATCTCGGGCCCAATCTGAAGAAGCTCGCGATCAGCCAAACCGAAATGCACACATCGGCCGAGCAGCTCGAGGCTTGGCTGGTCAATCATGGCTATCGGCAGAATTTCTTTGTCCGCTACGGACAATGGCTGGGCGTCGTGCCCAAGCAGCCGGTGACCGACCCGGCGACAGGCAAGCCAGCGCAGCGTTTCTCCTTCTGCAACGATCCGGTCGTGCCGACATTTTCCGGCATCCTGCAAGGCGATTTCGGCTGCTCGACCAAATTCAAGACGACGGTCGCCTCGAAACTCTTTCCGGCGCTCAGCGCCACCGGCATCCTGATGCTCTGCGTGCTTGCGGTTATGGTGCCGGTCTCGCTCCTGATCGGCATTCTTGCCGGCATGCGCGAGGGCTCACGCACCGACCGCACATTGTCGGTGGCGTCGATCGCCTCGACGGCGACGCCCGAATATGTTTCGGGCGTCATCTTCACCGTCATCTTCGCCTCCTGGCTCGGCGTGCTGAACGGCTCGGCGGCCTCGGCCAGCCAGGGCATCACCTTCTACAATTTCACCTTGCCGGTGATGACGCTGGCGATCTACGGCATCGGCTACATCGCCCGCATGACCCGCGCCTCGATGGTCGAGGTGATGACGCAGCAATATATCCGAACCGCCCGGCTGAAGGGCCTCTCCTTCGGCAGCGTGGTGGTAAAGCACGCTCTGCGCAACGCGCTGATCGCACCGTTCACGGTCATCATGCTGCAGTTCCCCTGGCTGCTCACCGGCGTCGTCATCGTCGAGGTGATGTTCCGCTACCAGGGGTTCGGCTACACGCTGGTCGAGGCGGCCGGCAACAACGACATCGATCTTCTGCTCGGCTGCTCGCTGGTCTCGGTGTTTATCGTCCTGATCACACAGCTCATCTCCGATGTCGGCTACGCGTTCCTCAATCCGCGCATCAGAGTTCAATAGGAGACCGGGCGGATGCAGGTCGAATATCTCAGCGCCTTCAACGTCGTACTCGGCGTGCTTACCCGCTTCTGGCCGGTCTGGATCGCTCTCGCCCTGGTGATGGGGGCGAGCTTCGGCTACAAGAAGAAGCTTGGCCTTTACGGCCAGCTTTTCGACAGCGGCGTCGGCATCGTCGGCGTCGGCATCTGCCTGTTCTGGCTGTTCACGGCGATCTTCGCATCGACCGTCGCGCCCTTCGATCCGCTCGCCCAGGTGCCGATCATGAAGGACGCGCTGCCGGGCGCGATCGAGCCGGCGTCGAAGCTTGTATACTATTTCGGCGGCGACAAGCTCGCCCGCGACGTGTTCTCCCGCATGGTCTATGGCAGCCAGATCGTGCTGATCATCGCGCCGGCGGCAACCGGCTTTGCACTGATGGTCGGCATCACGCTCGGCCTGCCGGCTGGCTATTACGGCGGCAGGATCGATACGGTGCTCTCCTTCCTCGCCAATTTGGTGCTGGCCTTCCCGGTGATCCTGCTGTTCTACCTCCTGGTGACGCCAGGCATCATGGACACGCCGATCCCCTACGCGATGGCCGGGCTGTTCTTCCTGTTCCCGATCATCTTCTTCAGCGTGCTGTTCTGGACGCGCTACAAGAACCGGCCCGACCGCCTCTATATCCTGCTTGGCCTGACGTTGGTCGTTGGCGGCTGGATCTATGCCGGCCTTGTCTTCGACGCCGATCCGTTCAAGATCATCCACATCGATCCCAACCAGCTCAACATCTTCGTGGCAGTGGTGTTCGCCTCCAGCCCGGGCGTGTTCCGCATCGTGCGCGGCCTGGTCATGGATATCAAAACGCGCGACTATGTTGCGGCGGCGCAGACGCGCGGTGAATCGCCCTGGTACATCATGCTGTGGGAGATATTGCCCAATGCGCGCGGGCCGCTGATCGTCGACGCCTGCCTGCGCATCGGCTACACTACGATCCTGCTCGGCACGCTCGGCTATTTCGGGCTGGGGCTGGCGCCGGAAAGCCCGGACTGGGGCACGGCGATCAAGGATGCCAGCCGGCTGCTGCGCTCTTTCATCCACCCGGCGCTGCCGCCGACGATCGCATTGATGTCGTTCGTGCTCGGCCTCAACCTCCTGGCGGATTCGTTGCGCGAACAGTCGATGAAGGATTGATGCCGGGAAAGATTGAACCGGGAAAGATCGATGCCGGGTTCGGCCCGACATGCCTGCAGAACAAGGATTGGAGCGACCCATGAATGAGGCAGTTCGAAATCCCGCCAAGCCGACCAATGGGCCGATCATCGAGATCGAGAACCTGTCGATCTCCTTCTTCACCCGCAAGGGAGAGATCCCGGCCGTCATGGATTTTTCCTGCACGGTCATGCCCGGCGAGGCGATGGGCATCGTCGGCGAATCCGGCTGCGGCAAGTCGACCGTGTCGCTCGGCATCATGCGCGACCTCTCGAACATCGGAAAGATCGTCGGCGGAAAGATCAAGTTCCAAGGCAAGGACATGGGAGAACTGTCCGACGAGGAACTGCGCGCCATCCGCGGCAACAAGATCGCCATGATCTACCAGGAGCCGATGGCCAGTCTCAACCCGGCGATGAAGGTCGGCCAGCAGCTGATGGAAGTGCCACTGATCCACGACAAGGTATCGAAGGATGAAGCCTATAAACGCGCGTTGGAAATGGTGCGCGCGGTGAAGCTGCCGGATCCCGAGCGCATGATGCGTTCCTACCCACACCAGCTTTCCGGCGGCCAGCAGCAGCGCATCGTCATTGCCATGGCGCTGCTGTCGAAGCCTGCGCTGCTTCTGCTCGACGAGCCGACGACAGCGCTCGACGTGACGGTTGAGGCCGGTATCGTCGATCTGGTCAAGGGGCTGGGCGAGAAGTTCGGGACCTCGATGATCTTCGTGTCGCACAATCTCGGCCTGATCCTGGAGACCTGCGACCGCATCACGGTGATGTATTCGGGCGAAGCGGTGGAGACGGGCAAGATCAAGGACGTCTTCGACCGGATGCGTCATCCCTACACGCAAGGCCTGTTCCGCTCGATCCCGTTGCCGGGCGCCGACAAGAATTCGCGGCCTCTGATATCCATTCCGGGGCAGTTGCCGCTGCCGCACGAGCGGCCGAAGGGCTGCAATTTCGGCCCGCGCTGCCACCATTTCGTCGAGGGCGTCTGCAACGCCGCCGAAATTCCGATGATCGCGGTCGAAGGCCATGACGGGCATTTCTCGCGCTGCGTACGCTTCAACGAGATCGACTGGGAGGCGCTGCCGCCTGGCGCCAAGAAAGTCAACGAGCGCGTGGTGCCCGGTGCGCCGGTGCTCCAGATCGAAGACCTCAGGAAGTACTACAAAGTCGGCGGCAGCGAAGTGTTCGGCTCGAGCGAAGGACGTGTCGTCAAGGCCAACGAGACGATCTCTTTCATGGCGCGCGAATCCGAGACCGTCGCTATCGTTGGCGAATCCGGCTGCGGAAAATCGACCCTGGCCAAGGTATTGCTCGGCCTCGAAACGGCAAGCTCCGGCCGCGTGAAGCTGGGCAACAAGGAAATCCAGTCGACCGGGATCGAGAAGCGCAGCGTCGACACCGTGTCGTCGATCCAGATGGTGTTCCAAAATCCGTTCGACACACTCAATCCCAGCCATTCGGTCGGTTCGCAGATCATCCGTACGCTGGAAAAGTTCAATGTCGGCGACACGGTGGCCGACCGCCGCAAGCGGATGCTGGAACTGCTCGATCTGGTGAAGCTGCCAAGGGCATTCGAGACGCGCAAGCCGCGCCAGCTTTCAGGTGGCCAGAAACAGCGCATCGGCGTGGCGCGGGCCTTTGCCGGCGACGCCAAGGTGGTGGTGGCCGACGAGCCGGTCTCGGCGCTGGA
Source organism: Mesorhizobium sp. M0563 (assembly GCF_040321065.1). NCBI lineage: Bacteria > Pseudomonadati > Pseudomonadota > Alphaproteobacteria > Hyphomicrobiales > Phyllobacteriaceae > Mesorhizobium > Mesorhizobium sp. M0563. The sequence continues at coordinate 46,207 of NZ_JAMYQV010000001.1, forward strand.
TGTGTCCGTCCAGGCGGCGGTGACCGAACTCTTGATGGACATCCAGCGCAAGAACAAGACCACGATGCTGTTCATCAGCCACGATCTGTCGGTGGTGCGCTACATCGCCGACCGCGTCGTCGTCATGTATCTCGGCTATATCGTCGAGCAAGGCACGACCGACCAGATATTTTCGCCGCCCTATCACCCCTATACCGAGGCGCTGCTGTCGGCGATCCCGATTGCCGATACCAGCGTGGTGAAAAGGCATATCGTGCTCGAAGGCGACATTCCGTCGGCGATGAACCCGCCCTCGGGCTGCCCGTTCCAGACGCGCTGCGGCTACAAGAAACTTGTGCCGGACAATCTTTGCGAAACTACGGTGCCGCCGGTCAAAAATCTCGGCGACGGTCATATGAGCCTGTGCTGGCTGGCCGACGACGTGCTGGCAAAAATGGAGCCGGTGATTAAATTCGACAAGGAACACGCGGCGAATGAGGGCGTGCCGGATGATGCAAACCACGGTGTTGGCCCGGGCTTTGCTGGAGATCCGCCCAAGCGCCCGCATGGCAAGACTGGCAGCGTTGAAGCCGATGCCGAGGGTCAGGCAGCGGAGAATGCCGAAGCGGTCGCCAAAGCCCGCCGTCACGAGGTTCGCGACGAGGTTTCAGAGACCGGCGGCATCTCAAGCTCTGCTGATAGCGCAGTGGCACCAATCACGCCGCCGACAGTCGGCGACGGCCGCCAGGCCGAGAACGCCACGCGCAAGCCGCGCAGACCCAAGGGCGGCTAAAATGCCGCTGATGTGCTAGGGCGCGCATTGCCGTAGCTGCGCGGCGTAGTCCTGCGCCATCTGTTCGGTGGCGTGCGCATAGCGCTGCACGTCGGCGCCGCCGCGATTGCCGCGCTTATAGGCATTCCAGCCGAGATAGTAGGCGAGATATAGATTGTAGGTGTCGTTGCGGGGGACGCCGAGTGTGTCGGCGGTCTTGGAATGATACCAGCCGACAAAATCGACGGCATCGGCAAACCTGGTGCGGCGCGCCGCCCAACTGCCGGTCTCGTTCTGGTATTGCGCCCAGGTGCCGTCGAGCGCCTGCGAGAAGCCGGTGGCGCTGGAGATATGTTTCCAGGGAATGAAACCCAGCAGCTTGGTGCGCGGCGGCCGTGCATTGCTCTTAAAGCCGGATTCCTTGCGCACCGTCGCCATCAGTACTGGGACTGGCACCCCATATTTCTGCTCGGCGCGCTGTGCGGCCGCCTGCCAGTTGTCGAACCAGCCATCGTTCTGGTCGAAAACGGCGCAGACATCGTTGATGTGGTTCGGCGGCGTCGCGCAGGCCGAAAGTGCCAGCGGCACGGCAATCGCTACAATTTTACTAAAACTCGACCTACGCATTGGAAGAGCATTAGGCCGAAAACATAAAAGGAATCTTGCTGCGTTCCTTAACGGCTCATCGGCCGCTTTGGCTGGCGCTGAGCAAGTATGAACCTTCCGACATTTGTTGTCGCTTTTACCGATGTGAAATTCCCGGTATGGCGCCTTGGCTAAAATCACGCCCGCAGGTGGCGGATTCTTGACAGCCCGATCTTTGTGCCGGCGCTTTGATGCGCCGCATGAGCGAACCAAGACGCAAGCGCGGCGCCGAGCGAACGAGCAACAGGGGACCCACCGCCATCCCGCAACTGCCGCTCAGGCGGGTGACAAACCCTTATCCGCCGATGGCGATGCTGTCGGCCGACCAGATCGAGGCGATCCACCAGGCGTCGATACATATCCTGGAGAATTTCGGCATTGAGGTGATGAGCCCGCGGGCGCTGTCACTGTTCGAGAAGGCCGGGGCCAAGGTCGATCATGCCTCGATGAACGTCCGCATCGATCGCGGCATGATCGAGGAAGCGCTGAAGACGACACAGTCCAGCTACACTCTGACGCCGCGCAATCCCGCCCATGCCGTCCACCTCGGCGGCAATACCATCAACTTCACGCTCGTCGCCGGGCCGCCCAATGTGCACGACATGGAGCGCGGCCGCCGTGCCGGCAATTTGCGCGATTATTCCGATCTCGTCCGCCTGGCGCAGCATTTCAACTGCATCCACATGCTCGGCAACCAGGTCTGCGCGCCGGTGGAATTGCCGGCGAATTCCCGTCATCTCGACACCTATTTCGCCAATCTGACGCTGACGGACAAAAGCTTTCACGTCTCGGCCATCGGCCGTGGCAGGGCGCTCGACGGCATCAAGATGATGGCAATCGCGCGCGGACTGACGCTTGACGAGATGCGCGACGATCCCGGGGTCACCACGATCATTTCGGTCAACTCGCCGCGCCGCTTCGACGAGATGATGGCCGAGGGGCTGATGACGATGGCCGAGTTCGGCCAGTCGGTGGCGGTGACGCCGTTCACGCTGATGGGAGCGATGAGCCCGGTGACGCTTGCCGGCGCGCTCGCCCAGCAGAATGCCGAGGCGCTGTTTGGCGTTGTGCTGACGCAGCTCGTCCGTCGCGGCGCGCCGGTGATGTATGGCGCCTTCACCTCCAATGTCGATATGAAATCGGGCGCGCCGGCCTTCGGCACGCCTGAAAATACCAAGGCGAACATCGCGTCCGGACAGTTGGCGCGGCGTTACAAGCTGCCTTATCGCACGACACCGGGCTCAGCCTCCAATGCCGCCGACGCGCAAGGCGCCTATGAGACGCTGATGGCGCTGTGGGGCGCGGTGCTAGGCCACGGCAACCTCGTCTATCACGCCGCCGGCTGGCAGGAGGGCGGACTGACTGCATCGTTCGAAAAGTTCATCATCGACGTCGAGATGATCCAGCACATGATGGAGTTTTTGCGCCCGATCGAAGTCAACGAGGCCGAGCTTGCCGTCGAGGCTCTGGGTGCGGTTCCGACCGGCGGCCACTTCTTCGGCGAGCCACACACGCTGGAGCGCTACGCCACGGCCTTCTACCAGCCGATACTGTCCAACTGGCAGAACTACGAGGCCTGGCAGGAGGCCGGTGGGCTCGACGCCACGTCGCGTGCGACCAGGCTGTGGAAGAAGGCGCTGGAGGACTACGCCGAGCCGGTGATGGAAATCTCCAGGCGCGAGGCGCTGGAGGCGTACCTAGCCAAGCGCAAGGAAGCGATCGGGCAGAGCGAGCCTTAAGCACCACTCTTCTCGGATTCATCTTCTTCTCTTCCAGAATCATGAAACCCATCCAACTCTTTGAAATGACGAGAATCCCATGAAATCACATGCAAAGGTCGTGGTTATTGGCGGTGGCGTCGTCGGGTGCTCCGTGCTGTTCCATCTGGCCCGGCACGGCTGGACCGACATCGTGCTCCTGGAGCGCGATGAATTGACCTCCGGCTCGACCTGGCACGCGGCCGGCGGCATGCACACGATCAACGGCGATCCCAATGTCGCCAAGCTGCAGAAATACACGATCTCGCTCTACAAGGAGATTGAGGAACTGTCCGGCCAGGCGACCGGCGTGCATCTGACCGGCGGTGTGCTGCTGGCGGCGACCGAGGCGCGGCTCGACTGGCTGCGCGGCGTTGTCGCCAAGGGCCGCTATCTCGGCATCGAGCTCGAGGAGATATCGCCGGCCGAAGCCGCCGAACTGATGCCTCTGCTCGATCCCAAGCAGTTCGTCGGTGCCGTCCGCAACAAGGAGGATGGCCATCTCGATCCATCCGGCGTTACCCACGCCTACGCCAAGGCCGCGAGGAAGCTTGGGGCCGAGGTTGAGCGCTTCACCAAGGTCGAGGACATCGTGCGGCGCGCCGACGGGCTGTGGCGCGTCATTACCAACAAGGGCGAGGTGGTGGCCGAGCATGTCGTCAACGCCGGCGGCCTGTGGGCGCGCGAGGTCGGCCGCATGGTCGGGCTGGAGCTGCCGGTGCTGGCGATGGAGCACATGTACCTGATCACCGAGGACATGCCGGAAGTCGCCGCCTGGAACCAGAAGACCGGCACGGAAATCATCCATGCAGTCGACTTTGATGGCGAGCTCTATCTGCGTCAGGAGCGCGGCGGCATGCTGATGGGTACTTACGAAAAGGCCAACAAGCCATGGTCCGAGTTCCAGACGCCGTGGAACTTCGGCCACGAGTTGCTCGAGCCCGACGTCGACCGCATCGCGCCATCGCTGGAGGTCGGCTTCCGGCATTTCCCGGCCTTCCAGAACACCGGTATCAAGCAGATCATCAACGGGCCCTTCACCTTCGCGCCGGACGGCAATCCGCTGGTCGGGCCGGTGCGCGGCCTGCCGGGGTTCTGGGTGGCCTGTGGTGTCATGGCCGGGTTCTCACAGGGGGGCGGCGTCGGGCTGGCGCTGTCGAACTGGATGATCGAGGGCGATCCCGGCGCCGACATCTGGGCGATGGATGTGTCGCGCTACGGTGACTGGGCCACGATGGCCTATACCAACGCCAAGGTGCGCGAAAACTATTCGCGGCGGTTTTCGATCCGCTTCCCCAACGAGGAACTGCCCGCTGGACGGCCGCTCAAGACCACACCGGTCTATGATCTCCTGTCGGCCAAAGGCGCGCAATGGGGCGTCGCCTATGGGCTGGAAGTGCCGCTATGGTATGCGCCGGAAGGCGTGAGGGACGAGTTCTCGTGGCGGCGCTCGAGCGATTTCGAGCATGTCGCAAATGAGGTCAAGACCGTTCGAGAAGGCGTTGGCCTGTCGGAGATTTCGAGCTTCGCCAAATACAAGGTGACGGGCGAGGGCGCTGCAGCCTGGCTCGACCGCCTGCTTGCCTGCAAGCTGCCAAGGCCCGGCCGCATGACGCTGGCGCCGATGCTGAAGGAAGACGGCAGGCTGATTGGCGATTTCACGCTAGCCAATCTCAGCAGCCCAAATTCGGAAAGGGACGGCTGGTTCCTGGCCGGCTCCGGCGTCGCCGAGCAGTACCATATGCGCTGGTTCGAAGCGCATCTGCCGAAGGACGGCTCGGTCAGTATCGAAGCGCTGGGAGCAAAACTCACCGGCTTATCGATCGCCGGGCCGAGCACGCGGAACCTTCTTGAAAAGGTCACACGATCTGATGTGTCGAATACGGCCTTTCCGTTCATGGCCATCAGCAAGATGGACATCGGCATGGCGCCGTGTCTGGTCGGGCGTGTCAGCTACACCGGCGATCTCGGCTACGAGATCTGGGTGGCGCCGGAATATCAGCGCGCCGCCTATCAGGCGCTGATGGCGGCGGGCGAAGAATTCGGCATCGGCCTGTTCGGCTCGCGAGCGCTCAACGCATTGCGGCTGGAAAAGAATTACGGCTCATGGGCGCGCGAATACCGGCCGATCTATGGGCCGCTGGAGGCCGGCCTCGATCGCTTCGTCGCCTATGCCAAGGAGGCCGATTTCATCGGCAAGCAGGCGGCGCTGGCAGAGCGCAAGCAAGGCGGCAGACTGCGGCTGCGGGCCTTTGTCGTCGATGCTGTCGATGCCGACGTCATCGGCGACGAACCAATCTGGCATGGCGGCGCCGTGCGCGGCTGGGTCACGTCGGGCGGCTATGCGCATCATTCGAAAAAATCCGTCGCTATCGGCTATGTGCCGAAAGAGATTGCCGACGAAGTCGACGGTTTTGAGATCGAGCTTCTGGGCAAACGCCATGTTGCGCGCATGCAGCCGGTCCCACTGTTCGACGCGAACTTCGAGCGGATGCGTGGGTGAGGTTTCAGGCGCTGCGGCGGTTATCCAGCGCCAATGCGCCGGCGCCGGCGAATACCAGATAGAGGAAGATGAAGCAGAACGATATTGCCGCATCGCCACCATTGTTGACCGGGAAGAAGTCGCGCGGCATGTGCGCCATGAAATAGGCGATCGCCATCTCACCGCTGAGAAGGAATGCCACCGGCCTAGTGAAAAGCCCCAATACCAGCAGGATGCCACCGGCGAATTCCAGGATGGCCGCGGTCAGCGATAGCCCGCTCAGGGCGCCGGCATGGTCGCCGACGGGGAAATTGAACAGCTTTTGCGTACCATGTTCGACGAATTGCAGTGCCGTCACGAAGCGCAATGCGGCCAGAGCCTGCAGCTGATATCTGACAAGACCGTCGAAAAGCTTCATCTAAGACTCCATTTTACCCCCGAACCGGCCATAGATCATCGCCCGACAGGGGACCATTCACTTCGCATGGCCCGCCAGCCACAATCAGTGATTGGAAATGTTCCTCGTTCTTTTAATATTTTTCTCTCTAGGGTTGTATTTTAAATGCTATAGTTGTAGTGATATCCAGACACTCCAAACCATGTGGGTTCCGTTTGCCATGAGAAAAGTCGTCGTCAGCCTATTCGCCATCCTTGCAGGCACCAGCGTCGCCACGGCCGACGATGCCGGCTGTGCTGCCTTCAAATGGCCGGTGACGCGCGAGGAGGCCCTGTTTGCGGCGGCGCCCGCCGCGCAGTCCGGCGCTGACCTTTCGGTCGGCGAGGCTGCAGATGTGGCGTTGGCGCCGGTCGGCACGATCAGCTTCACCGTTCCGCCGGAACGCGCGCCGGCAGCCGGTACATTTGGCGCGATGGCGAGCGTGGCCGTGCCCCCGGAGGGAGAGCTCCAGATCAGCCTGTCTGATGAGGCTTGGATCGATGTCGTTCAGGACGGTAAAGCCGTGAAGTCGGCGGCTTTCAGTGGTATAAAAACCTGTCCGGGGATCCGCAAGAGCGTGCGCTTCAAGCTAGCCGCCGGCCCGGCGACCATCCAGCTCAGCGGCGCCAAGAAGCCCGATCTCAAAGTTTCCGTGCTGACGCCGGAATAGTTCTCAAAGAGCGTAAGGTTGGAGGGACAGCGCCCCTCTCTGTCCTGCCGGACATCTCCCCCACGAGGGGGGAGATCGGTTTTTGCTGCCGGTTTCGCCAATCGCGACGCGACGTTGCTACCGCACCGGTGCCATTAGCGCGAAATGGGCGCCTTGCGGGTCTGTGCACTGCACGATCCAGCTGCCGCCGGGGACCTCCATCGGACCCATCAGGATCTTGCCGCCATTGTCGGTGACGCGCTTGGCTGCCGCGTCGATGCCGGGCACGTTGAAATAGAACTGCCAGACCGGCATCGGGATCTGCTCGGGCTTGTTCATTATGCCGCCAACGGGCTCGCCGCCGAAGGCGAAAAGCTGGTAGACGCCCATCGGACCCATATCCATGGCGTCGCCCTTCTCCCAGCCGAACTGACTGGAATAGAAATCGGACGCCGCCTTCCAGTCTGATGTGTAGAGCTCATGCCAGCCGATGTTGCCGGGTGTCGCCAATGGTAGCGGCGGCTGGTCGGGACCGCTGGGCTGCAGGAAGTTGAACATCGCGCCTTGCGGATCGGCAACGACGGCGAAGCGGCCAACGCCCGGAATGTCGTCTGGCTCGCGGTGAACCGCGCCACCAGCCTTCTTGAGGGAGGCCGTTGCGGCATCGACATCCCTGGTGAGGATATAACCGATCCAGGCCGGCGGCATTCCCATCTTGCGCGCGTCATCGGGCAGCGTCATCAGCCCGCCGACGCCGCGCTCGCCGACATTCATGACGATATAGCGCGGCATGCCCGGCGCCCCGTCGAAAGGCTGCCCCCGCCAGCCTACCACGGCGGTGTAGAACGCCTCGGCGGCGTCGAGATCGGTGGTCATCAGCTCGTACCAGAAGAAGGGCATGGGGGACTGTGGCATTGTCCTGCTCCTTGCGGTTTTTCGATCATGCGCGATCCATTCTAGGACGATCTTCACGACGAAAATCCGACAGCCAACCAAAAAAGATGACGGCAAACCGGAAATGTTACCGGGTTGCGCGCCCTGTGGTTTTCGACTTTGCTTGCAGTCAACGAGGGGTTGTTGATCCATGCGCCGGATGTCGCTCACTTCCGAACTTGTCGCGCTGTGCGACGAGATCAGGTTGATCCATGGCAACGCTCCTGAATGCGGTTCCGTACCTGCTTCGTGACGTATATGGCCGTTTGGAAAAACATGATTATTACAGTCATGTTTGTTGAAGCTTTTCAGTCGCTTGCGCCGAAAATTGACCAATTGATAAAAAAACAAAACGTGCTAGCCTTCCCCAAAACAAGAACATGGGGAACTGACGATGCCAGAAGGCCAGTTCAAGCAAGGCATTGCCGGCGGGCGGCTTTCGCCGGAACAATACGCCGATAATTTCGCCGACCTGCATCCGCCGCTCGATCACCACGAGGCGCTGGTCGAGTCCGACCGCTGCTACTTCTGCTATGACGCGCCGTGCATGAATGCATGCCCGACCTCGATCGACATCCCGCTGTTCATCCGCCAGATTTCGACGGGCAATCCGATCGGCTCAGCCAAGACGATTTTCGACCAGAACATCTTGGGCGGCATGTGCGCCCGCGTCTGCCCGACCGAGACGCTGTGCGAAGAAGTCTGCGTGCGCGAGGTGGCCGAAGGCAAGCCGGTGCAGATCGGTCGCCTGCAGCGCTACGCCACCGATGTCGCCATGGCCGAAAACAAGCAGTTCTACAAGCGCCCCGAACCGACCGGCAAGACGGTCGCCGTGGTCGGCGCCGGACCGGCCGGGCTTGCGGCCGCGCATCGGCTCGCCCGCTACGGCCACGAAGTGACCATTCTGGAAGCCCGCCCGAAGGCCGGCGGCCTTAATGAATACGGTATCGCCGCGTATAAAAGCGTGGACAATTTCGCCCAGGCCGAGGTCGACTATGTCACGTCGATCGGTGGGATCGACATCCAGAACGGCAAGGCGCTCGGCCGTGATTACCAGCTGTCGGACCTGACCCGGAATTACGACGCGGTGTTCCTCGGCATGGGGCTTGCCGGCGTCAATGCCTTGCGAGCGGATGGCGAGGAGGCGCAAGGCGTCACCAATGCTGTCGAGTTCATTGCCGAGCTTCGCCAGGCCAGCGATCTGGCCAGCCTGCCGGTCGGCCGGCGTGTTGTCGTCATCGGCGGCGGCATGACGGCGATCGACGCGGCGGTGCAATCGAAGCTACTCGGGGCCGAAGAGGTGACGATCTGCTACCGGCGCGGCCCGGAGCACATGAACGCCTCCGAATTCGAGCAGGACCTGGCCGCTGCCAACGGCGTCATCATCCGGCACTGGCTGCAGCCGAAGCGGGTCATTGCCGATGGCGGCAAGGTGTCGGCGATCGAGCTCGAATACACCGCGATGGACGGCGACCGGCTCGTCGGCACCGGCGAGCGGCTGACACTGACCGCCGACCAGGTGTTCAAGGCGATCGGCCAGAGTTTTGTCCCGGCTGCGCTCAACGGCAGCGGGGCTTTGCTTGACCTGGAAGCCGGCCGCATCAAGGTCGACGCCGAAGGCCGCACCTCGCTGCCAAACGGCTGGGCCGGCGGCGACTGCATCTTTGGCGGCGACGACCTGACCGTCTCGGCCGTCGCGCAAGGCCGCGACGCGGCGGAAAGCATTCATCGGGCACTGACCTCGAACGGGAGGGCATGAGCATGGCAGACATCCGCAACAATTTCGTCGGCATCAAATCGCCGAACCCGTTCTGGCTGGCCTCGGCGCCGCCGACCGACAAGGCCTATAACGTCATCCGCGCCTTCAAGGCCGGCTGGGGCGGTGTCGTCTGGAAGACGCTCGGCGAAGAGGGTCCGCCGGTCGTCAACGTCAACGGGCCACGCTATGGCGCGATCTGGGGCGCTGATCGTCGCCTGCTTGGCCTGAACAATATCGAGTTGATCACCGATCGCGACCTGCAGGTCAATTTGCGCGAGATCAAGCAGGTCAAGATGGACTGGCCCGACCGGGCGATCGTCGTCTCGCTGATGGTGCCGTGCGAGGAGCATGCCTGGAAGGCGATCCTGCCGGTGGTCGAGGAGACCGGCGCCGATGGTATCGAGCTCAATTTCGGCTGCCCGCACGGCATGTCGGAACGCGGCATGGGTGCGGCGGTCGGTCAGGTGCCGGAATACATCGAAATGGTGGTGCGCTGGTGCAAGGCCAACACCCGCATGCCGGTCATCACCAAGCTGACGCCCAACATCACCGACATACGCAAGCCGGCACGCGCTGCGCTGTCCGGCGGCACCGATGCGGTGTCGCTGATCAACACCATCAATTCGATCACCGGCGTCAATCTCGACAATTTCGCACCGGAGCCGACCATCGACGGCAAGGGTTCGCATGGCGGCTATTGCGGTCCGGCGGTGAAGCCGATCGCGATGAACATGGTGGCCGAGATCGCGCGCGACCCGGAAACGCATGGCCTGCCGATCTCCGGTATCGGCGGCATCACCACCTGGCGCGACGCCGCCGAGTTCATGGCGCTCGGCGCCGGCAATGTGCAGGTGTGCACGGCGGCAATGACCTATGGCTTCAAGATCGTGCAGGAGATGATCGCCGGCCTGGAAAACTGGATGGACGAGAAGGGCCATGCCTCGCTCGACGACATCGTCGGCCGCGCCACGCCCAACGTCACCGACTGGCAGTATCTCAACCTCAACTATATCGCCAAGGCGCATATCGACCAGGACGCCTGTATCAAATGCGGCCGCTGCCACATCGCCTGCGAGGACACCTCGCACCAGGCGATCACCAGCATGGTGGACGGCGTCAGGCATTTCGAGGTGATCGAGGCCGAATGCGTCGGCTGCAATCTCTGCGTCAATGTCTGCCCGGTCGAGAACTGCATCACCATGGAGCCGCTGGCGGTCGGCGTGATGGACCAGCGCACCGGCAAGCCGGTGTCACCGATCTACGCCAACTGGACGACGCATCCGAACAACCCGATGGCCAAGGTGGCGGCGGAATAGCATTGCGAAAAAAAAGCGGCGTTCACGGGCGCCGCTTTTTTAATTTCCCTATTGCGGATAAAGATTATCCACGATAATCTATATCCATGACTAGGAGAGCGAAATGAAGCTGGGTGAGGGCGTCGAAGCGGCCATCCACTGCGCCGCGATGCTTGCTGGCGTTGATGGCGCCGCGACCATGCCGGGTGCTGCCATGGCGGAAGCGTTCGGGCTGTCGCCGAGCTATCTCCTCAAGCATCTCAACATGCTGACGGTGTCGGGCATTCTGGAATCGGTTCCGGGGCCGTCCGGCGGCTACCGGCTGGCGAGGCCGGCGGAACGCATTACGCTGCTCGATATCGTGTTGGCCGTCGAAGGGCGAGAACCGGCCTTTCGCTGCGCCGAAATCCGCCAGCGCGGCCCCGCCAGGCTCGATGCCTCGGTTTATGTCAAACCCTGCGGCATCAAGGTGGCGATGCTGAAGGCCGAGCGTGCCTACCGCGCAGCGCTCGCCGACGCCCGGTTGTCCGACATCGTTGCAGAATACACGGCCGATGCCGATCCCCGTTCGGTCGCCGCCAACTGCGCCTTCGTCGAGCGCCATCAGCGTCCGCAGAAATCAAGTTCAACCAAGCAAGCATGAAAGGCTAAAAACGATGAAAGAGAGGCTGCAATTTTTCGGCGCGGCGCCGGAGATCATGAAGGCGGTGTCGGCGCTCAACAAGGCAGTCGACGAATGCGGGCTCGAAAAAAGCCTGTTGCATCTGATCAAGCTCAGGGCGTCGCAGATCAACGGCTGCTCGTATTGCGTCGAGATGCACAGCCGCGAGGCGCGCCACGACGGCGAGAGCGAGCAGCGGCTCTATCTCGTCTCCGCCTGGAAGGAATCGCCGCTATTTTCAGAGCGCGAACGCGCAGCCTTTGCCTGGACCGACGCGCTGACCAGGATCGCCGACAACGGTGTTTCGGACGAACTCTACGCAAGGACGCTCGAGCATTTTTCGGAGCAGGAGTTGGTCAAGCTGTCGGTTGCACTCGGCATGATCAACACCTGGAACCGACTTTGCGTTCCGTTCCATGCAATCCATCCGATGCCGGCGGTCATGGCCGCTTGAGCATGGACCAGGCGCGCGGCCTGCGTCGTGCGCCTCTTTTCTGCCCAAGGACCAACAGCATGTTTTCAAGCTTTGATAGTGAGATTCTATTCGCGGCCCGCCTGCTGCTCGGCGGCGCCTTTGTCTTTGCCGGCCTGCGCAACATCCAGAACGCGGCGTTCCTGACCCAATTGATGACGACGCGCGGCGTGCCGCAGGCGCGGCTGGTGCTCTGGCTGGGGATCGTCCTGCAGACCGTCACCGGAGCACTGGTGATCGCGGGCATCTGGACCGCTGCCGCCGCTCTGTGCCTGGTGTTGTTCCTTGTCGTTGCTACGCCGATGTTCCATAATTTCTGGGATCATCAGGGTCCCGAGCGCGCGTCCCGCATCAATGGCTTTGTCGGCAACGTCGCGCTGACCGGAGGATTTCTGGCGCTGATCGCGCAGTCGCTTTGAAAGCGATTGCCGCGTAGATGTAGCCGCGTTACGCCGCATACCGCAAGCCGCCGTCGCAGGTCAGGATCTGGCCGGTGACGAAGCTGTTCGAAACCAGGAACGCGATCGCCTCAGCAACGTCCTCGGCGCGGCCGATGCGGCCGACCGGCGTCTTGCCTGCATAATCGGCAAATACCGCATGGCGCTGTTCATCAGGCAAAAAATCCCACCAGGGCGTGTCAATGACGCCCGGCGCCACGACATTGACGCGTAACGGCTTCAGCTCCATTGCCAGGATCGGCACCACGGTCAGCAGCATGCCGTTGACGGCGGCGATGCCGGCGACACCCGGCGCCGACAATTGCGCCGACACCGCCGAGATGAAAGTCACCGAGCCGCCCTTGTTCAGCGTCGGCAAGGCGGCCTGCAGGCAGGAGAGCTGCGGCCGGACCTTCTCGTCGACGCCGCCGCCGATGTCGGTCAGGTCAAGCGTTTCGAACGGGCCGAGCCCCTTGCCGCCGCTGGCGGCCAGCACCAGGTGATCGAAAGGGCCGAGATCGCTGAAAAACCGGCGAACCTCGTCCGGCTTCGCGGCATCGAAGGCAGCTTTTCCGACCGCGCCGCCAAGGCTTTGCCCTGCGTTGTCGAGCCTTTCCCGGTTGCGCCCGGTGATCGTCACCTTCATGCCCGGACCAAGCAGCTTTTTCGCGGTGGCGAGGCCGATGCCGGAGGAGCCGCCGACGACCACAGTGTGCTGCGCTTTCTCGATCATGAATTTTCTCTCTTCGATGTTGCGGAAGCCGGTGCGAGCCCGACAAGACCGAGGCTCAATTCCCGCAATCGACGTCGTGCCTTAGCGTCATAGGCTTGCGCATCGGCGCGGGATTCCCTCTGGCCGTCGAAATAGAGGCCGCTCCGCCCTTCGAGCGCCGGCGATGTGGCGAGATTGATGATGGCTTCGGCGCCGGTTTGGACCGAGCTCCAGGGTGTGACGCCCGCCTGCCGCACCATCGTGGTGTTCATGTAGCTTGCCGGATGCAGGCTGTTGACCGTGACGCCGGTGCCGTTCAGCTGCTCCGCCAGATCGATGGTGAACATGATCTGCGCCAGCTTGCTCTGGCAGTAGGCACGGATGCCGTCATAGGAGCGGGTCAGCATGACATCGTCGAAATCGATCGCCTGCTGGCCTGCCGAGGCGACGTTGACGATGCGCGCCGGCGCGCTGGCCTTGAGCAGCGGCAGCAGCTCCGTGGTGAGCAGGAAGCCGGCGAGATAGTTGACGGCAAAGCGCAGTTCGTAGCTGTCGGCGCTGACCTGTCGTTTGGCGTTGGGGCCGGCGGTGCCGACGCCGGCATTGTTGATGAGGACATCGAGTCGGCCCGTGCGGGCGCGAACAGCCTCGGCGAGGCGGCGGACCTCGGCCAGGGAGGAGAGATCGGCCACGAGCAACTCGGCTTTGCCGCCGGCGGCTTCGATCTCGGCCACGATCGCCTTGCCCCTGGTCGCGTCGCGGCCATGCACCAGGATGCGGGCGCCGCCGGCGCCGAGCCTTTGCGCGACGACACGGCCGACGCCGTCGGTCGACCCGGTGATGAGGATTGTCTTGTCTTTCAGTTCCATGTTCAGAGCCTCCATCTCATCGCTTTGAGCGGAAAGATGGGGCACCAGCCACTTGCCAAACAGTTCAAACTTTATCCTGGTATCGGTACTGCTATAATAGCGGCCATGGATTCCACCGCGCATTCCGCCGAAGACAGCCGCCGCCGCGAGCTCGGCGCCTTCCTGCGTTCGCGGCGCGAAAGGCTGACGCCTTCGGCCACCGGCATCTCGACCGGCTTACGCCGGCGCACGCCCGGGCTGCGGCGCGAGGAGGTGGCGATGATCGCCGGCGTCGGCACGACCTGGTACACCTGGTTGGAGCAGGGCCGCGACGTTCGGCCGTCGGTGGAAGTGCTGACCGCACTCAGCCAGGCGCTGCGCCTGGACGCGGCTGAGCAACGGCATCTGTTTATTCTCGCCGGCCGGCCGCAGCCGGAGCGTCGCGTCGACGCGCCGGAAAAGATCGACGGCCCCTTGCTGCACATGCTGCAGAGCCTGGTCCTGCAGCCGGCCTATGTCGTCGGGCGGCGCTGGGATGTGCTGGCCTGGAACCCGGCGGCGGCAGCCGTGTTCGGCGACTATGGCCTGCTGGAGGGCGATGCCCGCAACATCGTCCATATGGTTTTCACCAGCCCGCAGCATCGGCGCCTGCTCGTCGACTGGGAGGAACTGGCGCGCGCCGTGCTGGCGTCATTCCGGGCGGAAAGCGCGAAGTATGTCGGCGATCCGGATTTCGAGCGGTTGATTGCGCTGATGACGCGTTCAAGCCCGGAGTTCCGCGCCTGGTGGCCGCTGCGCGATGTGGCCCGCAACCTATCGGGTGTGAAGCATGTCAGGCATCCGATAGCGGGCGCCATGGCGTTCGAACATATGAGCCTGTCGATCGACGACGGCTCGGACATGAAGCTGATCGTCTACACGCCGCTCGCCGAGCAGAACTCGATCGCCAAGCTGCAGAAGCTGCTCGATGCGCTGCCGGCCGCGCGGCGCAGCGCGTGAACCATCAAGGCTAGTCTTTCGGCTTCAGCCCGTCGATGAACAGTTGCTCGAGAAACCTTGCGGCATCCTCGAAGCGGCCGTCGCCGCCGCGGTCGGGGCCGAGCACGGCGCGGACCTGGACGTCGAAATCGGCATAATGCTGCGTCGTCGCCCAGATCGAGAAGATCAGGTGCCAGGGGTCGGTGCGGGCAATCTTGCCGGCGCGCATCCAGCCCTTGATGACGTTGGCTTTCTCGTCGACCAGCGTCTTCAACTCACCTTCCAGCATCGGCATGATGCGCGGCGCGCCCTGCAGGATCTCATTAGCGAATAGCCGGCTCTCGCGCGGGAAATCGCGCGCCATTTCGAGCTTGCGCCTGATGTAGTTGCGCAGTTCAGTCAGCGGATCGCCAATGTCGTCGAGTTCGCGCAGCGGCGCCAGCCAGGTGTCGAGAAGCCGTTGCATCAGCGTCTCGTGGATGTCCTCCTTGCGGCGGAAATAATAGAGCAGGTTCGGCTTCGACATGCCGGCGGCTTCGGCGATCTGGTCGATGGTCGAACCGCGAAAACCGTTGGTGGAGAAGACTTCGAGCGCCGCCTCCAGAATGAGCTCGCGCTTTTCCAGCTGGATGCGGGTGCGGCGTGGAGCGGAGCTTTCGACCACCCCCGTCACCTCGAACAACCTTCGCTGTGAGGAGCGTCTGGACCAATTCTCTGGACCAGTTTTTCCCCGCCCTGTGGAGCGCACTTCGAAAGCCGCATTTCCGCTAGTAATCCCTTGACCGCTGATAAGGCGGTGCTAACGTTTGTCCAACCGGTCAAAAATTTGCGTAGCACGAAAACGCAGCAAAGACCAAGTGTTGGAAAGACCAAGCGTTAGCCGCACCGAAACAGGTTACAAGGGGAAGTCTTGGTCATGTCCAACCGGCTGAAAGTCACGCCGAACGATCTCAGCGCATTCTGGATGCCGTTCACGGCAAACCGGCAGTTCAAGCAGGCGCCGCGCATGATGGTGTCGGCCAAGGACATGCATTACACGACCAGCGACGGGCGCAAGGTTCTCGACGGCACCGCCGGCCTGTGGTGCGTCAATGCCGGCCACTGCCGCCCGAAGATCACCGAGGCGATCCAGAGCCAAGCGGCAGAGCTCGACTATGCGCCGGCCTTCCAGATGGGCCACCCGATCGTGTTCGAGCTGGCCAATCGCCTGGTCGACATCGCCCCGAAGGGCATGGACCATGTGTTCTTCACCAATTCCGGCTCGGAATCAGTCGAGACGGCGCTGAAGATGGCGATCGCCTATCACCGCGTAAAAGGCGAGGGCTCGCGCACCCGGCTGATCGGCCGCGAGCGCGGCTATCACGGCGTCAATTTCGGCGGCATCTCGGTCGGCGGCATCGTCACCAACCGCAAGATGTTTGGCACGCTGCTCGGCGGCGTAGATCACATGCCACACACGCATTTGCCGGAAAGGAACTCCTTCACGAAAGGCGTGCCCGAGCATGGCGCGGAACTGGCCAACGAGCTGGAACGCATCGTCGCCTTGCACGACGCGTCGACCATCGCCGCAGTCATCGTCGAACCGGTTGCCGGTTCCACCGGCGTCATCCTGCCGCCGAAGGGCTATCTGCAGAAGCTGCGCGAGATCTGCACCAAGCACGGCATCTTGCTGATCTTCGACGAGGTCATCACCGGTTTTGGCCGCCTCGGCACGCCGTTTGCCGCCGACTATTTCGGTGTCACCCCGGATATCATGACGACGGCCAAGGGCGTCTCCAATGGCGTCATCCCGATGGGCGCGGTGTTCGTCAAGAAGGAAATCCACGACGCCTTCATGACCGGGCCCGAGCATATGATTGAGTTCTTCCACGGCTACACCTATTCGGGCAATCCGATCGCCTGCGCGGCGGCGCTGGGCACACTCGACACCTACAAGGAAGAGGGGCTGCTGACGCGCGGCGAGGAACTGGCGCCGTACTGGGAGGACGCGCTGCACTCGCTGAAGGGCGAACCGAACGTCATCGACATCCGCAACATCGGCCTGATCGGCGCGATCGAGCTGGCGCCGATCGCAGGCCAGCCGACGAAGCGCGCCTTCTCGGCTTTCGTCAAGGCGTTCGAGCGCGGTGCGCTGATCCGCACCACCGGCGACATCATCGCTCTGTCGCCACCGCTCATCATTACCAAGGGCCAGATCAACGAATTGATCGACCATGTGCGCGAAGTGCTGAGGGCGGTGGACTAGATGCTCCCCAACATGTAGGGCGACGACGGGAACCGTCGTCCTAATGTGAGTAAATGAGAGGAACTTGAATGGCCGCCCCCGGCGAGAATCTGCGAATCAATTCAGACCGTTTGTGGGATTCGATAATGGAGATGGCGAAGATCGGCCCCGGCATTGCCGGCGGCAATAATCGCCAGACCGTTACCGACGAGGATGGCGAAGGGCGGCATCTGTTCAAGCGCTGGTGCGATGAGGCGGGGCTCGAAATGGGCGTCGACGAGATGGGCACGATGTTTGCCCGTCGCGAAGGCACCGACCCCAGCCTGCCGCCGGTGTATGTCGGCAGCCATCTCGATACGCAGCCGACCGGCGGCAAGTATGACGGCGTGCTCGGCGTGCTCGGCGGCCTGGAGGTTGTGCGCTCGCTCAACGATCTCGGCATCAAGACCAAGCACCCGATCGTCGTCACCAACTGGACCAACGAGGAAGGCGCGCGCTTTGCGCCGGCGATGATGGCGTCCGGGGTATTCGCCGGCGTGCTCGATCAGGCCGAAATCTATTCGCATGTCGACAAGGACGGCAAGAAATTCGGCGAGGAGCTCGAACGGATCGGCTGGAAGGGCACCGAGAAAGTCGGTGAGCGCAAGATCCACGCCTTCTTCGAATTGCATATCGAGCAGGGCCCGATCCTCGAGGACGAGGGCATCGACATTGGCGTCGTCACCCATGGCCAGGGACTGAAATGGCTGCAGGTGACGCTGACCGGCAGGGAGGCGCATACCGGCTCGACGCCGATGCCGAAGCGGCGCAATGCCGGGCTCGGCATGGCGCGGGTGATCGAGTTGGTGCACGAGATCGCCATGGACTACCAGCCGGACGCCGTTGGCGCGGTCGGCCATATGGAGGTCTATCCGAACTCGCGCAACATCATCGCCGGTCGCACCGTCTTCACCATCGACATCCGCTCACCGGAAAAGGAAGTGCTGGACGCCATGGACGGCCGCATCCGGGAAGGCATCGACACGATCTGCGAGGCGCTCGACATTAAATATCAAATCGAGCAGGTCGGCCATTTCGATCCGGTCACTTTCGACGCGGGCTGCGTCAAGGCGGTGCGGGATGCGGCGGAGCGCCTGGGATATACGCATCGCAACATCGTCTCCGGCGCCGGCCACGACGCCTGCTGGATCAACCGCGTCGCACCGACGGCGATGGTGATGTGTCCCTGCGTCGACGGGCTCAGCCACAACGAGGCCGAGGAGATCACCAAGGAATGGGCAACGGCCGGCGCCGATGTGCTGTTCCACGCGGTGGTCGATACGGCAGTGATTGTCGAATGAAGCCGCGTCGCAATCTTGACGAAGATCGGACGCTTAACGTGCTTCTGGGCTGGAAGGCAGATCAGCCTCCATTTCAAACCTCTCTCGTCGAACAATGCAGCATCGCGTTGGCAACGCCGCTGCGGAACCTTACGGGGGAGCAAATAAGGCTGCTGGTCAGCCAAGGATTCGGGCTGGAATATGTGGTCCCCAAAGCGATATCCATACTGACTGAAAACCCGTTGATCGCAGTGACGTTCCACGATGGCGATCTACTTATGAACTGCCTCAAGATTTCTCCGGAGTTCTGGATGGAAAACCAGGATCTTTGGATTGAGCTTGACGGGATCCTGCGATCGCTTGACCAAACCATGTCAGACATCGGCAAGCATCGGCCACAATTCGATTCCGCCTGGGAAATTTTGAGCGGTCAGGACGCGGGAATCGCAAGATCGAAGAAAGCTTAAGCTTGCCAACGCGGACATATAGGGGAACAAGAAAATGTCCAAAGTCATCAAGAATGGCACCATTGTCACCGCCGACCGGACGTGGAAAGCCGATGTGCTGTTCAGGCACGGCAAGATCGTCGGCATCGGGCCGGATCTGCATGGCGACCATGAGTTCGACGCCAGCGGCTGCTATGTCATGCCGGGCGGCATCGACCCGCATACCCACCTCGAAATGCCGTTCATGGGCACCTATTCGGCCGATGATTTCGAGAGCGGCACCCGCGCCGCGCTCGCCGGCGGCACGACGATGGTCGTCGATTTCTGCCTGCCGGCGCCGCAGCAGTCGCTGCTCGAGGCCTTGCAGATGTGGGACAACAAGACTTCGAAGGCTTCCTGCGATTATTCCTTCCACATGGCGATCACCTGGTGGGGCAAGCAGGTGTTCGACGAGATGGCCACCGTCGTTGACAGGGGCATCACCTCGTTCAAGCATTTCATGGCCTACAAGGGTGCGCTGATGGTCGATGACGACGAGCTGTATTCGTCGTTCCAGCGCTGTGCCGATCTTGGCGCGCTGCCGCTGGTCCATGCCGAGAATGGCGACGTGGTGGCGGCACTGTCGCAGAAGCTGCTGGCGGCGGGCAATAGTGGTCCGGAGGGACACGCCTATTCGCGCCCGCCGGAAGTCGAAGGCGAGGCGACCAATCGTGCCATCATGATCGCCGACATGGCCGGCGTGCCGCTCTATGTCGTGCATGTCTCCTGCGAGCAGGCCCACGAGGCCATCCGCCGGGCGCGCCAGAAAGGCATGCGGGTATTCGGCGAGCCGCTGGTCCAGCACCTGACGCTGGACGAGAGCGAATATTTCAACAAGGACTGGGACCATGCGGCGCGGCGCGTTATGAGCCCGCCCTTCCGCAACAAATGGCATCAGGATTCGCTGTGGGCCGGCCTGCAGGCTGGGTCACTGCAAGTGGTGGCGACCGACCATTGTGCCTTCACCACCAAGCAGAAGCGCAACGGCGTCGGCGACTTCACCAAGATCCCGAATGGCACGGGCGGGCTCGAGGATCGTTTGCCGGTGCTGTGGACGACCGGCGTCAACACCGGCCGGCTGACGATGAACGAGTTCGTCGCGGTGACCTCGACCAACATCGCCAAGATCCTCAACATGTACCCGAAGAAGGGCGCCATCGTCGAAGGCGCGGACGCCGACATCCTTGTCTGGGACCCGAAGCGCAAGAAGAAAATCACGGCCAAGAAGCAGCAGTCGGTCATCGACTACAACGTCTTCGAAGGTTTCGAGGTGACCGGCCTGCCACGCTACGTCTTCTCGCGCGGCGAACTGTCGATCGAGGAAAACGAGGTTAAGGCAAAGCCCGGCCATGGCGAGTTCGTCGCTCGCGAGCCGAACGCGGCGGTCAACCGGGCACTGTCGACCTGGAAGGAAATTTCCGCGCCGCGCAAGGTGGAGCGTACAGGCATCCCGGCGACGGGCGTTTGAGCTTGGCGAGCCACGGAGCGATCATCTCAATGGCCGCGGTGATCCTTGCCTCCGGGCCGGCGGCGGACGTCCTTGCCGGCTCCTTTGGCAATGAGGTCGGTTGCGCTGGTGTACGGCTCGGTTATCAGGACCGCGACGATTATGTCGTGCTGACCGCCGAGGGCGTCGAAACCTATGGCAGCGGCTGCGAGTTCGCACAGCCATTGACGACGACGCCTGGCACCCAGTTGTTGAGCTCCACCTGTTTCGCCGAGGGCGAGGAGGGGACGACCACAGATGTCGTCAAGGTCATCAACAAAGGAGGGGACGGTTTCTTCGTGACCATTCCCGGCCTTGAGGAGATAGGGCCGCTGAAATCATGTTCGTGACGGTGCCGATGACGGCCGCCGCCTCGACCCAGTCCTCAGGCGACCAACCCGTCCAGTTCCGGCAGCAGGACGACGCTTTCCTGTTCGTTGGGATCGGTGCGGGCAATAACCGCCGAGGCGGGGCTGTCGCTCAGATTGGCCGGCAGATGCGGCACACCGGGGGGAATATAGAAAAGATCGCCGGCCTTGACCACGATATGCTGTTCGAGCCGGTCGCCATACCAGGTATGGACTTCGCCGGAGAGCACATAGATCGCGGTTTCATGGTTTTCGTGCATATGCGCCTTGGCGCGGGCGCCCGGAGGCATGGTCAGCAGATGCATGCAGATACCGGAGGAGCCGACTGTTTCGGCGGCGATACCGGCGAAATAGCTCAGGCCCTGCTTGCCTTCATAAGAGCTTTCAGGGCGGATAAGATGGCACGTCGGTTTGGGCGACATCGGGGCAACTCCGGGCGTCTATCTGATGGGACAAGGGCACGTAGAACTGGGGCGCGTAGAACTGGCGCGAGTAGGACTGGGCGAGTGGAAAGCAACATCGGGGTAAAATCAATCGGATTCCGGCCGGTGGCGCAGTGGCCGGAAGCGACAGGCTACGGCCGATGACGGGAGCATCGCCAGCCGTTGTTTCGGCAAGCAAGCTTGGCCTGACCTTCCAGACCAATGACGGTCCGGTGCAGGCGCTGTCGAATGTCGACCTGACCATCGGCAAGGGCGAATTCGTGTCCTTCATCGGGCCCTCCGGCTGCGGCAAGACGACCTTGCTGCGCGTCATCGCCGATCTGGAGAAGCCGACATCGGGAGCCATTTCCGTCAACGGCATGACGCCCGAGCAGGCGCGCCAGCGCCGCGCCTATGGCTATGTCTTCCAGGCGGCCGCACTTTATCCGTGGCGCACGATCGAGCGCAATGTGGCGCTGCCGCTGGAGATCATGGGCCTGTCCAGGGCGGAGCAGGCGGCGCGCATCAAGCGAACCCTCGACCTCGTCAACCTCAGCGGCTTCGAGAAGAAATACCCCTGGCAGCTTTCGGGCGGCATGCAGCAGCGCGCCTCGATCGCACGGGCGCTCGCCTTCGATGCCGACCTTTTGTTGATGGACGAACCGTTCGGCGCGCTGGACGAGATCGTGCGCGACCACCTCAACGAACAACTGCTGGAGCTTTGGGAGCGGACCAACAAGACCATCTGCTTCGTCACCCATTCGATCCCCGAGGCGGTCTATCTGTCGACGCGCATCATCGTCATGTCGCCGCGCCCGGGGCGTGTCAGCGATGTCATAGAATCGACGCTGCCGAAGAAGCGGCCGCTCGATATCCGCGAGACGCCGGAGTTCCTGGCCATCGCGGCACGGGTGCGCGACGGGCTGAGGGCAGGGCACAGCTATGATGATTGAGCGGGATGAGGGTCCTCCTCTCCCCGACGGGGAGAGGGTGGCCGGAGCGAAGCGGAGGTCGGGTGAGGGGGCGGCGCCGACAGATCCAACTAAAAGAAATGTTGGGGCAACCGCTCGTGCCCGAAAGCTCCGGTTTGACGAGACCGAGGCTGAGTACCGGCTTTGGGGGGAACTGAGAGGACGTCATCTCAACGGCTACAAATTTGTGAGGCAGGTGCCGCTTGGCCTTTTCATCGCGGACTTCGTTTGTCGCGAGAAGGGTCTGATTGTTGAAGTCGACGGCAGTCAGCATGCGGATTCTCCAACCGATACGGCGAGAACTGCTTGGCTGAATGGCTATGGCTATTCCGTTCTTCGGTTCTGGAACCATGAAGTTCTGGCCGAACGTCGAGCGGTCCTTGATACGATATTGGCTTGCCTCGACGGAAAGATTTCTACCCCCTCACCCGGCCTCCGCTTCGCTCCGGCCACCCTCTCCCCGTTGGGGAGAGGAGGGCGCCAAGCGCCCGAGGATCGCTAGATGGACTCGTTTCGCGACAAGATCGTTCCCGTGACCTCGATCCTCCTGGGCGTGGTCGTCGTCTGGTACGTCATGGCCGTTGTCCTCAACGCGCCGTTCCAGCGCGATCTCGACCGCCGCGCCAATTTGACACCGGGCATTGTGGAATTCATCGGCAAGACGCTGGCACAACCGAAGCCGACGCTACCGGCGCCACACCAGGTGGCGGTGAATTTTTTCGAAAACACCTTTTTGCGCAGCATCACCTCGAACCGCAGCCTTGTCTACAATGCCTGGGTGACGCTGTCGTCGACGCTGCTCGGCTTTGCCTTCGGCACGGCGCTCGGCATCGTCATCGCCGTCGGCATCGTGCATGTGACGACGCTCGACCGCAGCATGATGCCGTGGATCATCGCCTCGCAGACCATTCCGATCCTGGCGGTGGCGCCGATGATCATTGTCGTGCTGGCGGCGGTCGGCATCACCGGGCTGATCCCGAAAGCGCTGATCTCGACCTATCTGTCGTTCTTCCCGGTGGCGGTTGGCATGGTGAAGGGGCTTCGCTCGCCCGAGCTCACCCATCTCGACCTGATGCATACCTATAATGCCAGTCCCTCGCAGACCTTCTGGAAATTGCGGGTGCCGGCCTCGGTGCCGTTCCTGTTCACCTCGATGAAGGTGGCTGTGGCCGCCAGCCTGGTCGGCGCCATTGTCGGCGAGCTGCCGACCGGCGCCGTCGCCGGCATCGGCGCCAAATTGCTCGCCGGCGCCTACTACAGCCAGACGATCGACATCTGGTCGGCGCTGGTCGCCGGCTCGGTGGTGGCGGCCTTGCTGGTTATGCTGGTCGGCATTGCTGGGCGCCTTGTCGACCGCGCCATGGGCGGGAGGCCGGCATGAGCTCGCTCCTGAGCCTTTCCTCAATCACCCCCCGATCCTGGCAAGGATATGCCGCGCTTATCCTTCTTGTCGGCGCGCTGCTTCTTTGGCCGCTCGTCAGTGCTACGCCCGGTTACGGCATGGCGACTACGGTTTTGATTTTCATTTTGCTGCTCATGGCAATCGAGGCCGACAACTTTCCACCGATGATCGGGGTGGTGTTGCTGTTCCTTGGCGCGCACGGCGCGGCGTGGATGTTGCTCGCCGGCATAACCGGCAATGAGGGCAGCGCTCGTGGCTCCTTCTATCTGCTGCTCGTCGCGGCGTGGTTTTTGGCCTGGCGCTGCGTAACGGTCTTGTCGTCGGTTCGCCCGACGTCGCGCTGGGCGTCAACCGCCTTGCGCCTGATCATTCCAGCCATCTTCGGCGCTTGGATCCTGATCATCTGGGAGGCGGTGACGCGTGGCGCCGGCATTCCCTTCATCCTGTTGCCGCCGCCAAGCGCCATCGGTGCACGCATCGTCGGCTCGCTGCCGGTGCTGGGGGCCGATGTCAGGCAGACCATCTTCAAGGCGGTGATCTTCGGCTATGTCGTGGGCAGCAGCGCCGGCTTCCTCGTTGCCATCGCCGCCGACCGTGTGCCGTTCCTGCGGCGCGGGCTTTTGCCGATCGGCAATATGGTGTCGGCGCTGCCGATCATCGGCGTCGCGCCGATCATGGTCATGTGGTTCGGCTTCGACTGGCAATCCAAGGCAGCCGTGGTCATAATCATGACCTTCTTCCCGATGCTGGTGAACACCGTCGCCGGGCTTACCGCCTCCGGCCATATGGAGCGCGACCTGATGCGCACCTATGCCTCGAGCTACTGGCAGACGCTGTTCAAGCTGCGGCTGCCGGCGGCGGCACCGTTCATCTTCAATGCGTTGAAGATCAATTCGACGCTGGCGCTGATCGGCGCCATCGTCGCCGAGTTCTTCGGCACGCCGGTGGTCGGCATGGGATTCCGCATTTCGACGGAAGTCGGGCGGATGAACATCGACATGGTGTGGGCCGAAATCGCAGTTGCAGCACTTGCGGGTTCGGTCTTTTATGGCGTGGTCGCTCTTTTCGAGAGAGCAATCACGTTTTGGCATCCCTCTGTCCGTGGTGGATAGGGGCGGTGGGTTTAGGGCGCTAACTTCAGAGGGTAAAAACATGAAAAGACTTGTTGTTTCGATGCTGGCCGGCGCGATGTCGCTTGCCGCGTTCCAGGCGGTGGCCGCGGACAAGGTGACGCTGCAGCTGAAATGGGTCACCCAGGCACAGTTCGCCGGCTATTATGTCGCCAAGGCCAAGGGCTTCTATGACGCCGAAGGCCTCGACGTCGACATCAAGCCCGGCGGCCCGGACATCGCACCCGAGCAGGTCATTGCCGGCGGCGGTGCCGACGTCATCGTCGACTGGATGGGCGGCGCGCTGGCTGCACGCGAAAAGGGCGTGCCGCTGGTCAACATCGCCCAGCCGTTCAAGAAGGCCGGCATGGAGCTGGTCTGCCCGAAGGACGGCCCGATCAAGACGGAAGCCGACTTCAAGGGCCATACGCTCGGCGTCTGGTTCTTCGGCAATGAGTATCCTTTCTATGCCTGGATGAACAAGCTTGGCCTCAAGACCGATGGCGGGCCGGACGGCGTCACTGTGCTCAAGCAGAGCTTTGACGTGCAGCCGCTGATCCAGAAGCAGGCGGATTGTATCTCGGTGATGACCTATAACGAATACTGGCAGCTCATCGACGCCGGCTACAAGCCGGAAGAGCTGACCGTCTTCAACTATTCCGCCATGGGCAACGATCTGCTCGAAGACGGGCTCTATGCGTTGGAGGACAAGCTCAAGGATCCGGCCTTCGAGGACAAGATGGTGCGTTTTGTGCGCGCTTCGATGAAGGGTTGGAAATACGCTGTCGACAATTCCGACGAGGCGGCCGGCATCGTCATGGACAATGGCGGCCAGGACGAGAACCACCAGAAGCGGATGATGGGCGAAGTCGCCAAGCTGATCGACAATGCCGACGGCAAGCTCGATCCGGCGACCTACGAGCGCACCGCCAAGGCGCTGCTCGACCAGAAGATCATCACCAAGGAGCCGACCGGCGCCTACACGACCGCGATCACCGACAAGGCGATCAAATAGAGCTATCAAGCAGGCTCTGTTGGAAGACAAAAAGGGGCGGGCGACCGCCCCTTTTTAGTGGGATGTAAAATGAACGTTACCCGCGGAAACATCCGTTCGCAAAATCGTTGTGCCGATGCATCCAACTCAAGGGTGCCACAACGGAGGTTTCCATGCGCATCCAGTCCTTCACGCCGATGCTTTCGGCGCTGGCCATTTCTGCCGCCATCTTCTCGGTGTCACCGGCTCTGGCCGAAACCGTAAAGATGACCGCGACGCTCGATGGTGCTCAGCAGAGCCCGCCCGTCACCACGAAGGGCAAGGGTACCGCCACGCTCAGATTCAACACCGCCACCAAGAAACTCAGCTGGACGGTGAGATATTCCGGCCTCAGCGGGCCGGCGAAGGCCGGGCACATTCACGGCCCGGCGGCAGAGGGTCAAAACGCCGATCCAGTGGTGCCGTTCGAAGGCAAGCTGAAGAGCCCGATCAAGGGTTCGGCGACATTGACCGATGCCCAGGCGACCGATCTTGAGGCGGGCAAATATTACGTCAACATCCACACCGCGGCCCACGCCGACGGCGAGATCCGCGGCCAGATCGAAAAGGTCAAATAGGCAGATCAAGACGACAAAACAGGGCAACCACCCTGTTTGTCAGGCCTTGTCGCGAATCTGGGTCATCGTGCGGGTCGGCGTGATGGCTTCGGGGTCGAGCCTGATCTCGACGATCGACGGCTTGCCGCTAGCACGCGCGCGCTCGAAGGCCGCCGCGAAGTCGGCGGTCTTTTCCACCGTCTCGCCATGGCCGCCATAGGCACGGGCCAAAGCAGCAAAGTCGGGGTTTTTCAGATCGGTGGCGACGACACGGCCGGGATATTCGCGCTCCTGATGCATGCGGATGGTGCCATAAATGCCGTTGTTGACTACGATGACGATGATCGGCAATCCGTATTGTACGGCGGTGGCGAATTCCTGCCCGTTCATCAGGAAACAGCCGTCGCCGGCGAAGGCGATCACGTCGCGGTCGGGGAAAAGCTGTTTGGCGGCGACCGCCGCCGGCGTGCCGTAGCCCATCGAGCCGGAGGTGGGTGCTGCCTGCGTGCCGAAACGCCGGAAGCGATGGTAGCGATGCACCCAGGTGGCGTAGTTGCCGGCGCCATTGGTGAGGATGGCGTCGTCCGGCAGCATCGTTTCGAGATAATTCATGATCGGCCCCATCTGCACGGCGCCGGGGCCGCTCTCCGGAGGCGTCGACCAGTCGAGATAGGCGGTGTGCAGCTTCGCTGCCTCCGCCGCCCACACCGGCGTTGCGGCCGGCTTGCGTTTGGCAAAGGCTTCGACGAAAGCGGCAGGCGAGGTATTGATCGCCAGCGCCGGCCGGTAGACGCGGCCGAGCTCGCCGGCGTCGGCATGGATATGGACCAGCGTCTGGTCGGGGTAGGGGCTCTTCAGCAGCGTGTAGTCGGATGACGGCATCTCGCCCATGCGGCCGCCGATCAGCAGCACAAGGTCGGCCTGCTTGATGGCGGTTGCCACTTTGGGATTGATGCCGATGCCGACATCGCCGGCATAGTTCGCGTGGAGATGGTCGAACAGCATCTGGCGGCGGAAGGAGCAGCCGACCGGCAGCGACCAGGCTTCGGCTATCGTCCGCATCCGTGCAACGGCCTGCGCATCCCAGCGCGTACCGCCAAGGATGACGAACGGCCGCTTTGCCTTGTTGAGCAGCTCGTCCAGCGCGTCGAGCTCGGCTTCGCCAGGCCGCGTCTCGACAGGGGTGTAATGCCGGGCTTCCGGTGCCTCGGCAAGGCTGGTCAGCATGTCCTCGGGCAGCGAGATGACGACCGGGCCCGGGCGGCCGGACGTCGCCACTGCAAATGCCCGTGTGACGAATTCGGGGATGCGCGCGGCGTCGTCGATCTCGACCACCCATTTGGCGATATCGCCGAAGAACCTGACATAGTCGACCTCCTGGAAGGCCTCGCGCCCCTTGGCGTGGCTGGCGACCTGGCCGATGAACAGGATGAGGGGGACCGAATCCTGCATGGCGATGTGGATGCCGGCCGAGGCATTGGTGGCGCCTGGGCCGCGGGTGACGAAGCAGATGCCGGGCCTGCCGGTCAGGCGGCCATGGCAGTCGGCCATCATTGCGGCACCGCCCTCCTGGCGGCAGACGATGGTGCGGATTGGCGAATCATGCAGCGCGTCGAGCACCGCCAGATAGGATTCGCCGGGCACGCAATAGATACGGTCCGTTCCGTTGGCTTCGAGCGCATCGACGATGAGTTGTCCGCCGGTCTTCATTTTCCTGACCTCTCCAGTTCGGCAAGGATTTCTTCGGTGTGTTCGCCGAGACGCGGCGACGGCCGTTCATAGACCAGCGGCGTGCCGGACATGACCATCGGCGCGCGCACCGAGGGCAAGAGATTGCCATGGCCGTCATCGAGGTCGAGCCGCATGCCGCGCGCGATGGTCTGCGGGTCGGCAAACATCTGGCCGATATTGTTGATCGGGCTGGCCGGCACGCCGGCTGTCTCCAGCCTGGCCAGCAGCGGGTCGCGATCGAAGACCTTCAGCGCCTCGACCATGTGCTCGCGCAGCTTTGCCCGGTTGGCGACGCGGGCGGGATTGGTGGCGAAGTCAGGGTTCGACGCCAGCTCCTCGAGGTCGACGGCAGCGCAAAACTTTGCGAACTGGCCGTCATTGCCGACCGCCAGGATGATGTGGCCATTTTTCACCGGCACCACCTCGTAGGGCGCGATGTTCATATGCGCATTGCCCATCTGCACCGGCGACTGTCCGGAGACAAGATAGTTGAGGTTCTGGTTGCCGAGCGTCGAGATCTGGGTGTCGTAGAGCGCCATGTCGATGTGCTGGCCTTCGCCGGTCTTCTCGGCATGGCGAAGCGCCGCCTGGATGGCGATGACCGAATAAAGCCCGGTGAAAACATCTGAAATAGCGACGCCGGCCTTTTGCGGTTCGCGGCCGGCCTCGCCGGTGATCGACATCATGCCGGCCATGCCCTGGATGATGAAATCATAACCGGCGCGCGGCGCATACGGTCCCGACTGGCCAAAACCGGTGATCGAGCAATAGATCAGCCGTGGGTTGATTTCCCTCAGGCTGTCATGGTCGAGGCCGTATTTCTTAAGCCCGCCGACCTTGAAGTTTTCGATCAGCACATCCGATGTCGCGACCAGCCGGCGCACCGTCTCGGCGCCCTCGGGCGTCGAGAAATCGATGGCGATGGAGCGCTTGCCGCGGTTGCAGGAATGGTAATAAGCGGCCGAAAGGTTCTCGCCGTCATGGCCGATGACGAAGGGCGGTCCCCATTTGCGGGTGTCGTCGCCGCCGTCCGGGCTCTCGACCTTGATCACGTCGGCGCCGAGGTCGGCAAGCAACTGCCCGGCCCATGGCCCGGCAAGGATGCGTGCGAGTTCGATGACGCGGATGCCTTTGAGCGGAGGCTCAGTCATGGATCACCTGGTTGATCGAAAGCGCAGCCTCTATCAACCCCGCGCGCCGCTGTCACGGCCCTTGCGATGGGCCAACCGTTACGGCACCCTCAGCACGCGGTCGGCCCAGGCGGCAAAATCCTCCATTATGATGTCTCGGTTGATCTCGTTCAGGCTTTCGTGGCGGGTTTCGGCGTAAACCTTTGAAACGAGATTCGAAAAACCCATCATGTGCATCCGGACGGCAAGATGGCTGACCGCCTTGCCGCCGTCCGAGGCCGGATCCTGCTCGCCTCCGACCAGATTGACGAACAGGTCGCGCCGCACGCCGGAAAAATTGCGGTCGCGGCCGCAATGCAGCGTCATCTTGACGATGTCCTGCCACATCGACACCGATGCGTCCCAGCCGCAGAGCGGGTCGGCGATGTATTTCTCGACTTCGGCGGCATCGCGCGACAGCCAGTCGAAGGGCGTCCGGCGATCGGGCACTGCCTTGCCCCAAGCCCGGAACGTCAGCCGGGGCAGCATGCGCGACGGCACGTCTGAGCCAAGCCGGAACTTTTCCCAGGCAAGCATGCCCAGCGCGATTTGGCCGAGCAGTCCGGCAGAGAAATTGCCGTTCCAGATCGCGGCGGCATGGATGCGCGCCGAGTTGCGGAGGACAAAGTTCAGCGCGACCGACGCGCCCAAGGAGTGACCGAAGGCGATGACCGGCAGGCCGGGCTGTTCCCTGGCGATCAGATCATGGACGGCAGCGACATCGGCGATGACCTTGGCACTTCCATCCGCATCGGCGAACCTGCCAGGTGGCGCGTCGGGCGCCTTGGTGACGCCGTGGCCACGGTGGTCGTGCGCGTAGACCTGGTAGCCGCGCGCGCCGAGGAAATCGGCGAAGCGGGCATAGCGCGCCGCGTGCTCGGCCAACCCGTGATTGATCTGGACAATGGCGCGCGGCTGGCCTGTGGCGTGTTTCACATAAAGGTTGAGCTCGGCGCCGGTCGGCGATGCCAGCATCCTCTGCTTGTCAAATGGCATGTCTCGCTCCCGTCGGCGACTGTTGGGCGACGCAGCGATCGACGTCAAGAGACGTAGGGTACCCATTCGACGCTAGTTGACAGTATGCTGTCAATATGATTACATGACAGCTTACTGTCAATTGGTCAGTAGCAGATTGGGGGTATAACTATGAAAACCACCGGGGCCATTTCGCGGCGTGCAATCTTGCTGGCGGGCTTCGCCTTCACGACGGCCACCCTGTTGCCAGGGATTGCTGCGTTCAGTCAGGAAACCAGGGAGATGACCCATGATGACGTCCACCGTTCCAGGCCCGCAAGGCCAGCTTGCCACTTATAGGATCAACGCCGGCAATGGCCTGCCGATCCTGTTCCTGCATGGAGATTGCAGCCGCGCTTCCCACTGGGACCGGGTGATGCAGCTCTCCGTCGAAGGCCGCGAGGCGGTAGCCTTCGATTTTCGCGGCCATGGCGCCTCCGCGCCGGCGCCGGACGGTGACTATGGCTATGACGGCCGTGCAATGGATGTCGGTGCCGTGGCCGACGCGTTTGGCCTGAAGCGGTTTCTCATTGTCGCGCACAGCGGCGGCGGTGGTGTGGCGCTCGCTTATGCCGCCAGCCATGCCGACCGGGTCGCAGGTGTCTTGCTCGTCGACCCGGCGACCAATCCTCGTGCGCTGCCGCAGGCGATTCGCGACGGCTTTGTCCGCGATCTGGCCGGTCCGCAAGGCCGCGATGTCCTGAACGCCTATTACACGTCGATTGCCGGCCCTAACGCGGCTGTTCGCCAGCGTGTTCTGGCCGATGTGGCAGTGGTCGATCCGGCGGCGAGGGCAGGTGTCGGCAAGGCACTGGCCGAATGGAACCCGGAGCCGGCACTAAATGCGTATCGCGGGCCTATGTTCGTATTGGCTACCGAGGCCAGTGACACTCCAGCCGCGCTCTCCCGGCTGCGCACGGACATTCCGCGCCAGATCGTGGCGGGCAGCGGCCATTGGGTGATGCTTGACAAGCCCGAGGTCGTAGCCGAAGCCGTCAATAATTTCGTCGCGACCATCGAGGCCGGCCAGAAATGACGACCAGGACCGAAGCGGCAAATGTGTTCACGGAACTCGTGC
This sequence comes from Mesorhizobium sp. M0563, assembly GCF_040321065.1. NCBI lineage: Bacteria > Pseudomonadati > Pseudomonadota > Alphaproteobacteria > Hyphomicrobiales > Phyllobacteriaceae > Mesorhizobium > Mesorhizobium sp. M0563. Next base: position 77,390 of record NZ_JAMYQV010000001.1, read on the forward strand.
TTGCCGTGTTCAGGATGAACGGCAGTTTTCTGGATGCGGCCGACCGGCTGGCCGCTCCAACCGGGCTGACGGCAGCGCGCTGGCAGGTTTTGGGTGCGGTTTTGAAGGAGCCGAAATCCGTGGCCGACGTCGCCCGCGACATGGGTCTCGCCCGTCAGAGCGTACAGCGGCTGGCCGACATACTGGCTGCGGAGGGGCTTGCCGCCTATGCCGACAACCCAGCGCATCGCCGCGCCAAGCTGTTGTCGATAACCGATGCCGGCCGGGCAGCGGTCAAGAATATCGGCACACGCCAGCATGTTTGGGCGAACCGCGTTTCGGAGGGTATGGACGCCGACGCGCTAAAAGCCTCGCTTGATCTGCTGCGCACCTTGACAGAACGCGTGGAGGCGGGCGGATCCTGATCGACCACACGGGAACCGTCTCAATGCGCTGGCGATTGTTTTTACGGCCGACGAAAGAAATCGTAATTCTGACATGTCGCAAGTTCTAGCTTGCGGCGTGAATACGAGGAGTGCCGGAATGCGGATTTGGGCGATATGGGGGGCGGTGTTTCTTGCGTTTGCTGGCGCAAGCGCGGCGCGGGCCGATGTGAAGATGACCGGCTCTTTCGTCGCCGATGCCGCCTGTCCGGCAACGCAGGCGATCAAGAGCGGCAACAATCCCCGCAACGTCTCGACCGCGGCTGGCCAGAGTTACGATCTGCTGGCCGGCAACAAGGACGCGCCCACGCACTATCTCATCCGCGTTCCGGGCGCCGATCCGGAGCGCCGCTGGGTTAAGATCAGCTGCGGTCACGTTTCGGGCGGCAGCGCGTCGACGATACCGGCTGCACCGGCGCCTGCCGAGCCGAACAAGCCATCGGCGTCCGGAAAGCCGGAATATGTCTTCGCGCTGAGCTGGCAGCCGGCTTTCTGTGAGACCAAATCCAGCAAGACCGAATGCCGGGCGCAGACCGCCGCCGGTTTCGATGCGACCCACTTCACCTTGCATGGGTTGTGGCCGCAACCGAATGGAAATTTCTATTGCCAGGTCGCGGCAAGCGACAAGGCGAACGACGATCCGGCACATTGGCGGGATTTGCCGCCGGTCACGCTGGACCCGAATACGCGATCGGAACTCGACCAGGTGATGCCGGGCACCGCATCCGCCCTCGAAAGGCATGAATGGATCAAGCACGGCACCTGCTACGGCAAGAGTAAGCAGGAGTATTTCTCCGACGCTTTGAACCTGATGCAAGCGGTGAACGCGTCGCCGGTGCGCGATCTCTTCACCAGGAACGTCGGCAAGCAGCTGACGTCCGATCAGATCCGCAGCACCTTCGACAGCGCCTTCGGCAAAGGCGCGGGCGAGCGGGTCCGCGTATCCTGCGTGGTCGATCCTTCGAGCGGCAGGCGGCTGATCGACGAGCTGACGCTCGGCCTGGCCGGCCCGATCGCTTCGAACTCTTCGCTCGGTGCGCTGCTGCTTGCCTCGGCACCGACAGCCAAGGTGGGTTGTCCGAAGGGTACCGTCGACGCCGTCGGGTTCCAGTAAACAGGCCGAACGCGACTGTCGCCTTGCGCCGGGGGTGGTATGGTCTTGAAGGCACACATTCGTAGGGGGTGGCGATGAGTGGCATGACGAACGGGGCGCTGGCGCGGCTGGCGTTCTGGGCCAGGGGCATGACGGCGATCCGAGACGGCCATATGGAATGGCCGGGCTTTTCCTACACCGAAGTGGAGTGGGCGCGCATGACCACGCTGGCCAAACCCATCGGCGGCGGCACCTACCAATTGTTCACGCTGGTCAACGCGGCGATCTTCATCGCCATCGCCGCGCTCGGGATCTTCTGTGTCTTCCTGCCGCTGGCGACGCTGCTGTTCCCGGTATCGGCCGAAACCAGTGCGCTCAAGTTTTCGCTGCTCCTGGCGGCATGCGCCTTGCTGATCATCGGCATCGGCTTGCCGATTTCGCTGCGTCTCTCGACCGCGCTGGTGGCGCCGAAGGCAATGCGGGCCGCGCTTGTCGCCGTGCCCGGCGACCAGATGCTTGCGGCAAAAGTGTCGTGGCAGATCAACCGGATCACGCTCGTGCTTTGCGGCCTGCTGGTGCCGGGCATTCTTCTGTTCATCGCCTACGACATCGATGCCGGCCCGGTCATCGCGGCAATGAAATGGCTGGCGATCGCGCTGATGGCGGTTTCGGTTGCGATCGGCGCATGGCAGCGGCGCAAACAATCCTGATTGCGCCAATCCGAGACCAGAGTGAGCGTTACGCGCCGGCGCTGCGCTCCGGCCTGGTCCATGTGTTGCGCCCGTCTGCTTCGTTGCCACCCGGTTCGCCGACAACACGATCGCGTCCGGTCGATTTGGCCTTGTAGAGACGCTGGTCGGCCAGCGCAAAGAGATCGGCAAGGCAACGGGTCGTCTCGCTGACCGTCGAGATGCCGGCGCTGACGGTGATGTCGAACCGGCTGGTGCTCGCAGACGTCTTGACCGCTTGCCTGACGGTTTCGCCCAGCAGTCTGGCGAGCGGCTGTGGACGCCAGCAGAGGATGGCGAATTCCTCACCGCCGATCCTGAACAATTGATCTTCGGTCCCGACAAGTTCGCCAAGCAAAATCGCCAGGGCTTTCAGCACCTTGTCGCCCTCGGCGTGGCCGAAGCGGTCATTGATCGATTTGAAGTGGTCGACATCGATGATCAGCAGGCTGAGCGGCTTGGCGGTCCGTAGGCTGGTTGCCACGGAGGCCTCGCCATCGCTGTCGAAGCGACCCCTGTGCAGTAGGCCGGTGAGGCCGTCGCGACCGACGTGCTCGATCAGCGCCTCATAGCGCTCGCGATAGGTCAGCGTGTCGAAAATGTCGGAAAGCCCGCGCGGCGCCGGCACCTGCCGCGCCTCGAACCATCTGATGTAGGCGACCAGCATGGTGCTGTAGACCAAGGCCGCTGCCACCTTGGCGAACCAGCCGCCGAAGAACACCGCGACCGGCGCCCCGGTGACGAAATGCAGCGCCGTGAAAAAGCCTGCCTGGTCGAAGGTGAGCACGCACGCGACGGAGACCAGGATGCGCGTGAAAAGCGCTTTGCGCAGATATTTGCCGAGCTTTTCATAGAGCAGGATGATCAGGATGGCGTCGACGAACAGCAGCGTCGTGCCCCACACCATCAGCCAGCCCATCTCGTCGATGAAGCCGATGTCCGGAAGCTTGCCGTCGGGCAGCGGTGCGATGTCGTGCAGGCGCAGGATCAGCACGAGCCCGATCATCAGGGCATTGCCGAGCAGCAGGCCGTAGATGGGCTGGCGGACGGTTGCCGCGTCCTCCTTGATGTAGAGCAGGAGCAGCATGACCAGCTTGCCGGAAAACAGCACAGCCGAACCCGGCGACACCATGCCGAACGGCAGCGCGACGTAGAAGACGCTGGCGAGGTAGGTTTCCAGGAAATGCATAACGCCAAGGGCGCAGACAAAGACGCCGAGGCCGATGCGGCCTCTGAACCGGAAAAGCGTGACCATGATGCCGAAATAGAGAACCGCTTCGGCAAAAAGCAGGAAACTGTTCAGCACGGCCCGATCTCTCTCCCCGAAATCGCGGCTGCCAGCGATTTCCCATCCAAACACTGTTTTGACGCGGAATGGTTAACCGGAGCTTTCGCCCGGGCGCCGGCACGAAATGAAGCGGCTAAGCGTTCGCGGTGCGACCAATTCCGCCTGGGACCAAAACTGTTTGCCGTTCGGGGCCGCATCGCTTACATAGCCCCCAACTTCCATTCAATCCGACATCAGTCGACTTTTCAGGGAAAGCGCGCGTGGCACGCCAGTTCATCTATCACATGGCCGGCCTCAACAAGGCCTACGGCACCAAGAAGGTGCTCGAGAACATCCATCTGTCCTTCTACCCGGACGCCAAGATCGGCATCCTCGGCCCCAACGGCGCCGGCAAGTCGACGATTCTCAAGATCATGGCCGGCATCGACAAGGAGTGGAGCGGCGAGGCCTGGCTGGCCGAAGGCGCGACCGTCGGTTACCTGGCGCAGGAGCCGGCGCTCGATCCGAACAAGAATGTGTTCGAAAACGTCATGGAAGGCGTTGCCGCCAAGACCGCGATCATCGAGCGCTACAACGAATTGATGATGAACTATTCCGACGAGACGGCGGACGAGTCGGCCAAGCTGCAAGACGAGATGGACCGGCTCAATCTGTGGGATCTCGAGCAGCAGGTCGAGATGGCGATGGAGGCACTCGGCTGCCCGCCCAAGGAGGCCGATGTCACCAAGCTGTCGGGCGGCGAACGCCGTCGCGTCGCGCTCTGCCAGCTCTTGCTGCGCCAGCCCGACCTTCTGCTGCTCGACGAGCCGACCAACCATCTCGACGCCGAGACGACGGCGTGGCTGGAAAAGCATCTGCGCGCCTATCCGGGCGCGGTGATGATCATCACCCACGACCGCTACTTCCTCGACAATGTCACCGGCTGGATCCTCGAGCTCGATCGCGGTCGCGGTATCCCGTACGAAGGCAACTACACCAAATATCTCGAAGCCAAGGCCAAGCGGCTCAAGCAGGAAGGCCGCGAGGACGATGCGCGCCAGCGGGCGATCGGCCGCGAGCGCGAGTGGATCCAGTCCAGCCCGAAAGCCCGGCAGACCAAGTCGAAGGCCCGTATCCAGGCGTTCCAGGATCTGCTGGATGCGGCCGACAAGCGGCGTCCGAGCGATACGCAGATCGTCATTCCGCATGGCGAGCGGCTCGGCAATGTGGTGATCGAGGTCGAGGACCTGTCGAAGGGCTTTGGCGACACGCTTTTGATTGACGATCTCGAATTCAAGCTGCCGCCCGGCGGCATCGTCGGCGTCATCGGCCCGAACGGCGCCGGCAAGACGACGCTTTTCCGCATGATCACCGGCCAGGAAAAGCCCGATGCCGGCACCATCCGCGTCGGCGAGACGGTCAAGCTCGGTTATGTCGACCAGAGCCGCGACGCACTCGACCCGACCAAGACGGTCTGGGAAGAGATCTCGGGTGGCGCCGAAGTGGTCAAGCTCGGCAAGTTCGAAGCCAACACCCGCGCCTATTGCGCGTCGTTCAATTTCCGCGGCGGCGATCAGCAGCAGAAGGTCGGCAACCTGTCCGGCGGCCAGCGCAACCGCGTGCATCTGGCCAAGATGCTGAAGACCGGCGGCAATGTGCTGCTGCTCGACGAACCGACCAACGATCTCGATACCGAAACACTTGCGGCACTTGAAGACGCGCTCGAGAGCTTCGCCGGCTGCGCCGTCATCATCTCGCACGATCGCATGTTCCTCGATCGCCTGGCGACGCACATCCTCGCCTTCGAAGGTGACAGCCATGTCGAATGGTTCGAAGGCAATTTCGAGGATTACGAGCAGGACAAGATCCGCCGGCTTGGGCCCGATGCGGTCAATCCGCACAGGATGACGTATAAGCGGCTGACGAGGTAGAGTCTCGATCCGTTGCGGGCGATCGTCGTTTGGCCTAAATTGATCGGATGGAGTTGCCCATGATCACGGTCAAATTACCGCAAAAAGCCGAGAAGCTGCTGGCCGATATTGCCAAGGCCAGCGGCCGTACGATCGATCAGGTCGCAGTTGAAGCGATCCTCGAAACCATTGAGGATTGGCAGGATGCCAGGATTGCGGAGGAACGCCTGAGGGATGACGACGGCGTACGCATTCCGTTGGAAGAGGTGATCCGGAAGCTTGAACTTCGCGAAGTCGAGGAGCGGCACAAGAAACCTGCCGCTGAATGAGTTGGTAGGTCGAGTTTACGCGGCGAGCCGAAAAAGACATTGAAGGGCTTTCACCGAAGGACCAGCGCCGTGTCCTAGAATTCCTGTATCAAAGAGTTTCTGCGCACCCCAATCCAAGAGCACTCGCCAAACGGCTGACTGGGACCAAGGAAGCTTGGCGGTTTCGCGTCGGCGACTACAGAATCATTGCCCAGTTTCAGGACAGCCGGCTCGTCGTGCTGATCGGGAGATAGGCAACCGTCGCGAGATCTATCGATGAATAACAGCATAGCGGTAAAGGCAAAACCCGACTGGTCCGCCGCACTCTACCTGAAATTCGAGGATGAGCGCACGCGGCCGGCGCGCGACCTCCTAGCGCAGGTGCCAGTGCCGGAACCGCGCCGGGTGGTGGACATTGGCTGTGGGCCGGGCAATTCGACCGAATTGCTGGTCGAGCGCTGGCCGCAGGCACAGATCAGCGGCTTCGATACCTCGCCCGACATGATCGAGAAGGCGAAGGCGCGCCTGCCCGGCGTCACCTTTGCCTTGGCGGACGCGGCGACGTGGCAGCCGGCCGAACCGGTCGACGTGATCTTCGCCAATGCAGTGTTTCAGTGGCTACCGGAGCATCCGGCTGTCTTCCAGCGGCTGATAGGATTTTTGGCGCCCGGCGGCGCGCTTGCCGTGCAGATGCCGGACAATATGGGCGAGCCTTCGCACCGGCTGATGCGGGAGACCGCGGCCGAGATGCCGTTCACTGAAAAGTTCGAGCGTGCGGCCCGCGCGCCGCTGCCGCCTGTCGCGTTCTATTACGACCTTTTGTCGCCATTCTCGGATCGGCTCGATATCTGGCACACGATCTACAACCATCCGCTGGCCGATGCCGAGGCGATCGTCGAATGGGTGAAGTCGACGGGGCTGAAGCCGTTCCTCGATCCGCTCGACGAAGGCGAGCGGCAGCTTTTCCTGAAGCGCTACACGGCCAGGATCGCCGAAGCCTATCCGAAAACGGCAAGCGGCAAGGTGTTGCTGCGCTTTCCCCGTGTCTTCATCGTGGCGCGGCGTTCTGCTTAGAAACTCTTAGCTACACCCAAAAACAGCCAGCAGCGGATGCTTGACCGGCTTTCGCCGTCATGCGCATCTCGCTGGGGCAGGGATGGCGGCCCTCATGGGCCATGGGGGGTGGATGATGACACTGAAAACGCTCATTTTCGGCGGCAGCATTTGTGCGGCCGCTGTGCTTGCCTTTCGATATCGGCGCAGGCCAAGCGAGCGCGCTGCTTCACCAGCGATGACGGGTATTTCTCCTGCAGCTATCGGGCGCTGGATGATGCCGGCAGCTTTCGCATCTCGGCGCCGGGCTATCCGACTTACGTCCTGGAGATCGACGACCCGGGTTTTGCCTACGGCTATGTCAATCTCGGCCAGCGCAACGTGCCGCTGCCCGGACAATTCGTGCGCAGCAATGATGACGGTGCCTGCTGGAACAACCCGCAGACCAATACCAAGCTCTGCGCCTGGTAAAGACCCGTTCCAGGGACTTGATTTAAGCCGGCATAAACTGGCTAGGTGCAAAAAGAGGTTGCGCCGAGCTTTTGCGGCGTCGACATGAAGCCGCAACGCCTGCGCACGGGACGAACTGGAAATGCATCGCGTCATCATCAGCGGCATCGGCGTTGAAATCCCCGAAGCGTCGATCACCAATGAGGAGCTCGTCGCCAGCTTCAACACTTGGGTGGACATGGAGAACGTCCGGCGCGAGGTCTCGGGCGAGCCGCTGCTGCAGAAATCGGACAGTGCCTTCATCGTCCACGCCTCGGGCGTCCAGACCCGCCATGTCATCGAACGGGAAGGCATCCTCGACCCGACCCGCATGGCGCCGCGCTTCCCGGCGCGGCCCGACGATGCGCTGTCGCTGGAGGCCGAGTTCGGCATCGCCTCGGCCAGCAAGGCGCTCGATCATGCCGGGCTGAAGCCTGGGGATATCGACCTGGTGATCTGCTCGGCCTCGCACCATCAGCGGCCCTATCCGGCTATCGCCATCGAAATGCAGCAGGCGCTGGGCACGAGAGGCGCCGGCTTCGACATGGGGCTTGGCTGCTCTTCGGCGGCGGTCGCATTGCACATTGCGGTCAATCTGGTGCGGGCAGGGGCGCATAAACGCGTACTGGTGACGACGCCGGAGATCATCACGGGCCACCTCAATTTTCGCGACCGGCAGACGCATTTCATCTTCGGCGACGCGTCCGTGTCGATGATCGTCGAAGGGCTCGCCCAGGGCGAGAAGCGGTCGGGGCGTTTCGAGGTGCTCGACACGCGTGCCTGGACGCAGATGTCGAACAGCATTCGCACCAATCTCGGTTACTATACCCGCGCCACCCAGGACGATCCGTACATGATCGATCTGGAAGGCAATCTGATCAAGCAGATCGGCAACAAGGTGTTCAAGGAAGTCACCGTCGCCGGCCACAAGTTCATCGTCGAATTCCTGGCCGAACACGGGCTGACACCGCAAGCGATCCGGCGCTTCTGGCTGCATCAGGCGAATGCGCGGATGAATGCCATGATCCTGAAATTGTCGTTCGGCCATGACGTCGACCATGACCGCGCGCCGATGGTGCTGGAGCGCCTCGGTAATACTGCCGCCGCCGGTGCCATCATCGCCCTGTCGGAGAACCATGCCGACATGAAGGCCGGCGACTACGGCCTGCTCTGCGCCTTCGGCGCCGGCTACTCGATCGGCGGCGCGCTATTGCGCATGCTTTGACCATTTCGGCGCGAACGGAACCAGCATCGGAACGCGCCGAGCAGAGTCGCATCAGTCCGCTTGATCGGAGCATCAGCGCTTTCGACTGGACCCGATGAGCTGACCGCGGCTAATTGCGCGTATCACGCGAGGAACGAACCCATGCTGGATCTTTTTCCCGAAGCCGAAACTCCGGTCGAGATCGTCCCGGCGCGAAAGCTCACCGCCAGGGTGGCCTCGCTCTATCTCGCACCATTCGATCATTTCGAGACACGGGCGGTGGATAAGTTGCAGCTTGGCTTCGACGGCATTGAAGGCGATTTCCACGCCGGCACGACGCGGCGCTCCGGCGGACGGGAACCCTGGTATCCGCGCGGCACCGAAATGCGCAACGAACGGCAATTGTCGATCGTCGCGGCGGACGAACTGGCAATCGTTGCCGAACGGATGGGCATCGCCGAGATCAAGCCGGAATGGATCGGCGCCAATCTCCTGATCGAAGGCCTGCCGCACCTCTCGATGCTGCCGTCCGGCGCGCTGCTGTTCTTCAAAGGCGGCGCGACTGTCAAGATCGACGCGCAGAACGGGCCTTGCCGCATCGCCGGGCGATCGGTCGCCGAAAATGCCGGGATGGCCGATCACGAGGCCGGCGCGCTGCTGTTCGCGAAAGCGGCGAAGCGTTTGCGCGGCCTCGTCGCCTGGGTCGAGAAGCCCGGCACGATCACGGCCGGCGAGGAGATTTCGGTGCGCGTGCCAGAACAGTGGATTTACCGGGCCTGAAGACTAAAATCTTAGAGGATCAGGGATTGTCTGTTTGTAGTTGGCTGCTGAAACAGCTTCCAATCCATCGCCTTGTTTGGCCGTTTTCTTTGTTCGCCGCAATTTCTTCACCGCAATTCTTGCAACGATAGATGCCGGAATTCGGTGGCTTGCTGCCTGGCGACCATTCGTTGTCGTAAGCAACGCTGTCTTCTTGTGCCGCAAGCTCGGTGTTATCATAACAGTTTCAGGCGTGGCCACGTTTCATCCGCGCCTGCTTAAGGATGGCGCGCCAGCGGATCATGGCGAAGGGAATAGGCTCGTTGTTGTTGGCAATGTGGAAGATCTCGTTGTTGAGGTTCTTCAGCGAGCGCCAGAAATCATAGTCGGTGATGCGTGGGTCAGCCGCCAGCCTGTCCGCCTCGACCTTGATGTCGGTTTTCATGCACGTTCCCCGAACCGCTGCTGCTCCGCCGCCCGTATCGCAATTCGATGCGGATGGTTTTCCAACGCCGCGCTGAGTCGTTCAACGTCTCAATTCGGCTTGTTCACGTTAAAACCTCGGTAAGGTTAACGGCGGTTGGGTTGCGGTTCAAGCCGGCTTACGACGAATACCGATCGAGCGGCCGGCGCGCTCCGGCATCGGCAGGGCGGCATGGGCGGCGCGCATCGCTTCGACATTGGCAAGGACGTCGGCGGGGAAGGGCGCCACCTTCGGGCCAGCCATGTCGACATGCAGCGACAGCGTTTCAGACGTGGCGGCAAGCCAGCCGTCGACATGGCGGATTTCCTGATAGGCCCTCAGCCGCTTGTCGTCATGGTCGAGGAGTTGGAACGAGACCGTGACCTTGTGGTCGAGATGCAGCTCCTGGACGTAGCAGACATGGACTTCCGCGGTGTAGATGGTCAGCCGCCGTTCCCTTACATAGTCCATCCCCATTCCCATCATCTCGAAGGCTTCGTCGGAGCAACGGTCGAACAGCACGTTGTAATAGGCCATGTTGAGATGGCCGTTGTAGTCGATCCAGGCCTTCTCGATGTCCATGGCGCGAGAGACGAAAGGGGCGGGGATGGGCATCGGAAACTTCCTTCTCGTCATGCCGGGATGAGCGTGGACTGGACAGAGCGTGGTCGGTGAGACTACGCATCCCTAGATGCAGAACAAGGGTGGACGCTGGTCCATTCGCGGAGGAATCGATGGCTCTAAGCGACCTCAACCCGGTCGAACGCAACGAGGAAGGCATTGCCGCCGTGCTCGGCATCCTCAAGCAGCGGCTCGGCGAGCGATTCCAGACCGGCCAGGCGATCCGCGCCCAGCACGCGCACACCACGACCTATATCCCGACGCAAGCGCCGGATGGTGTCGCCTTTGCCGAGACGACGGAGGAGGTCCAGGAGATCGTGCGTGCGTGCGCGGCACATCGCGTGCCGGTGATCGCCTTTGGCGTCGGCTCTTCGCTCGAAGGTCACACCAATGCGCCGGGCGGCGGCATCTCGCTCGATACGTCACGCATGAACCGCATCATCGCGGTCAATCCGCAGGACCTCGATTGCATCGTCGAGCCCGGCGTGACGCGCGAGGACCTCAACCGGCATCTGCGCGACACCGGCCTGTTCTTTCCGATCGACCCGGGCGCCAACGCTTCGCTCGGCGGCATGGCGGCGACACGGGCGTCGGGCACCAACGCCGTGCGCTACGGCACGATGCGCGACAACGTCCTGTCACTGACGGCGGTGATGGCCGACGGCGAAGCGGTTACGACCGGAAAGCGCGCCAAGAAAAGCTCGGCCGGCTATGATCTGACGCGGCTGCTGATCGGCTCGGAAGGTACGCTTAGCATCATCACCCAGCTGACCTTGAAGCTGCAGGGCATTCCGCAGGCGATTTCGGGCGGCGTCTGCCCGTTTCCCAGCGTCGAGGCGGCCTGCAACGCGGTGATCGCGACCATCCAGATGGGCATTCCGGTGGCGCGCATCGAATTGGTCAATGCGCTGCAGATGCGAGCGATGAAGACCTATTCGAAGCTCGACTATCCGGAGAGCCCCTGCCTGTTCGTCGAGTTCCACGGCAGCGATGCCAGCGTCGCCGAACAGGCCGAGACTTTCGGCATGATCGCCGAGGAAAATGGCGGCGGCCCGTTCCTGTGGACCAGCATCGCCGAAGAGCGGACAAAATTGTGGAAAGCCAGGCACGATGCCTACTGGTCATCGCTGACGCTGCGGCCGGGCGCCAAGGGCCTGTCGACCGATGTCTGCGTGCCGATCTCGCGCTTTGCCGAATGTGTCACCGAGACCGAGGCGGATATCGCCGAGATGGGCCTGATCGCACCGATCGTCGGCCATGCCGGCGACGGCAATTTCCATGTATTGGTGCTGATGGACGTGGACGACCCGAAGGAGATCGCATTGGCGGAAAAATTCGTGGCGCGGCTCAATATGCGCGCCATCGCCATGGACGGCACCTGCACTGGTGAGCATGGCATAGGGCAGGGCAAGATCGGCTTCCTGCGGCATGAGCTCGGTCATGGCGTCGACATCATGCGCACGATCAAGCAGGCGCTCGACCCGCTGAATATCATGAACCCGGGCAAGATATTGCCGGCCGAATAGTGGAAGAAGATCCAGATGGTCCCTGGCTTGACCGCACCACCATTTGGATCGAGACTCCAAGGACCTGAGAGGCAGGCAGGCGTCACAGACGGAGGAATGGTGTCATGGCGATTTCACGCAAGGAAGAGGCTCGGGCGCTGAGCGCCGACGAACATGCTCTCGTCGAGAAGTCGCACCATCCAGCAGTGCAGCATCTTGCCGACGCCGAACTCGCCAGCCTGGTCAAGCTCCTAAGGGAGCGGCGCGACAAGGCCCAGACCGAGGCGCATCGCCGCCGCCGCGAAATGCGCGGCAAGGGTGCGCCAAAGGGCGCCGGCGCCTCGAAGGCCGATGAAGGTTCGCAGTTGAAGCTGGCGGTTCTGGCGATGACCATGCGGCGGCTCAATGGCGAGGCCGAACGCCGCCGCCAGTTGGCAGCGCGTGTTTCGCTGGTCGAGAATGCACGCAAGGCGCTGTCCATGAAGCAGGGCGCTGCGGCAGACGGTCCCGAGTTCAACACGCGCACCGCGCACAAAGGCATGCGCGCGATCGTGAGCCGGCGGCCCGAGAATCTGATCCGGCCGATGGAACTCGGCCGGCAGCGGCAGGCGGCAAAGGTGGCGCAGGCAAAGCGCGACGCGCGCTGAGTTTTCTTGGCCGCCTTCTTTTGCTCTGGAAACCTGTCTGGCGGAATTGCCTCTTTATCGACACGCTGATGCGGGTAGAGTGCGGCTGATTTTCAATCAACCGCTTCGGAGTTCATGCTCGCACGCCTGTTCGTGATCTTCGGTGGGCTTCTCGTGCTGGTGCTGTGTGCGGCGCTGGTGGTGCCTTACTTTGTCGATTGGACGGGTTACCGTGCCGATTTCGAGCGCGAGGCGAGCGCCGTCCTAGGCCGCAAGGTGACCGTGCGAGGCGATGCAACGGCAAGGCTGCTGCCATTCCCCTCGGTGACCTTTTCCAACGTCGCCGTTGCCGGCGGCCCCAACGGCCAGCCGGCGATGACCGTCGAAACCTTTTCGATGGATGCAGAACTCGCGCCATTCCTGCGCGGCGAGGTGCTGATCTTCGACATGCGTCTGGTGCGGCCGAAGGCGATGATCGACATCGCCGCCGACGGCACGGTCGACTGGACGATACGACCGTCCTCGCCCTTCGATCCTGGCCAGATCTCCATCGAGAAGCTGACGGTGACGGAAGGACAGATCGCGCTCAGCCACGCCGCAGGCGGGCGCAGCCATCTTATTTCCGAGATCAACTCGACGATCTCGGCCAAGTCGCTGGGCGGCCCCTGGCGGATGGACGGCTCCCTGTTGCTGGACGGGTTGCGGACCACGATCGCCGCTTCCACCGGCAAGGCTGAAGCGGACGGGCAAATGCGGCTCAGGCTCAAAGCCGATCCGGATGACTATCCGCTGGTCATCGAGACCGACGGCAATGTGGGCCTCGTCGAGGGCGCCGCGGTCTATTCGGGCCAGTTCAAGATATCGGGCGCAGACCAGACTGTAGCGCAGTTGCGCGGCACCGACGGCGAGGCAGTGAAAGTCAGCGCCGGCAAGCCGGATCCGGGGTTCAGGCTGAACGGCAAGTTTTCGCTCGACCACCAGGAGCTCGGCGTCGACGAGTTCCGCTTCGAGACCGGACCGCTCGGCAATCCTTACACCGCCGACGGCAAGGCTGCGGTCGACCTTGGGCTGAAGCCGCATTTCTCGATCGAGGCCAATGGCGCACAGGTGCAGTTCGACGAGGCCGTGGGGGCGGCGGCCGGTGCCGGATTGACGCTGTCCGAGCGGGTGGCGGCGCTGGAGCAGGCGCTGCTCGATCTGCCGAAGCCGACCATACCGGGCACGGTCGAGGTGAGACTGCCGGCGGTGGTGGCAGGCGACACGACGGTTCGCGACGTGCATCTATCCGCCGAACCGGCCGAGGGCGGCTGGGCGGTGAAATCGCTGGCCGCCACGCTGCCCGGCCGCGCCAAGCTGGAAGCCAATGGCATGGTCAGCGTCGAGGATCATTTTGGATTCACCGGATCGCTGCTTCTGGCTGTGGCGCAGCCCTCCGGCTTTGCCGCCTGGCTGTCGAAGGACGTCGACGAGGCGATCCGCCGCTTGCCGGCCGCCGGCTTCAAGGCAAAAGTAGATTTGAGTGAAAAGCACCAGGCCTTCAGCGATCTCGAACTCATCCTCGGCAAGGCGAAGTTCTCCGGCCGCATCGATTCCACCCAGCCCGAAGACACAAGGCCATCGGTGCTGATGCAACTGGAAGGTGGCGAACTCGACGTCGATGGACTCGCCGCCTTCGCCTCGATCTTCGTCAGCGACAAGGGAGCCAACCGCTTTTCCGACCGCGACCTCGATTTCCAGATCAAGGCCGGGCCGGTCAGCGCAGGTGGGTTGACCGCCGATAGCGTCGACACCGCGCTTAGATTGCGCGACGGGCTGCTTGAGATCGACCGCCTGTCGGTCGGCGGACTTGCCGGCGCCTCTATCAGCGCCACCGGCCGGATCAAGGACTTCCCGGCGAGCCCGACCGGCAAGCTCGACGCCTCGGTGGTCGCCGTCGACCTCAAGCCGCTGATCGACGTCGCCGTCCGGCATTATCCGGACAATGCGGTGCTGAAGGGGCTGGCGGCGCGCGCCGCTGCCTATCCGGAGCTGTTCCAGGATGCGCGTATCGACGCCGTCACGAGTGCCGCAGACAATGGCGACGGTACGACTGGACTGGCAATGAGCGCACAGGGCAGGGCCGGTGGCTCGGCCTTTTCGGCGTCGTTGTCCGGCAAAGGGGCGCTCGACCGGCCTCTCGAAGCGCCGGTGACGTTGACCTTCAATGCAAGGAACGCCGACGCCACCGCACTTCTGGCGCTTTACGGGTTGCCGGCACTGCCACTCGGCATGCTCGGCGAGGCGACCACCGACGTCTCGGCCAAAGGCACGCTTGGCGGCGGCCTGGCGACACGCTTCAGCCTCGCCGGCAACGACTTCAAAGCTAGTTTCGACGGGACAGTTGCCGACACGCCTCAGGGCGCCGCCGCAAAGGGCAAGGTCAGCCTTGAAACGGCCGATATCGAGCCATGGCTGATGACGACCGGCGTCGGCCTGCCTGGCATGGGGACCGGCATGTCGACGTCGCTTGCGGCCGATGCCGACTACGGCAATGGTCTCTTGGTGCTGAGCGGCCTCAGTGGCGCAGCCAATGAAGCGGCGGTTTCCGGTGACGTAAATATCGACGTCAAAGAGGGGCTGCCGCATCTTGCCGGCGCGCTGTCGCTGGACGAGCTGGACCTCGATCCGATGGCGATGATGCTGTTCGGCGACCAGGCCTTCCTTGTCAATGATGGGGCCTGGCCGACGGCACCGTTCAGCCAGAAATCCAGTCTGCCATTTACCGCCGATCTCGATCTGACGGCGGCGTCGCTCGCCACCGGCCCGCTTGCCACCGCCTATGACGCCGCGCTGTCGCTGCAGCTCGACCAGGAGGGTATCCGCGTTTCCGATCTCAAGGCAAAGTTCCTCGGCGGTGTGCTGAGTGGTCTGTTCGAGCTCAAGAACAATGACGGCACCGGGCTTTTCTCCGGCCAGATGAAGCTCGCCGGCGGCGATCTGGCAGCCGTGCTGCCGGAGGCCGGCATCAGCGGAAACGGCGAGTTCACGACGGCGCTGTCGACCAGCGGCAAATCGGTCGACGCGATGGTGGCGGCGCTCTCCGGTTCCGGCACGGCGACGCTGAAGGGCATGACCATTGCCGGCTTCAATCCCGATGCCTTTGGCGCATTCATTGCCAAGGCCGACGCGATAGGGCGCGATATCGACGCGTCGAAGACTGCCGGCTTTGTGCCGCAGATCGCCGCGGCGGGCAGTTTTCCGGCGCAGGACACCGATATTGCCTTCACCATCGCCGGCGGCACGCTGAGGGCGCCGCCGGTCAAATTCGAAAGCCCGGGCGCGACGCTGTCCGCCGACATCACCGCCGATCTGAATACCAGCACCGTCGATGCTAAGGGCGAGATCGCCTACCGGCCCGGCGACGAGGCGCTGGTCGGCTCCGAACCGATTTTGAATTTCAGCGTCGACGGGCCGTTCGGCGCCACCAAACGGCAGTTCGACAGCGAGCCGCTGACACAGTTCCTGACCCAGCGTGCGCTGGAAAAGGAGCAGCAGCGGGTCGAAGCCATGCAAGCCGCACTGCTCGAGAAACAAAGGCTGCGGCGTGAGGTGCGCTACTACGCTGCCCTGCAAACGGAGCGTCAAAGAGCGGCGGAGGAACTGCGCAGGCAACAGGAAGCAGCGCGGCTGAAGGCCGAGGCCGACGCCAAGGCAAAGGCCGAAGCTGAGGCGCAGGCCCAAGCCGAAGCGGAGGCGAGGGCGCAGGCTGAAGCCAAGGCGAAGGCTGAAGCGGACGCCAAGGCAAAGGCCGAAGCTGAGGCGCAGGCCCAAGCCGAAGCGGAGGCCAGGGCGCAGGCTGTAGCCAAGGCGAAAGCGGATGCAGCGGCGAAGGCCGAAGCCGAGGCCAGGGCGAAAGCCGAGGCGGCTGCAAAGGCCAAAGCGGATGCCGAAGCCAAAGCCAAGGCGGCGCAACAGGCTGCCGAGGAAGCAGCGCAGGCCGAAGAACAGCAACGCCAGAGGGCGGAAGAGGCGTTGCGGATAGCCTCGGAAGAGAAGGCAAAGCTCGACGCCGAACGCAAGGCCGCGGCGGAGCAGGCGCAGAAAGCGGAACGGGCGCCACCGGCCGCAAATAACGTGCCACCGCCAGTGCCGCCGCCGCCAAAGCTCAAGTTCGACCCCTCGTCGATCGACGATCTGCTAAAATCACTGAGTGGCGGGTGACGGCGCATCCTTTATGCGCCGCATCCAGCAAGCAAGCGCTTCAGCATCGGCTCGATCCGCCCGAGTTCGTCGAGATGAGCGGCTGACAGATCGGCGAGACTGTCGTCGGCGCGGTCGGTCAGCCGCAGCAGCACGCGGCGGTGGTCCTCCTCGTCGTGGTCCCTCGCGACGAGCCCGGCTTCGCACAGACGGTTGACCATCCGGATGAGTATCTCGAGGGCCTCTCCGACAAGCTGCTGATGGCGAACGTGTCCCATTTGCCCGTCGTCACGCGAGAAAATGCGCGGCTGGTGGGCTATGTCGGCTGGAAGGACCTGATGCGTGTCAGATCGAAGAAGCAGGCCGAAGAACGCGACCGCTCGGCTTTGCTGGGCTTCCGTATCCGGCGCAGGAAACAAGATAGCGTTGCCTGAAGGCTACAACTTGCGGCGCTTGGCCCAGTCCAGCACATAGAGCCTGAGCGCCGAGGAGAGGTTCGCATCGCGCGGGCGGCTCTCGTCGATTTCGGCGACAAGCGCGGCGAGCGTCAATTTTCGCGCGGCCGCGATGGCGACCAGGTCGTCGTAAAAAGGCTTTTCGAGCGAATAGCTGGTGCGGTGGCCGCGAATGGTGACCGAGCGCTTTTCGACCGGGCTCACGCGACCGCCCTCACACTTCAAGCATCGGATTTGTCCGAATCGCCCGATTTTTCCCGGCGATGACTGGCGACGAATTTGTCGGCCTTGTCGGCGATCAGGCGGTCGCGATCCCGGCTGGTTTTGGAACGGCCATGCAGCGCCCGGTTCTGTTCGGCCAGGCGCTCCTTCTCGGCTCGCGCCTTCTGCTTGCGTGCCTGACGGAGATTGACGATCTCGGCCATGTCACGCCGCCCGTTGGGTCACTTCTTGCGGAAGGCGTCGAGCGACACCACGTCGGCCCCCTTGGCGCCGGCGTCGGCCGCGGCAGGCTTCTTTTCCGCCTCAGCGGTTTTCTTCTTCGTCTCAGGCTTTTTCTCGGCGACGATGGCCAGCGGCTCGGGAGCAGGCTTGGCCTTTGTCTCCTGTTCAGCCGGGGTATCCGTCTTGACGTCGAATTCGAGCTCGAAGTTGACGGACGGATCGTAAAAGCCGCGTACGGCCGAGAACGGGATTTCCAGTTTCTCCGGCACGTCGGAAAACGACAGCCCGACCTCGAAGCCGGTGTCGCTCACCTTCAGGTCCCAATATTGGAACTGAATAACGATGGTCATCTGTTCGGGATAGCGTTCGCGCAGCCGCGAAGATACGCGCACGCCCGGCGCGCCGGTGAGAAATGTGATGAAGAAGTGATGGTTGCCTGGGAGACCGGTGCGCGCGACCTCGGCCAGGACCTTGCGCATGACGCCGCGCAACGCCTCCTGGGCCAGAATGTCGTAGCGGATGTGGTCGTCGGCCATGTGGCTGTCGGCTTCCGTTGAATCGTCCTGATAGCTGTAATCAAGCTTGAGCGCGGCGTAAACCGGATATAGATCGCCGGGGTGCGGAAGCGAAGCCTGTTGGCGACGATTTGATCGCCAAACGGCTTTGATCGTCAAGCGCTGGCGAGTACGCCCTGTTTGCTTGCTCGGGCCACAGGCTGCCGCTTGCCGAAGGCGCGCAGGAAGGTGCGCACGCCATTTGTCGCCGATTGCACCACCTCGTCCTCGGTCGGTGTACCGCCGAGCATGAACGTCGTCTGCAACTCGGCATTGGCAAGCGCCATGAACTGGCGCGCTGCGACATCGGGATCGTCGATATCAAGGAAGCCGGCATGAGCGAGGCGGGCGAAACGGGCGGCGATCGCCGGCCATGTCCTGCCCGGTCCTTCTTCGCGCCATTCGGCGAAGAGCTCGGGGTAGCGCTCGCCCTCGCTCTGGATCAGCTTGCGCAGGAATTTTCCGTCGCGGTTGCAGATGCAGTTGTGGTTCATCCGGACGGCAAAGGCGATGAGGTCGGCCTCGAGATCCTTCGGCCGATCGGGAAAAGTGGAGATCGTGGCAAAGATGCCGGCATTGCAACGTTCGGTGAGTTCGCGAACGATAGCAACGAAGAGTTTTTCCTTGTCGCCATGATGATTGTAGATGGTCTGGCGGGAGACGCCGGCTTCGGCGGCAATCATGTCGATATTGGCACCGGCGAAGCTTTCGCGGCAGAAGACCGAGGCGGCGGCGTCGACAATTGACATCCGCTTGGCCTCATGGCCCCGCGGCGGGAAAATGTCAGGAGAAACGTTGGCCTTCATGCAAAACTATATAGAGGTGGTTGACGAATTAGACAAGCCTGTCTAAATTTGTGGACTAACACGAGGGGGTTTCGTTCCGCAGAAGAGTCGGAACTCCACGGGATGGAACGTCCTAGGGTTACACGCCGGCCCGCGGCGGCAACCAGAATTCGAAAGAGCCTGCTATCATGAACGCCAAATTCCTCCGCATTGCGGTCGTGCTCGGCCTATTGTCCGCCATCGGCCCGTTTGCCATCGATATGTATCTTCCGGCCTTGCCGTCGATCGGCGAGGATCTGCATGCCGGCACCGCCGCGGTGCAGATGAGCCTGCTGATCTTCTTTCTTTCCATGGGCTTCGGCCAGATCGTCGTCGGACCGATCTCCGACATGGTCGGCCGCAAGCTGCCGCTCTACGGCGGCCTGGCGCTGTTCATGGTCGGCGGCGTCGGCTCGGCGCTGGCTCCCTCGATCGAATGGCTGATCGCCTTCCGCTTCCTGCAAGGGCTCGGCGCCAGCGCCGGCATGGCCGTGCCGCGCGCGATCGTGCGCGATCTGCATACCGGCACCGAGGCCGCCAAGTTGATGTCGCTGTTAATGCTGGTGTTTTCGGTGTCGCCGATCCTGGCGCCACTGACCGGTAGCCAGATCATCGAGAATTTCGGCTGGCGCGCCGTGTTCTGGACGGTGACGGGCGCGGCCGTGCTCGCCACCATCCTGCTGGCGACCTCGCTCAAGGAGACGCGGCCGGTCGAGGAGCGCGCCGGGTCGTCCTTCGGGACGGCACTTTCCGGCTACCGCTTCCTGATGGGCGACCGCAACTTCCTTGGCCTGACGGCCATCGCCGGCTTCGGCATTGCGAGCTTCTTCGTCTATCTGTCGAGCTCGTCCTTCATCCTGATCGACCATTACGGGCTGTCGCCTTCGGTCTACAGCGTGTTCTTCTCGATCAATGCGGTTGCCTTCATCGGCATGTCGCAGCTGACCGGGTTGCTGTCGGAGCGGTTCGGGCTGCAGCGCGTGGTACGCGTCGCGGTGACCGGCTATGCGACGACGATGGTGGTGTTGTTCGCGGTGATGGCCTCGGGTGTCGACCGGCTCGACGTGATGGCGGCCCTGCTGTTCGTCGGCTACGGTTTCCTCGGCCTGGTTATCCCGACCACGTCGGTGCTGGCCATGGAAGAGCATGGTGAGATCGCCGGCACGGCGTCGGCGCTGATGGGCACGCTGCACTTCGCCATCGGCGCGGTCGCCATGGGTGTCGCCGGCGTGTTCTTTGACGGCACGCCGCTGCCAATGGTGGCGGGCATCACGCTCTGCGCGGCGATCTCCTTCACGCTGGCCAAGGTAACGCTCGGCCGCAGCCGCGAAGCTGCGGAAGCGCCGGCGGAGTAAGCTTCTCCTAGCGAGACAAAAAAGGCCGGGCGATGTTCCCGGCCTTTCACGTTTGCGATCCCGGTTCAAAGCAGCCTATGCCTATATGACGGGTTCAGGACATGCAGCTTCGACATCTCAAGACATTCGTGGCGGTCGCCACCACCTTGAACATCACACGCGCCTCCGAGCGGGTTCATCTTGCCCAATCGAGCGTGACGGAACAGATCCAGGCGCTGGAAGCCGATCTGGGCACGTCGCTGTTCGACAGGTCACGGCGTGCCTTGAAGCTGACGGCGGCGGGACAGCGCCTGCTGGACTACGCAAACGATCTCCTCGACCTCGCGGACGAAGCCCGTTCCGCTGTCGCCGACGCGAGCGGCACGGTTGCCGGTCGCCTGACTGTCGGCGGCCTGGAGACGCTTTGCGTTACGCGCTTGCCAGCCTTGCTGAGCGAATTCCACCGGCGCTATCCAGACGTGGAACTGAACCTCCAGGCGGACGATAGCGGCCGGTTGCGTGCCGGCGTGGCCAGCGGGGCGCTGGACGTGTCTTTGCATTTCGGGGCCGCCCCGGTGGCGGCGCCGGAGCTGCGAAGCGAGCAGGTGGCAGAAGAAGAGCTCGTCATCATAATGCCGGCAAATCACCGGTTGGCCGGATATTCTGCCATAACGCCCGACGATCTGGCTGACGAGGCCTTCCTCGTCACCCAGCCCGGTTGCGTCTACAGGCGGATGTTCGACGAAACGTTTGCCGCAACGTTGCCTGACCGTCCAAAACTGGTCGGCGAGTTCGCCAGCATGGGCGCGATACGGGGCCTTGTTGCAGCCGGTCTTGGATGCGCGCTGGTCCCGCGTCTCGTGGGTTCTGCGGCTGACGCCAATATCGTCGTGCTGCCTTGGGTCGGAAGCAGCCCGGTGACGCCGGTCACCATGGTATGGCGCCACCGGCGCATTCAAGCGCCGGTCTTGCAACTGTTCCTCGCAATGGTTCGCGAGGTCTGGCCATCACTAGACCAATCGCTGGCCACCATCGACATGAAGCACGGTTCCGGTGATGAAGCCGTTATGCATCAGGGACGTGATAGCTTGGGCAACGTCGGCTGCCCGGCCGATCCGGCCGACGAGCAGACGCTTTGCCATGGCGTCCAGCGCAGCCGTCTTTCCGCTGCCGACGACGGCATCCCAAATCGGCGTGTCGACCCAGCCCGGCGAGACGACATTGACGCGGATCGGCGCCAGTTCGACGGCAAGCGCGTAGGCGAGTGAGCCAAGGGCCCCATTAACGGCTGCCACCACCGAGCCTTTCGCCGCCGGACGATAGGCGGCGATGCCCGAGGTCAGCGTGATCGACCCCCTGGGCGTCAGACGAGGCGCGCCGTGTTTGGCGAGAAGAAGCGGCCCGACGATTTTGGAATCCATCACTTTCCGCGCTATCGAGACGTCCATCTCGGGAAGCAACACATAGACGCCGATGATGTCGGCGGCGGTCGAGACGATGTGGTCGAGCGTACCGACGTCCTCGAACAGGCGCTGGACCTCGTCCTCGCTTGTGACGTCGGCTGCGATCGTCCTCAGCCTTTCCGGGTGAGGCAAGTGCTGCCGTGCGGCCGACAACCGGTCCTCGGAGCGGCCGACGATCGTAACCTCGGCGCCGGCAGCAAGCTGCTGTTCGGCAAGCGACAGCCCCATGCCGGAACTGCCGCCAACGATCAGGATGCGTTCGGGTTTTGGCGTGGTTTCCTGGTTCATCTTATCTCCATCAGGTAGCTCGCGGGGCGTGACCGACACGCGGCGAGAAACTGAAGCCTTGTTCGACAAAGGCAGGGGAGAAGGGAAACGGGAAGATACGAATGCTGCCATCGGAGGTTCCGATGATGGAAAGCCCTTGGGTTTTCGCCTCAGCCTGAGACGCCTCAGCCTGAGACGTTGACGATGCGCGATTTTCTGTGTAGCAGCGATCATCATGAAGATCGCAATGGTTCTTGCAGTGGTAGGAAAGCGCACGGGCAGGATGGTGTAACCATCCGGCGACAGCCACCCGTGCGCGACAAACAGGCTCCCGACGGGGCCTTTTTTTATGCCCGAAATTCTTCTTACGCCCGATTTCGGCGATGCCCCGTCAACCCATCCTCATCACGCTACGGGACAGAACCATGACAAGCGATAATTCCATTCAGGATACGAGCAACCGCATGACAGGAGCGGAGATCATTCTCCGCGCACTCAAAGACAATGGTGTGGAGCATATTTTCGGCTATCCCGGCGCGGCTATTTTGCCGATCTATGACGAGATATTCCAGCAGGACGACATCAAGCATATCCTCGTGCGCCATGAACAGGGCGCCGGCCATGCCGCCGAGGGTTACGCCCGGTCCACGGGCAAGGTCGGCGTGATGCTGGTCACGTCAGGCCCAGGCACGACGAATGCCGTGACGCCCCTGCAGGACGCGCTGATGGATTCAGTGCCGATTGTCTGTCTGTCCGGACAAGTGCCGACAACATTGATCGGCTCCGATGCCTTTCAGGAATGTGACACGATTGGCATCACGCGATCCTGCACCAAGCACAACTCTTTGGTCAAAGACGTCAATGACCTGGCGTCAGCGATCCATAGGGCGTTCCACATCGCCCAGTCAGGGCGACCGGGGCCGGTTCTCGTCGACATGCCAAAGGACGTTCTGTTTGCGTCCGGCATGTACACGCCGCCTTCGGACGTTGCTGCGCTGAAAAATTATCAACCGAAGCTGCAGGGCGACATCAACAAGATCGGCCAGGCGATAGCGCTGATGGCCAATGCCAGCCGTCCCGTTATTTATGCCGGCGGCGGCATCGTCAATTCCGGCCCGGAAGCATCGACATTGCTCCGGGAGCTGGTTCAACTGACCGACTTTCCGGTCACCTCGACGCTTATGGGCCTTGGAGCTTACCCCGCCTCCGGCAAGAACTGGCTCAAGATGGTCGGTCTGCATGGTTCCTATGAGGCGAACATGGCGATGCACGATTGCGACGTCATGATCTGTATCGGCGCCCGCTTCGATGACCGCGTGACCTCGCGTGTGGATGCTTTTTCGCCCAACTCCAGGAAGATACATATCGATATAGATCCGTCCTCGATCAACAAGAACGTCCACGCCGATATCGGCATACAAGGCGATGTCGGCAATGTTCTGGGTGACATGGTTCGTCTATGGCGCGCATTATCTCAGAAACCGGATGGAAGTCGCCTTCAGGACTGGTGGAGAAAGATCGCCGCCTGGCGCGCACGCAATTCGTTCTCCTATGAGATGAACAACGACGTGATCATGCCGCAATATGCGGTGCAGCGCCTTTACGAGCTGACGAAGGATCGCGACACATACATCACCACTGAAGTCGGCCAGCATCAGATGTGGGCGGCCCAATTCTACGGCTTCGAAAAGCCGAACCGCTGGATGAGTTCGGGCGGCCTGGGGACGATGGGTTACGGCCTGCCGGCGGCGCTCGGCGTGCAGATCGCTCATCCGGACAGCCTCGTCATCGATATCGCCGGCGACGCGTCGGTTCAGATGACCATGAAAGAGCTGTCGACGGCAGTCCAGTACGACGCGCCGATCAAGATATTCATCCTGAACAACGGATATATGGGCATGGTTCGCCAGTGGCAGCAAATCCTTCATGGCAACCGCCTCGCGCATTCCTATTCCGAGGCCTTGCCCGATTTTGTCAAATTGGCCGAGGCGTTCGGAGCGGTCGGCCTGCGCTGTGACAAACCAGCCGACCTTGACGATGCGATACAGGAAATGATCGACGTGGACCGGCCGGTGCCCCTCGACTGTCGTGTTGCCAAGCTCGCCAATTGTTTTCCGATGATCCGGACGGGCAGAGGGCACAATGAGATGCTGTTGCCCGATGAGGCTACTGGTGAAACATTCGCCGGTGCGATCGACGCGGTCAGCCAGGGGCTGGTATAAACGCCGCGGCGTCTTGAGCGTATCAGGGCGCATAAAAAGCCCAGCCGGCGAGGCCTGCAGCTGCACATATCAAAAAAGGAAGAAATGGAGGTTTCTGTTGCCAGGTACCTCCGAACCCCGCCTAGAAGTGCGAACCACTAGGGCTTGAATTGAAGCTATCGCACCGCTTACGCGGCGAGACGTGCTTCCGCATAGTTGTCGTTGGCAACTATAAGTTTAGCCCGATAACGGTGGTACAATGCCGGGCAAAAGTACGATCTTTACACCTTCGTCGATCCTATTTCGCCCCCAGCAAAAGCCGCTCTTGAGCAGCGGTTTTTGGTGGAGGCGCCGGGTACCGCCCCCGGGTCCGAACGGCTTATTTCATCGCCTGTTTATCACCATAGTCGGTCGAGCCGACGAGGCGAATATAGGGACTGGCGGTGGAAAATGAAAGGCCGGAATGCCACTTTCGTCCGTGTCAAAGTGGATCATCAAGGGGTTGACTTGCAGCCGGTCTCAACCGAAGCTTTGTGGCGGTGAGGAGACCCAGCGCACAGTTGCGGCAGCGCGCCACAATCCTCATCGACCGGATCCCGTGGCGCCGACGAGGGGAAATTCGATGGCCGATTATCTCGCAGACGTAAAAAAATATGATGCGGGGGCGGATGCCGACCCGGTCGCCAAGATCGTCAAGCATCTGGGCATCGCGCTCAGGAACCGCGATTCCTCGCTGGTGTCCTGCACCGACCCGGAGGAACTGAAGCGGGTCAGGAACAGCTGGGTCGCTGGCAAGCTCGGTGTCACCGACGGCGCCAAGGCGGATGCGGCTATCGAAAAGACCTGCAAGGCGATGGCGGCCGACAACAGCAAGAGCCGGGTGACGTTCTATTATCTTGTCGCCAAGGATCTGGGCATGCTCGGCTCGCTCTGAACAAACTCGCCGCTGATGCTGGCGAGGCTTCTGCTGGAATTGTCTCGCTTTGCTGTGTTCGGCCGACGGTCATTCGGCTATGATGGCTGACAACCCGAATCGGACCGGAGCCGATGCGCCAGTATCTCGACCTTCTGAAGCATGTGCTGGAAAACGGCGCAGATCGCGGCGACCGTACCGGCACCGGAACACGCTCGATATTCGGCTACCAGATGCGCTTCGACCTGGCCCGCGGCTTTCCGGTCACCACCACCAAGAAGCTGCACCTCAAGTCGATCATCCATGAGCTTTTGTGGTTCCTGGCCGGCGACACCAACATCAAATATCTCAACGATCACGGCGTCTCGATCTGGGATGAGTGGGCCGACGAGAATGGCGATCTCGGCCCGGTCTATGGCAAGCAATGGCGTTCGTGGCCGGACGGCCATGGCGGCGCCATCGACCAGATTGCGAATCTTCTGAAGGAGATACGCAAAAATCCTAACTCGCGGCGGCTGATCGTTTCGGCGTGGAACCCTGCCGAGGTAGAGGCCATGGCGTTGCCGCCCTGCCACTGCCTGTTCCAGTTCTATGTTTCGGAAGGCAAGCTTTCCTGCCAGCTCTATCAGCGCTCCGCCGACATCTTTCTCGGTGTGCCCTTCAACATCGCTTCCTATGCGTTGCTGACGCTGATGGTGGCGCAGGTGACCGGATTGAAACCCGGCGATTTCATCCACACGCTCGGCGACGCGCATCTTTACTCGAACCATTTCGAGCAGGCGCGCGAACAATTGCGGCGTACGCCCAAGGCGTTGCCGACGCTATGGATCAATCCCGAGGTGAAGGATCTCTTTGCCTTCGGCTTCGAGGATTTCCGGCTCGACAACTATTTCGCCGACGCGACGATCAAGGCGCCGATCGCGGTTTAGCACCCTACCTGACTGTGCATATCGAAATTGCCTACTGCGGCTACGCCCTCGGACGTTGTCAGCATCCATCTTGATCGACCGACGTCTGTGGTGCGCGCAACAGAGTCCGTGCGATATTTTCTTCGACCTCGATACCGCTGTATCTAAGGAGGTTATCGCAGGCGGAGAAAACCGCAGCTCAGAATGCCGTCGCCTGGTAAAGAGCCTTTCCTTGTTATGTTCACATGGATATATCGATGGACGGCTTCGGGCGATCCGAGACGAGGAGAGTTCATGCTGGCGCGCAAAGGTTCGACGACGATTGCCATCGCGGGTCTCGCTGCCATGCTGATGGCCGCGGTGCCGGCGGCCCATGCCGATGACAAGGTGGTCGTGTTTGCCGCGGCGAGCCTGAAGGACGGGCTCGATGCCGTCAACAAGGCCTGCGAGGCCAGTGTCGGCGAGGCGGCAACCATTTCCTACGCGGCGAGCTCGGCGCTGGCCAAGCAGATTGAAAGCGGCGCGCCGGCGGACGTGTTCATCTCGGCCGATCTCGACTGGATGAAATATCTTTCCGACAAGGAGCTGACCAACCCCGACACCGAAGTGAAATTGCTCGGCAACCAGATCGTGCTGATTGCGCCGCAGGATTCCAAAGTTGAAACCAGGATTGAAAAGGGTTTCGATCTTCCCGGGCTCGTGGGTGACGGCAAACTTGCCATGGGCGATTTCAAGGCGGTGCCGGCAGGCAAATACGGCAAGGCGGCGCTCGAATCGCTCGGTGTCTGGTCTTCCGTCGAAGGCAACGTGGCGCAGGCCGAGAATGTGCGCGCCGCCCTAAAGCTGGTGTCGACCGGCGAGGCAGCACTCGGCATCGTCTATGCCACCGACGCGCATGCCGAGCCTGGCGTGAAGGTGGTCGGCACTTTCCCGGACAATACACATCCGCCGATCATCTATCCGGTTGCCCAGCTTGCGGATTCGAAGGGCAAGGATACTCCGGCATTCCTGAAATGCCTGCAATCCGCCAAGGCTGGCGAACTCTTCAAGGCGCAAGGTTTTACAATCCTCGCGCCGAGCAACTGACGAACGGCCCTGACCATGAGCTGGCTGCTGGATCTCGCTCCCGACGAATGGAATGCGGTCCGGCTGTCCATCAAGGTGGCGACCGTAGCGATGATTGCCAGCCTGCCGCCGGGCGTAGCAATCGCCCTTGTGCTCGCCCGCGGCCAGTTCTGGGGCAAGACACTGCTCAACGGGCTGGTGCATCTGCCGCTGATCCTGCCGCCGGTGGTGACCGGCTATTTGCTGCTTTTGAGTTTCGGCAAGCGCGGTCCGGCCGGCGCTTTCCTGGCCGAGCATTTCGGCATCGTTTTTTCCTTCCGCTGGACGGGCGCCGCGCTCGCCTGCGGCGTAATGGGTTTTCCGCTGATGGTGCGGGCGATCCGGCTGTCGATCGAGGCGGTCGACCGTAAAATCGAGGCGGCCGCCGGCACGCTCGGCGCCAATCCATTATGGGTGTTCGGCACGATCACGCTGCCGCTGATCCTGCCCGGCCTGATCGCCGGTGCGATCCTCTCCTTCGCCAAGGCGATGGGCGAATTCGGCGCGACGATCACCTTTGTCTCCAACATTCCGAACGAGACGCAGACGCTGCCATCGGCGATCTACACTTTTACGCAGGTTCCCGGCGGCGACGCCGGCGCGCTCAGGCTGACGCTGATCTCGATCGTCATCTCGATGGCGGCACTGGTCGCCTCGGAAGTGCTGGCGCGACGCGTCGGCCGGCGGATGGACATCGAATGACGGTTCAGGTCGACATCAGCCACCGGCTTGGCGATTTCGCCGTCAATGCCCGCTTCGAAAGCGCCGGGCGGCTGACTGCGCTGTTCGGGCCTTCCGGCTCCGGAAAGACGACGCTGATCAACCTGATTGCCGGGCTGATCCGCCCCGACAAAGGCCGTATCGCGGCCGACGGCCGTGTGCTGGTCGATAGCGATGCCGGCTTGTTCATGCCGAAGCACAAGCGGCGGATCGGCATGGTGTTCCAGGACGCGCGGCTGTTTCCGCATATGAGCGTGGCGAGCAATCTGCGCTATGGCCGCTGGTTCACGCCGGCTGCTGAGCGCTACGCGGATATCAATGGCGTGGTCGAACTGCTCGGGATCGGCCATTTGCTCGACCGGCGGCCGGCAAAACTCTCCGGTGGCGAGAAGCAGCGCGTGGCAATCGGCAGGGCGCTGCTTGCCAGTCCGAAATTGCTGCTGATGGACGAGCCGCTGGCGTCGCTCGACGAGGCGCGCAAGGCCGAGATCTTGCCTTATATCGAGCGGCTGCGCGACGAGACGAAAATCCCGATCGTCTATGTCAGCCACTCGATCGCCGAAGTGGCGCGGTTGGCGAGCGACGTCGTGGTACTGATGCAGGGCAAGGTCGCTGCTTCCGGTCCAACCGGAGCGATCATGCAGCGTCTGGATCTATTGCCGGCCGAAGAGCGCGGCGAGGGCGGTGCCGTGCTGGATACCGCGGTTCTGCGCCACGACGAGGCGTTTGGCATGACCGTGCTTGGCTCGGCGGCGGGCGAGATCCGTGTGCCGCTTCTGGCAACGCCGGTCGGTGCGCCGGTGCGCGTCCGCATCCGCGCCCGCGACGTGATGATCGCCACCGAGCAGCCGGTTGGCCTCAGCGCGCTCAACATATTCCCGGGCACGATCATGGCGATAAAGCCGGGCGAAGGGCCTACGGTCGAGATCGGCATCGACTGCAATGGCGCAACCGTGCTTGCCCGCATCACCGAACAATCGCGGCAGACGCTAGGGCTCCAGCTTGGTCGAAAGGTCTTCGCGGTGGTCAAGACGGTGAGCTTCGACCGGGCGAATACCGGCGCCGGCCTGCCCGCCGAGGCGGATGGGTGAACGGCCGATGATTCGCTATATCGTTTTGGAATAGCGGTATCGCTGGAGAACTTGTAGAATGGTGTGACCGCGGAGGAGCAAATGCCGTCGCTGAGCTTGCGGATAAATCTCGATCCAGATGGCCGCATCGGGCCGGGCAAGATCGAGCTTCTGGAACAGATCGCTGCCTTCGGCTCGATTTCGGCCGCGGCGCGCGGCATGGAGATGTCATACAAGCACGCTTGGGATCTGGTCGAGGACATGAACCGCGTGTTCGGCAAGCCGCTGGTTGCGGCACAGACGGGCGGCAAGAAAGGCGGTGGCGCCCAATTGACGTCGGTCGGGCTTGCGGTGGTCAGCCGCTTCCGCGCCATCGAGCGGGCTGCGTCTTCAGCAGCGGCGGCGCATATGGAGGCGCTGCAGGCCGAGATCGATGCTGCGTGAACTCGGCGGAATTCATGCCGCGCTCAATCCCTGTCACTCCTCAGGCTCGCCCGGCTTGCGCAGCAGATAGGTGTCCATGATCCAGCCTTTTTTCCGGCGTGCCGCCTCACGGATGCTGACGATCTCGTCGCCGACGTCGCCAATCCGGCCCGAGACGACGATCTCGTCGGGTGTGCCGAGATAGGCGCCCCAGTGGACACTAACGTCCTTGTCGGCCAGCGTGTTGAAGGCGCATTTGCCGTCCAGCATGACGATGGTGCTGCCGGCGTTTTCGGGCAGACCTTCCTCGACGAGCCGGCGGCCGGTGGTGATCAAAATGGCGTCGCCGATGCGGTTCAATGCCATTTTGTGACTGGCTGCGAGTGCCTGGATGGCGGTAATGCCAGGGATGACCTCCAGTTCGAACGCGACATTGCCTCTGAGGCGCACGCGCTCCAGGATACGCAGCGCGCTGTCGTAGAGCGAAGGATCGCCCCAGATCAGGAAGGCGCCGCAGCCATCTTCGGGGAGTTCGCCGCGAATCAGGCCTTCATAGATCGCGGCGATCGCCTCGTGCCAGTCGTCGACGGTCGAGCGGTAGGAAGGCGCCGGCTCGGCGCGCACCGGCACATCGAATTCAACGCGGCGCGAGTTCGGATTGATGACGAAGCGGTCGCAGATCTGGCGGCGCAATTCGGCGAGATCGTTCTTCTTCGCGCCCTTGTCGGGGATGAACAGCACGTCGGCCCGATTGAGGCCGTTGATGGCCTGGACCGTCATGTGCTCCGGATTGCCGGCGCCGATGCCGATGACAAGAAGCTTGCGCATGAGCGAACTCCTGCCCGATCGAGACCGGCGTGTCTAGACCGACACGACAAGCCGGCACGCGCCGGCGCGTTTGCCGAAAGGCTTTGAAACGCCACATTGAACGGCTAGAGTCATGTTGGCATTTTCGCCGGGGGAGTTTCCATGTTCCGTTACGTCCTGACCGCAGCCTTGGCGCTCTCGGCTACGCCCGCACTCGCCAATGATTCGGTCGCCGAACTCGGCACCGGTGGGCTGATCCTGTCGCGCAGCGATGCGGTGGCGATGGAAAGCGAGGATCTCTACATCTCGCCGGAAAAGGTGACGGTCGATTACGTCTTCCGCAACAACACCGACAAGGATGTCGATGCGATCGTCGCCTTTCCGATGCCCGACATCGAAGGCGACCCCGAAGAAATACCGGCGATTCCCGAGGCGCAGAGCGACAATTTCCTCGGCTTCGAAGTGACGATCGACGGGGTGCCGGCAAAGCCGCAGCTCGAGCAGAAGGTGTTCGCGCTCGCCATCGACATCGGCGCCGACCTGGAGGCGCAGGGCGTGCCTTTCTATCCATTCGGCGATGCGGCCAAGGCAGCGCTGGCAAAGCTGCCGCAAGCGGTCACCGACGACTGGGTCAACCGCGGCATCATCATCGAAGACACTGCCGATGACGGTTCGGGCATGAAGACCTTCTATACGCCGTTCTGGCAATTGCGCTCGACCTATTGGTGGCGCTCGACCTTTCCGGCCAACAAGGCGGTGCATGTCTCGCATCGCTACAAGCCGAGCGTCGGCGGCACCTCCTCGGTCAGTCTCTTCTATGACGGCCAGTTCCAGGGCCAGTATGCCGCCTACAAGACCCGCTACTGCATGGATGACACGTTCGAGAACGCCGTGCGCAAGGCAGCCAAGGACGATCCCGACGGCTACCCCAAATATTTCGAGAACCGCATCGCCTATATCCTGACCACGGGCGGCAACTGGGCGTCGGGAAACATCGGCACGTTCAAGCTGACCGTCGACAAGGGCGATCCGAAGAACCTGGTCTCGTTTTGCGGCGAAAACGTCAGGAAGATCGGACCGACGACGTTCGAGATGAAGGCGCAGAACTTCTACCCCGAGCGCGACATTGACATATTGCTGCTGGAGCCATCCGATGGCGGGAACGGCGGCTGATGGACCTCGCGATCTACGTCGCCATCGCCGAGAACGGCGTGATCGGGCGCGAGGGTGGGTTGCCGTGGCGGCTTTCCACCGATCTCAAGCGGTTCAAGGCCGATACGATGGGCAAGCCTATCATCATGGGCCGCAAGACCTATGAAGGCATCGGCCGGCCGTTGCCGGGCAGGCTCAACATCGTGGTGACGCGGGACAGGGCATGGCGCGCCGAGGGCGTAGAAGTCGCGCACTCGATCGAGGACGCAATCGCGCTGGCGACGGTGCGCGGGCGCTGCATGGCAGGCGCCGACGAGATCTGCGTCATCGGCGGCGGCGAGATCTATGCTCAGGCGCTGCCGCTGGCCGATCGGCTGCACGTCACCCATGTGCTGGCCGCGGTCGACGGCGACGCTCATTTCCCGCCGATCGACCCGGCACTGTGGCGGATAGTCCACTCACAGGAGGTTGAGGCCGGTGAGAAGGACAGCCATGCGACACGCTATTCGGTTTACGAGCGGCGCCGCGATGTGAATTGAAGACGACAAAGCGTCGCGACAGGTCTAAATGGACCCAAAGGCGGACTGTGACGGCAGCCGATCGCGTTGAAAGCGTGCCGTTGCATCCCTATAGAAGAATAATATTGGATTTTGCGCCGGTGAGCCGGCGCTTGAGGGAATTCCAAGCGAAAGGACATTCATGCCCTGGAACGACAAGAGCGGCGGCGGCGGCCCGTGGGGCGGCGGCAACAATCAGGGACCTTGGGGACAGGGACCCAAGGGACCCAGCGGCCCGCAGGGCTCGCCTCCTGATCTCGAGGATATCATCCGGCGTGGGCAGGACAGGTTGCGGCGCGCACTGCCGGGCGGCGGTGGCGCGAGCCCGGCGGTGTTCGGGCTGATTGCTGCGGCGCTGGTGGTGCTGTGGGCGTTCAAGGCGGTCTACACCGTGCAGCCCGACGAAGTTGCGGTGGAGCTCAGGTTCGGCAAGCCGAAGGCGGAACTCTCGCAGCCTGGCCTGCATTTCCATTGGTGGCCCATTGAAACGGTCGAGACCGCCAACATCGCCGAGCAGCTTGTCAGCATCGGTGGCGGCAGCACCAGCGGCAATGGTCTGATGCTTTCCGGCGATCAGAACATCGTCAACGTGCAATTCTCTGTGGCCTATCAGGTTTCCGACCCGAAGGCCTATCTGTTCGACGTGTCCGACCCCGGCGGCATGCTGCAGCAGGTCGCCGAAAGCGCGATGCGTGAAGCGGTCGGCCGGCGCCCGGCGCAGGACATTTTCCGCGACGACCGGCAAGGAATTGCGGCGTCGGTGCGTGAGATCATCCAGACGACGCTGGACGGCTACAAGGCCGGCCTCAACGTCAACGCCATTTCGATCGAGGATGCCGCGCCGCCGCGCGAGGTGGCGGACGCGTTCGACGAGGTGCAGCGGGCCGAACAGGACGAGGACAAGTTCGTCGAGCAGGCCAATCAGTATTCCAACCAGAAGCTCGGCCAGGCGCGCGGCGCTGCCGCGCAGATCCGCGAAGACGCGGCCGCCTACAAGAACCGGGTCGTGCAGGAGGCCGAAGGCGAGGCGCAGCGCTTCATCTCGGTCTATGACGAATATGCAAAGGCGCCGGAGGTGACGCGCAAGCGGCTTTACCTGGAAACAATGGAGAGGGTGCTGAAGGATTCGAGCAAGGTCATCGTCGAGCAAGGCAATGGGCAAGGGGTCGTTCCCTACCTGCCGCTGCCCGCATTGCAGCAGAAGGCGCCGGCACCGGCCGCCGGAGGAAACCAGTGATGGCCAACCGTCTTCCCGTCATTGCGGTCATCGCCGCGGTCATCCTGTTCCTGCTCTATTCGTCTGTCTTCGTCGTCAATGCGCGCCAGCAGGCGCTGGTGCTCAGGTTCGGCGAAATCGTCGACGTCAAGAACCAGCCAGGCATCTATTTCAAGGCGCCGTTCTCCTTCTTCGATGCCGACACCGTGCAGCTGATCGAAAACAGGGTCCTGCGCTTCGACCTCGATAACATCCGCGTCCAGGTTTCGGGCGGCAAGTTCTATGAGGTCGATGCCTTTATCGCCTATCGTATCTCGGATCCGCGCGTGTTTCGCGCCGCGGTCTCCGGCCAGATCGAACTGGCCGAGGCCCGGCTGAGGACGCGTCTCGACGCCGCCTTGCGCCGCGTCTACGGCCTGCGCGACTTCGAGGCGGCACTCTCGGAAGAGCGCGCCGTGATGATGCGCGAGGTACGCGATCAACTGAGGCCCGACGCCACCTCGCTTGGCCTGCAGATCGAGGATGTCCGCATCCGCCGCACCGATCTCACGGCTGAGGTCTCGCAGCAGACCTTCGACCGCATGAAGGCCGAACGTCTCGCCGAAGCCGAGCGGCTGAGGGCGCGAGGCAATGAGGCAGCGCAGCGGATCAGGGCCCGCGCCGACCGTGAAGTGGTGGAAATCGTCGCCGAAGCGCAAAAAGAGTCTGAAATCCTGCGTGGTGAAGGTGAAGCCCAGCGCAGCGCGACGTTTGCCGGGGCCTATCAGCGCGATCCGGCCTTCTTCGATTTCTATCGATCGATGAATGCCTATGGCACGGCGCTGAACAGCACCGGAACGACGATGGTGCTGTCGCCGAATTCCGAGTTCTTCCGCTTTTTCCGCGACCCGAACAGCAAGGAAACGCTCGCGGCACCGGCGGCACCACCGCCAGCGCCGCCCGCTCCCGCCGCGCCAGCGGCACAGCCAGGCACCGGCCAGTAGGGCCGGTGCAGGGGAAGCCGGCGTAATGGAGGATTTATCCTCTGGCGGTAGCCGTAGCCGCAAACGTGCCTTATTTCTTGCCAACATGACGCGACGCGGCGTTTTTGCCGAAGCGCTTTTTTAGAACACCCGGAGGCCTTTCGATGACATCCACCACCCTTCTGCGTGCAGCGAGGCGGACGTTCATCGCCGGGGCCGCTGCGCTTCTGGTCGGCGCCGTTGCCGTTCCGTCGTTCGTGACGCCGACAGTGGCAGCCGACGGGCCACCCTCGGTTGCCGATCTCGCCGCCGGCCTGCTCGGCGCGGTGGTCAACATCTCGACTTCGCAGACGGTGAAGGGCACGGAGGGTCCGGGCGCCGTGCCGATGCCGCAGCTTCCAGAAGGCTCACCCTTCCAGGACTTCTTCGACGATTTCTTCAAGAACCGCGGCGGCGACAAGGGCGGCGGCGGGCAAAAGGTGCAGTCGCTGGGCTCCGGCTTCGTGGTCGACGCCGAGCAGGGCATCGTGGTGACCAACAACCACGTCATTGCCGATGCCGACGACATCGAGGTGAATTTCTCCGACGGGGTGACGCTCAAGGCGACGCTGGTCGGCACCGACACCAAGACCGACGTCGCGGTGCTGAAGGTCGATCCGAAAGGGCACAAGCTGACAGCGGTGAAGTTCGGCGATTCCAATACGATGCGTGTCGGCGACTGGGTGATGGCGATCGGCAATCCGTTCGGTCTCGGCGGCACGGTGACGGTCGGCATCGTCTCGGCGCGCAATCGCGACATCAATTCCGGCCCGTATGACGACTTCATCCAGACCGATGCCGCGATCAACCGCGGCAATTCCGGCGGACCGCTGTTCAACAGCAGCGGCGAGGTCATCGGCATCAACACGGCAATCATCTCGCCGTCGGGAGGCTCGATCGGCATCGGCTTCTCCATTCCGTCGCAGCTCGCCTCGGGCGTCGTCGACCAGCTTCGCCAGTTCGGCGAGACGCGGCGCGGCTGGCTCGGTGTGCGCATCCAGCCGGTGACCGACGACATTGCCGAAAGCCTGGGCATGGCGACCGCCAAGGGCGCGCTGGTCGCCGGCGTCATCAAGGGCGGACCGGTCGACAACGGCACCATCCAGGCCGGCGACGTCATCATCAAGTTCGACGGCAAGGACATCCATGAAATGCGCGACCTGCCGCGCGTCGTGGCGGAAAGCCCGGTCGGCAAGGCGGTCGACGTGATCATCGTGCGCGAGGGGGTCGAGCAGACCGTGAAGGTGACGCTCGGCCGACTCGAGGACGGCGAAAAGCTTGCCAGCGGCGGTGAAAACGGCAACACCGACCAGGACGATGCCGACAAGGCGCCTGCCGTTTCGACGGCTGCCGTGCTTGGCATGACGATCGGCGAGCTCAACGACGAGACGCGCACGAAATTCGGCATCGCCGCCGACGTCTCCGGCGTCGTCGTGACCGACGTCACCAAGGATTCAGCCGCTGCCGAACGCGGCATCCAGCCGGGCGAGGTGATCACCGAGATCGCGCAGGAATCGGTCGCCACGCCCAAGGACGTCATGGACCGGATCGGCGCGCTGAAGGAGCAAGGGCGCAAGAACGCGCTTTTGATGCTGGCGTCGAAGACCGGCGAGCTGAGGTTTGTGACAATCCGGATGGATTGAGTCCGGAAGAGCCTGTAACACTCTGATCTTGAAAAGAAAAAGGGCGGCTAGCGGGCCGCCCTTTTTCTTGCTTGCCAGTCTGTGCGTGACAGCCTGTAGAAGACATGTCGCCTGAGTGCGGTGTGGCTGTCCGGAACGCCGGGATGGTCGAAATCGGAGGCCGGGTCGGCGATCATGTTCAGGCGCTCCATGACGGCAGTGGACCGGCTGTTATCCTTGACTGCGAAGGACACGATTTCGTCGAGGCCAAGTCTTTCAAAGCCATAGGTGAGCCAGGCATCGGCTGCTTCGGTGACATAGCCGCGGCCCCAGAATTCGGGTGCCAGCCGCCAGCCGATCTCGATCGTGCCGGGCGGCAAGAATGGCAAATGATCGGTTCGGGTTATGCCGACGAAGCCGATGCATTCACCTGTGGCTGTGATCTCAGCGGCCGCGAAGCCGAAGCCGTTGCGATCGATAGCGGCGCGCAACTCCTCCATCTTGGCATCCGACTGGGCACGGTCGCGCCGAAACGGAAAGAATTCCATGACGCGCTCGTCGGAATTGATGCGATGGAAGAGCTCGCGGTCACGATCTTCCCAGTTGCGCAGGATCAGGCGTTCGGTGCGGATCGGCGTCACTCGACAAATTCCTCCCGGCGATAACCCTGCAGATAAAGCAAGGCGGTGAGGTCGCCGTGGTCGATGCGGATCTTTGCCTCGGCTGCCACGGCCGGCTTGGCGTGCAAGGCGACGCCGATGCCGGCAAGACGGATCATGTCGAGATCGTTGGCGCCGTCACCCACGGCAATGGCATCGGCAGGCGTCAGGCCGAGGCGGGCGGAAATCTCGATAAGGGCTTCGGCCTTGGCGGCGCGGCCGAGGATCGGCTCGGCGACCAAGCCGGTGAAGCGGCGATCCTGCTCGATCAGCCGATTGGCGCGATTTTCGTGAAAACCGAGCAATGCTGCGATGCGGGTGGTGAAGATGTCGAAACCACCGGAAATCAGCGCCGTCCACGCGCCGTTGGCCGCCATTGTCTGGACGAGCGTGCGACCGCCGGAGGCAAGCGTCAGGCGATTGTCGATGATGCGGTCGATGATTGCGGCATCGAGACCCTTAAGCAGCGCCACGCGCTCGCGCAAGGCCGGCTCGAATGCGATCTCACCGTTCATCGATCGCGCCGTGATGGCGGCGACGCGATCCTTGACGCCGATCTCGTCGGCAAGCTCGTCGATGCATTCCTGCTCGATCATCGTCGAATCCATGTCGGCGATCAGGACCTTCTTGCGCCTGTTCTCAGCCGGTTGGACGGCCACGTCGATGGGTTCGGAAGCAAGCGCGGCATGCAGGCGGGCCGTTATTTCGGAAGCTTCGGCGGTCTCCGGCAAATCGAGCTCGCAGGCGATGCCTTCGGCCAGCCAGCGAACAGCGCTTGCGCCGACAGACCCAGACGCCATATTCGCTAGCGTCGGCGTCAATGCGCGGCCGGCGGGATGGGATAGAAGCGTGGCGATCAGCATCGAAAATTCCAGCGGACAGGCGGGCGAAGGCCGCGTGAAGAACGCGATCCTGATAGCCGGGCCGACCGCCAGCGGCAAGTCGGCGCTCGCACTCGACCTCGCCGAGCGCAATGGCGGTGTCATCGTCAGCACCGATTCCATGCAAGGCTATTCGGTGCTCGACGTGCTGACGGCGCGGCCGGGTGCTGCCGAACTCGCCCGCGTCCCTCACTTTCTTTATGGACACGTCGATCCGTCCACCGCCTATTCCACCGGCGCCTGGCTGCGTGATGTCATGAAGCTGATCGACGACGGCACGCTTTCGGCGCGGCAAGTGATTTTCGTCGGCGGTACCGGGCTTTATTTCCGGGCGCTCACGGAAGGTATTTCGGAGATGCCCGACATTCCGCAGTCGATCCGCGAGCGCTGGCGCTACGAGCTGCAAGAACAGGGCGCTGTGAGATTGCACCGCATCCTGTTGCGCGAGGATTCTGCGGCCGGCATGATGCTGAGGCCGACGGATGGCCAGCGCATCGTGCGGGCGCTGGAGGTGCTCGACGCGTCGGGCCGCTCCATCCTGGACTGGCAGGCCGCGCGTGGCCAGCCGTTGATCGACAGGAGCAGCGCGCGCTTTTTCTTCATCGAGCCGGAGCGGGCGGCGCTGGTGGAGCGGATCGATGCCCGCTTCGACCGCATGCTGGACAAAGGGGCATTGGACGAGGTGAAGCAGCTTTCGGCGCTCGGCCTCGATCCCGACCTGCCGGCGATGAAGGCGATCGGTGTTCGCGAGCTTCAGGCCGCGCTGGCCGGCGCCATCAGTTTTCCCGAGGCTATCGAGCGTGCGAAGATCGCGACGCGGCAATATGCAAAGCGGCAGGCGACCTGGTTCAGGCACCAATTGGGTCCGGAATGGCACAGGTTGCGTCCCGGTGAGGGGATCAACTGGGTGATCTCACCCCCTCCTTCGAGCGCAACCTGAAAAGTCGACATCGAAGGGACATTTCGCGTTGAAGTTGTCCAGGTTAACTGTCCGTAAGCTCCCGCATGCCATAAGATCGATAGGAACTTTTCAACGGGGAGCAGATGCATTTCCACAAGGCGGAATCAGCGTTTTTCGTCTTTATTTTTGTGATCCTGGCCGCCGGCCTGGTGACGCTTTACGCCTATGGACTCCTGCAAACCCTGGCGGCCGACATTAGCAATACGCCTTCGGAACTCGATGAAATCGTCTATCTCAACAAGCTGCTGTTTGCGATCGGCGTGCTGCTGGCGACTGCGCTGTTCTTCGGCATTTTCTTCATCTATCCGCTGATCCGAAAGCAGGCGACGGAAGAAGGCAAGCTGCGCGCGATGACAGTTTCACTCAGTGCGCGCTCGGAGACGCTGGAGCATGCGGCGCTGACCGACAGCCTCACCGGCATGCAGAATCGGCGCTATTTCGACGATGCGCTGAAAGAATATCTCGAGGAGTTTCGCCGCATCGAAAAACCAGTCGGGCTGATGATCCTCGATCTCGACCACTTCAAGCAGGTCAACGACAGCCACGGCCACGATGTCGGCGACGAGGTGTTGCGGGCCGTCGCCAACTGTCTCAAGGACATGACACGCTATCACGACGTGGTGGCGCGCCTGGGCGGCGAGGAGTTCGCGGTGGTCACGCCCAATATGGACGCCGAGCTGCTATCCAAATTCGCCGAGCGCATCCGCAAGGCGATCGCCAGCATGTCGGTGCTGACAGGCAATGTCCGACTGAAAATCACCACCAGCGTCGGGCTTGCCGTCTGGGACCGCAAGGAAACCGCCGAGGAGTTCTATCGCCGCGCCGACCGCCAGCTCTATGAGGCAAAGAGGCAAGGCCGTAACCGCGTCTGCGCCTGAATCCCGTCATTAAATTCGTGATGCTGGCCGTCTAGTGCCGTTTTCTGTGCTTCCGGTGCTCGCAGACCGACGTCGCCAAATAAGCTGAGACGGCGCCTTGCAAGGCTTGTGGGAGATAGAGGTGTTGCCGTGATCAAATCCGACCTCTCCGATCTTTACCGAGGCTATATTGCATGTCTGAACAAGCAGGATTGGCCAAATCTGGGGCAGTTTGTTCATGATGAAGCGATCCACAACGGTCGGCCGCTCGGATTATCCGGGTACCTCGAAATGTTGGAGAGAGACTTCGATGAAATTCCGGACCTTTACTTCGACATTCGGCTATTGGTTGCCGATCCGCCTTATATAGCGAGCCGGCTAAGCTTCAACTGCACCCCAAGGGGAACGTTCCTTGGGCTCGATGTAAGCGGGAAGAGAATTTGGTTTACCGAGAACGTATTCTATGAGTTTCAGAGAGGGAAAATTCGCCAGGTATGGTCCGTTATAGACAAGGCAGCCATCGAAGTTCAGCTTTGATGGTTGCCGACGCACCGATGAGGTCTGCCTAAACGTCGCTCGGCTCAATCGTTCTGGGGACGCAGGCCGAAGGTCGCCGGCTTGAGGCCGTAGCGCAAGTCGAAATCCTCGTCCCGCTGGGTACGTACGGCCGGCGGTTTGCGATAGTCGGAATCGCCGGCCTGCCGGCCCGGATCAATGACTTCCGCGAACGGCATTGCCTGTTGTGGTCTAGGCACGTTGCGCAGCCGTTCGACGATCGCAACGAGGTCGACATCGTTGCCGGTTTCGGAGGGCAAGGCGTCCTCGCGCTTGGCCGTGCCGGGGATCAAATCCTCGGAGAGTTTTTCGAATTTCATCCGCATCGTCGTCGCCACGCCTTCTCCGAAGGCAATGGCCTCGCGCTGCCCCATGGAAGACAGGAACGCCAGCGTCGAAGCCGAGGAATCGGCGATCGCCGAGCGGATGATCGCCTGGTCCTGCTCATTGGCGAGCCGCATGGCGAAGAACGTCGAGCACTGCGACAGGATGGTCGGATCAAGCTCGCCCGGGCGCTGGGTGACGACGCCGAGATAACAGCCATATTTGCGGCCTTCCTTGGCGATGCGCGACAGCGCGTGCCGGGTCGGCGCGAAACCGAGGCGCGGATCGGCCGGCATATAGCGATGCGCTTCCTCGCACAGGAAGAGCAGCCGCAAGCGGCCTTCGCTCCACAACGCCAGGTCGAACGCCAGCCGCGCCAGCACCGAGCATACGGAATTGACCACCTCGGACGGCATACCGGCCATTTCGAAGCAGGTCACCGGGCGGCCGTGATGCGGCACGCGGAAAATGTTGCCGATCGTCTCGTGAATGGTGTCCTCGATCAGGCGCGAGTTGAACATGAAACGGTAGCGCGGATCGGATGCCGCCGATTCGACACGTGTCTTCAGTGACCTGAGGGTTGGACGATCGTTCTTGCTTTCTAGCAATCCCATGCGTTCGTCGACCAGCTTGATGAGGTCGGCAATGCGATAGGGTACCGGCGCGTCGGCGGTCAGCGCGTCGGTGCTGCGCCGCAGGTAGTTGCCGGTGTTCGGATTGCGATAGAGGTTCTTGGCCGCGGGAATGAGATCGCGCAAGGCGTCGACCTCTTCCGGCACCGTCTCGCGGCCGCGAAACAGCACCTCGGCGAATTCCTCGAGTTTGAACATCCAGAAAGGCAGGTCGAGCGTCGTCGAATCGACCCTGAAGCAATATTCGGGCAAGGACGCGGCGAACTCGTTGTGTGGATCCAGGATGAGCACGCGCAGGTCGGGCCGGGCGGCGATCGACTTGCGCAAGAGCAGCGAGACGGCGGTCGATTTGCCGACCCCGGTCGTGCCGACAATGGCGAAATGGCGCGCCAGCGTATCGTCGATGGCAATATTGGCGTCGATGGCCTCGTCCTGCGACAGCGTGCCGATGGTAATCGAATGACGCCCGGCGAGATCGTAGACGGCCTGCAGGTCGCGGCTGCGGATACGATGGGCAATGGCGCCGATATGCGGATAGGTCGTGATGCCACGGTCGAACACCGGCTTGGCGCCGGGTTCGGCACCGTCGCGCACCTCTCCGATCAATTCGATGCTGACCTCGATCGGATTCTGGCCCTCGCTGCTCCAGGCGCGATCCGACTTGCCGATTTCGTAAACCAGGCCGACGGTTCGTGATGTGCCGAGATTGATCGAGATCATCTTGCCGACGCTCCATAGGCCGGTGACCGTGCCTTCGATATCGTCGGCATAGGCGCTGATGGTGGCTCGCGCGCCATCGCATTGCACGACATTGCCCAGAATCCGCTTGTCGTTCTGCTCCGCCCTGCGGCGCTCCAGCAAAGTCGGTTCACCAATGGAGGTTTCGCGTTCGACGAGCATGGACAGGCCGATCCCCTTTTCCCAAACAATGAGCCTAGGCGAACGGCGTTAAGGTGGGGTGAGGCCGGATGGTTTAGCGGACGTTAAGCGGTTTGCGAAAACTGGACGAAACGGCCGTTGCCGGAGCGCGTGATTTCGCTATAGTGGATGAATGGATAATATAGCGAACGATATCTCATCGATTATCGGCAGAAGGATACACGCCGAAAGGGTGGCTCGCAGCTGGTCTCTCGCGGAACTGGCGGAGGAGTCCGATGTCTCGAAAGCCATGCTGAGCACGATCGAGCGCGGCATGACGAGCCCGACGGCGGCGCTTCTTGTGCGCATTGCGGCCGCGTTCGGCATGACGCTTTCCACTTTGATCGCAAGGGCGGAGTTGCAAGGCGGTGGCCTGCTTCGCGAACGTGACCAGCCGGTCTGGCGCGATCCGTCTACGGGTTATGTGCGGCGGCACCTTTCGCCGGTTTCGGACATGCCGCTCGAACTGATCCGGGTCCAACTGCCGGCGGGCGCCAAGGTGAGCTTCCCGGCGGCCTCCTATGCCTTCATCAGACAACAAATCTGGCTGATCTCCGGGCAGCTTGAATTCATCGAGGGCGACGTCGTTCACAGGCTCGAGCCCGGCGACTGCCTGGCGCTCGGCGCGCCATCCGATTGCGTCTTCCACGCTCCGGGACCGGACGCCGCCGACTATCTGGTTGCATTGGCCAGGAGCTGAGACGATGGCGCGCCGTCCGAAACGCTCCGACAATGGCGGTCCGCCGCTCGACGACTACGACGGTCCGCCTTGGGGCAAGGGAGACCCCTATATCTTTCTTGCCTGGCGGACCGCCCATGCCCAGGCATGGAAAGTGCCGAGCCGCGAGATCATGCTGATGCGGCTGGACAAGGCCGAGCGGCTGGGCCTGACTTATGAGGAATACACGCTCGAACTGCTGGAACGCGGGCGACATCTGCAAGAGGAAGACGCCGAGCGCATCGGGGAAATCCGCCGAGCCAGGAAGCGGAAGCGGACCAGTCATTTCGGCTAACGGTGCAGGCCATGCTGCCGCTCGATGCACTGCCGTTCCCGTTGCACACAGAGGAGACCACATGGATTCAATAGAAATCAACCTGCTCAGCAATACTGCCGGAACGAAAAAAATGCTGGTCGATTTGCTGATCGGCACGGTTGCCGCCGGCGGCTCGGTCAGCTTCATGCATCCCTTGGCGCCGGAGATGGCCGCAGCCTTCTGGAACAAGTCGCTTCAGGCGGTCAACAGA
The DNA here is from genome assembly GCF_040321065.1 of Mesorhizobium sp. M0563. NCBI lineage: Bacteria > Pseudomonadati > Pseudomonadota > Alphaproteobacteria > Hyphomicrobiales > Phyllobacteriaceae > Mesorhizobium > Mesorhizobium sp. M0563. Next base: position 120,084 of record NZ_JAMYQV010000001.1, read on the forward strand.
GGCGAAAGGGCGGTGCTCGGGGCCTGGAACGGCGAGGCTCTGGTCGGCACCGTCACCTTGCTGCTCGACTGCCCTCCCAACCAGCCGCACCGGGCCGAGATCGCCAAGCTGATGACCCGCCTCAATTATCGCGGCAAGGGCGTCGCAACCCGCCTGATGGAGGCGGCGGAAGCCGTTGCCATGGAGAAAGGCCGCACGCTGTTGGTGCTGGACACGGCAAAAGAGGAAGGGGCTTCCGGCCTCTATGAAAAGCTCGGCTTCACGCTGGGCGGCGAAATACCAGATTATGCGATGAAGCCGCATGGCGGGCTGACAGGCACCCTCATCTACTGGAAGCGCATTGGTACAGTCTGATCCTGCCCGCGCACATTCGCCGTTGACAGCACCATCAAACCAATTCTATTGTCCGCGACCATGAAAACGGCACTCATTCTCGTAGGAAAGCGCGTGGGCAAGGCGGTGTAACCGCCAGGCGGTGACCTCCCATGCGCAAGACACAGGCTCCCTCGGGGGCCTTTTTTATTGCCCGAAACACGACTAAACGACCAGCAATCGCCCGATGGCGAACAGTACGGGACCAGACCGATGAGCAGTGGACAGAATGAGCGGCGCGAAACGCCAAGAACCGAGATGACTGGCGCCGAAATGGTGGTGCAGGCGCTGAAGGACAATGGCGTCAAGCATGTTTTCGGCTATCCGGGCGGCGCGGTTCTGCCAATCTACGATGAAATCTTCCAGCAGGACGAGGTCGAGCACATCCTCGTTCGCCACGAGCAGGGCGCTGGCCACGCGGCGGAAGGCTATGCGCGCTCGACCGGCAAGGCCGGCGTCATGCTGGTGACCTCCGGGCCGGGCGCGACAAACGCGGTGACGCCATTGCAGGATGCGCTGATGGATTCGATCCCGCTGGTCTGCCTGACCGGCCAGGTGCCGACCTCGCTGATCGGCTCGGATGCGTTCCAGGAGTGCGACACGGTCGGCATCACGCGGCCCTGCACCAAGCACAACTGGCTGGTGAAGGACGTCAACCAGCTCGCGGCAACGATCCACGAGGCCTTCCATGTGGCAACGACAGGGCGCCCCGGTCCGGTCGTCGTCGACATCCCTAAGGACGTTCAGTTCGCCAAGGGCATCTATGTCCCGCCGCAGACGGCGCCGCGCACCAGCTACCAGCCGAAGGTCCAGGGCGACCTGGAGAAGATCAAGGCGGCGGTCGAGCTGATGGCCGGCGCCAGGAGGCCGATCATCTATTCGGGCGGCGGCGTCATCAATTCCGGCCCGGAGGCGAGCCATCTGCTGCGCGAGCTGGTCGACCTGACCGGCTTCCCGATCACCTCGACGCTGATGGGCCTTGGCGCCTATCCGGCGTCGGGCAAGAACTGGATGGGCATGCTCGGCATGCACGGCACCTACGAAGCGAACATGGCGATGCACGATTGCGACGTCATGCTCTGCATCGGCGCGCGCTTCGACGACCGCATCACCGGGCGGCTGACAGCGTTTTCGCCGAATTCGAAGAAGATCCACATCGACATCGACCCGTCTTCGATCAACAAGAACGTCCATACCGACGTGCCGATCATCGGCGATGTCGGCCGTGTGCTGGAGGATCTTGTGCGACTGTGGCGGGCAACCGCCAAGGCCGACAAGAAGGCGCTTCACCCGTGGTGGGAGCAGATCGCCAAATGGCGCGCGCGCGATTCACTCGCCTACAAGATGAACCATGAGGTGATCATGCCGCAATATGCCGTCCAGCGGCTTTATGCGCTGACCAAAGACCTCGACACCTACATCACCACCGAGGTCGGCCAGCACCAGATGTGGGCGGCGCAGCACTATCATTTCGAGAAGCCGAACCGCTGGATGACCTCCGGCGGGCTGGGCACGATGGGCTACGGCCTGCCGGCCGCGCTCGGCGTGCAGATCGCGCACCCGGATGCGCTGGTCATCGATATCGCCGGCGACGCTTCGGTGCAGATGACGATGCAGGAGATGAGCGCGGCGGTACAGCACGAGGCGCCGATCAAGATCTTCATCCTCAACAACCAGTACATGGGCATGGTGCGGCAATGGCAGCAGCTGCTGCACGGCAACCGGCTGTCGCATTCCTATACCGAGGCGATGCCGGATTTCGTCAAGCTCGCCGAAGCCTATGGCGGCCACGGTATTCGCTGCGACAAGCCGGACGAGCTCGATGACGCCATCAAGGAGATGATCGCGGTCAAGAAGCCCGTCCTGTTCGATTGCCGCGTGGCGACGCTCGCCAACTGCTTCCCGATGATCCCGTCCGGCAAGGCGCATAACGAGATGCTGTTGCCTGATGAGGCGACCGACGAAGCTGTCGCCAACGCGATCGACGCCAAGGGCAGGGAACTGGTGTAGCCTGGTTCAAGGAAGCTGTGCGGAAACAGCAGATTAGCACAAAAGTTTGAAATCGAGATTCATGTCATGAACGCACAGTTGCAACCGACCGGCTCCGCCTATTTCATCGCCAAGGAGACGGAAAAACCAGAGAACCACACGCTTTCGGTCCTCGTCGACAACGAGCCGGGCGTGCTTGCCCGGGTCATCGGCCTGTTCTCCGGACGTGGCTACAACATCGAGAGCCTGACGGTCTCGGAAACCGAGCACGAAAAGCACCTGTCGCGCATCACCATCGTGACGCGCGGCACGCCCCACGTGCTGGAGCAGATCAAGCACCAGCTCGAGCGCATCGTGCCGGTGCATCGTGTCGTCGATCTCACCGTGCGATCGCAGGAATTCGGACAGGAGCGGCCATTGGAGCGGGAGCTCGCGCTGGTCAAGGTCGCCGGCACCGGCGAATCCCGCGTCGAGGCGCTCAGGCTCGCCGATGCATTCCGCGCCAGCGTCATCGACGCCAACACCGAGCATTTCATCTTCGAGATTACCGGCAAGGGCTCCAAGCTTGATCAGTTTATCGCCATCATGAAGCCGCTCGGGCTGGTCGAAATCTGCCGTACCGGAGTGGCGGCGATGAACCGCGGCCCGCAAGGGATGTAGTCATCCAGCTTGGCTCTATCTCGTCGCTTTGCCACCGATCGCATTGAATAGGGGAACGGCATGACATTCGACGCATTCTTCGCCCTGCTGGTCTATGCCTTCGTGACCTCGATCACGCCGGGTCCGAACAATTTCATGCTTTTGGCCTCGGGTGTGAATTTCGGCTTGGTCAAGACCGTGCCACACATGCTCGGCATCGGCTTCGGCTTCCTCGTGCTGTTGCTTGCCGTAGGCTTCGGGCTTGGCGCCGTGTTGACGGCCTTTCCGGTGCTGCATACCGGGTTGAAGATCGCCGGCGGCCTCTACCTGCTTTATCTGGCCTGGAAGATCGCCATGTCGCGCTCGCTCGGCGGCGAAGGCGAGGCGAAGGGCCAGCCGATGCGCTTCGTCGAGGCTGCGGCTTTCCAGTGGGTCAATCCTAAGGCCTGGGTGATGGCGATTACGGCCATGGCCGTCTATACCAATCCGGAACGCCCGTTTGTGTCCGTGGTGCTGATCGCGGCCGCTTTCGCCGTCGTCATGCTGCCGAGCATTTCGACTTGGGCCGGTTTCGGCATGGCGCTGCGCGGTTTTCTGGCTGATGCGGTGCGGCTCAAATGGTTCAACATCGCCATGGGCGTGATGCTTGCGGCGACGCTGTGGCCGATGCTGCGTTAGCTGCCGTTTTATTGTGCACTGCACATTAAATCTTCGTAATGACGGCTTTTGGCCCTTTTTCGCCTTCGGCATCCTCTATTATCTGGCAAAAGCGCGGCAAGAGGCTGCGAGTTGAGCTAGACTGCGGCCACCGGATAGCGGCGTGTCGGATCGAGAGGCCTATTGTCGATGCGCGGAAAGATCGTATTTGCGGTGATTGCTGCAGCCTGCGTTGCCGCGGCGGCGTGGCTTTATCATTCGCCCACCGCAATGAGCGGTCTTCAGCAGATGCTGTCGGCGAAGCAGACGACGGCGGCGGCGGACAAGCCCGCTGCAGCGGCAAATGCCGCGCGTTCGACTTCGGTGGTTGCCGCCACCGCCTCGACGGCCGATTTCCCGGTCCGGCGCTATGCCATCGGCTTTGTGTCCTCTCCCGCCGTGGTCAGCATCAACGCACGGGTCTCGAGCCAGATCGTCGCAATCGCGGTCAAGGACGGACAGATGGTGAAGGCCGGCGACCTTCTGTTCTCGCTGGACGATCGCTCATTGAAGGCCCAATTGGCACGCGATCAGGCGACGCTCGCAAAAGACCAGGCGCTGCTTGCCAGCGCCACGGCCGATCTTCAGCGCGCCAAGAATCTCGTCGCCAGGCAGGCCGGAACACAGCAGACCTATGATCAGGCCGTCGCGGCGCAGAAATCCGCCGCGGCCACCGTCGACGCCGATAAGGCGACGATCGATGCGGACGAGGTCCAGCTTGGCTTTGCCACGATCAAAGCGCCGATTTCCGGCAGGCTTGGCGCGGTCAGCGTCGCGGTCGGCGACCTCGTCACCACCAGCAACGGCAGCAGCACGTCGACGCCGCTGGTGACGATCACGCAGGTCGACCCGCTGCAGGTGAACTTCAATCTTCCGGAAAGCGATCTTGCCTTACTGCACAAGGCGCTGGCGGCGCCGCAGCAAGGCGCGGTGACGCTGACCAAGGACGGCGGCCCGAAGCCGATCGGCAAGGGAACGCTGGATTTTGTCGACTCCAGCGTGGACACGGCATCCGGCACGATCGCAACGCGGGCCAGCGTGCCCAACACCGATCTTTCGCTGTGGCCGGGCCAATATGTCAATGTCGTGCTCGATGCCGGCATCATGCCGCAAATGACGTCCGTTCCGACGGTCGCCGTCCAGCCCAGCCAGAAGGGCCCGTTCGTCTATGTGATCAAGCCGGACAACACCGTTGAAATGCGGCCCGTGCAGGTCGCGCTGACAGAAGGCGCCAACACCGCGATCAGCCAAGGATTGAAAAGCGGCGAGCGTGTCGTCGTCGAAGGCCAGACCAAGCTGAAAAACGGCGCGGCGGTGCGCGAAGGCAAGGCCTCGACCGGTACCGGCGACCAGGCGACTCCGAAGGTCGCGGAGGCCGACAGGACGGGCGGAACACAGCCATGATTTCCGAATTCTGCATCCGCAGGCCCGTCGCCACGCTGCTCATGTCGTTCGCCTTGGTTCTGGGCGGGCTATTTGCTTACAAATTCCTGCCGGTCGCGGCGCTGCCAAGCGCGGAATTTCCGGTTGTCAATGTCTCGGCCTCGCTGCCTGGGGCCTCGCCGGAAACCATGGCGACCTCGGTGGCAACGCCGCTGATCAAGCAGTTTGCCACTATCGCCGGCATCGATTCGATCTCGACGACCAATTCGCTCGGCACGACCTCGATTGCCATTCAGTTCGTGCTCAACCGCGACATCGATGCAGCCGCCGCCGATGTGCAGGCGGCGATCGCACGCACGCAACGACAATTGCCGCCGGAGATGACCAGCCCGCCGAGCTATCGCAAGGTCAATCCAGCCGACGCACCGATCCTGCTGATGTCGCTGGTCAGCGACACCATTCCGCTGACCGATCTCGATGCCTTTGCCGAGAATGTGATTTCGCCGTCGCTGTCGACGATCGACGGCGTTGCGCAGGTTTCGATCTACGGCCAGCAGAAATATGCCGTCCGCGTCCAGATCGATCCGACGGCGCTCGCCGCACGCGGCATCTCGATCGACCAGCTGCAGACGGCCATTGCCTCGGCCAACAGCAACACGCCGCTCGGCGTGCTCAAGAACAACAAACAGCAGTTGACCATCACGGCGAACACGCAGCTGACCAATGCGGCGGGATTCTCCAACATCATCATCGCCACCAAGAACGGCCATCCGGTGCGGCTCGGCGAGGTGACCCGCGTCATCGATTCGGTCGAGACCACGACGACGGCAAGCTGGTATGACGGCACCCGCGCCATCATCATGGCGGTGCAGCGTCAGCCGGATGCCAATACCGTCGATGTCGTCGACCGCGTCAAGGCGATGCTGCCTTCCTTCGAGGGTCAGATGCCGGCAGCTGCGAGCATCCAGTTGCTCAACGATCGCTCAACATCGATCCGCGAGGCGGTCGACGACGTGCAGTTCACGCTCCTGCTCACTATCGCGCTGGTGGTGATGGTGATCTTCCTGTTCCTGCGCCGGGTGACGGCGACGGTGATCCCGGCCGTGGCGGTGCCGATTTCGCTCATCGCCACTCTGGGCGTGATGTACCTGTTCGGCTTTTCCATCGACAACATCTCGCTGATGGGACTGACGCTGGCGGTCGGCCTTGTCGTCGACGACGCCATTGTCATGCTGGAAAATATCTTCCGGCATATGGAGGAGGATGGGCTCTCGGCAATGGAGGCGTCGCTCAAGGGCGCCCGCGAAATCGGCTTCACCATCATCTCGATCTCGATCTCGCTGGTCGCCGTGTTCATTCCCGTGCTTTTGATGGGCGGCGTGATCGGGCGCATCTTCAACGAGTTCGCGGTGGTGGTGACGGTCGCCATCCTGGCGTCGATGTTCGTCTCGCTGACGCTGACGCCGATGCTGTGCTCGCGGCTGTTGTCGTTATCGAAAGCCGAGCAGAAAGCAGCGCACGGCGCGGACCATAGGCAAAACGTCTTCATGCGGGGCTATGACCGGCTGCTGACATTCTGCCTGCGCCACAATTTCCTGGTTTTCCTTGTCTTCCTGGTAACCGCCGGGCTGTCGGTGTGGCTGATCCAGATCTCGCCGAAGGGCTTCTTCCCGCAGGAGGATATCGGCCAGGTCTCGGTGACGACCATCGCGCGCCAGGACATCTCCTTCGACGCCATGGTCAAGTTGCAGGGGCAAGTGGCTGATGTCTTCTCCCATTCGCCCTATGTCGCGCATGTCGGCTGGTCGGCGGGCAGTGGAAACAATGCGCTCAACCAAGGCCAGCTGTTTGTACAGCTGAAAGACAAGGACCAGCGCCCCAATATCGACAAGGTGCTTGCGGATCTGCGGCGCCAGCTTGCCAATGTGTCCGGCATCGAAACCTACATGCAACCGGTGCAGAACCTGCGGCTCGGCGCGCGCGCTTCGGCGAGTGCCTACCAGCTTGCCGTGCAGGGCCTCGATACCGGCCTGACGAATGTCTGGGCGCAAAAGTTGACGGACGCGATGGCTGCCGATCATGGCGCCTTCACCGATGTCACCAATGACCTGCAGAACAACGCGTTGCAGGCGACGCTGGTGATCGACCGCGACAAGGCAGCGACGCTTGGCGTCGATACCGACACGTTGCGCTCCAGCCTCTATGGCGGTTTCGGCACCCAGCAGGTGTCGACCATCTTCGGTTCGGCCGACAGCTATAAAGTGGTCATGGAGCTCGACCCGAAGATCGAGTGGTCGCCCGAACGGATGCTGGCGATCAAGGTAAGGACGGTCAGCGGCAGCCTGGTGCCGCTCGGTGCGTTCGCCCGTGTCGATCGGACCGCCGGCGCTTTGACCGTCAATCAGCTCGGCCAGCTTCCGGCAGTGACCATTTCCTACAATCTGCCGCAAGGCGTGGCCCTCGGCGACAGCGTGAGCCACATCAATGCGCTGAAGGACAAGATCGGCATGCCGCCGACGATCTCGACCGCCTTCTCGGGCACGGCGAAGACGTTCCAGGATTCGCTTTCCAACCAGGGGCTGCTGATCGGCGGCGCGATCCTGACCATCTATATCGTGCTCGGCATGCTCTATGAGAGCTTTATCCATCCGCTTACCATCCTGACCGGGCTTCCGTCGGCGGTGCTCGGCGCGCTGGTGGCGCTGCGGCTGGCGGGGATGGATTTGTCGGTGATCGCGGTGATCGGCATCCTGATGCTGATCGGCATCGTCAAGAAGAACGGCATCATGATGATCGACGTGGCGCTCGAGCTCAGGCGCGAGGGAATGTCGCCTGTCGAATCCATCCACAAGGCCTGCCTTATGCGCTTCCGGCCGATCATGATGACCACGCTTGCCGCGCTGATGGGTACCATCCCGATCGCGCTCGGCACCGGCGCCAGCGCGGAATTGCGCCAGCCTCTCGGCGTGGCGGTGGTCGGCGGCCTTGTCGCCTCGCAGGCACTGACGCTGTTCGTCACGCCCGTTATCTACGTCTACATGGAACATTTTTCCGGCTGGCTCGTCAGCGTATGGGCGGGGCACCGGGGCGAGCCGAGCCCGGTCGAGGCGGTCGACCAGCCGTCACTGTTCGACGACGAGGAAGAACCGGTGCCGCAGAAGGCGGCAGCCGAATAGCACTGGGCCAAGCCGTGGTGCTTGCGGCCGGAGGTCCGCGATCGTAATTTGATGCCATGCTGCACAATCACGACCACGACAACGAGCTTGATGCTTTTGCGGCGCGTGTGCGCGCACTGGAGACGATTCTCACCCGCAAGGGGCTGATCGATCCAGCGGCGATCGACGTCATCGTCGATACCTACGAAACCAAGGTCGGGCCGCGCAACGGCGCAAAGGTGGTGGCGAAGGCCTGGGTTGATCCCGGGTTTGCCGCATGGCTGAAGCGTGATGCGACGGCGGCCATCGAATCGCTCGGCCACACCGGCCGGCAAGGCGAACACATGCAGGCGGTGTTCAACACGGCCGACACGCACAACCTCGTCGTCTGCACGCTATGCTCCTGCTATCCATGGTCGGTGCTCGGCCTGCCGCCGGTCTGGTACAAGGCGCCGCCCTACCGTTCGCGCGCGGTGATCGATCCGCGCGGCGTGCTCGACGAATTCGGGCTGACCTTGCCGGCGACGACGGCAATCCGGGTGTGGGATTCGACCGCCGAGCTGCGCTATCTGGTGGTGCCGATGCGGCCCAGGGACACAGAGGGCTGGGATGAGGCACGGCTCGCCGATCTGGTGACGCGCGATGCCATGATCGGCACGGCGCTGGCGCGGGAACCGGCATGAACGGGCCGCAGGATCTCGGCGGCCAGATGGGTTTCGGGCCGGTCGCGCCTGAACAGGACGAACCCTATTTCCATGCCGATTGGGAAAGGCGGGCGCTGGGCGTGACGTTGTGCGCCGGCGCCATGGGCGCCTGGACCATCGACGAGAGCCGGCACGCGCGGGAATCGCTGCACCCGGCCGACTACTATGCGTCGAGTTATTACGAAATCTGGATCAAGGCGCTGGAGGTGTTACTCAAACGCCATGGTTTCGTCAGCGACCGCGATCTGGCCAGGGGCGATGCGGTCGACCCGGCAGCGACACCCAAGCGGGTCCTGAAGGCGCAAGACGTTTCGGCGGTGCTGGCCAAGGGCGGGCCTTGCGACCGGCCGGTCGCCGTCCCGCCGCGATTCAAGGCAGGCGACCTCGTGCGAACCAAGAACTTTCATCCGACCGGCCACACCAGGCTGCCGCGTTACGCGCGTGGCAAGCGAGGCGTCATCGAGGCCATGCGTGACGGCTTCGTTTTTCCCGACACCAATGCGCACGGCCAGGGCGAAAACCCGCAATGGGTCTATACGGTGGCCTTCACCGGCAGCGAAATCTGGGGCGAGGGCGCCGACCCGACACTTGTCGTGTCGATCGATGCCTGGGAGAGCTATCTTGAAGCGGCGTGAGACGGGCTCAGTCGCCATCGCGCTGCCCGCCGGTGTCGAGGCGCCAGTCTTCGCCCAGCCGTGGCAAGCAGAGGCCTTCGCCATGACGGTGGCGCTACACGACAACGGGCTGTTTTCGTGGAGCGAATGGGCGGACGCCTTGTCGGCCGAGGTGAAGCGGCCGGGCGCCGCGCGCGACGGTCATGACTATTACAAGCACTGGCTGGCCGCGCTAGAAAAGCTGCTTTCGGCCAAAGGCGTTGCCGGTAGGAGCGACGTCGACAGCCTTGCTGCTGCCTGGGAACGGGCCGCGCATGCTACGCCGCATGGCAAGCCGATCCTGCTGGAGAACGATCCACAGCGGGCTGGGTAAGCTGTCGTCGCCCGGCGTTGTTCTCTTTACGTTCCTCTTCGTCGCTGATAGCCTGGCCCTGTCGCAGCAGCGTAATTGCAGGCGATGAAGTTGATGGTGACGGCAGTCACCTTGTCTTTCCCTCGCGAATCCGGTCTGTCGCGCTGATGGAATTCTCCCCTCAACAAGACGAGGCGCTGAAGGCGGTGGCCGGCTGGTTGAAAGCCGGCAAGCCGCAGCTGTTCCGGCTGTTCGGCTATGCCGGCACCGGCAAGACGACGCTGGCGCGCTATTTCGCCGAGCATGTCGACGGCCAGGTGCAGTTCGCCGCCTTTACCGGCAAGGCGGCGCAGGTGCTGCGTTCCAAGGGCGCGGTCAATGCCCGCACAATCCATTCGCTGATCTACCGGCCGAAAGGCGAGGAATCGGTAGCGGACGAGGTGACCGGCAAAACCTCGATGTCGCCGACCTTTTCGCTCAACCGGCAGAGCCCGATCTCGCGGGCCAAGCTCGTCGTCATCGACGAATGCTCGATGGTCGACGAGCAGCTTGGCCGTGACCTGATGAGCTTCGGCACGCCGATCCTGGTGCTTGGCGATCCCGGCCAGTTGCCGCCGATCTCCGGCGGCGGCTTCTTCACCGACCATGAGCCGGACATTCTGCTCACCGAAATCCATCGCCAGGCGCGCGACAACCCGATCATCCGGCTTGCGCTCGATGTGCGCGAGGGCCGCGAGTTCATGCGCGGCGACTATGGCGCGGCGCAAGTGATCGGCAAGGAAGACGTCACCCAGGAATTGGTGCTGAAGGCGGACCAGGTGCTGGTCGGCACCAACCGCACGCGCCGTCGCTATAATCAGCGGCTGCGCGAGCTGAAGGGGTTCAACGCCGATTATCCGCAAGCCGGCGACAAGCTGGTCTGCCTGCGCAACGATCCAGCCAAGGGGTTGCTCAACGGCTCGCTGTGGAAGGTGATGACCTCGTCGCGCGAGACGGTCAAGCCCGGCATCAATCTGCTGGTCTCGCCGGAGGAAGACGATCCGGATCGCGGCGTCGCCAAGATCAAACTGCTCAAGGCGGCGTTCGAAGATCCGGACACCGACATTCCCTGGCAGCAGAAGAAGCGCTTCGACGATTTCGATTATGGCTACGCGCTGACCGTGCACAAGGCGCAGGGGTCGCAGTGGAACGAGATCGTGCTTTTCGACGAAAGCTGGGCATTCAAGGAAACCCGGCAGCGTTGGCTCTACACCGCCATCACGCGCGCGGCCGAACGGCTGACGATCGTCCGATAGGGCGGCCGTATCAGCGCTGGGCGATCGGTCTGGCGCCAAGCCATTCCCAGGCGGCGGTTTCGTCCTTAGCCTCGAAATGCCGGAGTTCGATAGGCAAAGAGGCTGGCAAGAAGGCTCTTGCCTCCGCTATCCAGTTCGGCTCACCGACCGCCGCGCAGCGGCCGATATGCTCCACCGCGTGAGCTATGCCCTGTTCGATCGTCTCGTCCGATACGTCGGTCCAGTCGACACCCTCATGATCGATCAGGCGCACCAGCACGTCGATTTTCGTGTGCAGCGCGTAGGCTGCCTCCAGCAATCCGAACAGGTTTTCGGCATCAGCCGCTGCGACATGGCCGACGACATCGATGGCGAAGAGGTCTTCGCGATCGGTATCGATGCGGCGGATCGCCGGCACGGCATCGAGAAAATTCAACAGGAAACTCCTTGCGCTCGATTTTCTTCATTCCCCTGGAACACCTGAAACCCTCTGTCTGTTCCCCTTAAAGGCGCTATAGATGCGCGCCGAGATCAGCCTGGAACCGTGCAAATGCCTGCAAAGCTTTCCGTCAACCTCAATGCCATCGCCATGCTGCGCAACCGGCGCGACCTGCCGTGGCCAAGCGTGACGGGGCTCGGACGCATCGCCCTTGCCGCCGGTGCGCATGGGCTGACGGTGCACCCGCGACCCGACGAGCGGCACACCAGGCATTCCGATCTGCCTGAGATCAGGGCGCTGATCGACGACGAGTTCCCGAGTGCGGAATTCAACATCGAGGGCTATCCGACCGAGGAGTTCCTGGCGCTTGTGGAAAAGCATCAGCCGGAACAGGTGACGCTGGTGCCCGACGACCCGGTGCAGGCGACTTCCGACCATGGCTGGAACTTCGCCGCCGGGGCTGCGTTCCTGACACCGGTCGTCAAGCGCCTGAAGAAGGGAGGCTTTCGCGTATCGCTCTTTTCCGATCCGGATCCCGATGGCGTGAAAGCCGCTCGCGACACCGGCGCCGACCGGATCGAACTCTACACGGGTCCATATGGCAGCTATCATTCCGATTCGGCAAAAGCGGCGAAGGAATTGGAGAAATTGGGAAAGACGGCGGATGCCGCACTTGCTGCAGGGCTCCAGGTCAATGCCGGGCACGACCTTGTGGTGAGCAATTTGCCGGCACTGGCCAGGCGCATCCCGGCATTGGCCGAAGTGTCGATCGGACATGGGTTGACAGCCGATGCGTTGGAGTATGGCATGGCCGCAACGGTCAGGCGGTTTCTGAAGGCTTGTGGCTGGTAGAGAGAGGCGAGCCGATAGGCCGTGCGTTCCCGGCATGGCAGCGCGTCCTTTCCATCCCCGCAGCATAGAGCACCGCACGTCTATGGGAGTGTCGTCCATGGCCCTTGCCAACGCTGGTAGCGAGGCAGAACCCATCGAGCAATCCAGCCACTCCACAGTCGAGCAGCACAGTACCAAGGTGCTGATGCTGGGCGCGCTGGGCGTGGTCTACGGCGATATCGGCACCAGTCCAATTTACGCGTTTCGCGAAGCGCTGCACGCATCGTCGGGACCGGTCGCCCGCAACGACGTCCTCGGCGTGCTGTCGCTTATCGTCTGGGCTCTGACGATCATCGTCACGATAAAATACGTCGCCTTTGTGCTCAGAGCCGACAACAAGGGCGAGGGCGGCACGCTGTCGCTGATGTCGCTTGCGCGCAGCGCTTATCCCAATGGAGCCAAGCTCATCCTGGGGATCGGGCTCTGCGGCGCGGCGCTGTTTTTCGGCGACGCCATTATAACGCCGGCCATCTCCGTGCTTTCGGCGGTCGAAGGCCTGGAAGTGGTGACCCCGACGCTGGAAACTTACGTGGTTCCGATCACGCTGATCATCCTGGCAATGCTTTTTGCCGTGCAACGCTTTGGCACCGGCAGGGTGGCGGCCGTGTTCGGACCGGTGACGGCAGCGTGGTTCCTGGCGATCGGCGCCGCCGGGGTCTACCATCTGCTGGACGACCCGTCGGTCCTGCTGGCGATCAATCCCTATTACGCGGTCGCTTATCTGGCCAATACGCCCACCGGCGCTTTCGTTACGGTCGGGGCGGTGTTCCTGGCGGTCACCGGGGCCGAAGCCCTCTATGTCGATCTCGGTCATTTCGGGCGCAGGCCGATCGTGCTGGCGTGGTTCTCCGTGGTGTTCCCTTGTTTGCTCCTCAACTATTTCGGACAAGGCGCGTTCGTTCTGGCCAACGGCGGCAAACCCACCAATCCATTCTTCCAGATGCTGCCCGATTGGGCGCTGATGCCTATGGTTGGGTTGGCCACGGCAGCGACGGTGATCGCCAGTCAGGCGGTGATCTCCGGCGCTTTCTCGCTGACCCGCCAGGCGGTGCAGCTCAATCTGCTTCCGCGCATCGAGGTGCAGCATACGTCCGAAATGCAATCCGGCCAGATCTACATGCCGCGCGTCAATCTGGTGGTTGCGCTGGGCGTGATGTTGCTGGTGGTCGGCTTTGGCGGTTCGAGTTCGCTGGCTTCCGCCTATGGCATTTCGGTGACTGGCGAAATGCTGATGACAACCATCCTGCTGTTTGTCGTGATGCGGTTCCGGTGGAAATGGCAGCTTGCACTGGCGGCGGCGCTCACACTGCTGTTTGGCACGATCGATACCGGATTTTTCCTCGCAAACATCGTCAAGATCCTCGAAGGCGGGTGGGTCTCGATAACAGTCGCTTGCGCCATGGGGCTGATCATGTCCACATGGATCCGCGGCACCCGCTATTTGTTCGACAAAACCCGCCGGAACGAGATTCCGCTGGATTTCCTTGCCGGCAATCTGCTGAAGAAGAAGCCGCATCTGGTGTCGGGCACCGCAGTGTTCCTGACCAGCGATCCGCTGAGCGCGCCGACCGCGCTGATGCACAGCCTCAAGCACTACAAGGTGCTGCACGAGCAGAATGTCATCCTTTCGGTGGTGACGGCACCGCAGCCGGTTGTGCCCGACAGCGAGCGCGTCAAGATGGAGACGGTCAACGAACTGTTCATGCGGGTGACGCTGACCTTCGGCTATATGGAGCAGCCCAACATCCCGCGTGCGCTGGCGATCTGCCGCAAGCAGGGCTGGAAGTTCGACATCATGACGACATCCTTCTTCCTGTCGCGGCGCTCGCTCAAGACCTCGCCCAATTCCGGCATGCCGGTCTGGCAGGACAAGCTGTTCATCGGCCTGGCGCGCACGGCGGCCGATGCGACGGAATATTTCCAAATCCCGACCGGACGGGTGGTCGAGATCGGGACGCAGGTGGCTATTTGAAAACGTGTCCGTTGCGACATTCCAGGTAGTCTGCCGATGGGACTGAGTCTGCCAAGTCGTGGAGGACTCGCAATATCGGGACGGAGCCATTACGTGACGGCACTTGATATTGCAGCGCAGCAAGCGTAGAGCACCGCCCGCTTATCGGAGTGTCGTCCATGGCCCTTACCAATGCTGGTAACGAGGCAGAACTTGTCGAACAATCGAGCCATTCTGAGGTCGAGCAGCACAGCACCAAGGTGCTGATGCTGGGCGCACTCGGTGTGGTTTACGGCGATATCGGCACCAGCCCGATCTATGCATTCCGAGAGGCGTTGCATGCATCAGCCGGTGGCAACGTCGCCAACCGTGGCGACATCCTGGGCGTACTCTCGCTGATCATCTGGTCGCTGACGATCACCGTCACCATCAAATACATCATGTTCGTGCTTCGTGCCGACAATCGCGGCGAGGGCGGGGTGCTGTCGCTGATGGCGCTGGCGCGCAACAGTTTCCCGACCCGCTCGGCGGTGATCCTCGGCATCGGCATCGTCGGCGCGGCGCTTTTTTTCGGCGACGCAGTCATTACGCCGGCGATCTCGGTGCTGTCGGCGGTCGAAGGCATGAATGTCGTCACGCCGACATTCCAACCCTATGTGGTGCCGCTGACGCTGGCCATCCTGGCGATCGTGTTTGCGGTACAGCGGTTCGGCACCGGCGGCGTAGGATTGGTGTTCGGGCCAGTCACGGCGCTATGGTTCCTGGCCATCGGCCTTTCCGGCATTAACCACATCATCGCCGATCCGGAAATTCTGCTGGCAATCAGCCCGCATTACATCGTGTCGTTCCTGGTCAACTCGCCCGACGTCGCCTTCGTCACGGTTGGTGCGGTCTTCCTCGCCGTTACCGGCGCCGAGGCGCTCTATGCCGATCTCGGCCATTTCGGCCGCAAGCCGATCGTGCTCGCCTGGCTGGCAATCGTGTTCCCTTGTCTGTTGCTCAACTATGTCGGGCAAGGCGCCTTCGTGCTGGCAAATGGCGGCGTTGTCGGTCATCCATTCTTCGAGATGAACCAGGGCTGGACGCTTATTCCGATGGTCGTGCTGGCGACGGCGGCGACCGTGATCGCCAGCCAGGCGGTGATCTCCGGCGCTTTTTCGCTGACCAGACAGGCGGTGCAGCTCAATATGCTGCCGCGCTTCGTCATCCAGCACACGTCGGAAAAACAGTCGGGCCAGATCTATCTGCCGCGCATCAACCTGATGCTGGCGCTGGTGGTGATGTTGCTGGTGGTCGGCTTCGGCGAATCCAGCCGCCTGGCCTCGGCCTACGGTATTTCGGTGACCGGCAACATGCTGGTGACGAACATACTGCTTTTTGTTGTAATGACGCGCATCTGGAAATGGCCGCTCGGCGTCGCGGTCGCCCTGATGGCGGTGTTCGCCTTCGTCGATACCGGCTTCTTTGCAGCCAATATAGTCAAGGTGTTTGAAGGGGGCTGGTCCTCGCTTGCCATTGCCGCGGTTATTGTGCTGACCATGTGGACCTGGATCCGCGGCACCCGCTATTTGTTCGAAAAGACCCGCCGGAACGAGATTCCGCTCGATTTCCTTGCCGGCAATCTGCTGAAGAAGAAGCCGCATCTGGTGTCGGGCACCGCAGTGTTCCTGACCAGCGATCCGCTGAGCGCGCCGACCGCGCTGATGCACAGCCTCAAGCACTACAAGGTGCTGCACGAGCAGAATGTCATCCTTTCGGTGGTGACGGCACCGCAGCCGGTTGTGCCCGACAGCGAGCGCGTCAAGATGGAGACGGTCAACGAACTGTTCATGCGGGTGACGCTGACCTTCGGCTATATGGAGCAGCCCAACATCCCGCGTGCGCTGGCGATCTGCCGCAAGCAGGGCTGGAAGTTCGATATCATGACGACATCCTTCTTCCTGTCGCGGCGCTCGCTCAAGGCCTCGCCCAATTCCGGCATGCCGGTCTGGCAGGACAAGCTGTTCATCGGCCTGGCGCGCTCGGCGGCCGATGCGACGGAATATTTCCAGATCCCGACCGGACGCGTCGTCGAGATCGGGACGCAGGTGGCTATTTGAACAAGCGGCCATGCCCTTCGAAGGGCACGGCCATTTGTGAGGCTCAGTTCACCAGAGCCGCCTTGTTTGCTTCAAGAAATTCCTTCAGCGGCTGCGGCTTCCTGCCGGACAGAGTCTCGACCGCGTCGGTCACCATGCCGATCCGGCCGGAGCGGGTGTTGGTATCGAAGGAAACGATCACGGGCGCAAAAGCTTCGGGAACGCCGGCTGCCTTCAATCCCTCGGTCAGCGCTTCATCCGAAAGCTGGACAACGTCGATCGGCTTGCCGGTGACCTCGGTGACGAGGGCTGCAATCTCGGCCATCGTGTGGGCCTTGGGGCCGGTCAGCGTGTATGTCGTGCTTTCGGTTGCGCTCGAAGCGAGGCCGGCGGCAATCGCGGCAGCCATATCGTCGCGCGCGCCGTGGGCAATGCGGCCGTCTCCAGCGGACGTGTACCACTGCCCAGAGGCGATGGCGTGCGGCAGCGCCAGGAACAGGTTCTCCTGATACCAGCCGTTGCGGAAGATGGTGGAGGGGATACCGCTCGCCTTGATCGCCTGCTCGGTGCCGTGGTGATCGGGCGCAAACAGCACCGGCGATCCTGGCTCCGGATTGGGCATCGATGTGTAGAGCAGATGCGAAACACCCGCGCTTTTTGCGGCGGCGACCGCGGTCTCATGTTGCTTCAGGCGCTTGCCCGGAATGGCGAGCTCGTTTGTCGAAATGATCAGAACCCTGTCGGCGCCGGTAAATGCACTGGCCAACGATGCGGTGTCGTCGAAGTCGACCGTCCTGATGGTGACGCCTCGGGCTGCCAGATCGGCCAGATTTTCCGGATTGCGGGTAGCGGCGATGATGCGCTGAGGGGAGACCTTGAGCGTGTCAAGCAGATGATTGATGACGCCGCGGCCAAGCTGGCCGGAGGCGCCGGTGACGAGAAGGGTGTCGGTCATGAAAGGTCCTGACGTTGCGCCGGAGCGGCGGGTGCATATGTTAGTCTCAAAAAGAGACCAGCACTAAAATAGGAATTGACCCATCCTCGTAAAGAAGGCAGTTTTGCGGGAGGTAGGCACAGCCAGGGAACCAGCCATGGACGGCAAGATCGTCAATCTGAGATCGAAGCTCGAGATCTACAAAGCAGGCAGCGGTGGCGGAAACCTTGCGGATTGCCCGGTTCGCGACGTGATCCAGGGCATAAGCAACAAATGGAGTTCGCTGCTGATGGAGGCCTTGGCCGAGAAGCCGTACCGCTTTGGCGAGTTGCGGCGCCTCGTGCCCGATATTTCACAGCGCATGCTCACCCAGACGCTGCACGATCTGCAGCGCGACGGCTATGTGCATCGCGAGGTTTTTCCGACCAAACCGCCGAGCGTTGAATACAGCCTCACCGATCTCGGGCGCTCGATGTTTGGACCCTTGCACCAGCTGATCCAATGGGCCGAGCTCAATCACGGCGCTGTACGCGAGGCGCGGAAGGTTTTCGATGCTGCCGAAGGCTGAGTCTCAAGGCCGAGACAGCGGCTTGATTTAGCGACAACGTTGAAGGATTGTCCGGCCTGGGTCGGGTTCGGGCAAATGGGCAATTCTCTGGACATCGCGATTGCCGGCGCGGCGATCAGTTACGCGCTCATCGGAACGGACGTATCGATACTGCGCTGAAGGCTTGCGTCCGCGACAGGCTGGTGGCCAGTGGCAAGCATTCCGCCGGAAACGAATATCCTTGCCTCGATGATTACAGGCACTGTGATCAATCCATTCAAGCCGATCGGGCTTGCGGAAGCCCGGTGGCCGGATCGTTTCGGCGGATGATTTCCGAAAAGTGCGAGCCCTTCGCCTGTAGGAATGTATGGAGGCGTTGCGGATAATCGGGAGCGACCGCGTCCTTCACGGATGGGCGTTTGCGCAACGCCTCGCGCCACACCTGGACATGCGGCTTTCCGTCCAGGATGCCGAAATCGCCGATCCGGTCGAAGACGTCGAAATAGCGGAAAATCGGCCCGTAGACCGCGTCGACCAGTGAAAAGCGCTCACCGGCGAACCACGGCCCAACCGCGCCATTCGCCAGTTCCACTTCCAGGCGATCGAACATCGCCGATAGCGCCTCGCTTTCGGCGAGCAACGCGGCTTCCGTAGGCGCTGAATAGAAGCGGCCGATGGCATTGAGGATTGCCGAGCCAAACTCGATCCAGGCGCGATGTCGGGCACGGGCATAGGGATCGGTGGGATGCAGCGGATTGGGCTGGGTTTCCTCGAGGAATTCGAGGATGACGAGCGATTCGAAGATCACCGTTTCCTGGCCGTCATGCTCAACGCGAAGCAGCGGCACCTTGCCGAGCGGCGATATCGCCTTGAACCAGGCAGGCTTGTTGGCGAGATCGACGGCGATGCGCTCGAACGGCACGCCCTTTTCGCGAAGCGAAATCGCCGCGCGCTGCACATAGGGACAAAGATGGTGGCTGACGAGGATGAGCTTGTCGGTCATCTCACTCTCCCCAGACATAGTTCAAGGCGCCGTTCTCGACGCGGGTGGAGAGGAACATCAGGCGGGAGCCCTTCGGCGCTGGGCCTTCGAGGCGATCACCGTTCGCCATGTCGAACGAGGCGCCGTGCCATTGGCAGACGAGCTTGCCGTCCTTGCAGTCGAGCGGGCCACCGAAGTGCAGGCAGACGTTGGCGGCGGCGCGGATACGCTCGCCGCTGCGGTAGACATGGACCTCGCGGCCGAAAAACGGAGCGATCAGGCTGCCTGTTTCCGGAATGTCGGCGATCCTGCAGATTTCATGCTTCATCGGAATTGCCTTTCATGATTGATGCGATTGCATCTATATAGATGCATTTGCATCGATCGTCAAGCTTGATGCAGTTGCATCTATCGCCTACGATGTAATCATGACCGGGATTCCTTCACCTCCAGCAATCAAAGCCTGGGCCCGCCTGATGCGGGTTTCGCGCCAGTTGTTGGAAAGTGCCGAGGACGCGCTGAAGGACAGTGGCCTGCCGCCGCTTGCCTGGTACGACGTGCTGCATGAGCTTGCCGAGGCGGGCGAGGGCGGATTGCGGCCGTTCCAACTCACCGAGCGCACCCTGTTTGCGCAATACAACATCTCGCGGCTGCTGGCGCGGCTCGAAGCCGACGGGCAGGTCGAGAAGCTTCCAGTTGCCGATGACGGCCGCGGGCAAACCATCCGCATCACCGGCAAGGGGCGCGAGACGCGCCGCCGCATGTGGGTCGTCTACGGCCGCTCGATATCGGAGTTGGTCGGCTCCCAGCTTTCCAACGATGATCTGGACACGCTGTCGGCTCTGCTTGGGCGCCTGCGAGATCCGCCCGCCCTGGCGTGACACGCCTTCGTGCCGAAGATGGCGCGGATCTGCGAGGTCAGGCACTGCCCCAAAGGAATGCCAATGTCGCCAGAACCCCAAGCCCGACGCGGACCAGATGCAGATTGCCCCATTTGACGATCATTGTCCGAGCCTCAGGATTGACGGTGTTAGCGTCCATCACCTCCAGCAGCCGATTTGCCGGCATCATCACCAGCAGCGTCCATGGCCAAGGCAGGATGATCAGCACGGCGCCGGCCAGATAAGCGAGATTGCCGGTCTGCCACCACGCGACGAGGCCCAGAATACAGGCGATGACGGCGATCGAGGCCTGCATGGCGGCGCCGCGCTTGTAGAAAGGCTGCCATTCCTGCAGCAATGCTTTGTCATCGAGGCGAAGCCGCGCCGGCTGTTCGGCGACGCTGACGTAGATAGCCGCGCCTGCAAACACAGCGGCAACGGTCAAGGCAAGCAATCCGGCGAGCATGATCCGTGTCTCCCGTAATGCCCCGCATGGAGCAAGCTACAGAAATAAAGGCTTGCGCCGGGTCGGGCAATACGCCATAAAGCCGAACCGTAACGTACGGTACGCTGTCGAGTTCATATCTGAACTGCGGGTGAGTTCGCCTCCTGAGGAAAGACTGTGTTGCACGCTGTGACCGACATCGACACCAGCGAGACGCTGACGGAGCGGCAGAAGGCCGTGCTCGACGCCGCCCTTCGCCTGCTGGTCGAAGAGGGCGATCAGTTGACCATGACCGCCGTGGCGCGGCGGGCGAGCTGCTCGAAGGAGACGCTCTACAAATGGTTCGGCGATCGCGACGGGCTGTTGACGGCAACGGTGCAATGGCAGGCGTCCAAGGTGCGGGTAGTGCCGGTCGACCGCAAGGGACTCGATCTTGCCTCGCTGACGGCGAGCCTCGAACGCTTCGCTTCGGACTGGCTCAGGGTAATTTCGAGCGACACCTCGATCGCGCTGAACCGGGTGGCGGTCGGCCATGCTAGTTCGGGGAAGGACGATCTCGGCGCCATCGTGCTGGAGAACGGCCGCTTCGCGCTGGCCAGGCGGCTGAAGCCGGTGCTGGAGGCAGGCAAGGAAGCTGGTTTCCTCGAGTTTTCCGAGGCTGAGATGGCTTTCCGCACCTTTTTCGGGCTGGTCGCCCGCGACGTGCAGATCCGCCTGCTGCTCGGCGACCGGCTGGAATTGACTGATGCGGCGATCGGCGGCGATGCCGTCCGGGCGACGCAGCAGTTTCTCGCTCTTTACGGGGCAAAAACCGGGCCGCAGGGCCTCTGAATTCAAAACGGGAAGGAAGAAAAATGCGTGTCTATTACGATCGCGACGCCGATCTCAACCTGATCAAAGGCAAGAAGGTTGCCATCATCGGCTATGGCAGCCAGGGCAGGGCGCATGCGCTCAACCTCAAGGATTCCGGCGTCAAGGATATCGCCATTGGCCTCAAGGCCGGCTCGGCGACCGCGAAGAAGGTCGAGGCCGACGGGCTCAAGGTGATGAGTGTGGCCGATGCCGCCAAATGGGCCGACCTGATGATGATGGCGACGCCCGACGAGCTGCAGGCCGACATCTACAGATCAGAGGTCGCGCCGAACATCCGCGACGGCGCGGCGATCGCCTTCGCCCACGGCCTCAACGTGCATTTTGGCCTGATCGAGCCAAAAGCCTCGGTCGACGTCGTCATGATCGCGCCAAAGGGCCCGGGCCACACGGTGCGCGGCGAATACCAGAAGGGCGGCGGCGTGCCGTGCCTGGTCGCGGTCAACCAGGACGCTTCGGGCAATGCGCTCGATTTGGCGCTCTCCTACGCCTGCGGCGTCGGCGGTGGCCGTTCGGGCATCATCGAGACCAATTTCCGCGAGGAGTGCGAGACCGACCTGTTCGGCGAGCAGGTGGTGTTGTGCGGCGGTCTGGTCGAGTTGATCCGCGCCGGTTTCGAGACACTGGTGGAAGCGGGCTATGCGCCGGAAATGGCCTATTTCGAGTGCCTGCACGAGGTCAAGCTAATCGTCGACCTGATCTATGAAGGCGGCATCGCCAACATGAACTATTCGATCTCGAACACCGCCGAATGGGGCGAATACGTCTCGGGTCCGCGCATCATCACCGCCGAGACCAAGGCCGAGATGAAGCGCGTGCTCAAGGACATCCAGACTGGCAAGTTCACCTCGGAATGGATGCAGGAATACCGCGCCGGCATGTCGCGCTTCAAGGGCATCCGCCGCAACAACGACAGCCACCAGATCGAGGAAGTCGGCGCCAAGCTGCGCGCGATGATGCCGTGGATTTCCAAGAACAAGCTGGTCGACAAGGCCAAGAACTGAAGGAAATCCACGTTCGTTTCGTTACGCGTCCTCGGGCTTCGCCCTGCGGGCGCGTGGGAATTTCCAAGAACAAGCTGGTCGACAAGGCCAAGAACTGATCGCAATTTCATTGTCGATCAAGAAAGCCGGCGGAGCGATCCGCCGGCCTTTTTGCGTTGATTTCTCAGCAGGCGCGCTATTCCCGCTGTCGTGGTATGCGTGTGCAGGGCATGGCACAAAATGGCCAAGGGGGTGAGCGTTGGAACTCAAATTTCTGTTGGTCGGGTTTGCCTGCGCGGTTGCCGGCATGCTGTCCCTCGTCACCTTGCTGAAGTGGTGGGAGGTGAGGGCGGTCAGCCGCTGGTCTCCGACGCAGGGAAAGATCATCTCGTCGCGGGTCGAGGCTCGCGAGGTGACCAGTTCGGGATCCGGTTCGGACAGCAGAGGGTCGACCGAGATGCGCAACTTCCCGGCGATCACCTTCGAATACAAGGTGAACGGCAAGAAGTTTCGCAGTTCGCACTACAGCGTGCAGGAGAACCTTGGAAACTTTGCGGTGGCGGAAACCCTTGCGAAATTTCCAAACGGGGCCGGCGTAACCGTCTTCTACAATCCGGCCGATCCAGCCAAGGCCGTGA
This sequence comes from Mesorhizobium sp. M0563, assembly GCF_040321065.1. Taxonomy (NCBI): domain Bacteria; kingdom Pseudomonadati; phylum Pseudomonadota; class Alphaproteobacteria; order Hyphomicrobiales; family Phyllobacteriaceae; genus Mesorhizobium; species Mesorhizobium sp. M0563. The sequence continues at coordinate 142,901 of NZ_JAMYQV010000001.1, forward strand.
TCGAACGCACCATGCCCGACGGTTCCTTCAAATTCATGGTCCAGCTTTCGGCCGGGTTGGTGGTCGGCGCGCTGGTATTGGTCTTCTCCGTTGGCGGCGTCCTGGAAGCGATCCGGCCGTTTTTGCCCAAGCCGCAGAACCTCGGCGCCGCGGCCCTGCTGCTTTTCATGGGATTGTTTGTCCTGCGCATGGGCTTTGCCCAGAAGTCACTTGCGGAACAGGCGGCCAAATGGCCCATCACGGCAGGACGCATCGACGCCTCGGGCCTGCAGAAATTCGAGACCCGCGACAGGTCCGGAGGCGGCTATCGGCCTTGGCACACAGTTTTCAAATCCCGCATCGTCTACAGCTATAGCGTTGCCGGCCAGCGCTACGCCGCCGATCGCATCGCTTTCGGCGCAAACGTGACGGCGTCGCTGCCGAGCCTCGTCAGCGGTCAATCACAGCGCTACCTCGAGGGCGACAAGGTCGAGGTCTACTACGATCCCGCCAATCCGGCTGCAGCCGTTCTCGAATGCAGGGTGCGTGGGCTTTGGCTACTGTGGATCTGCGCCGCTGGCTTCCTTGGTGGAGCCGCGCTTCTGGTAGGCGTAATCTGAAGCTGCTGTTCTAGATGCTGCATATCCAGCGGAAGAAGGCACCTGTCGTCAGCATCTGACAAGAACTCCGCTGTCGAAGCCAGGCCAGGTCAATCTCACCGTCGTGCCATTGCCAACGATATGGACGAGACGCGAGAACGGCTCTTCGATCGTGGGATCAGAACCGTAGCATTGGCTGGCCCGCGCCACCCAGCCCGTGGATATCTTGCGAAACGTTGCGTGTTCGCAGCCGAAAGCAGGAACCGACAGTGCCTCAGGGTACAATGTGTAAACAGTCTGGCGTTGAACATCCGCGACGGCGGTACAGTTCGATCTGTCCCCGGACCATGTGCCCACATAGGGTTCCGTGGCAAAGGCGCTGCCGCACGAAAATGTTAAGATCGAAATGAGCATCAAGAGATTTCGCATCATCGATTTCTTTCTTTCGACCGGGCCTCGGGTCATGCTAAAGCATCGATGCTTAAACTTCACAATGCTGCTGCTCCAGGGACTCAAATGATCATCCGCAAAGCAGCAGCTATTTTTCTGAGCATGCTGAGCCTGTTGCAAGCAGCGAACGCGACAGAATGTTCGCTCAGCCACGCGACCTATCGCGAGCCGCGTTCGGGAGCGACGATACAGTTCCGGCCCATCGACCGCGAACCGGCCGCGCTGACGACAGAGGTCTTTTCGCTGATCGTGCCCAATACCCCCATTCGTCTGCCATCGGACATCACCTGGACCAATGGCAAGTACTCGTTTCCTGTGGGGACGATTCGGCACACCTGCAACGACGACGATCGTGAGGCGGGTCTCGAGGACGGCACCGGGCTGTGCAGAGTGTGGGATGGGCAGGTCTATGCGTTCAACGCAGGCGGTGCCGAGCAGTTGAGCTCCCTCGAAGCCTCGCCGGCACCAACAGGGTTGCTGCTGCCTGACTTTGGCGCGATTTTTACCGAATGGCCCGATTTCGCCAAAGCCAACCCCGATGGTTCAGCCTGGGATGCCTTTACCTTGACGGGTTGCAGCGATGAATAGCAAGAGACTGCCGGCCTGCATCTGCGCCCTGCCGGTCCTTCTGGCTATGGCCATCGGGGCGCGTGCCGACCAAAGCAAGCCGTCGCGTCCGCCTGTCGACAAATGCACCTGGGAACGGCTGGCGGACAGAGATGTCGGGCTGGCTGCCTGGGTACAGCGCTGCGATTTCGGATTCCGCCAGATCCATTTCGAGCTTGGCGGCAATGCTCTTGCCATCAAATACAGCGATGGCGGGCCGGCCGATCCCGTCGTCGAAGTCTTCAATATGCTGCCGGGCGAGGCCGCTGGCGCCGCGTTGCAGCGAATATACTCGCAGAAGACCGAGAAGGCTGTCAGCACACGTGGCGTGCTCATGCCTTACACCGAAGGGGTCACGCCCACGGGCACCCTGCGGTATGTCTTCAGTCCCGATGCCGTTTATCTCAGTGAATTGAAAGCCGTTGCAGACCCTGACGAGGTCGGCGAACCGCCATGCGGCGAATGGGGCGAAGCCCCGGACGGCATTCAGTATTTCGAGGTACAATCACCCGAGCTGCGAAAGCTTCTGTTCATTCGCGTTGGCCAGGAGGAGCCGCTGTTTGACGAGCAGACACTGCAAGTCCTGCCACCCGGATAGGGCCGGGAACCTCAACCGTAGTGCCAGCTGGGCTTTGGTTCGGTGCCGGTGAACATCACCCCAATTCGGTCCTCGCGGCGCCAGCGGACCTCCGCCTTGTAGGCAATGCCGTAGGTTGGAACGTAGAGCAGGAACTCATCGGGCACGCGCGCGTCGATCGAGACCTTCAATTCGGCACCGCCGGCATGCATGTTGCGCAGCGTGCATGTGACCTCGGAGTTGGTCATGCCGGTCAGGATCGCCGCGCCCTTCAAGACGCGCTGCCGGCGTTTGTCCCTCTGTTCGTCCTCGGCCATCGTACGCAATCCAGCGATCTTTCGCGTCTCGGGCGTTCTGATCGGGAGGATTATTAGACCTGGCTGATAAAAATAGCGTTATCGCTGGTGGAGGCTGGACGATTTTCGCGATTCCTGGCTGAAAGAAAAAGGCGCCGCGAAGCACGGCGCCGAATGATGCTTGTTGTCGGCCTGCTCAGCTATAGGGCGAATAGCATTGCTGGCGCGGGCCGTTGTAGGGCTGGAACGTGTTGTCCCAGGCGCGGTACGACCGGTAGCGATTGTAACACCATTGGACATGCGCGCTGGACAGCCGCTGTGTCCGGTAATAGCGCCGCGGTGGCGGCGCGTCGTAGTAGTTGTAGTTGTTGTACAGGCTGCCAAGGCCGAGCCCCAGGCCCAAGCCAAGAATCGCGGCGCCCGCACCACCATCATCATAGTAGCCGCCACGGTAATGGCGGCGATGATGGCGCCTACGCCAGCTGTCGTCCCAGCCGCCATTGTCCCAGTGTCTCGAAAAATGACGGCCGCGGAAATTGTTGGACCGCCATCTCCAATCATTGTCGCCGTGCCATTGCCGAAAGCCGCGATGGCGCCAACGCCAGATCTGCCTGTCGTTGCCGCCTGCCCAATCTTCACGAATTTGCACGATGTCGGCGGCATTGCCCGCCACCGGCAGCAGGGGTTTGGGCATCGGCCCGGCAAGCGAGGGGGCCGAGAGGCCGGCTATCAGACCGAGGGCCATCAGCCCGGATCTGACGGAAGATAAAAAGAGCGGTTTCATCGCACTCTCCTAAGATTCAGGCCCCACGCCCAGAATACCCAGGGAAGAGCCCATTCATGGAACTTTCCATCTGAACGGAGGATGAACAAAAAAGGTTCCATCAACCATGACGAGCGCGCGGTCAATCGGGGCCGCCTGGGTTCTACGCCCTTGTTTTCGAGCGCGCTTGCGGGCAAAGGTCAAAGCCATGTCGCTGCGCCTTGCCACATTCAACGTCGAAAACCTGATGAACAGGTTTGATTATTCCGGATACCGCAATCAGCTCAACGAAGATCGCACGCTGGCGCTTTTCGACATCCAGAGCGAGGCCGAATACAAGATGCTCGAGCAGGCGCGGGCGATCGCGCAGTCTGACGACACGCGGCAGTTGACGGCACTGGCGATCGCGGCCACCCGCGCCGACATCATCTGCATGCAGGAGGTCGACAATATCGAGGCGCTGAGGGCCTTCGAATATGGCTATCTGTTCAAGATGGTGGGGCAAGGCTACCGGCAGAAATACACCACCGCCGGCAATGATTCGCGCGGCATTGACGTCGCCGTGATGATGCGCAACGAGACCGCGCAGGGCCAGCCGATCGAATTCGTGCGTATGACCAGCTACGCCTATGTCACGTTCGAGCAATTCGGGCTGCACACGGCGGAATTGGCAGCGCTTGGACATCAGGCCAATGAACGCATCTTCCGGCGCGACTGCCTGGAAATCGATCTGACGGTGGCTGGCGCGCCGTTGACACTCTATCTCGTGCATTTCAAGTCGATGGGCTCTCCCCGCAACGGCCTCGACGGCCGTGAAGCAACAATGCCGCTGCGCATCGCCGAGGCGCAAGCGGTGCGGCGGATCATTGAGGAGCGCTTCGGCAAGGACCATGCCGCCGACAAACGCTGGGCAATCTGCGGCGACATGAACGACTACCGGCAGCGCGTGAAGATTACCGGCGATGCCGTCGACGGCTATCGCTTCGAGGTCATCGACGAGACCCGGTCCTGCATCGACGTGCTCACTGCCGGCGGTTTTTGCGAAAACGCGGTCGAGCGGCGGCCGGAAATGGATCGCTGGACTTTCTATCACACGCGCGGACGGGAAGAGCGGCATCTCTGCCAGCTCGACTACATCCTTTTGTCGAGGGCGCTAGCCAGGCAGAACGCCACCGCCGTTCCCGATATCATCCGCAACGGCCAGCCCTGGCGGACCATATTTCCGGCGGGCCAGGAGGTCGAGCGCTTTCCACGCGCCGGGTGGGACCGGCCTAAGGCATCCGACCATTGCCCGGTAGCAATTGCCCTCGACATGGCGTGAGACACGCGTGAGTTTCGACCTGCCGCGCAACGTCATCCTGCCGGTCGATGCCATCGACGTCAGGCTCGATCCCGGCCCACATCCGTTCGAGCGCGATAATGCCGAGGCGATCGCCGCAAACTGGCGGCGTGAGACCGCAGCCAAGCCGGCGCTTTTTGACGGCACCGTGGTGCTGCTTTCCGCTCTCAGCTATCGCGACAATCGCCTCGTCGGCCGCTGCCATGCGGTGCGTTATTCGACCTTCATGCTTTGGCGCAGCAATAGGCAGGTGCCTGGCGCCGAACATGCCTACGCGCACGCCATGCTGGTCGCCGGCGACAACGCGTTGGTGGCGATCCGCATGGCGCCGCATACGGTCAATGCCGGGCGCGTCTACTTCGCCGCCGGTTCGTTCGAGCCAACCGATTTCCACGACGGCCTTGTCGACGTCGACTTCAACATGATCCGCGAGGTGCGGGAAGAGACCGGCCTCGACCTATCAGGTGCGGCACGCGGCAGGCACCATTACGCCCTGTCGACGGCAAGCGGCACGGTGATCTTTCGCCGCTACCGCGAGACGGCCTCCGCCGACGACCTGGCACAGCGGATCAGCGCTTTCGTCGCCGCCGAGTCAGAGCCTGAAATCGAAGGCCCCGTCATCATCCGCAATGCCGCCGATCTGCCGGACGGGCTGATGCCGCATATGAGACCGCTGATCGAATGGCACTTTGCGAGCGAGCAAGGCTTCCGACTCTAACGTCGTAGCCTGCCTTCAATAGCCTTGCGGTCGTTGCGGGCGGCGACAAAATACAACAGCACGCCGAGACCCAGGAGCGCCCCCATCGCCGTTCCCATCGTCTGCCCAATTACCTGCTGGAAGTCAGCGGTGACGCGATCGGGATTCTCCATCCCATAAAGGATCAAATTCCACCAAAGCCCTGCCAAGGCGGCTTCGACGATCACAATCGCCAGAGCCAGTCGCGCTTTCTTGCTCATCCATTGTTCCCCCTTAGTCCCCAACAGCATTGTTATCATTGCAGAATGTGCTGCGACAAGGGCAGGTTGCATAAAAAATCGGCAGCGTCTGGAGGCGACACTTGCTGCAACGCCTACTCATGTCTCAGCGCGTCGATCGGGTTAAGCCGCGCGCCGCGCAGCGCCGGGAAGAAGCCGAACACCATTCCGATCAGCGCGGAGAAGCCGACCGCAAGCAGGATGACCGCCGGGCTTGGCGCAAACGGGATCGTCAGCGTCAGCGAGGCAAGGCCGGCAAGCGCCAGGCCGATCAGGATGCCGATGATGCCGCCAAGCAGCGACAGCACGGTTGCCTCGACCAGGAACTGGATGAGGATATGCTTTTCGTGGGCGCCGATGGCGAGCCTGATGCCGATCTCGCGCGTGCGCTCGGTTACCGACACCAGCATGATGTTCATGATGCCGATGCCGCCGACGAGCAGGCTGACGCCGGCGACGGCGCCGAGCATGCCAGTCATGGTGGTGGTCGCGCTGGCCATGGCATCGGCGATCTGGGTCATGTCGCGGATCGAGAAATCATCGTCACGGTCGGGCGTGATGCGGCGTGTGTCGCGCAAGATGTCCTCGACGCGCTGCTGCAGCACCGTGGTCAGCGTACGGTCGTCGGCGGCGACATAGATCGAGTCGATGTCGCGATTACCGGCAATGCGACGCTGATAGGCGGCAAGCGGCATCAGCACGACATTGTCCTGGTCCTGGCCGAAGCCGGTATAGCCCTTCGGTTCGAGCAGGCCGATGATCTTGCAGGAGGTGCGGTTGACGCGGATGATCTCGCCTTCGGGATCGCCGGCGCCGAAGAACTGCTGGCGCACCGTCTCGCCGACGAGGCAGACGCCGGTGCCGGAGCGGGTTTCCGAATCGCTGAAGGGGCGGCCCGAGACCAGCTTCCAGTCGCGGGCATCGAGATAGGCGCTGTCGGTGCCGGTGACGCCCGAGGTCAGGCTTTCGGTGCCGAAAATGACGCGCACCTGCTTTTGCGACGCCGGCGAGATGGCGCGCGCGCCGTCCAGGTGCGCGACAAGCGCGACGAAGTCCTTGTCGGCAAGAGGCCGGACCACCTGGTCGAGCCCTCCCGGGCCGCCGGGTCCGGCCGGCCGGCCGGAACGAATGACGAGCAGGTTGCTGCCGAGCTTGGAAATGTCGGACTTGACCTTCTCGGTGGTGCCCGAGCCGATGGTCAGCATGGCGATAACGGCGGCGACGCCGATGACGATGCCGAGCAGTGTCAGGAACGAGCGCAGCACGTTGCGGCGGATGGAGCGGAGCGAGAGGCGAACGGTTTCCCAGATCATGGCTAGGCCATCTCGAGATTGGCTGTGTCCGAGGCGACATGGCCATCGAGGAAACGGATCGTGCGCTGCGCACAGCCGGCAACATCGGCTTCGTGCGTGACCATCGCGATGGTCAGACCGAGCTCGGTATTCAACTGCGTCAGGAGCTCCATGATCTCGTGCGTGCGGGCGGTGTCGAGATTGCCGGTCGGTTCGTCGGCGACGAGCAGCGTCGGCCTGGTGACGATGGCGCGCGCGATCGCCACGCGCTGCTGCTGGCCGCCGGACAGCTCGGCCGGCGTATGATGCTCGCGGCCGATAAGGCCGACCTCGGCAAGTGCCTGCATGGCCAGGCCGCGGCGCTCGCGGGCACCGACGCCGCGATAGATCAGCGGCAGTTCGACATTCTCGGCCGCCGTGGTGCGCGGCAACAGATTATAGCCCTGGAAAACGAAGCCGACATAAAGATTGCGCAGCTGAGCACGGCGGTTGCGGTCGAGACGGCCGGCGTCGATGCCTTCGAAGCTGTAGGTCCCGGCCGTCGGCGTGTCGAGGCAGCCAATGATGTTCATGGCCGTCGATTTGCCCGAGCCGGACGGGCCCATGATGGCGACGAATTCGCCGCGCCTGATGGCGAGGTCGACGCCGGCCAGCGCATGCACCCGGGCTTCGCCCTGGCCATAGCTTTTGCAGACCTTGTCGAAGCCGATGAGGGTCGCGCCGGATGCCACGATCAGCTCCTCTGCTGCGAGGCGGTAATGACTTGCGCGCCTTCCTCGAGGCCGGAAACGATCTCGGTCAGTTCGCCATCTGTCGAGCCGACCTTGACGTTGACCGGATGCGGCCGCCCATTCTCCAGCACGTAGAGCGTGCGCGAGCCGTCGGTGGGCTTCGTCGCCGCCTGGCGCTGGCGGTTGCCTCCGGGGCGTCCCATGCGGCCAGTGAACAGGTCGGTGAGGCTCCAACCGCGCTCCGCCGTCTGCGCCGGCCGGTAGCGGAAGGCGATGGACGGCACGGTTAGCACGTTTTTGGCCTGCTTGGTGACGACCGAGACGGTGGCGGTCATGCCGGGCCGCAACAGAAGCTCGCTGTTGTCGACATCCAGCCTTGCATCGTAAGTGACGACGCCGTCGGTAGTGACCGAGGCATAGGAAATGTCGCGGATTTCGGCGTCGAATGGCCGTTCAGGGAACGCATCGACGGTGAAGCGCGCATGCTGGCCGGGTTTGACGGCGCCGATGTCGGCCTCGTCGACCGCAGCCTTCAGCTCCATGTTCTTCAGATCCGCTGCGATGACGAACAGCACCGGCGCCTGCAGCGACGAGGCGACCGTCTGGCCGGGGTCGACCGAGCGCGTCAATATGATGCCGTCGATGGGAGCGTAGATGGTGCTCTTGGCAAGATCCGTCTGCTGTGCCTTGAGATCGGCATTGGCCATGGCGAGGTTGGCTCTGGCGATATCGAGCGCCGCCTTCGAGCGGTCGCGCGTGGCGGTTGCCGCTTCAAGCGACTGGTCCGTCGCCATGCCGCGCTTGGTCAATTGCGCCGCGCGCACCAGGCCCTTTTCGTTTTCGGCCAGGGTCACGGTGGCGTCCTCGACGCTCGCCGCCGCCGCCTTGGCGGAGGCCTGGGCGCGCTCGATCTGGACCTCCAGCTTGGCAGTGTCGAGCGCGGCCAGCACATCGCCCTTCTTCACCAGCTGGTTCTCGTTGACCGAGACCGAGCGGACGACGCCGGAGAGTTCGCTGGAAATATCGACCTGGGTGAGGGGCTGCAGCGTGCCAGTAGCCGAAACCGCGACGGTAAGATCGGCCATGGCAGCCAGTGTCGTGGTATACTCGATCTTGGCGGGCGAGCCCGCGTACCACTCATAGCCGGCAAAAGCCGCGGCGACGGCAAGCAGTGCGAACACTGCGTAAAGCCAACCGCGACGGCGTTTTGTCTTCAGGCCCTGGTGGTCAAGCCCGAGCGCCGTCTCGATGGCGGAAGTGGAATCCGTCTTTGGCAGATTGACAATCTGGTCCACGCCGGACCCCTATGTTCAGTGATGTCCCATCAGTGCACAAATCAGGCCTAATGGTTCAAAATTCAAATTAAATTTCGCTCATGTTGGGAATGAGGCAGAGGACTTACTGAAATGCAGAAGCGGAATTACTTGCTTTACGACGTATTCACCACCACCCGGCTGGCCGGCAATCCGCTGGCCGTGGTACTCGACTGCGACGGGCTGGACGTTGCGGCGATGCAGGCGGTGGCGCGCGAGTTCAACCTGTCCGAAACCGTCTTCGTGCTGCCGCCCGACAACCCGAAGCACCGGGCCCGCATCCGAATCTTCACGCCTGACTATGAAATGCCGTTCGCCGGCCACCCAACTGTCGGCTCGGCGATAGCGCTCGCCGAAATGGCGGGAGAGGCCGCCGGCATCTTCGTGCTCGAGGAGAATATCGGGCCGGTGCGCTGCGCTGTCAGCAAGCACGATGGTTCGACCTTCGCCGAGTTCGACCTGGCAAAACTGCCGGCGCAGCTGGAATTGTCGGCCGATCCCGAGGCCATCGGCGCGGCCCTTGGCCTTGGGCCGCACGAGATCGGCTTCGAGAACCACCGCGTTTCATTCTGGTCGGCGGGCGTGCCCTACGTGACCATCCCCGTCGCTAATCTGGAGGCGGCTGCCCGGATCAGGCTGGACAACCAGGCGTGGTCGGAACTGGCACCACGCAAAAGCGAATGGGCCTTCGCCAGCCCCTATGTCTATTGCCGTGAGACGGTGCACCACGACAGTGCCTTCCATGTCCGCATGATGGTGCCCGGCAATCCGTCCTACGAAGACCCGGCGACCGGCTCGGCGGCGGCCGCGTTCGCCGGCGCGATCATGCATTTCGACGGCCCGACCGACGGCGTTTCACAACTGTGGATCGAGCAGGGGCTGGAGATGGGCCGGCCTTCGCGCATTCGCCTCGAACTGAATGTCGAAGGTGGCAAACTGACGGCCGCCCGCATCGGCGGCCATGCGGTCAAGGCGGCGGAAGGCAGGCTTTTCATCTGACCATGTGCGGCACTTGGGCAATTTGTCGGTAAATGAATCGGCAGGGCTGGACATGGCGGATGTCGGCGGCTATATGCCCGCCAACGCCGGTTTTTCCGGCCGAGTGGGTGCGTAGCTCAGTTGGTAGAGCAGCTGACTCTTAATCAGCGGGTCCACAGTTCAATCCTGTGCGCACCCACCAAAAATCTCCAGGATTTGGTGGAAAGACCTTAACGAGCCGCGGCGCGAGACGGCGTTTTGCCGTCGCACATGTCCGCCAGCGGCTGGTCGACTCGCCCGACTATTGGATAGTGGGCCTCAGATAGGTCAGGATTGCTCGCGTTATGGCTATCACGCGGTCGACGTTATCGAAGTTTGTTTTGCTTTTGCCAGCGATCCATTCGAGTTCAGGATGCCTGGGCAGTCGAAGTGCATGGCATAGCGCCTCGCCCGAGAGACCGCCCAGTCCAAAGGATGTAGGTTCATCGTCTGCGTAGTAAGGGAAGCGAAAATCCAGCCGGATCGGCCCACCATATCCAAGCTTTAGTTTCATCCCGACTAGAACCTCGTGGCCAAAAGCATCTTCCATCATGCCCCTAAAGCTGAGGTCACGAAGAAAATAATCGTGTGACGGTCTATCCAGCCCCATGGAACTCCACAGTCTCCACGTGTGTGCTTTAACTCCTTGTAATTCGTAAGTTTTCTGATCTCGGGGGTGAGGCGCGTGGGCGGATCCGCGTAGCCGGTCTCTTCTCTCCACTCCTCAGCCGCGTTGCGAAAACCCTCAAAAATCCGGACGGTTTCTGGATCCGCGGGTTCCTTGGAAAAGTAGGAAATCCGCTTTTGAGAAATCATCTTGCATAGGTCCTCGACCGAATGGCCTGATCGTTCAGCCCAATCCTCCGTGGCCAACATCCATGGTGAACTGTATGTGAGCCCCGCAAAGGCCCCAGCCTTCCGATCGAAATCGCGGACAATTCGCGCATAGATTTCGCGAATGCCATGCTTCGGGTCACGAAAAGGATATAGCGGTTCATTCATCGCAGCCGTCTGGTCCTTACTTCTCCGAAACACCAGCCTCGGCAAAACTTGCCATGCGGACATGGCATTCCAATGCCGAGCGGACGATGTTGACCGCCAGGCAGGCGCCGGAGCCTTCGCCGAGACGCATGCCGAGATCGAGCAGGGGCGGCAGGCCGAGCGCCTCCAACAGGCGGCGGTGGCCGGACTCGGCCGATACGTGAGCGGCCATGGTGTGGGCAAGGCCGGCGGGATGCAGCGCTGCCAAGGGTGCTGCGGCGGCGGTGCAGACGAAGCCGTCGAGCAGCACCGGCACGCCCAGGTGGCGCGCCGCCAACGTTGCGCCCAAGATCGCCGCAAGCTCGCGGCCGCCGAGGGTGGCCGCTAGCTTCAGCGGATCGGCCAGCGCCGTGGCGTGGCGCTTGAGGCCGGCCTCGATGGCGACGATCTTTCGCACAAGGCCGGCATCGTCGACGCCGGTGCCACGCCCGGTCCATCTTTCCGCTCCGCCGCCGAACAGAGCGGTCGAGATGGCCGCCGCCGGCGTGGTGTTGCCGATACCCATTTCGCCGAAGCAGACAAGGTCGAGTTCCCTGCTGATCGCGTCGTAGCCTGCCGAGACGGCGGCGAGGAAGGCCTCGTCGTCCATCGCCGCGTCTTGCGTGAAATCGCCGGTCGGACGGTCGAGGTCGAGCGGGATAACATCGAGATCGGCGCCGGCGATGCGGGCAAGCTGGTTGATGGCGGCGCCGCCGCCGGCGAAATTCGCCACCATCTGCACGGTGACTTCCGACGGGAAGGCCGACACGCCTTGCGTGGTGACGCCGTGGTTGCCGGCGAAGACGAAGACCTTGACGCGGTCGAGCTTTGGCATGTCGCGGCCCTGCCAGCGCGCCAGCCAGGCGGCTATCGTCTCCAGTCGGCCGAGGCTGCCTTGCGGCTTGGTCAGCGTGTCCTGACGGCGGGCGACGGCATTGGCCGCGGTGTCGCTGCCGTTGGGCAGGTCAAGGCAGGCGGCGCGCAGTTCATCGAGCGATTTGAAAGGCATGGGGACAAAATCTCCGAAACAGAGTCAGGAAAGGGAAACGGAAGCGACGATCAGGATTGCGATCTCGCCGAGCTGCTGGAGGGCACCGACAGTGTCGCCGGTCTGGCCGCCGATCTGGCTGATGCACAGCGCGCGGAAGGCGGCAAACAAAAGCGCAAGCAGGATGAGCGCGAAGATAGCAGCGCCGAACCCAAGCGCCAGCAGCGCGACCGCACCGAGTACGGCACCGATGCCAGCGGTCTCAGTCGTAACCAAGCCTGCTTCGGCCGAGAGGCCGTCGCTGCGAGCCGGCGGCAAAAGGTGCATGAAGGCGCCGAGCAGGCCGCGCGAAGCGGCATGCGCGGCTATGAGGGCCCAGAACACGTAGACCGGGCCGGCGAGTTCGGCGAGCACGGTCCAGCGGATCAGCAGCGAGACAGCAAGTGCACAAGCGCCGTAGGCACCGATGCGGCTGTCGCGCATGATCTCCAGCTTTCTGTCGCGTGTCTTGCCGCCGCCAAAACCGTCGGCGACATCCGAAAGCCCGTCCTCATGCAGACAGCCGGTGGCGAGCAAGATCGCGGCAAGGGTCAATGCGGCGGCAGACCCTCCGGCCAGGCCGAGCCTTGTCCCGATGGCGTAGACCAGCGCACCGGCCAGAGCGACGGCGAGGCCGGCCACGGGCGCCGCCCAGATCGCGGCAGCAAGGCTACGGACGCGGAAGTCGGTTCTCGGCAGCGGCAGCCGGGTGAAGAAGACGAGGCAAAGCGCGATGTCCTCGAAAATCTGCCGTTGCGAGGCCTTCATCCACCCCTCGCAATGGCATGGAAGAAGGTGCCGCTGACATGGCCGCGCCGGTAGCCGGAGGCGCCGAGCGGATTGCCTTGCCCATCGGCGAGGTCGGCCAGCGGCTCGTCATTGCCGGTCGCGATCATCTGCGCATAATGGAATTCGTGGCCGCGGATCAGCGTGCCGTGGCTGCCGAGCGGGCACCCGGAACGCAGCCGCGCCTCGCGGTAGCCGAGATTCATCTTGCGCTTGGCGAAGCTGGTCGAATGACCGAGCAGGCCAAGCATTCGATGCGTCTCGCCCGACGCGTCCTCGAGCGCCTCGCCGAGCACCATGAAGCCGCCGCACTCACCATGCACCGGCCGCGTAGCGGCGAACCGCGCCATGCCGGCTCTGAAATTCGCCGCGGCGGCGAGGCGACCGGCGTGAAGCTCGGGATAGCCGCCGGGCAGCCAACAGACATCGCAATTGTCGCCTGGTGCTTCGTCGGCGAGTGGCGAGAAGGGAATAATCTCGGCGCCGGCCTTGCGCCAATGCATGGCGACATGCGGATAGAGGAAGCTGAAGGCGGCGTCCTCGGCAAGTGCAATGCGCTGGCCGGGGGGCGGCAGCGCGTCGCCGAAATTGCCCGGCGCGGGCGTGAATGGCGCCGCCAGCGCCATGATGGCGTCGAGGTCGAGCGAGCGCTCGACCATGTCGGCCAGCCGGTCGAGGTGCGCCATCAGATTCTCATATTCGCCGGCCTGGACGAGGCCGAGATGGCGTTCGGGCAGGTTGAGCGAGGGATCGCGCAAGATAGCGCCGACGACAGGCAGCCCGAGTGCCTCGATGGCATCGCCGCATAGCCGGCCGTGGCGCTCGCTGCCGAGCCGGTTGAGCACGACCCCCGCCATGCGCACATCCGGATCGTAGGTGGCAAAACCCTTGGCGACGGCCGCTGCCGTGGTCGACTGGCCGGAAACGTCGAGCACCAGCAGCACCGGCAGGCCGTAGAGCCGGGCAAGGTCGGCAGCCGAGCCGGACCGTCCTGGAGCAGCCGGAATCCCGTCGAACAGGCCCATGGCGCTTTCGAGAAAGATAAATTCGGCATCCTCGTTCGCTTCACCAGCCAGCGCGTTGAGCAGGGCAGGCGGCATTGCCCAACTGTCGAGATTGACGCCGGACAGGCCGGTGGCTGCGGCGTGGAAGCCGGGATCGATATAGTCCGGGCCGGATTTGGCGCCGCGCACCTTCAGGCCGCGCCGGGCGAGCGCGCGCAGAATGCCGATGGTGACGCTGGTTTTGCCCGAGCCCGAGCGCGGCGCGCCGATGATGATGGCGCGGGTCATGACTCACCCGCCAATGCCGCGCGCATCGCGACGATGCCGCCAACGACGATCAGCGCCGGCGAGGTCAGACCGGCGGCCGCTGCCTCTTCCGCAATGGTGGCGAGCGTGGCGACGACGATCCGTTCCTGCGGTGTCGTCGCAGCGACAATTACCGCGGCGGGCGTCGAAGGCGCCAGCGCGCCCTCAAGCAGCGAGGCGGCGATCAGCGGCAGATTGGCCATGCCCATATAGATGACCACCGGCTGGCCGGTACGGGCGATGGCCGCCCAGTCGAGATCGTCATCGGTGCCGGCGGCGTGACCGGTCGCCAGGATCAGCGCCTTGTTGATGCCGCGCATGGTGCCGGGAATGCCGGTGGCGGCCAGCGCGCTGAGGCCGGACGTCAGGCCAGGCAGGATGTGGAACGGGATGGTTTCCCCGGCCAGCGCCAGCGCCTCTTCGCCGCCACGCCCGAAAATATAGGGGTCGCCGCCCTTCAGCCTGACGACGCGCCGGCCCTCGCGCGCCAGCCGGACCAGCAGAGCGGTGATGTCGTCCTGCTTCATCGATGGTTTGCCACCGCGCTTGCCGGCATAGAACAGTTCCGCGCCCTCGGCGACGGCGACGACTTCGGGCGAGACCAGCGCGTCATAAACCAGCGCGTCGCACTGTCCGAGGGCGGCCAGCACTTCCAGCGTCAGGCAGCCGGGATCGCCAGGGCCGGCGCCGGCCAGCCAGACATGTCCGGGCTCCAGCTGGCGCGGCTTGAAGTTCAGCCGGGTGAGCGCCTGCTCGACAGTAGTGTTTCTATTGCTGCCGCTCACGATCCGTCTCGTCCGCGAAAACGCCGCTGGTAGTGGGCGTCGTAAAGTGAACTTTCACTAAAATCTTCCGCCGCCAGCGAGCGGCCGACGAAGATGATCGCCGTGCGTTCCATAGGATCCGCGCCTAGCTGCGCCTCAATGGTCGCCAGCGTGCCGGTCAACACCCGCTCGTCCGGCCAGGAGGCGCGGAAGACGATCGCGACTGGGCAGTCGGCGCCGTAGTAGGGCGTCAGCTCGGCGACGACGCGGTCGACAGCGTGGATGGCGAGGTGGATGGCGAGCGTGGCGCCGGTGCGGCCGAAGCCGGCCAGTGTTTCTCCGGGCGGCATTTTCGAGGCGCGGCCGGAGATGCGGGTCAGCACCAGGCTTTGCGCGACTTCCGGAATGGTCAGCTCGCGGCGCAGCGCGGCGGCCGCGGCGGCAAAAGACGGCACGCCCGGCGTCAGCGTGTAAGGGATGCCGTGCTTTTCCAGCCGGCGGATCTGCTCGGCAACGGCGCTCCACACGGAAAGGTCGCCTGAATGGAGGCGGGTGACATCATGGCCGGCCGCGTGGGCTGCCAGATATTCGGCCTCGATCTCGTCGAGTGACATCGGCGCGGTGTCGATCAACATCGTTCCGGGCGCGCAGTGCTGCAACAGCTCCGGCGCGACGATCGATCCGGCATAGAGGCAGACGGGACAACTGCCGAGCAGACGGCTCCCGCGCAAGGTGATCAGATCGGCGGCACCCGGGCCGGCGCCGATGAAATGGACGGTCATACCGCATCTCCGCTGATGGCGATGGCGCAGGTGACAGCACCGAGCACGGTGCGTGGTCCGAGCAGTTTTGCGCCTTTGCCGGCGGCGGCAAGCGCGGAGGCTTCGGAAACCGACGGCGTGCCGGCGTGCTCCTGTGATAGGTTGGAGTGGCTGGTTGTAGATGCAGCTTTGAGTTCGTCCTGCTCGACAACGATCACCGGAAGGCGGAGTTCGCGTCCGGCGGCGAAGATTGCCGCTTCATCCTGCTTGAGAGACGCGGTCGCGAGCGCCGAAAGCGCGGGCAGGGCAAGCCCGTGCGCCTCCAGCGCGGTTTCTACCGCAGCAAGCACGTCGCGTGCGCTGACGCCTTTGCGGCTGCCGATGCCCGCGACCATCATGGCTTCACCCAGCTCCATTGGGTGACCGGCATAGCCGGCCGCCAAGCCTGCATCGAACCGACCGGCGAAGCACGGGATATGGCGATGCGGGTGAGCTCGCCGCCGAGCGCAGCGTGACGGGAAAGCAGCAGTGCCTCCATCTCCAGCGTCACCGCGTTGGCGACGAGGCGGCCGCCGGCGGGTAAGGCATCGATGGCTCTTTCCAGCACGCCGGCATCGCTGCCGCCGCCGCCGATGAAGATCGCCGCCGGCGTTTCCAGTCCGGCAAGAGCTTGCGGTGCCGAACCTTCAACGACGGCGAGACCGGGAACGCCGCAGGCCGCGGCGTTGTGTCGGATGCGCGCGGCGCGGGCCGGATCGGCTTCGACGGCGATGGCGCGCATGGAGGGATGCGCGAGCATCCATTCGACGCCGATGGAGCCGGAGCCGGCGCCAATGTCCCACAGCAGTTCGCCGCGCCTTGGCGCGAGAGCGGACAGGGTGACGGCGCGCACTTCGCGCTTGGTGATCTGGCCGTCGTGCTCGAACAAATGATCGGCAAGGCCCGATGTCAGTGGCAGGACGCGTGCTTGCGGGGTCGAATCAACTTCGATTGCGAGCACGTTGAGTGGGTTGATCTTTTCGAGGTCGAAAGCGCCGGCGTTCGCCGAGCGCAGCCTTTCGTTCTGCCCACCCAGCGCCTCCAGAACCGTCAACCGCGAGGCGCCGAAGCCGAGTTCGGTCATGAGACGGGCAATCGCTTCCGGTGCATCGCTATCCGAGGTCAGCGCCAGAATGCGGGTGCAAGGATGCAGCAACGGCCGGATCAGGTCGAGCGGGCGGCCATGCAGCGAAATGGTCTCGACGTCCTGTAGCGCCCAGCCCAAGCGTGAGGCGGCCAGCGAGAAGGCCGAGGGCGCGGGGATCACCCGCATATCCTCCGCCGCGACCTTGCGGGCGAGGGTGACGCCGACACCGTGGTAGAAGGGATCGCCGGAGGCCAGCACGCAGACGCGTCTGCCGGAGAGCGCCAGCACGTCGCGCATTTCGGCATCGAAAGGCGTCGGCCAGGCGCGCGCTTCACCTTTGGCGAGCGATGCGACGAGGGCCAGGTGGCGCTTGCCGCCGAAAACGAATTCGGCACCCGCGATCAACTGCTTGGCCTCGTCGCCGAGACCCGCTACACCGTCCTCGCCGATGCCGATGATCGTGAGCCATTTTGGAGTGAGCACGGCGGCGCGCGGACCTTCAGCAGGCATGATGACCCACCGCATTCTGATCCTCGGCGGAACCACCGAAGCCCGGCAGGTGGCCGGAATACTCTCGGTGCGCTCCGATCTCGCGATTACGCTGTCGCTGGCCGGCCGCACTGAAAACCCGGCCGCGCAAGGCGTGCCGGTGCGGGTTGGCGGCTTTGGTGGCGTCGACGGGCTGGCGTTGTATCTCCACGAGACGGACGTCGACCTGCTGATCGACGCCACGCATCCCTATGCGGCGCAGATCTCCGCCAATGCGGCGGAAGCAGCGCGCCGATCCGGCGTGCCGATCGTTGCGCTCAAGCGCCCAGGCTGGGAGCCTGCCGAAGGTGACCAGTGGACGCTGGTCGACGGTGTTACCAGCTCGGTGACGGCGCTGGGATCGGCGCAGCGCCGCGTGTTCCTGGCGCTCGGACGGCAGGAGATCACTGCCTTCGAGGCTGCACCCCAGCACCACTATCTCATCCGTAGCGTCGATCCGGTCGAACCAAGACTTACTGTGCCCGACGCGACCTATCTCTTGGCGCGCGGGCCGTTCCAGGAGCCGGACGAACACTCGCTGCTTCAAGAGCACCGCATCGATGTCGTCGTTTCCAAAAACAGCGGCGGCGAAGCGACCTACGGCAAGATCGCCGCAGCGCGGGCGCTCGGCATCGAGGTGGTCATGATCCGCAGGCCGGCGTTGCCGGACGTCACGTCGGCTGAGACGGTCGAATCTCTTGCCGCGATGGTCGATCATTTTCTGGTCGGTCATGTTCTTGGGCCCGCTGCCGACCGTGGCGTATAGACCAGCGCTGGCTTTTCACCGCGCTTGATGATCCGGGTTTCCGGCGAGCCGATGATGATGCAGGTGGCCATATCGGCCTTTTGCGCGTCGGCTTCCGCCAGCAAGAAAACTTCGATGCGCTCGTCGGGACGGCCGGCGGCGCGACCGAAGATCACCGGCGTGGTGCCGGGCAGGATCGCGGCAAGGCACTCGAAGGCGCGGCCAAGCTGCCAGGGGCGTGCCTTGCTGATCGGATTGTAGAGTGCGATGACGAAGCCGGCGCCCGCTGCCGCCAGCAGGCGCAGCTCGATCAAATCCCACGGCTTCAGATTGTCTGACAGCGAGATGGCGCAGAAATCATGGCCGAGCGGCGCGCCGATGCGGGCGGCGACGGCGAGCATGGCGGTGATGCCAGGCACGATGGCGATGTCGACCGCGCGCCACTCGACCGGCCCCGCCTCGATCGCCTCGCAGACGGCCGCCGCCATGGCGAAGACGCCGGGATCGCCGCCCGATACGACCGCGACATCGTGGCCTTCCGCAGCCTTCAGCAGCGCGTCCCTGGAGCGCGTTAGCTCCTCGCGATTGTCGGAAGCGACGCGAATCTGGTCGGGACGCAGATCAAGCCGGTCAAGATAAGGCTTGTAGCCGTAGAAGAATTTCGCCTCGGCGACGGCCCGGCTCGCTTCCGGCGTCACCTGGTCGGCGTTGCCAGGCCCCAGGCCGATGACGGTTAGGCGGCCGCTCATGCTTCGGCTCCCAATGCGCTTGGCCGCCCCGACCAGCCGGCGACCAGCACGATGGCGAAATAAGGCGCCTGGTCGTCCTTTTTGTCGGCGAGCCGCATCGAGACGCCGCCCGGCATGGTGCCGCGCTCGACATAGATGGCCCGTGCCAGCTTGTCGGTCGCCTCCAGCGCACGCCTGATCTTGGGCAAGTTGCGGCCGACCTTCATGATTACGGCGGCATCGGTGTCGGCGAGGCGGCGCGTCAGCTCGAATTCGCTCATCGTGCCCGGCAACACAGTCAGCACGTCGTCGCCCTGGACGATCGGTAGGCCGGTCGCCGACCAGCAGCCGGACATGGCGGTGACGCCGGGAATGACTTCGGTCGGAAAGCGATGCGCCAGCCTGACATGCAGATGCATGTAGGAGCCGTAGAAAAGCGGGTCGCCTTCCGAGAGCACCGCAACCATCCTGCCGGCGCTGAGGTGCTCGGCAACCTTTTCGGCCGACTGCTCGTAGAAATCGGTGATCTGCGAGCGGTAGTCGCCGTGGTCCTTGTCGAGCTCGGTGGTCACCGGATAGAGCAGCGGCAACTCTATCAAATCAGCGCGAAAATGGGCTCCGACGATGGCGCGCGCGTTGCTGTTGTTGCCGCGCTTGGCGAAATGCGCAACGACATCGGCCTCCGCCAGCGCGCGCACTGCCTTCAGCGTCAAAAGTTCTGGGTCGCCAGGACCGGTGCCAACGCCGACCAGCCGACCTCTTACGATCGCATTCATAGGCCCGGCCTCGCCAAAGCGTTGAGCGCGGCGGCGGTCATGGCGCTGCCGCCCAGCCGGCCGCGCACGATGGCGAAGGGCACGCCATAGGAATTTTCGGCCAGCGCATCCTTCGATTCGGCGGCACCGACAAACCCGACCGGCATACCGATGATCGCCGCCGGCTTCGGCGCACCATCGCGCAGCTTTTCCAGCAGATAAAACAGGGCGGTCGGCGCATTGCCGATCGCGACAACCGAACCCGCCATGCGCTCGCCCCACAGGTCGATCGCCGCGGCCGAGCGGGTGTTGCCGATTTTTCTCGCGATGTCGGCGGTCCGCGGATCGCGCAGCGTGCAGGTCACTTCGTTGCCGGCCGGCAGCCGCGCGCGCGTGACGCCATGCGAGACCATCTGTGCGTCGCAGAAAATCGGCGCGCCGGCGCTCAACGCTGTGCGCGCGGCGGCGACGAAATCGCTGGAGAAAACGAAATGCCGCGCAGCCTCGACCTGGCCGCAGGCATGGATCATGCGGATGGCGACATCGGCCTCGGCTTCGGAAAAGCGCGACAGGTCGGCCTCGGCGCGGATGATGGCGAAGGAGCGCTCATAGATCGCCGTGCCATCATGAATATAGTCGTAGGTGATGGGGTTCTGGGCGGGCATGCTCATTCCTGTCGGTAAGCTTTGACGACGCCGGCCGTGCCAAGCCTTGCCAGACAGGCGGCGGCAGTCTCGCCTCGAAGTCGTTTTCTGCGGATTGCCGCTGCAATGCCGCCGATGCCGTGCGCAGCGTCGTCCCCCGGCCTGTATCCGGCGGGCAATGCCTTAGCCGTCCCGTCCACGACAAGTCCGGCTCCGTTTTCGCCGCCGACCAATGTCAGCGCCGCCGGACCGGCATGGGCGCAGCCCTTGGCGCAGCCGGAGATGTGCAGCGTCAAGGAAGAATCGAAGATGTCGCGGTTTTCGAGGGCGATGATCTCGGCGATTTCGCGCGTCGCGATGCGGCCAGAGGCACAGGCGGGAGCACCCGGGCAAGCGGCGATTTTCGTGCGCGGGTCGGCGGCGTCGGTGACGAAGCCGAGGGTTGCGGCGGCTTGGTGGAGCGGCGGGCAGGCCGCTGGCGCGAGGCCGAGGAAAACCAGCGCGCGGCCCGGCGCTAGGCGGATTTCGGTGGCGCCAAGGGCCAGCGCGCTCTGCGCGAGAGCGATGATCTGGTTCGCCGGCATGCTGCCGAAGGGTAGGCCGATGCCGAGGGCGGTTCCGGCTGCAGCCAAGTCGAAAACTCCGATGGGCCGGCGATCCTTCGCGCCCCCCTCTGTCCTGCCGGACATCTCCCCCACTTGGGGGGAGATCGGCAGCTTCGCCGGTGGCTCACTCTTAGCATCCTTATCGATTGGCGAAAGCTGAGATGAGGGCGCAATCTCCCCCCAAGTGGGGGAGATGTCCGGCAGGACAGAGGGGGGCGCGAAGGATCGCCAATTTGCTAGAGATCTCAGCTGTCTTTCTGTCAAATCCCGCGCATGGGCATCGCGCCCCTTTTCGGCAACCATCCTTAGGATCGCAACGGCGATGTCGCAGGCCGCATCTTCCTCGGCCATAATGAGTAGGATCGCAGTCTGACCGTCGCCGGCGATAGCCACCTGCCATTGCGTCCCCGCATCGGTCCGCACCGCAGCCAGCCTGGCATCGGCCGTCACTGCATCCAAGGTCAGCTGTCCGCCACCGTCGACAATCACCGAGACCTTCGGGCCAAGACGCTGCGTGACGCCGGCGCCCTCGATTGCCGCCCGAATCCGCTCCGCTAGCGGGCGCGGATCGGCGATTTCCTCCGGGTCGAGCCCGGCCAGCGGACCAGTCTCGACCGGCACGCCGGTGCGAACGGCAACACCCAGCGCATCGACCTCCATCGCCAGCAGCCGGGCGCTTTCGGGCGTCAGGCCGCGTATCTGCAAGCTGCCGCGGGCGGTCACTTCCATAATGCCGTTGCCGTGGCGCAGGGCGGATTCGCAGAGTCCGATCAACGACTTCGGCAACAGTCCTCCAGCGACCGGATTGAGCCGCACCAGCAGCCCGTCGCCGGTTTGCATCGGTGCCGACAAAGCAGGGCAGGCGCTGCGTCGGGAGAAAGCGTTCATGCCGCCACCCCAAGCGCCTGGGCTTCGGCAATCAGTGCGGCGAGATCGTCATCGATCGAATTGCGCAGCGGATGCCACAGACCGCGCCGTCGTGCCGACATGAAACGTTCGGCCATGACCTTCGCCGCCGACGGGTTCTCGCGCAGGATGAAGGCGCGGACAACGGGGTCGCCCAGATAGGCGTCGTGCACGGCCTCGATCAGCGCGCCAGATATGGCATGAGTGGTCTCGGCAAAGCCGACAAGCCGGTCGACCGTCTCGGCGAATTCCGAGGCGCCGCGCGGCCCGTGGCGCATCTGGCCGGCAATGAAGCGCGGATTGACGGCGCGTGCCCGTACGACGCGGGATACGGCGTCCCCAACCGAGCGTGGCTTGGGCTTTTGCGGATCCGTGGTGTCGAGCACGATCACGTCAGCGTTTTTGCCGAGCGCGGCAAGCGCTGCCGAAAAGCCGCCGATAAAGGCGACGTCGGCCGAGCCTTCGAGGATGTCGCGGCCGGGATCGTCGCCGGTATGAACCAGAAGGTCGGCCTCAGCGATGCGGCCCTCAAAAGCGCCGGGCGCCGAAATGCCTTCGCCCTCGGCGCCGCCATAGGCATGCGAGGTGGCGGCGAGATAGGCGCGGCCGATCTCTTCGCGCGCGGCCCAGTCGCCGCTTGATAGCAAGTCCTCGATGCCGGCGCCGTAAGTGCCGGGCGAGGTGCCGAATATGCGCGGGCTGATCTTGCCGTCTGCACGGGTTCTCGCCGCCAGCGGGTTTTCCGAATCGTCCTCGTCGCGGGTCGCGACGGCGTTGGCGGCGGCATCGATCAGCGCGATCTGGGTTGGGAACATGTCGCGGAACAGGCCGGATATGCGCCAGGTGACGTCGACGCGCGGGCGGCCGAGCGTTGCCGGCGGCAGCACCTCGATGCCGGTGATGCGGCCGGTGGCGGAATCCCATTGCGGCCGGCAGCCCATCAGCGCCAGGCCTTGCGCGATCTCCTCACCGCCGGTGCGCAGCGAGGCCGAGCCCCAGAGGTCGATGACCAGCGAGCGCGGCCAGTCGCCATGCGATTGCATGTAGCTGCGGACGACTTCTTCCGCTGCCACCTTGCCCAGATCATAGGCGGTCGGCGTCGGCATGGTGCGTGGGTCGGCGGTAAACAAATTGCGGCCGGTGGGCAGCACATCGCGCCGGCCACGCGCCGGTGCACCGGCCGGACCGGCGGCGACATGGCGGCCGTCGAGGGCCGCGATGAGTGCTACTTTCTCGGCTGCCGCACTCTGCTCGCGCAAAGGATCGGTTTCGCCCTCAGGCGAGCGACCGTAGATATGCAGGCCGTCCTTGATGGCGAAATCCTTGAGATCGCAGAGCCAGGCGTCGATGCGGCGCAAGGCTTCGTCGGCTGCGTCGGTCCTGGCGACGCCGGCCTCTGAGGCGAGGCCGGTCTTTTCCGCAGTCTCGACGATCAGCTTCGCCAGGCGGTCGCGGCGGCGGCGGTCGAGCCCGTCGGCCTGGGCATATTCGTCAACCAGTCGCTCGAGTTTATGCTGCTCTTCGTCCAGCCCGGCGCCGGTCAGCGGCGGCGGCAGATGGCCAAGCGTGACGGCGGCAATGCGTCGCTTGGCTTGTGCTGCCTCGCCGGGGTTGGAGACGATGAAAGGATAAATGACGGGCAGGGGGCCGGTGACGATTTCGGGAAAGCAGTTTTCGCTGAGCGCCACGGTCTTGCCGGGCAGCCACTCCAGCGTGCCGTGGGCGCCGACATGGATAATTGCATGGATGCCGAGCGACTTACGCAGCCACAAGCCAAAGGCGATCAGTGCATGGCGCGGCGGCAGTGTCGGGTCGTGATAGTCGGCGCGGCGGTCGGCTGAGCGCCCGCGATCAGGGGCGAGGGCTACGGTGATATTGCCGAAGGTGGCGGCGCGGAAGGGGAATTTTGCGGTGGTGGGCGCTTGGACACCCCCCTCTGCCCTGCCGGACATCTCCCCTTCAAGGGGGGAGATTGGCAGTTCGGCTGCCGGCTCTCCCTTAACGCCCTTGGTAGTTGGCGAAAGCAGAGACAACAGCGCAATCTCCCCCCTTGAAGGGGAGATGTCCGGCAGCACAGAGGGGGGTGCCTCGCGCGAACCTGTCTCATCATCCGTATTCCCCCATGCGGCCTCCACCGCAGCGATGGCCGCCGGCGGCAATTCCTTCGAGAAGGTCAGATAATCCTGCAAAGCCAGTCCCTGGTCGGCTGGCTCCAGCACCTCCAGCAACTGACGCGGCGTTTGCGGAATCCCTTCAACGGCGTAGCCCTGTTCGCTCAGGTCGTGCAGCATCGCCAGCACGCTGGACGGCACGTCGAGACCGACGGCATAGCCGGTGCGGCCGGGCGCGCTCGGATAGTCGGGGATCAGGATGGCGAGCTTGCGCTCCGCACGCGGCGTCCGCTGCAGACGCACGAAGGCCTCGATACGGTTCGCGACCTGCGCCACGCGGTCAGGCTCTGGCCGGTTGGCGAAGGCGCGGAAGGCCAATGCCGGATCGATCTCGCTTTCGCTCTTGAAGGAAATGGCGCCGGCCAGGATGCGGCCGTCGAGCTCGGGCAGGACGACATGCATGGCAAGGTCGGCGGGCGCCAGGCCGCGCTGGTTGTTCTGCCAGATGTCGCGGCGGGTGGTCGCGACGACGACCTGGAACACCGGCACTCCGGCGCGGTCGAACAGCGTCTCGACGCCGGGTTCGGCGCCCGAGGCGAAAGCTGTGGCGGTGATGATGGCGGCAGGGTTCAGCGCGGCAAACGCGGTTTCGACAAAGGCGAGCGATGCCGGGTCCTTGAGGCTGGAGACGAAAATAGGCACGGGAACCATGCCGCGTGCGCCCAGCGCTTCGAAAAGCGCGTCGATGGGCGCGACATCGGCGGCGAGCAGCATCGAGCGGTAGAACAGGATGGGGATGATGGGGGCGGGTTCGGCGGACGGTAGGTTTAGGCTGCGTTCCGTCGCGCCCCCCTCTGTCCGGCAGGACAGAGGGGGGCGCGAAGGAATGCCGACGCTTGATAAGTCCATTCTTTCTATAACGCCGCGTCCCGGCTCGTAAAATCCCGCCTTTGGCACGCTGACAGGTTCAGCGACCGCCGCACCCGATCCGGCGAGACTTGCCAACCTCTGCACCAGCGCCGTCATATTCGCCGGGCCACCTTCGCGGAAATAGTCGAGCAGACCATCAAGTTCCTGGCGCGGCAGCGTCGAGCCTTCGATCAGCCGCAAATCCTCGTCGTGGCTCTCGCCCGGTAGGAGCGCCAGCTTAATACCGCGATTTCGCGCGACAACGGCAAGCTGGTCGCAGCCGTAGCGCCACCAGTCGTAACCGCCGAGGATGCGGACCAGGACGACCTTGGCGTGGCGGGCGACGCTGTCGATCCAGAGGTCGACGGACATCGGGTGGCGCAGGTCGCGCAAGGCGGCGAGCCGCATCGACGGCAGGCGGTCCGCATCTGCCTTCCACGCCGCCGCCAGCCCGGCGAGGTCGCTGTCGGTGAGGGACAGCGCCACGACATCCGCAGGCGTTTGCCTGAGATCGACAGGCTCGGCGAGATCGTCGAGCGAGGCGGATGTGGTGGTGAGGATGTGCATCGCGGCTCGTACCTGGGATCAGCCGGCGAGGATACGCTCGATCGCCGGGCGGTTCAGCCCTTTCAGGCCGATGACGACGAGGCGCGAGCGGCGATCGTCTTCAGCGGTCCAGGCGCGGTCGTAATAGTGGTTGACGCGCGGACCGACGGCCTGCAGCAAGAGCCGCATCGGCTTGCCGCCGACGTCGACGAAACCCTTGACGCGCAATACGTTTTCTTCCTCCGCCGCCGTGGCGACGCGTTGTGCCAGCTCGTCCGGGTCGGACACCGACGCAATGTCGATGACGAACGAGTCAAAGTCGTCATGTTCGTGGTCGAGCTCGTCGTCGTGATGGGTCTTGCGGTTCTCGATGTCGTCCTCGACGGCGAGACCAAGGCCGAGCAGCACCGACGGATCGACCTTGCCTTGCGAGGTCGGCACGATCTTCACCGCCCGCGCAACATGCTTGCCGATGACGGCATTGGCGCGCGCCGCGCCGGCTGCGTCCAGCAGGTCGCTCTTCGACAGGATGATCAGGTCGGCACAAGCGAGCTGGTCTTCGAACACCTCCTCGACAGGATCGTCATGGTCGAGCGTCTCGTCCTGCGCGCGCTGCGCCTGCAGGGCGTCCATGTCGTTGGCAACGCGGCCATCAGCCAGCGCCGGCCCGTCGACGACGGCGATGACGCCATCGACCGTGACGCGGCTTTTCACCGACGGCCACTGGAAGGCCTGGACCAGCGGCTTGGGCAGGGCCAGCCCGGACGTCTCGATCAGGATGTGGTCGACCTTCGGCGTCAGCGACAGGATCTGGTCGAGCGCGGGGACAAAGTCGTCGGCGACAGTGCAGCAGATGCAGCCATTGGCCAGCTCGACGATGTTTTCCTCGGGGCAAGTGTCGATGCCGCAGCCCTTCAGGATCTCGCCGTCGATGCCGATATCGCCGAACTCGTTGACGATGATGGCCAGGCGCTTGCCTTTGGCGTTTTCGAGCAAATGGCGGATCAGCGTCGTCTTGCCGGCGCCGAGAAAGCCGGTGACGACGGTGCAGGGGACGCGCGAAACGTTGGCGGCCGAATCTGGGGAAGTCATATCAAGTCCTTCAAAAGGTCGAGGGGAGGGATGCGGGCAACCAAGCCGCGCTTCAGGCAATCGGGACGGCCGCGCCACGGAATGAGGCCGTCCGTCGAAGTAGCGAACAGCTTTGCCCCCGTCACCAGATCGGTGCCGCTGGTCGTGGTCAGGTCGCCGAAGACATAGCTCCAGCAGCCGTCGCGCAGCATCGCGGCGCTGAGCCGGCGCTTGCAATTGCCGAGGCATTCGACGGTGCGGATTTTAATGTTTTCGCTGGAAGCGGCGCGGCGCGTGTGCTCGGCGAGCAGTTCGCCGGCGCGGGGATAAGCGTCCGAACCGGTCTCGTCACGGCAGGACGAGCAGACGATGACGGTAACGCCGGCCGGGGAATCACCATGGCCGGACAATAAATCCGCTGTCTCAGCCGGAAAACTGCTGTCGCGTTCCAAATCAGGCTCCTTGCCCGGAAAACCCGCCAGGCGATCGGATTCTTATGTCCTAGACGGCAGGTCTCCTGGCTCGCGGGTCATCGCCTGGGTGCCGCCTTCCCGGGAATATCCCAGTGGTTTTCGGCCTTGGCTCGTCGCTTACAGTTGCGGGGACAGCCGCGGATTTGAAATCGAGATTTCGCACCGCATTCCCTCTTGGCCCTTGCCGTTGCGGGCAGGGGACCGTCTGGAACGGATTTAGGCTTGTGAAGGCAGTCGTGTCAACGCACGTCTATGACGCGGCGATATCTGCGAGCGGCTGGCCGAGGTCGCCGGCAGCCGTCACCTCGATGCGCTCGAGCCCGAGCCAACCCTGCATCTGCTTCAATTCCTCGAAAAGGGCGGCGGCAGTTTGCGGCGGGGCGCCGGGCTCCGAATAGGCGGCATGGACGCGCAATACGCCGGCCGGGCGGTCGGCCCTGAGGTCGACGCGCCCGACGATGCTGTCGCCGAGCAGGAACGGCAGCACATAATAGCCATACTGGCGCTTTTCGGCCGGCGTGTAGATCTCGATGCGGTAGTGGAAGTCGAACAACCGCTCGGTGCGCGACCGCTCGAAGACGACGGGATCGAACGGCGCAAGCAAGGCGCGCGCCTCGATCCTGCGCGGCAAACGGGCGTCCTTGTGGAGATAGGCTGTTTTGCTCCAGCCTTCGACGCTCACCGGCAACAGGTCGCCAGCCTCGACCAGTTCCTCGATGCGGCCCTTGATGTCGGCGGGCGAGAGGCGGAAATAGTCGCGCAGATCGCCCGCCGTGGCGACGCCATGGGCGCGGGCGGAGATGCGCAGCAGTTCGCGGTGGGCGTCCGCGGGGGACGGAACTGGCAAAGCGAGTACCGTTGGCGGCAGCACGCGCTCCGGCAGATCGTAGAACCGCTCGAAACCACGCCGGTGCGCCGTGGTGATGCGGCCCGCCCAGAACAGCCATTCGAAGGCATGCTTGGCATGGCTCCAGCCCCACCAGCCGCCCGAGCCCTTCTGGCCTTCGAAAGCCGACGCCGCGATCGGGCCTCGTTCAGCGACCTCGCGATAGATG
This sequence comes from Mesorhizobium sp. M0563, assembly GCF_040321065.1. NCBI lineage: Bacteria > Pseudomonadati > Pseudomonadota > Alphaproteobacteria > Hyphomicrobiales > Phyllobacteriaceae > Mesorhizobium > Mesorhizobium sp. M0563. Next base: position 170,708 of record NZ_JAMYQV010000001.1, read on the forward strand.
TCCTCAATGTAGGCGGCGTGCTCGCGGCCCCATTTTGCCAGTCCGCTGTACATTTCCTCGCCGCGCTCGGCCCGCCGCATGCGCCAGCGCATCAGCGGATAGGTCTCGACGGGCAAGAACGAGGCTTCATGCGCCCAATATTCGAAGACCATGCGCTTGCGTGTCACCGCGGCGTCGTCGAGCAGCGCCAGCTTGTAGGGGCCAAGCCGCGAATAGAGCGGCATATAATGGGCGCGAACCACGGCGCTGACGGAATCGATCTGCAGCAGGCCGGTACGTGCAAGCACCCGGGCCAGATGCCGGCGGTCAGGCGTGCCGCTGGGGCGCGGGTCATTGAATCCCTGTGCCGCAAGCGCAATGCGACGGGCCAGGGCAAGCGAGATTTTTTCCTTCATGAAGGCGGTATCCGGACGATGTTAGACAGAGAAAATGACCTGCGATTCCGCCCCATGCTAGCAAGGTTTTGGCGGTATCTATGTCAGGAGAGAAAAGTGGAGTGAAAAGTGAAGGAAATCAAACAGGAGCGGATCGGACCAGTTTTCCCGGATATGCCGTCCAGCACCGCGATTTGAACAAGGTTTGACTTGCTTCGCCGAAAGCGCTGCGCTAACCCTCGCCGCGTTGCAGCATAGAGCCCCCTTAAAACGGTTCAGTGGTTAATCTGTCACGCTTCCGCAAGTGGGTCCGGTGCTGTAATCAGAGTGGATTGGCCGCCAACGGAAAACTGCAGCATGAACGCACTTTTAGGTTCGTACCTGCCCATCGTCCTGTTCATCGGCGTGGCGCTGGTCGTCGGCCTGGCGCTGCTCGCCGCACCGTTCCTGGTGGCTTACCGCAACCCCGATCCGGAAAAGCTTTCCGCCTATGAGTGCGGCTTCAACTCGTTCGACGACGCCCGCATGAAGTTCGACATCCGCTTCTACCTGGTGTCGATCCTGTTCATCATCTTCGATCTGGAGGTGGCCTTCCTGTTTCCTTGGGCAGTGTCGTTCAGTCAGATCGGCATGCTCGGTTTCTGGTCGATGATGGTGTTTTTGGCGGTGCTGACCATCGGCTTTGCCTATGAATGGAAAAAAGGAGCGCTGGAATGGGATTGAACGACAGTTCCGGCACGCTCGTCGCGCCGAAGCCCAAGGGCCTCATCGACCCCAACACCGGCAGACCGGTGGGGGAGGATGATCCGTTCTTCCTGGAGATCAACAACGAACTCGCCGACAAGGGTTTTCTCGTCACTTCGACCGAGGCGCTGATCACCTGGGCGCGCAGCGGCTCGTTGATGTTCATGACCTTTGGCCTCGCCTGCTGCGCCGTCGAGATGATCCACACCTCGATGCCACGCTACGACAGCGAGCGTTTCGGTGTCGCGCCGCGCGCGTCTCCGCGCCAGTCCGACATCATGATCGTCGCCGGCACGCTGACCAACAAGATGGCGCCGGCGCTGCGCAAGGTCTACGACCAGATGCCGGAGCCGCGCTACGTCATCTCGATGGGCTCCTGTGCCAATGGCGGCGGCTATTATCATTATTCCTATTCGGTGGTGCGCGGCTGCGACCGCATCGTGCCGGTCGACATCTACGTGCCCGGCTGCCCACCGAGCGCTGAAGCGCTGCTCTACGGCATCCTTCTGCTGCAGAAGAAGATCCGCCGCACCGGCACGATCGAACGGTGAGCGGCATGACCCAGGCGTTGAATGACCTCTCGACCTATCTTGGCGAGAAGCTGACCGGCCGGATCGGCGAAGCGGTGCTCGCCTATGGCGAACTCACTATCTCGGTCGAGCCGCGCGACCTGATCGAGGTGGTGACCTTCCTGCGCGACGACCCGAAATGCCAGTTCATTTCGATCATCGACGTTTGCGGCGCAGATTATCCGTCGCGGGCAAAGCGCTTCGACGTGGTCTATCACCTGCTGTCGCCGAGGCAGAATATCCGCATCCGCATCAAGGTCCAGGCCGACGAAGAGACGCTGGTGCCGTCGATCACCGGCATATATCCCGGCGCGGACTGGTTCGAGCGCGAGACCTACGACCTCTATGGCGTGCTGTTTTCGGGCCATCCCGATCTGCGCCGGATCCTGACCGACTACGGCTTCGAGGGCCATCCGCTGCGCAAGGACTTTCCGCTGACCGGCTTCGTCGAGGTGCGCTACGACGACGAAGCCAAGCGCGTCATCTACGAGCCGGTCGAGCTCAAGCAGGAATTCCGCAATTTCGATTTTCTGTCTCCGTGGGAAGGTACGGATTACGTGCTTCCGGGAGATGAGAAGGCAAAGCAGTAAATGGCTGAAACCTCCGTTCGCAACTTCAATATCAATTTCGGCCCGCAACACCCTGCTGCGCATGGCGTTTTGCGCCTTGTGCTGGAGCTTGACGGAGAAGTCGTCGATCGCGTCGATCCGCATATCGGGCTTTTGCATCGCGGCACGGAAAAGCTGATCGAGCACAAGACTTATCTGCAGGCCGTGCCCTATCTCGACCGGCTCGACTATTGCGCGCCGATGAACCAGGAGCATGCCTTTGCGCTCGCCGCCGAGCGGCTGCTCGGTATCGAGGTGCCGAAGCGCGGGCAGCTTATTCGAGTTCTCTACTCCGAGATCGGCCGCATTATGTCGCACATCCTCAATGTGACGACGCAGGCGATGGATGTCGGCGCGCTGACGCCGCCGCTCTGGGGTTTTGTCGAGCGCGAAAAGCTGATGGTGTTCTATGAGCGCGCCTCGGGCTCGCGCATGCACGCGGCCTATTTCCGGCCGGGCGGCGTCCACCAGGACCTGCCGCAGAAGCTGATCGAGGACATCGGCAAGTGGATCGACCCGTTCCTGAAGTCGGTCGACGACCTCGACGCGCTTTTGACCGGCAACCGCATCTTCAAGCAGCGCAATGTCGACATCGCTACCGTCTCCCTGGCCGACGCTTGGGCCTGGGGCTTTTCCGGCGTCATGGTGCGCGGCTCGGGTGCGCCGTGGGATCTGCGCAAATCGCAGCCCTACGAATGCTATGCCGAGCTGGACTTCGACATTCCGATCGGCAAGAACGGCGACTGCTTCGACCGTTATCTGGTGCGTATGGAAGAGATGCGGCAGTCGGCGAAAATCATGCGCCAGTGCGTCGACCTGTTGCTCGGTAAGGAGGGCAGCGGGCCGGTGTCTAACCTCGACGGCAAGGTGGTGCCGCCGAAGCGCGCGGCGATGAAGCGCTCGATGGAAGCGCTGATCCATCACTTCAAGCTCTACACCGAAGGCTACCGCGTTCCGGCCGGCGAGGTCTATGCCGCGGTCGAGGCGCCGAAGGGCGAGTTCGGTGTCTATCTCGTCTCCGACGGCACCAACAAGCCCTACCGCTGCAAGCTGCGCGCCCCCGGCTTTGCGCATCTGCAAGCGATGGACTTTTTGTGCCGCGGCCACATGTTGGCCGACGTCACCGCCGTTCTCGGCTCCCTCGACATCGTGTTTGGTGAGGTCGATCGGTGAATCGCATTCTGAGCCTCATGTTAATCGTCATTGCTGTCGCAATGCACCCTGCATATGCAATCGAGTGCGGAGCGTCTATCGATGCTTCCGATCTTGTGAAGCAGCACTTCAAGCTGAGCTACGTCACGCTTGGCATGCAAGAAAGTGCGACAGCAGAATCCGCCGATGTCGATGCTTTCTATTTCAAGAGAGATACATGCGAGTGTAGCGTCGCAGCGCCGGATGGCGCGAGTTTCTCTAAGGCGGAGGTATCGGCAGCCGCTTCCGGCAAAACAGGGTTCGCGCGGCTTGTTGCTCGCTTGGCTGGTAAATCCGGCGTTTGCCCGCCTGTCATGACAAATTCGCCGACTTTCCAATGTTTCGACGGTACGGCGAAACTTTGTAAGGAGGCCGCAGCAAGATGACGAACCTATACGTCTTTGGTGAGGTCGATCGCTAAATGTCAGTCCGCCGTCTCGCAGAAGCCAGCCTCCAGCCAGCCTCCTTCGCCTTCAACCGGGCGAATGCGGCAGCGGCGAAGCAGTGGATCAAGCAATATCCGAAGGGGCGCGAGCAATCCGCGATCATCCCCTTGCTGATGCTGGCGCAGGAGCAGGAAGGCTGGGTGACCAAGGCGGCGATCGAGACGATCTCCGACATGCTCGGCATGCCCTATATTCGCGGGCTAGAAGTCGCCACCTTCTATACGCAATACCAGCTCAATCCGGTCGGCACCCGCGCGCATGTCCAGGTCTGCGGCACCACGCCCTGCATGCTGCGCGGCTCGGAATCGCTGATGGATGTGTGCCGCTCGAAGATCCATCACGACCAGTTCCACACCAACGACAAGGGCACGCTGTCGTGGGAGGAGGTCGAATGCCTCGGCGCCTGCGTCAACGCACCGATGGTTATGGTCTTCAAGGACACATACGAGGATTTGACGCCGGAGCGGCTTGCCGAGATCATCGACCTCTATGACGCCGGCAAGGGTGCTTCGGTGACGCCAGGACCGCAAAACGGCCGCGTCACCTCAGAGCCGGCCAGTGGCCTGACGACCCTCAAGAGTGAAAAGGCGATCCTGAAGGCGACCCGCGACCGGGAAACCAGGGCGGCGACCAAGGCCGCCAAGGAAGCGGCGCCGGCGGCTGCCGCCGCAGCACCCGCGGCGCCGGCCCCGCCAGCCGCTTCTGCCGCGCCGGCGCCGGTTGCGCCCTCGAATGCCAGCAAGCCGAAGACCGACGCTGTCGAGACCAGTCCGGCGCTGAAATCGCCATCGGCGACAAAAGTCGCGCCCGCGGCGGAAAAGGCGGCGAGCGTTGCAGCGCCGCTGCATTCGGCCGCCAATGCCAACAAGGCCGAGCCGCAGGTCGAGGACGTCTCGAAACAGCGCAAAGGCCCCAAGAACAAGGCCGAGCCGGCGTCTGCTTTCAAAGCGCCGGAGGCCAAGGTTAAACCGGCGAAGACTGCCGCCAAGGCGGCCACGCCGTCGCCCGGAAACAAAAGCCGGCCGACCGGCAAGAAGCCGGTCTGAGGAACGAGCAATGCTTCAGGACAGAGACCGCATCTTCAACAATATCTACGGCCGCTTCGACAAGTCGCTGGCCGGCGCCATGGCGCGCGGTGCCTGGGACAACACGCCCGGCATCATCGCCAAGGGGCGCGAGTGGATCGTCAATGAGATGAAGGCCAGCGGCCTGCGCGGACGTGGCGGCGCGGGCTTCCCGACCGGGCTGAAATGGTCGTTCATGCCCAAGCAAAGCGACGGCCGGCCGAGCTATCTCGTCGTCAATGCCGACGAGTCCGAGCCCGGCACCTGCAAGGACCGCGACATACTGCGCCACGACCCGCACACGCTGGTCGAAGGCTGCCTGCTTGCGGGCTTCGCCATGGGCGCGGTCGCCGCCTACATCTATGTGCGCGGCGAGTTCATCCGCGAGCGCGAGGCGCTGCAACGCGCCATCGACGAGGCCTATGCGGCCAAGCTGATCGGCAAGAACAACACCTCCGGCTATGATTTCGACATCTACATGCATCATGGCGCCGGCGCCTATATCTGCGGCGAGGAAACGGCGCTGCTCGAAAGCCTCGAGGGCAAGAAGGGCCAGCCACGGCTTAAGCCGCCATTTCCGGCCAATGTCGGCCTCTATGGCTGCCCGACGACGGTCAACAATGTCGAGTCCATCGCTGTCGCGCCGACCATCCTGCGCCGCGGTGCCGCCTGGTTCTCGTCCTTCGGCCGGCCCAACAATGTCGGCACCAAGCTGTTCTGCATCTCCGGCCACGTCAACAATCCGTGCACCGTCGAAGAGGCGATGTCGATCCCGTTCCGCGAGCTGATCGAGACGCATTGCGGCGGCATTCGTGGCGGCTGGGATAATCTGCTGGCGGTCATTCCGGGCGGAGCGTCGGTGCCGCTGGTGCCGGCCGAGCAGATCATCGACGCGCCGATGGATTTCGACGCGCTGCGCGACCTGAAATCGGGCCTCGGCACGGCAGCTGTCATCGTCATGGACAAATCGACCGATATCGTGAAAGCGATCGCGCGGCTTTCCTATTTCTACAAGCACGAAAGCTGCGGCCAGTGCACGCCCTGCCGTGAGGGCACCGGCTGGATGTGGCGGGTGATGGAACGGCTGGTGCGCGGCGAGGCGCAGAAGCGCGAGATCGACATGCTGCTCGATGTGACCAAGCAGGTCGAGGGCCACACGATCTGTGCGCTTGGCGACGCGGCGGCATGGCCGATCCAGGGCCTGATGCGACATTTCCGCGGCGAGGTGGAGCGGCGCATCGACGAGTTTTCGCGCAACGCACACCGCGCCGAACCGGTGCTGGCGGCGGCAGAATAGAAGAATTCAAAAATGCGGGCGAATGTCCGAGACGAGGAAACGAGCGCGGGGCAGACGGAAACGACCAGGAGACCACCTATGTCGCTGTTTTCGACACCCGACGATTTTACGCCCGATATGGACCCGTTGTTGAAGATGAACCAGGATCTGACCAGGATGATGCCGAAGGAGATGGCCAATGCCGTCAATCTCCTGGCGCATCCTGTCGCGAGTGCGGCGGCGATGGCGGCACTCGGCATCGGTCTTGCCAACCACGCCTTTGGCATCTGGATGGGCGTGCTTTCGGGCGCGGCCGAAACTTCGCAGCGGCTTTGGCAGCCGGTCGCCGAGGATTTCGAAGCCAGGACGGAACGCTTTTCCGCGACCGGCAAAAGCTCCTCGACAAAGGCGCGCGCAGCGACCAAAACCCTGATTGCCGAGGCGCAGTCCTTCGCCAATGACGTGACCGACATTGCGACGAGCACCGCGGCGCGGAGCTTGGCGAATGCGAGCACCGTTGCAGCGGATGCCTCGGCCGGGCTGATGCCGGAAGATTTCAAGCAGCCCAAAGCGATGGACCGGCCAGCTGAGCCGGCCGACCTCAAGGCGATATCGGGCATCGGGCCGAAACTGGAAAAGGTGCTGAACGGCCTTGGCATCTGGACATACGCCCAGATCGCCGCGTGGACGCCGCAAGAGATCGCCTGGGTCGAAGATTACCTGTCGTTGAAGGGCCGCATCGGCCGTGACGGCTGGATCGGTCAGGCGGCCGCGTTGGCCGGGGTCAAAAAGTGAATTCAATATCGTGCGCGGTCTCGGCTGCGTCCGGAAGGAAAGATTGCGGAACGTCCGCAGGGGTTTGAGGCGAAATGGCAAAGCTCAAGGTCGACGGGAAAGAGATCACTGTACCCGACCATTACACGCTGCTGCAGGCGGCCGAGGACGCCGGCGCGGAAGTTCCGCGCTTTTGCTTCCACGAGCGGCTGTCGATCGCCGGCAATTGCCGCATGTGCCTGATCGAGGTCAAGGGCGGGCCGCCCAAGCCGCAGGCGTCTTGCGCCATGGGCGTGCGCGACCTGCGCCCCGGCCCGAACGGCGAGCCGCCGGAAATCTTCACCAACACGCCGATGGTCAAGAAGGCGCGCGAAGGCGTGATGGAATTCCTGCTGATCAACCATCCGCTGGATTGCCCGATCTGCGATCAGGGCGGCGAGTGCGACCTGCAGGACCAGGCGATGGCGTTCGGCGTCGATTCCTCGCGCTACCACGAGAACAAGCGGGCGGTCGAAGACAAGTATATCGGGCCGCTGGTCAAGACGATCATGAACCGCTGCATCCATTGCACGCGCTGCGTCCGCTTCACCACCGAGATTGCCGGCATATCGGAACTCGGTCTGATCGGCCGCGGCGAGGATGCCGAGATCACCACCTATCTCGAAAGCGCGATGACTTCGGAACTGCAGGGCAATGTCATCGACCTTTGCCCGGTCGGTGCGCTGACTTCCAAACCCTACGCCTTCCAGGCACGGCCGTGGGAACTGACCAAGACCGAATCCATCGACGTCATGGACGCCGTCGGCTCGGCGATCCGCGTCGATAGCCGAGGCCGCGAAGTGATGCGCATCCTGCCGCGTACCAACGAGGCGGTGAACGAGGAATGGATTTCCGACAAGACCCGCTTCATTTGGGACGGCTTGCGCACGCAGCGCCTCGACCGGCCCTATGTGCGCAAGGACGGCAGACTGGCCCCCGCAAGCTGGGCCGAGGCTTTTGCCGCGATCAAGGAAGCGGTGTCGAATGCCGCACCCGAAAAGATCGGTGCCATTGCCGGCGATCTTGCCGCCGTCGAGGAGATCTACGCGCTGAAGCTTCTGATGGCTTCGCTTGGCTCGAAGAACACCGACTGCCGCCAGGACGGTGCCGCACTCGATCCGTCGCTCGGCCGGGCGAGCTATGTCTTCAACCCGACCATCGAAGGCATCGAACAGGCCGATGCGGTGCTGATCATCGGCGCCAATCCGCGCTTCGAGGCGTCCTTGCTCAACGCCCGCATCCGCAAGCGCTGGCGGGCCGGCAATCTGCCGGTCGGCGTCATCGGCGATGTCGGCGATACGCGCTATGATTACGAGCAACTCGGCGCCGGGCCGGAATCGCTGAAGGATCTTGCCGATGGCAACGGCAAATTCTTTCAACTGCTGAAGAAGGCGACGCATCCGCTGATCATCGTCGGCCAGGGTGCGCTGGCGCGTCCGGACGGCGCGGCCGTGCTCGGCCAGGCGGCGAAGCTCGCCGTCGCCGTCAACGCCGCAAGGGCCGACTGGAACGGCTTTGCCGTACTGCACACCGCGGCGGCGCGGGTCGGCGGCCTCGATGTCGGCTTTGTGCCGGGCGAGGGCGGCAGGAACGTCGCCGGCATGCTGGGCGAGACCGATGTGCTGTTCCTGCTCGGCGCCGACGAAATCGACATGGCCAAGACCGGCGGCGCTTTCGTCGTCTATATCGGCACGCATGGCGACAAGGGCGCGCATCGCGCCAACGTCATCCTGCCGGGTGCCGCCTATACCGAGAAGTCGGGCACCTTCGTCAACACCGAAGGCCGCGTGCAGCAGACCAACCGGGCCGGCTTCGCGCCCGGCGAGGCGCGCGAGGACTGGGCGATCCTTCGGGCACTGTCGGATGTGCTCGGCAAGAAGCTGCCGTTCGATTCGCTGCCGCAATTGCGCGCTAGGCTCTATGCGGAATACCCGCATCTTGCCCGCATCGACCATGTCGCGGCCGGCGACCCGGCCGACATCGCCAGGGTGGCCAAGCTCGGCGGGCGGCTGAACAAGGGCACCTTCACCTCGCCGGTCAAGGATTTCTACCTGACCAACCCGATCGCGCGGGCTTCCGCGGTGATGGCCGAGTGCTCGGCTTTGGCGAAGAACGGCTTCAGGCAGGCGGCGGAGTAGACATGGACACCTTCTTCTCCTTCTACGTGCTGCCGGCGCTGCTGATCCTTTTGAAGTCGGTCGTGCTGATCGTCGTTCTGTTGATCTTCGTCGCCTATGTGCTTTACGCCGACCGCAAGATCTGGGCGGCGGTGCAATTGCGCCGCGGACCGAACGTCGTCGGCCCATGGGGCACGCTGCAGGCCTTCGCTGACCTTTTGAAATTCGTCTTCAAGGAGCCGGTGATTCCGTCCGGCGCCAACAAGGGCGTTTTCCTGCTGGCGCCGCTGGTGTCGGCGGTGCTTGCGATCTCAGCCTGGGCGGTGATCCCGGTCAATGAGGGCTGGGCCATCGCCAACGTCAATGTCGGCATCCTCTACGTCTTCGCCATCTCCTCGCTCGAGGTCTATGGCGTGATCATGGGCGGCTGGGCGTCCAATTCGAAATACCCGTTCCTCGGTGCGCTGCGCTCGGCGGCGCAGATGGTGTCCTACGAAGTCTCCATCGGTTTCGTCATCGTCACCGTGCTGCTTTGCGTCGGCTCGCTCAACCTGACCGATATCGTTTTGTCGCAGCAGGATGGGCTGGGCACGAGGATCGGCCTGCCCAATACCTTCCTCGACTGGCATTGGCTGTCCCTGTTTCCGATGTTCATCGTCTTCTTCATCTCGGCGCTGGCGGAAACCAACCGTCCGCCCTTCGACCTCGTGGAAGCCGAATCGGAACTCGTCGCCGGCCATATGGTCGAATATTCCTCGACGCCGTTCCTGTTGTTCTTCCTGGGCGAATATGTCGCCGTCGTCCTGATGTGCGCACTGGCCACCATCCTGTTCCTTGGCGGCTGGCTGCCGCCCTTCAATTTCGCGCCGTTCACCTGGGTGCCGGGGCTGATCTGGTTCGTGCTCAAGGTCTGCCTGGTGTTCTTCATGTTCTCGATGGTGAAGGCGTTCGTGCCGCGCTATCGCTACGACCAGCTGATGCGGCTCGGCTGGAAGGTCTTCCTGCCGATCTCGCTGTTCATGGTGGTCGCCACCGCCGCCTTCCTCAAGATCACGGGGTTTGCCTGATGTCAGCATTGTCCCAGGCCGCCAAGTCACTGCTATTGCAGGATTTCGTCAGTGCTTTCTTCCTGTCGATGCGCCAGTTCTTCGCGCCGAAGGAGACGATCAATTATCCGCATGAGAAGGGGCCGGTCAGCCCGCGCTTCCGTGGCGAACATGCGCTGCGCCGCTATCCGAACGGCGAGGAACGTTGCATCGCCTGCAAATTGTGCGAGGCGATCTGCCCGGCGCAGGCCATTACCATCGAAGCCGGCCCGCGCCGCAATGACGGCACGCGGCGCACCGTGCGCTACGACATCGACATGGTGAAATGCATTTATTGCGGCTTCTGCCAGGAAGCCTGCCCGGTCGACGCTATCGTCGAGGGGCCGAATTTCGAATTCGCGACGGAGACGCGCGAGGAGCTTTATTACGACAAGGACAGGCTTCTGGCCAATGGCGACCGCTGGGAGCGTGAACTTGCGCGCAACATCTCGCTGGATGCGCCTTACCGCTGATATTTGACGCATGGACGGGGCGAGGGGCCTCGTTTAAGGAACACGCAACTTGCCGGCCGGAGGCGGTGGCAAAAAACAGGACGAATGTCCTGTTCGGACAGGAAACCCGGGGGAACCCATGCTGAGTGGACTAGAGGCGGCCTTTTTCTACCTCTTCGCCTTTGTCGCGGTGGCGTCGGCGTTCATGGTCATTTCGGCGCGCAATCCTGTGCATTCGGTGCTGTTCCTGATCCTGACCTTCTTCAACGCCGCCGGCCTGTTCATGCTGACCGGCGCCGAGTTCCTGGCGATGATCCTGCTCGTCGTCTATGTCGGCGCGGTTATGGTGCTGTTCCTGTTCGTCGTGATGATGCTCGACGTCGATTTCGCCGAGATGAAGGAAGGCGCCCTGCAATACGCGCCGATCGGCGCGCTGGTCGGCCTGATCCTGGCAGCGGAGTTGATCATCGTGCTCGGCGGCTACACATTTGCGCCGAAACTGGCGGCGACGGTTTCGAAGCCCATCCCGGACCTGGCCGCGCGCTCCAACACGGCGGCGCTCGGCGACATCCTCTATACGGATTACCTCTATTACTTCCAGGTGGCGGGGCTGGTGCTGCTGGTCGCCATGATCGGCGCCATCGTGCTGACGCTGCGCCACAAGCCGGGCGTCAAGCGGCAGTCGATCGCCGCCCAGGTCGGCCGCACGCCGGTAACCGGAGTGGAAATCCGCAAGGTCAAGACGGGCGAAGGAGTCTGAGATGGTCGTCGGCATCGCGCACTACCTGACCGTATCGGCGATCCTGTTCACGCTCGGCGTGTTCGGCATCTTCCTGAACCGTAGGAACGTCATCGTCATCCTGATGTCGATCGAGCTGATCCTGCTTGCGGTCAACATCAATTTCGTCGCCTTTTCGGCGGCGCTCGGCGATCTGGTCGGCCAGGTGTTCGCACTGTTCGTGCTGACCGTCGCGGCGGCCGAGGCGGCGATCGGCCTTGCCATTCTCGTCGTCTTCTTCCGCAACCGCGGCTCGATCGCGGTTGAAGACGTGAACATGATGAAGGGTTGACGGAACCACCATGTATCAGGCCATCGTCTTCCTTCCGCTGCTCGGCTTCCTGATCGTCGGCCTGTTCGGCACCTCGCTCGGCGCCAAGGCTTCCGAATACATCACCTCCGGCTTCCTGGTGATCGCGGCTGTGCTGTCGTGGGTCGCCTTCTTCTCGGTCGGCTTCGGCGGCGGCGAGGTGTTCACCGTGCCGGTGATGCGCTGGATCCAGTCGGGAGGCCTCGAAGCGTCGTGGGCGCTGCGGATCGACACGCTGACCGTAGTGATGCTGGTCGTCGTCAATACGGTGTCGGCGCTGGTCCACATCTATTCGATCGGCTACATGCATCACGACCCGGACCGGCCGCGCTTCTTCGCCTATCTGTCGCTGTTCACCTTCGCCATGCTGATGCTGGTGACGGCCGACAACCTCGTGCAGATGTTCTTCGGCTGGGAAGGCGTCGGTCTGGCCTCCTATCTGCTGATCGGCTTCTGGTACAAGAAGCCGTCGGCCAATGCGGCTGCGATCAAGGCCTTCGTCGTCAACCGCGTCGGCGATTTCGGCTTCGCGCTCGGCATATTCGGCGTGTTCGTGCTGTTCGGCTCGGTCAATCTCGGCACTATCTTCGCCAATGCAGCGACCTTCATTCCGGCCGAAGGCGCGCAGCAGGGTCCGGCCGTACTGACCTTCCTCGGCTATGCGCTTGACAAGCAGGCTGCGATGACGGTCGTCTGCCTGCTCCTGTTCATGGGCGCAATGGGCAAGTCGGCGCAGGTGCCGCTGCACACCTGGCTGCCTGATGCTATGGAAGGCCCGACGCCGGTCTCGGCACTGATCCATGCCGCCACCATGGTGACGGCAGGCGTGTTCATGCTGGCGCGGCTGTCGCCACTGTTCGAGCTGTCGCATTCGGCGCTGACCGTGGTCACCTTCATCGGCGCCTTCACCGCCTTCTTCGCGGCGACAGTCGGTCTCGTCCAGAACGATATCAAGCGCGTCATCGCCTATTCGACGTGCTCACAGCTCGGCTACATGTTCGTGGCGCTCGGCGTCGGCGCCTATGGCGCGGCGATCTTCCATCTGTTCACGCACGCCTTCTTCAAGGCGCTACTGTTCCTCGGCTCGGGTTCGGTCATCCACGCCGTCTCCGACGAGCAGGACATGCGCAAGATGGGCGGCCTGAGGACGCTCATCCCGACGACCTACTGGATGATGGTGATCGGCACGTTGGCGCTGACCGGCGTCGGCATCCCGGTGACGATCATCGGCACGGCCGGTTTCTTCTCCAAGGACGCCATCATCGAAGCCGCTTTTGCCAGCCACAATGCGGTCGCCGGGTTTGCCTTCATATTGCTGGTCATTGCCGCCTGCTTCACCTCCTTCTATTCCTGGCGGCTGATCTTCATGACCTTCCATGGCGAGCCGCGGGCCAGCCATGAGGTGATGCACCATGTCCATGAATCGCCGCCGGTCATGCTGGTGCCGCTGTTCATTCTGGCGGCAGGCGCCCTGTTCGCCGGCGTGATCTTCCACGGCGCCTTCATCGGCGAGGGCTATGCCGAATTCTGGAAGGCGTCGCTGTTCACGCTGCCTGACAACCACATCCTGCACGAGATCCACGAACTGCCGCTTTGGGTCGAGCTGGCGCCGTTCATCGCCATGCTGATCGGCTTTGCGATTGCCTGGCAGTTCTATATTCGCGCGCCGGCAATGCCTCGGAGCGTCGCCGCCAACCATCGCCTGCTCTACGCCTTCCTGCTCAACAAATGGTATTTCGACGAGCTCTACGACTTCCTGTTCGTGCGGCCGGCAAAGCGCCTCGGCAGCTTCCTGTGGAAGACCGGCGACGGCACTATCATCGACGGGCTCGGGCCGGACGGCATCTCGGCGCGCGTCGTCGACGTCACCAACCGCGTCGTCAAGCTGCAGACCGGCTATCTCTACCACTATGCCTTCGCCATGCTGATCGGCGTTGCCGCACTCGTCACCTGGATGATGCTCTGATGACCGCCTGGCCGATCCTATCGCTGGTCACCTTCCTGCCGCTGGTTGGTGTGCTGCTCATCCTTTTCGTGCGCGACGACAGCGACAATGCGCGCCGCAACATCCGCGCCATTGCGCTGTTCACGACCGCCTTCACCTTCGTGGTTTCGCTGTTCATCTGGACCGGCTTCGACAATTCGCAGCCCGGCTTCCAGTTCGTCGAGAAGATTGCCTGGCTGGATTCCGGCATCTCCTACCATATGGGCGTAGACGGCATCTCCATGCTGTTCGTCATCCTGACCACCTTCCTGATGCCGCTCTGCATCCTCGCCTCGTGGGAATCGATCGAGAAGCGCGTCAAGGCCTATATGATCGCCTTCCTGCTGCTCGAGACGCTGATGATCGGCGTGTTCTGCGCGCTCGACATCGTCTTGTTCTACGTCTTCTTCGAAGCCGGCCTGATCCCGATGTTCATTATCATCGGCGTGTGGGGCGGCAAGCGGCGCGTCTATGCCTCGTTCAAGTTCTTCCTCTATACGCTGGCCGGCTCGGTGCTGATGCTGCTCGCCATCATGGCGATGTTCTTCCAGTCCGGCACCACCGACATCCCGACGCTTCTGACCCACAACTTCCCGGCCAATATGCAGACCTGGCTATGGCTTGCCTTCTTCGCTTCCTTTGCGGTGAAGATGCCGATGTGGCCGGTGCATACCTGGCTGCCGGACGCCCATGTCGAAGCGCCGACCGCCGGCTCGGTGATCCTGGCCGCCATCCTGCTCAAGATGGGCGGATATGGCTTCCTGCGTTTTTCGCTGCCGATGTTTCCGATCGCCTCCGAAATGTTCGCGCCGCTGATCTTCACGCTCTCCGTCATCGCCATCATCTACACCTCGCTGGTGGCGCTGATGCAGGAGGACATGAAGAAGCTGATCGCCTATTCGTCGGTCGCCCACATGGGCTTCGTTACCATGGGCATCTTCGCGATGAACCAGGAAGGCGTCCAGGGTTCGATCTTCCAGATGCTTTCGCACGGCCTGGTCTCAGGCGCGCTGTTCCTCTGCGTCGGCGTCGTCTACGACCGCATGCACACGCGTGACATCGACGCCTATGGCGGGTTGGTCAACAACATGCCGAAATATGCAACCGTGTTCATGATCTTCACCATGGCCAATGTCGGCCTGCCCGGCACCAGCGGCTTCGTCGGCGAGTTCCTGACCATGCTCGGCGTGTTCCGGGTCAACACCTGGGTGGCGTTCTTCGCCGCCACCGGCGTCATCCTGTCGGCGGCCTATGCGCTCTGGCTCTACCGCAAGGTGATCTTCGGCGCATTGACCAAGGAAAGCCTGAAAGGCCTGCTGGACCTGTCGACACGCGAGAAGGTGATCATCTATCCGCTGGTCGCGCTGGTCATCTTCTTCGGCGTCTATCCGGCGCCGATCTTCGACGCGACGGCCGAATCGGTCAAGGCGCTCGTCACCAATGTCACTGCATCCATCGGCGCCGCGCAGACCGCGGCGGCGAACTGACTGGGGTTTTGCGAACCATGACGCCGGACCTTCTCTCCAGCCTGTCGCTCTCGACGCCAGAGCTGATCCTCGCCATCGGCGCCTTGGCGCTGTTGATGCTCGGCGCCTATTCGCGCGCCAACACCACCGTCACAGTGAGCGGCCTTGCCGTCGCCGTGCTGGTGATCGCTGGCGCCTGGCTGATCTTTTCCCCGGGGCAGGGCAACGCCTATGGCGAAGCCTTCATCCAGGATCCGTTCGCCCGCTTCATGAAGGTGTTGGCGCTAATCGGCTCGGCGGTGACGCTGGTCATGTCGGTCCGCTTTGCCCAGGCGGAGCATTTCGACAAGTTCGAATATCCGGTGCTGATCCTGCTCTGCACGCTCGGCATGATGCTGATGATCTCGGCCAACGGCATGATCGGGCTCTATCTCGGCCTCGAGCTGCAGTCGCTGGCGATCTACGTGCTGGCGGCGATCAACCGCGACAGTCTGCGTTCGACCGAGGCCGGCCTGAAGTATTTCGTCCTTGGCGCGCTGTCGTCGGGCATGCTGCTTTACGGCATCTCGCTGGTCTACGGCTACACCGGCAATACCGGCTTCCAGGAGATCGCCGCGGCGCTGAGCGGCGGCGAGCGCCAGCTCGGCCTCGTCTTCGGCCTGGTTTTCGTGCTGGCCGGCCTTGCCTTCAAGATCTCGGCGGTGCCGTTCCATATGTGGACGCCCGACGTCTATGAAGGTGCGCCGACGCCGGTGACGGCTTTTCTGGCGGCGGCACCCAAAATGGCGGCGATGGCGCTGATGGTGCGCGTCACCATGGGCGCCTTCAAGCCGATCGCCGCCGACTGGCAGCAGATCATCGTCTTCATCTCGATCGCGTCGATGGCGCTCGGCGCCTTTGCGGCGATCGGCCAGACCAACATCAAGCGGCTGATGGCCTATTCCTCCATCGGCCATATGGGCTATGCGCTGGTCGGCCTTGCCGCCAACAGCCAGGACGGCGTGCGCGGCGTCGCCATCTACATGCTGATCTACCTGGTGATGACGCTCGGCACCTTCGCCTTCATCCTCGCCATGCGGCGCAAGGAGGGCAATGTCGAGCAGATCAGCGATCTCGCCGGCCTGTCGGCGACCAACCCGATCATGGCGACGATCCTCACCATCCTGATGTTCTCGCTGGCCGGTATCCCGCCGCTCGCCGGCTTCTGGGGAAAATGGTACGTGTTCCTTGCCGCCATCAATGCCAATCTCTACGCGCTGGCGATCATCGGCGTGCTGGCCTCGGTGGTGGGCGCCTATTATTATCTGCGCATCATCAAGATCATGTGGTTCGACGAACCGGTCGGCGGCTTCGTTCCGATGGCGACCGAACTGCGCGTCGTGCTCGGCGTCTGCGGCGCCTTCGTGCTGTTCTATGTGCTGATCGGCGGCCCGATCGGAACCTATGCCGCTGCCGCAGCCAAGACCTTCTTCTGACGGAATGACATTCAGGCTGGCTCCAACCGCGGCTTCGGAAGGGTTCCGGCTCGAGGCGCACGACACGGTCGGCTCCACCAATGCGCTGGCGCTGGAGCACGCGCGGGCCGGCGATCCGGGCAAGCTCTGGGTCGTCTCAAAAAAGCAGGAAGCCGGGCGTGGCCGCCGTGGCCGCGCCTGGGCGACGCCCGAAGGCAATCTGGCAGCGACGCTGCTGGTGATCACCAACACCGAGCTTCGGCTTGCCGCGACGCTCGGCTTCGTTGCCGGACTGGCGCTGGCCGACGCGCTCGACGCTGTCGTGCCGAAGGGCAGGATCGCGATCGGCCTCGATGGTGCGAGCCAAGGCAAGAACCGTTTCGAGCTGAAATGGCCGAACGATGTGCTTGCCTCGGGCGCCAAGCTCGCCGGCATCCTACTGGAATCGGCGATGCTGGAGGGGGGCCGTTCCGCAGTGGCTGTCGGCATCGGCGTCAATGTGGTGGCTTATCCCAGGGATTTGCCCTATCCAGCGACGTCGCTCAACGCGCTGGGGTCTGCTTGCGATGCCGAGACGCTGTTTCTGGCGCTGTCGGATGCATGGAGCGAGAATGCTCGGCTGTGGAACGAAGGGCGTGGGCTTGCCGCCGTCAGGCAGCGGTGGCTGGCGCGTGCGGCGGGGCTTGGCGGGCAGGTTGCTGTCAGAATTGACGGTAATGTGGTGCGCGGCACCTTCGAGACCATTGACGAGGACTGCCGTTTCGTGATCCGCGACGATGAAGGTTCGGTTCTGACGATCGCCGCCGGCGACGTGCATTTCGGCGCGGTTGCCTCGGCCGGCGGTTGACTGGCCAATACGTTTGACTGGCCTGTATTTGACCAGCTTGAATTTGACCGGCCCAAGAGTTTGACGGGCAAGGAAGGAAAGATCATGGCGAAAGCGGAAAACGCCGAACTTGTCTTCGTGCCGCTCGGCGGTGTCGGTGAGATCGGCATGAACTTCGCCCTCTACGGCTATGGCCCGGCCAATGCGCGCGAATGGATCGTCGTCGATGTCGGCGTCACCTTTCCCGATGCAACCCTGCCCGGCGTCGACCTGGTGCTGCCCGACACGCGCTTCATCGAGGAGAATGTCGCCAATCTGCGCGGGATCGTCATCACCCATGCGCATGAGGACCACTACGGTGCGCTGCACGACATCTGGCCGAAGCTCAAGGCGCCGGTGTGGATGACGCCGTTCAGCGCCGGCCTGCTGGAAGCCAAGCGGCAGGGCGAGCAAGGGGCGCCGAAAATTCCGGTGACGATCTACCGGGCCGGCGAGAAATTCACCGTCGGTCCGTTCGAGATCGAGGCCATCCCCGTCGCGCACTCCATTCCCGAGCCGATGTCGCTGGCGATCACCACTCCGGCCGGCGTCGTCATCCATACCGGCGACTGGAAGATCGATCCGGCGCCGACGGTGGGGCCGATGACCGACGAGTCACGCTTCCGCGCCTATGGCGACAAGGGCGTGCTGGCGCTGATCTGCGATTCCACCAATGCGTTGCGGGAAGGGGAATCGCCGTCCGAAGTGGCGGTGGGCGAGGGCATCAAGAGCGTCATCCAGAACGCCAAGGGCCGTGTCGCCGTCACCAGCTTCTCCTCCAATGTCGGGCGCATCGTCTCCATCGCCAAGGCAGCGCGGGATGCCGGCCGCCAGTGCCTGGTGCTTGGCCGCTCGATGAAGCGCGTCATCGATGTGGCTGATGAACTCGGCTATATGGACGGCTTGCCGGAATTCATCGCCGAGGAAGATTACGGCTTCATCCCGCGCGAAAACCTCGTCATCATCTGTACCGGCAGCCAGGGCGAGCCGCTTGCCGCACTCGCCAAGCTGTCGCGCGACGAGATGAAGTCGGTGGCGCTGACTGCCGGCGACACGGTGGTGTTTTCCTCGCGCACCATTCCCGGCAATGAGAAGGCGATCCTCGAGATCAAGAACCGCCTGATCGATCTCGGCATCAAGATCATTGAGGACGGCGATGCGCTGGTGCATGTCTCCGGTCATCCGCGCCGCAGCGAATTGCGCAAGATGTATGAATGGGTGCGGCCGCAGATCGGCGTTCCCGTGCATGGCGAGGCGGCGCATCTGGTGGCGCAGGGCTCGCTGATGTCGACGTCCGGCATCGGCCAGGTGGCGCAGGTGCGCGATGGCGACATGCTCAGGCTCTATCCGGGTGCGGCTGCGATCATCGACCAGGTGCCGTTCGGCCGCATCTACAAGGACGGAAGGCTGGTCGGCACCGACCAGGCGATGGGCATTCGCGACCGGCGCAAGCTGTCCTTCGCCGGCCACGTCGCCGTCAATGTCGTGCTCGACGACAAATACGAACTCGCCGGCGATCCCGATCTCGTCGCCATCGGCGTCGCCGAGGCCGATGGCAGCGGCGAGAGCCTGGAAGACCTGATGATCGATGCGGCAATCGGCGCCGTGGACTCCATCCCCCGCCAGCGCCGAAAAGACCTCGACCTGGTCCAGGAGGCGGTGCGGCGCGCGGTGCGCGGCGCGGCCAACGAAGCCTGGGGCAAGAAGCCGCTGGTGACGGTGTTCGTCACGCGGTAAGGGAATAGGGGAGTAGGGCAGTACGGCAGTAGGGGAGAAAGTAGTTTTCCCTACTCCCATACTGCCCTATTGCCTTACTGCCCTAAGGACGCAGTCAATGCTCGGACGCCTCAACCATGTCGCGCTTGCCGTGCCGGATCTGGCTGCGGCGGCGGCGGCCTATCGGGATACGCTTGGCGCCCGCGTGACCGCGCCGCAGGCGCTGCCGGAGCATGGCGTGACGGTGGTGTTCGTCGACGTCGGCAATACCAGGATCGAGTTGCTGGAGCCGCTCGGCGAAGGCTCGCCGATCGCGGCATTCCTCGAGAAGAATCCGTCCGGCGGCATGCACCATGTCTGCTACGAGGTTGACGACATTGTTGCGGCGCGCGACCGTCTCAAGGCCAGCGGCGCGCGCGTGCTGGGCGATGGCAATCCGAAGACCGGCGCGCATGGCAAACCTGTATTGTTTCTGCACCCCAAGGACTTTTTCGGCACGCTGGTCGAACTGGAGCAAGCATGAGCTGGGTCTCTTTCATCGCCCTGTTCTTCGCCACATGGTGGGTGGTGTTGTTCGCCGTCCTGCCGTTCAGCATGCGGACGCAGGACGAGGACCAGGATGTGACGCTGGGTACGGTTCCGAGCGCGCCGCGCGGACCGCATATGGTGCGCGCCGCACTGCGCACGACGATCGCCACACTGGTCCTGATGGGCATCTTCTACGGCATCACGAGAGGGCTTGGTCTCGGCATCGACGACATCCCGCACATCGTGCCGGATTTCAACCAGAGCCCAGCGCATTAGCCGGCTACCCAATGCCTGCTATCCAAGACCTATGCCGACGCCCTGAAATCAAGCTCAGCCAGCAAGGTCAACCCAAGTAAAGGCCGTGGGCCGGATTTGGGCTGACGCAACGTCATGTAGTTTGGCAATCTGTCTTGCTAACCAAATGATTGCACAAAAAAAATGCAAGGCGCGAGGCCTTGCAATTTAAACGCGTCCGATCTGTTTCCGGTGTCCGGCGGCAGCGAGTTACCGCGCCTAGATCGCATCCTCCCAAGACTTTGACCGCGTAGGAGGGCAGATTTTTCTCCGCCCTCTCGGTTATCGGGGCACACTAGCCTAAGGCGGGTGAAAATGTCACGAAGAATTTTGCCCGGAAACAGGCAATCTCGTGCTGCAGTGCACAATAGTACGGCAGGCGTTGCTTGCGAAACGCCCAGCAAGCCGTGTGCGGCAATTGCGGCGTCTGTGCAGCGCCTGGGCCGGGTTTCCATTCCGCCATGAAATGGCTATGAAGCCGGGGCAAGCAAGCCTGCGCTGCGCCGATTCCGGCGCCGCCATCCTCTCTCACGGACCAGTTCATGCGTTTGTCGCGCTATTTCCTGCCCATCCTCAAAGAAAATCCGCGCGAGGCCGAGATCGTCTCGCATCGGCTGATGCTGCGCGCCGGCATGATCCGCCAGCAGGGGCAAGGCAGCTTCTCCTGGCTGCCGCTCGGCAAGCGGGTACTGGACAAGGTCTGCCGGATCATTCGCGAGGAGCAGAATCGCGCCGGCGCGCTCGAAATCCTGATGCCGACCATCCAATCGGCCGAGCTGTGGCGCGAAAGCGGCCGCTACGAAGACTACGGCAAGGAGATGCTGCGCATCAAGGACCGGCAAGATCGCGACATGCTCTACGGCCCGACCAACGAGGAGATGGTCACCGAGATCTTCCGCTCCTACGTCAAGTCCTACAAGGACCTGCCGCTCAACCTCTATCATATCCAGTGGAAGTTTCGCGACGAGGTGCGCCCGCGCTTTGGCGTCATGCGTTCGCGCGAATTCCTAATGAAGGACGCCTATTCCTTCGACCTCGATTATGAAGGCGCCAAGGCCGCTTATAACCGTATGTTC
Source organism: Mesorhizobium sp. M0563 (assembly GCF_040321065.1). Classification (NCBI taxonomy): domain Bacteria; kingdom Pseudomonadati; phylum Pseudomonadota; class Alphaproteobacteria; order Hyphomicrobiales; family Phyllobacteriaceae; genus Mesorhizobium; species Mesorhizobium sp. M0563. Next base: position 191,918 of record NZ_JAMYQV010000001.1, read on the forward strand.
GTGTCCTATCTCAGGACGTTCACGCGCATGGGGCTGCAGGCGATCCCGATGCGCGCCGACACCGGGCCGATCGGCGGCGACCTCAGCCATGAGTTCATCATCCTGGCCGACACCGGCGAGAGCCAGGTGTTTTGCCATCGCGACTATCTCTCGCTTGATGTACCAGGGGCGAATACCGACTTTTCGAATGACGCCGAGATTGCCGAGATCGTCAAGACATGGACGACGCCCTATGCCGCCACCGACGAAATGCATGACGAGGCGGCATGGGAAAAGCTCTCCGAAGCCGACAAGGTCTCGGCGCGCGGCATCGAGGTTGGCCATATCTTCCATTTCGGCGACAAATATTCCAAGCCGATGGGCGCCAAGGTGACCGGGCCGGACGGCAAGGATCATTTCGTCTCTGGCGGTTCCTACGGCATCGGTCCGTCGCGGCTGGTCGCGGCGACTATCGAGGCCAGCCATGACGATAACGGCATCATCTGGCCGGAAGCGGTGGCGCCGTTCGACATCGGCCTGATCAACATGAAGGCTGGCGATGCCGAATGCGACCGCGTCTGCGGTGAGATGCATGCCGCCTTTGCCGCCGCCGGCAAGGAGGTGCTCTACGATGACACCGACCAGCGGCCGGGAGGCAAGTTCGCTACCGCCGACCTGATCGGACTTCCGTGGCAGGTGATCGTGGGGCCGCGCGGCGTCGCAGCCGGCGAGGTCGAGATCAAGAACCGCAGGACCGGCGAGCGCGAGACGCTGCCGATCGGCGACGTGAAAAAGCGTTTCGGTGCCGCCGCATGAACGAAGCGGCAGCAGCCAAACCTTCGGGGGCAGGACCCTTTTCCGGCTTTGAGCGTATGGTTGCGTGGCGCTATCTGCGCTCGCGCCGCAAGGAGACGGTGATCTCGGTCATCGCCTCGATCTCCTTCCTCGGCATCATGCTGGGCGTTGCCACGCTGATCGTCGTCATGGCGGTCATGAACGGCTTTCGCGCCGAACTGCTGACGCGCATCCTCGGCGTCAACGGGCACCTGATCGTGCAGCCGCTCGACATGCCGCTGGAGGACTATGCCCAGGTCGCCGGCCGCATCAACGGCGTGCCCGGCGTCAAATACGCCATTCCGCTGATCGACGGGCAGGTGCTGGCGCAAGGCAATGTCGGCGGCGGCACCGGCGCGCTGGTGCGCGGCATACGCGGCGAGGACCTCGGCAAGATCACCATCGTCGCCAACAACATCAAGGAGGGCTCGATCGTCGGCTTCGACACCGGCGAGGGCGTCGCCATCGGCAGCCGCATGGCCGAGAATCTCGGCCTTGTGCTTGGCGATACGATCACGCTGATCTCGCCCGAGGGCGACGTCACGCCGCTCGGCACGACGCCGCGCATGAAGGGCTATCCGGTCACCGCGATCTTCGAGGTCGGCATGTCGGAATATGACAGCTCCATCGTTTACATGCCGTTCTCGGAAGCGCAGCTTTATTTCAACATGGACGGCCGGGCGCAGACGATCGAGATCTACACCGACAATCCCGACAATATCGACGCGCTGAAGCCGAAGGTCGAAGAGGCGGCGCAGCGGCCGATCAGCCTTGTCGATTGGCGGCAACGCAACAAGACGTTCTTCGACGCGCTGCAGGTCGAGCGCAACGTCATGTTCATGATCCTGACGCTGATCGTGCTGGTGGCGGCGCTCAACATCATTTCGGGCCTGATCATGCTGGTGAAGGACAAGGGCCACGACATCGCCATCCTGCGCACCATGGGAGCGACGCGCGGCGCGATCCTGCGCATCTTCCTGATGACAGGCGCTGCGATCGGCGTTGTCGGCACCATCGCCGGCGTGCTGCTCGGTATCTTGATCTGCCTCAACGTCGAGCGCATCCGCCAGTTCTTCTCCTGGCTGGCCGACGAGCGGCTGTTCAATCCCGAGCTTTATTTCCTAAGCCAGCTGCCGGCCCGCATGGATGCCAGCGAGACGATCTCGGTCGTTCTCATGGCTTTGGCGCTGTCGTTCCTGGCGACACTGTTTCCGGCGTGGCGGGCGGCCAGGCTCGATCCGGTCGAAGCGCTGAGGTACGAATGATGGCCGAGGCCATTATCGAGCTGAAGAGCGTCGAACGGCACTATGTGCAGGGGCCGCGCAAGCTGACCATCCTGAACGGCGCCGATTTTTCGCTTAAGCGTGGCGAGATGGTGGCGCTGGTGGCGCCGTCGGGCACCGGCAAGTCGACGCTGCTCCACACCGCCGGGCTGCTGGAACGGCCGGACGCCGGCGACGTGATCCTGGCGGGGCGCGCCTGCGGCCGGCTTTCCGACGACGAGCGCACGGCGATCCGCCGCAACGATGTCGGCTTCGTCTACCAGTTCCATCATTTGCTGCCTGAATTCTCGGCGCTGGAAAACATCATGATGCCGCAGCTGATAAAAGGGCTGGCGCGCAAGGAGGCGGCCGAGCGGGCGGCGCAATTGCTCGACTACATGCAGATCGGCAAGCGGGCGCAGCATCGCCCTTCCGAGCTCTCCGGCGGCGAGCAGCAGCGCGTCGCCATTGCGCGCGCCGTCGCCAACGCACCGCTGGTGCTTTTGGCCGACGAGCCGACCGGCAACCTCGACCCGGTGACTGCTTCCTATGTGTTCGAGGCGCTGGCAGCGCTGGTCCGGCAATCCGGCCTGGCGGCGCTGATCGCCACCCATAATCACGAGCTTGCCTCGCGCATGGATCGCCGCGTGACGCTTGCCGACGGCAAGGTCGTCCCGCTTTAGGGTGTGCTAAGACCGAGGTGATGCCGGCCTGCGAACTGGCGTGCGCCGTCCGGCTATTTTTCGTGCGCGCTCTCGGCCCGAAACCGTCGGCAATCTGCCTCTCAACCCTTTCTTAACCCTGCCGAAATTGACCGCACGCAATTCCGGCCATGCCGGGATTGCGATCGTTGACATTCGAACAAAACTAGAACAAAATACGAACATACTAACAACAGGAGAGAGCTATGACCGATCTTGTTCAGGATGTCGTCTCGCTGGTGTGCATGAGCACGTTCCTCATTTCCATGGCAATCTGGATCGGCGCGATGTGAGGATGCGCTGAAAGACATGGCTCGAACGCTGACGACCCGTTCTTCGCGGAGGCGAGGGGCGCAGCGTAGGACTACGGTCTTCAGTGAGGTTCTGTCAGCCGACTTTGCGGGCCGCCTCGACCTGCAAAGGCGCTGCCGGGCCGAAGACATCTTCGAAGGCTGATTTCAGCGCCAGGTCGAGATCGGCCATTGTTACGGGAAGGCCGAGATCGATGAGGCTGGTGACGCCGTGATCCTGGACGCCGCACGGCACGATGCCGCTGAAATGGCCGAGATCCGGCTCGACATTGATGGCAATGCCGTGGAAGCTCACCCAGCGCCTCAGCCTGATGCCGATGGCAGCGATCTTGTCCTCGGCGACCGAGCCGTCGGGCAAAGCGGGGCGATCCGGCCGCACCACCCAGACGCCGACGCGGTCCTCGCGGCGTTCGCCGCGTACGTTGAAGGCGGCCAGCGTGCCGATGATCCATTGTTCGAGTGCCGCGACGAAGGCGCGGACATCCTCGCGCCGCCGCTTGAGGTCGAGCATGACATAGGCGACGCGCTGGCCCGGCCCATGATAGGTGTATTCGCCGCCGCGCCCGGCGGCAAAGACCGGGAAGCGGTCCGGCTCGATCAGGTCCTCGAAACGGGCGCTGGTGCCGGCGGTATAGAGCGGCGGATGCTCGACCAGCCAGACCATCTCGCCAGCCGCGCCGCTGCGGATTGCTTCGGCGCGCGCCTCCATCACGGCGAGCGCATCGGGATAGGCGGTGAGCCCGGGCTCAATGCGCCATTCGACCGGCGCCGAGCCGGGCGAGGGCAGGAACGACGTGGCGATCTGGCTGCGTTCTGTCATGATATCTCGTCTCGCCCCTCATATGGCGGCAATCGGTACAAACGTCCAGTTCCGGGCACGTTCGGCGCTTTGCAGAGTTAAGCCGATATCCGGCCGATTATTGCTGGCCGCGCACTTGTTTCACCGGAAACGATTTGCTACACGCCGCGGGCCGGTTCGTTCTGGCTCCTACCACGTGCGGTCGTGGCGGAATTGGTAGACGCGCAGCGTTGAGGTCGCTGTGGGGCAACCCGTGGAAGTTCGAGTCTTCTCGACCGCACCATTAAATTCGCTCGACCGCACCATTAAATTCGAAAGCGCCCCGTTGAGTTCGAGCACGGCAAAGAGCGTCTTTGTCAGGCGCGAGGCTTTTTTGCCTGCGATCGCGAGTTTGGCCGATGCGAAAACGCCATCGGCGCGTAGCCATATATGCGGTTTGCGTGGATAATTATTCGCGCACCAGGCGTCCGGTTGCCCACCAGATCACAGATACAGCAGCGATCGATACGTAGCCGTCCAGGGCATAGTGCCATCCAGTGTACACCGATCCGTACAGGATCAGGGCTGCAAACGCCCAACCCAGAGCGCCCAGCCAGAGATTGATCGAGGACAGCAAATAGGCGTTCAGTGCGGCAAAGGCGACATGCATGCTTGGCATGGCCGAGATGCCGCCGCCAAGGCTTGGCCGGCCACTCCGGTAAGCCATCAGGAGATATGCTGCGGGTTCCCGCACCATGTAATTATGGTCCAGTCTGTCCAAGGCGGCATTCAATCCGTGGAAGCGATCCACGCCAACAAACTGGTGGTAGTAAACCGGCCCGACCGATGCCAGCGCCAAAGCCAAGACAGTTCCGAGGATGCACAACGTCAGCGCTGCCGCGCTAAGATAGCGGATGCGCGCAATCTCGTCCGACCAGAGCGCCACGAAAAGGATGGTGCCGAACCACTGGTAGAACCAAATGACTTCATAGCTGTTGAAGACGACGAGCGACCACCCGTTGCTGTCGAGCTTATGGGCGATCTCCCACGGCGGCATCCCGTGCAACCATTCATCAGCGTCGGCTAACCAGTGGTCGGCATAGTATGGGACGACGGACGGGATGGCGATCTTGTAGGTGGAGAACGCGGTCAAGCTGGCAAAGAAGAACAGCAGCACCAACAGACAGCCGCGCCAGCGCCCTTGAACCAAATCCAGGGCGTAGCGAACCGGTTGCCGTCGGCCATGGATGAGCGCGGCACAACAGACGCCACCGATAAACAAGACCGGCATGCCAATAAGAAACTTGTGAGAATAGATTAGGGCTGATGTACGGAATACTTCTGGATATAGTGCAGATGCACCTAACACGTACATTGCCATAAACAAGGAGAGGCGCAATTGCCATATGGCTGAGGGCCTGTGGCGAGAGGCTTCCGTAGTTAGGGCCAAGCCAATTTACCCGTTCTTAATGTTTCGCCGCAGAGACATATACACCGATAAGGTAAAAACCTTGCCGTCAGGTTTACTTTTCCCCGGTGGTCGATACCTGCCGGCTCGCATGCGGTGGATTGATTCCCTGAGCAATCTTGCATCCGCATTGCTGCCCATGCCCCGCGCGAAGGAATTACCCCGGAGCCTCGGGCCGAACCGGCCCGTTGCTTAAACACAGGCCCGCCACTCCCTCGGTTGACCTATCATAAGTTGTAGCTTATCATAAGTCATGGTTTATGATTACGCAGGAATGGTGGCCTTGGCCGATCCGACACGCCGCAAGGTGTTCGAGCTCATCGCCGATCGGCCGCGCTCGGTCATCGATCTGACGCGGGTGCTTCCGGTCTCGCAGCCGGCGGTATCGCAGCACCTCAAAGTGCTGAAGGAAGCCCGACTGGTCCGTGCCGAGCCCAAGGGCGCCAGCAATATCTATCATCTCGACCCGCATGGGCTCGGCGAGATGCGCGCCTGGCTCGATCGCATGTGGGGCGATGCGCTCGACGCCTTCAAACGGGAAGTCGACAACAGCAAGGAGAAGAGGAAATGACGACCATGATCAAGCCCGCACCGGTCAGGAAGTCGGTGACCGTGGAGGTGCCGCTCGACAAGGCATTCGATGTGTTCACGACAGGGTTCGGACGGTGGTGGCCGGCTTCGCACTCGATCGGCAAATCCGCCCTGACGACCGCGGTGATCGAACCGAAAGCCGGCGGCCGCTGGTACGAGATCGGCGAGGATGGGTCAGAATGCGATTGGGGCGAGGTTCTCGCCTGGGATCCGCCGTCGAGGCTGACGCTCGCCTGGCGTATCGGGGCCGACTGGCGCTACGATCCGGCATTGCTGACCGAGGTCGACATCCGCTTTGTCGCGCTCGGCGAGAATTCGACGCGGGTGGAACTCGAGCACCGGCTTCTGGAGAACATGGGCGAGACCGCAGAAGCAGCGCGCCAGGCCTTCGAATCGGAGCGTGGCTGGAGCGGTGTCCTTGGCGCCTACGCGGCTGAGGCCAAACGCTACGCTGCCTGATCGGCAGGCCTCTAAGCCCGATATCCAGCGAGGCCGTCGCACCGTCGGCCTCGCCTCATTCCCGGTGCAGCATATGCCGTTCTGCCCGACCACCGGGACTGTTGTTGTTGGGCGACCGATTCCCCGACCGGGGCACACCACACCTGGCGTTGTCGCGGACTGCCCGGCGGTTGGTCGGCGGCGATGGCAGAGCTGGATTACCGGTGCTTCTCGACGAAAGCCTTGCAGGCGGGTGACAACTGCTCGATCATGCTCTGAAGGTCGCATTTGCCGATCGGTGTCATTGGGCAAAGCCGTTTGTAGTCAGGCTTGCATTCCTTGCCCTGAAAAGATTTGAAGGCCTTTGCATCGGCGGTAATCGGGTTCAAAAGTATTCCCGAACAAACCAACGCAAGACTGGTAAACAGATACTTCCCCATAAACACCCTCCCTTTATTACCGGTAATTATAGAGATGCTAAATTAGAATCCTCTAATTATCAATCTTGAATTATCAATCTTGGGCAACCGGCAGCTCGCAAGGTCGCCTGATATCCGTCGGTTGCGCACAGAGAGGCCGATGCTCAAGCCAAATCGCGCCGCCGCTCCATCCTTGTGTTTGACCATGATCTTTTCGGAAAACCGGTTTCCACTTTTCAGGATCATGGTCTAGACCTGACAGGCACCTTATCCGGAAATCCGATGGCGGGAGGCGCTGGTGGAAGGCCAGGACGAACACATGACCGGCGCCAGGGCCGCTGAGGAGCGCCGCGCCGACATCTATGACGAGGACGGCGTCATCCTGTCGTCGTTTCTCACCCAGATCGGTGCCGCGATCGCCGATCGCGATACGCTGACGCTGAAGCGCGAAGTCGACGATCTGCACCAGTCGGAACTCGGCCACCTCCTCGAGGCGCTGCACCCGGAACAGCGCCGCGCCCTGGTCGAATTGCTGGGCAAGGATTTCGATTTCTCCGCGCTGACCGAGGTCGACGAGGCGATCCGCCGTGACATCGTCGACAATCTGCCCAATGCGCAGATCGCCCAGGCGGTGCAGGAGCTCGATTCCGACGATGCCGTCTACATCCTCGAGGACCTCGACCAGGAGGACCAGGACGAGATCCTGTCGCAACTGCCGTTCACCGAGCGGATCAGGCTGCGGCGCTCGCTCGACTATCCCGAAGAGACCGCCGGCCGCCGCATGCAAACGGAGTTCGTCGCGGTGCCGCCATTCTGGACGATCGGCCAGACCATCGACTACATGCGCGAGGACAACAACCTTCCCGATCGTTTCAGCCAGATCTTCGTCATCGATCCGAGCTTCAAGCTGCTCGGCGCCATCGACCTCGACCAGATCCTGCGCACCAAGCGCTCGGTCAAGGTGGAAGAGGTCATGCATGAGACCAGGCATGCCATCCCGGCCACCATGGACCAGGAGGAGGCGGCACGCGAATTCGAACAATACGATCTTCTGTCCGCTGCCGTCGTCGACGAGAACGAGCGGCTGGTCGGCGTGCTGACCATCGACGACGTCGTCGACGTCATCCAGCAGGAGGCCGAGGAAGATCTGCTGCGCATGGGCGGCGTCGGCGACGAAGAACTCTCGGACAGCATCCTTTCGACTTCGCGCTCGCGTGTGCCGTGGCTGCTGGTCAACCTTTTGACGGCCTTCCTCGCGGCTTCGGTGATCGGCCTGTTCGACCGCACCATCGAGCATATCGTGGCGTTGGCGGTGCTGATGCCGATCGTCGCCGGCATGGGCGGCAATGCCGGCTCGCAGACCATGACCGTCACGGTGCGGGCGCTGGCGACGAGGGACCTCGACATCTACAATGCCGGCCGCATCATCCGCCGCGAAATCGGGGTGGGCTTCATCAACGGCATCATCTTCGCCATTCTGATCGGCATCGTCGCGGCTGCCTGGTTCCACGATCGCAATCTCGGCGGCATCATCGCGGCGGCGATGATCATCAACATGTTCGTGGCGGCTCTGGCGGGCATCCTGATCCCGCTGCTGCTCGACCGCTTCAAGATCGACCCGGCTGTGGCTTCGGCGGTTTTCGTCACTACGGTCACCGATGTCGTCGGTTTCTTTGCCTTTCTCGGGCTTGCCACATGGTGGTTCGGCGTAGGCTGAACGGCACCTCAATTGACTTTTACGTAAATGCCATGCGAGGCTTTGGAAGGTGCCTTGTCCGCCGATTCTGGTACGCGCCTGGATGCCGGCGGCGCCGGCCAGTTGGAACTCGCGGCGTGGCCGGGGCATTGGAGTGGCGATGCGGGAATATTATTCGATCACGGAGCTGACCCGCGAATTCGACGTGTCGACGCGGACGTTGCGCTTCTACGAGGACGAAGGGCTGGTGCAGCCGGTAAGGCGCGGCCGCACCCGGCTGTTCCGTCCGTCGGACCGGCATCTCATCCGCCAGATCATGCGCGGCAAGAGGCTCGGCTTCTCGATCAACGAGATCCGCGAAATCATCCAGATGTACAGGGAGCCGCCCGGCGAGGTCGGCCAACTCAAGCTGATGATCAAGCGCATCGAGGAAAAGCGCGAGGATCTTCGCCAGAAACGCCGCGACCTCGAGGAGACCCTGGCCGAGCTCGACCAGGCCGAGGAATCCTGCGTCGAGCGGCTGGTTGAACTCGGCGTCACCACGTAAGCGCGGTGTCAGCCCCGGCTCAAATCCAGCGCCGCACCCTTTTGGCGTAGTCCCGGTACTTCTTGCCGAATTTGGCCGTCAGCACCTTCTCCTCGCTCTCGATCGTCAGCTTCTGCGTCAGGAACGCCGCGATGACCGCGAGCGGCAGGAACCAGGCGATCCCCGAGACAAAGGCGAGGCTGACCAGCAGCAATGTGTTGGCGAGGTAGATCGGGTTGCGGCTGACGGCGAAGGGTCCGGTGGTCACCAGATGGTCCGGCACGCCGTTGGGGTTGAGCGTCGTTTTGGCGCGGATCATGGTGCGGATCGCGGTGAACCAGAGCGCGGCGACCGCCACCAACCCCACAAGGCCGGCGGCGAACAGGATGTCGCCGAGAAGATCGCCGATCCACGGCAGTGGATAGAAAAACCCTAGCGCGACGCTGACGATGATGGCGGCGACATAGATCAGCGGCGGCCATGGGATGTGCCCCAGCTTCGGCTGCCCAGGATTTTGCTGCACGGGTTTCGGGTGACTGTCGGTCATTGTTGTCCTCCCTCGATTAGCGCGTTCTCGGTTCCGCCGTCTCGGTTTGGGCGGTGCAGGTGCCGGCGAGCTCGCCAATATGCGCCTTCCACTCCGGGGACTGGTCGTTGCTGTAGAGCCGGTCAAGCGAGGCTTCGCCCTGGAGAGTGTCCAGCATGCAGGCACAATAGCTGGAGCAGAACTCGGTGTCGCGCGCCTGCTCGCAGGATATTTGGCAGGATTTCAGAAAGTTCACCTCCCTGCTTTCGACCCGCGCCGGCATGAATTGCGAAAACAGCCAGACCGAGCCGATCAGCAGCGGCTGATGGATCAGATAAAAGGCAAGGCTGTGCCGGCCGATGAAGACCAGCGGGTTTGCCCAGCGGCCTGGCGTCATGGCCGACAGACGGGTCAGCACGCCGGAGGTGGCGGCGAGTTTGGTAACCGCGATGCCGGCAAGCACGGCGCCGAACCAGGGCAGCAGCGGAACATAGTCGTTGGAGTGCGGATTGGTCGCCGATAGACCGACCCACCACAAAGCCGGATGATCGAAGGCCTCGGATCTGAGGTAGAAGGGCGCCGCGATGACAAACGCCGCGACAAGCAGTGTCAGCAGCGCCGGCAGCCGCAGGAACGCCAGGCCGAGCAGGCTGGCGAGCGCGATCTCGTGCAATATGCCGAAAAAAACGAAGCCGTCGGGCGTGGCGATTCGGGTGACCAGCGATATTGCGAGAGCCGCCCCGGCAACCATGGCGAAGCGCTTCCAGAAGCCTGTCCAGCGGATTTTCTTGCCATGGGCGAGATAGAGGCTGACGCCGACCAGGAACAGGAAGCTCGAGGCGATGCAGCGCGCGTAGATTTTCCACCAGCCGAAGGCGGTGAGGCCGGGATCGGTGTAGCCGAAAAATTCGAGATCCCAGGTGAAATGATAGCTCGCCATGGCAAGCAAAGCGATGCCGCGTGCGATGTCGATGGCGGCGATGCGCTTCGCCTTCGGTTGATCCTGAACGGCGGTGGTCGGCGTGGCGATGCTCATCGGTCTCGCTGTCTTGGTTCAGCCCCGGCAAGACGACTATCACGGTTGCCACCGTCAAAAGAAGCAGTCCTCGCGTCGCGTTGGCGCGGGTCAGCATTAGAACTCGCTTTAGGCCAGAGCCGGAAAGCCTTTGGCCGGCTTCGCTTTTTGCCGTGAAGGCGTCGGTTTCCTGTTACCCGGCCAGGAATCGCCGCGGCAGATTTGTGCTCCAAACCCTGCTTTGGGCGATTCTGCTTCGGGGAAAGCAATGGCTACCCATGTGCGCCATCCTATCTGGCTTGCGGCCTTGCGGCCGGCGGATGCACGCACCTTCGCCTCGCTTTATGCGGTCGAATCGTTCGCGCGCGCCACCGTCTCCAGCGTCATCCCGATCCAGGCCTATGAGATCCTGCACAACGAGCAGATCGTCTCGATCCTCTACACGGTCGTGGCAATGCTCGGCCTCTCGGCGACGCTGTTCATGCCGATGTTGATCCGGCGCTTTGCCCGGCGCTGGGTCTATACCGCCGGTGCCTGCCTGCTGGCCGTCGGCTCGCTGTTCTTCGTCACTCATACGCTTGCTGGCCAAACGGTCGGCATGCTCTGCCGCGTCATCGGCGCCAGCGCGCTGGCGATCACGCTCAACCTCTACATCATGGACCACATCCGCAAGACCGATTTCATGCAGGCCGAGTCGCTGCGCATGGCGTGGTCGATGCTTGCCTGGACCGCCGGGCCGACGCTCGGCATTTTCCTCTACACGCGTTTCGGCATCTATGCCGCGCATAGCGCGGTGGCCGTCTTCGCCATGGCCCTGCTGGCGCTGTTCTGGACCTACCGGCTTGGCGACAACCCGTCGATCCGCCCGGGCAAGACGCGGCCGGTCAATCCGCTGGCCAATATCGGCCGCTTCGTCGCGCAGCCAAGGCTGAGGCTGGCCTGGCTGATCGCCTTCGGCCGTTCCTGCTTCTGGACGACGTTCTTTGTCTATGGGCCGCTGTTCATGGTGATCACCGGCGAGGGCGAGCTCGCCGGTGGCCTCTTGGTTTCGGCCGGCAATGCGCTTTTGTTCATGGCCATCTTCTGGGGCAGGGCGGGAAAGCGTTTCGGCGGCCGGCGCACCATGACGTTTGCCTATTTCGCCATGTCGGCGACGCTGCTGGCGGCCGGCGCCGTCGGCGAGGCCGCGCCGCTCGTCACCGGCGCGTTGCTGCTTTGCGGTGCCTTCTTCACCATCGCGCTCGATGCGCTGGGCTCGACCGCGTTCATGCGCTCGGTGCGCTCGTATGAGCGGGCGCAGATGGCGGCGGTCTACCGCACCTATCTCGACTTTTCCGAGCTGACGCCGCCGCTGGTCTATTCAGTGGTGCTGGCGTTCTTCGGCCTGGGCGCGGTTTTCGCGACGCTCGGCCTGCTGGCGGCGGTCTGCGGCTTCGTCACTTGGCGCTATCTGCCCAAATCGCTTTGATGTTCAAGCGCCGCATGCCGCTCGCGCACCCAGTTGTGGAAGCGGTGCAAATCATATTCCTCGGGCATCAGCACGCCGGCCTTATGGCGCATCGAGCGCAGGCCCTTCTGGTTGACCTCGCAGATATCAGCGTCTTCCTCCAGCACCTGGGTACCGAAGGCGACGATGTTGTCGATATCCGCAGCCGGATCGACGAGCGCTTCGGGCGAAAAAAGCCATTCGGCGGTGAGTTCGGTCTGCTCCGGCCCAAGCGGCACCAGCCGCACGGTCCTGACATAGTCGACATGGCCGACGACGAACATCGACGGCAAGTTGGTGGCATAGGTCTGCCCGGCAGCACGCTCGGCCGGCGTCAGGCTCGAAAAGACCGAGCCGTGGACGCGCCCGTCGCGCGACCAGGTTTCGGCCCCGGCCCGCAAGCCGCCGGCAAATTCCGGCGCGTCATTGTCGGCGTGGCGCGCCCATTCGGGGTCGTCGTGCCGGCCCATCAGGCCGCGGCCATAGATCGGCACCAGCCGCGACAGGTCCTTGTGGACGCCAGGGCAGTGCAGGCACTCGTTGAAGTTCTCCCAAAATATCTTCCAGTTGCAGTTCATAACCTTGCGCAGCACATGGCCGCTCAGCAGCGTTTCCAGCGGCCAGTTGGCGAGGTTGCCGGATGCCGGATCGAAGGATGTTTCAGCCGAACCGGCAGCGTCTTCCGCGAGGTTGACGAAAACGAAACCGCTCCACACCGACAGTGCTACGCGGTAGAGCGGATGATCGGCCTTGTCGAAACCGTCCGGCAGCGATTTCGATGGCACGCGCACCAGATCGCCGCGCAGCGAATAGGACCAGGCGTGGTAGGGGCAGGTGATGAGCCGCGCCTTCAGCCGTCCTTCGCTCTGCTGGCAAAGCTGCGAGCCGCGATGCCGGCAGGTGTTGTGGAAGGCGCGCAATTCGCCGGTCTCGTCGCGCAGCACGACGATCTCCTGCGTGCCTATGCGAAACGTCCTGAATGCCAGCGGCTGGGCAAGGTCGGCCTCGCGGCAGACCAGCAGCCAGTTGCGATACCAGATGGCCTCGAGATCGCGCTGATAGCCTGCGATGTCCCAATAGGCCGATGACGGCAGCGTCGGCTCGGCCTGCGTCAGGCCGTTATAGGGACCGCGCTCATTCGGGCTGGGTTGCATGCCGGCTTCCTCCCCATCCGCCAGCCGACACCCGGCTGTGAGAATTGTCAATTGCGGCGCCGGCCGGCGAGCTTGGCGAGGCGGCGCATTCGCCACACGATCCGGCGGAATTTGGTTTGCCGGGCGCGGCGATTCTGCCTATAGTCGCTGATGTCGTCGGTTCCGTTTGGAACCAAGAGGGAATGCGGTGCGGGCGAAATTCTTGCCCAATGCCGTGGCTGCCCCCGCAACTGTGTGCGGTAGTCCTCTCCATATGCCACTGAAGATTTTCTTCGGGAAGGTGGGGAAGGGCGCTGATCCGCGAGCCAGGAGACCTGCCGGCGACAGGAAACTGACTTCTATGCCCTCGGGTGGAGGGCGAAAGGACAAGACATGAATACCGCTTCCGTCTCGCTCGGCGCTTCCGTCTCCTCGCAGTCGCGTTTCATGCAGCTGGCGCTTGCTGCATTCCTCGGCATTTTCGTCATGGGCTTTGTCGGCTTCTCGCACATCGATGCGGTCCACAATGCCGCCCACGACTATCGCCACTCGATGGGCTTTCCCTGCCACTGACAAGGGGCTGACATCATGACACTGTTTCGCAACGTCGTGTTCATCGCGGCGATCGCAGGGCTCGTGGCCGGCGTCGTTCTCGCCTGCATGCAGGCCTATGCCACGGTGCCGCTGATCCTGAAGGCGGAAGTCTACGAACAGGCCGGCGGCGGCCATGACCATGCCGCGGCACCTGCGGCACCGGTCGAAAACGCCGGGGGCACGATGGCTATAAGCAGCGCCGCGCCGGCACCGGCTGAAGCAATGGCTCCGGCGGAGGACGAAGGCTGGGCGCCGGCCGACGGTTTCGAACGCTTTGCCTTCAGCGTCGTTGCCAATATCGTCACCGGCATCGGCTTCGCGTTGGTCCTGGTTGCGGTTTCGGAGTTCGCCGGCGGCATCGGCAATTGGCGCCAGGGCCTGTTCTGGGGGCTTGCCGGCTTTGCCGTGTTCACGCTGGCGCCGGGCCTCGGCCTGCCGCCGGAATTGCCGGCAATGCCGGCGGCCGACCTTGTCCAACGCCAGATCTGGTGGTGGGCAACGGTGGTGGCGACCGCCGCCGGTCTCGGCCTGCTCGCCTTCCGCAGATCGCTGCCGCTGGCGGTCCTTGCCGTGGCGTTGATGGTGGCGCCGCATATTGTCGGCGCGCCGCAGCCCGACAGCTTCGAGACGACAATCCCGGAAGGCCTGCATCATCAGTTCGTGGTGGCGGTGACGCTGACCAATCTGGTGTTCTGGCTGGTGCTCGGCGCGGTCGTCGGCGTGGTGCGCGGCCGCTTCACCGGCACGGCGACCAGCCTGCGCGACAGCTTTGCCTGACCGCGCTGCCGGGGCGCTGACCCTGATCATCGGCGGTGCGCGCTCCGGCAAGAGCGTGCATGCCGAGAGGCTGGTGAGTGCCTGTCCGGCGCCATGGAGCTATATCGCGACGGCGCAAGCCTATGACGAGGAGATGCGCGAACGGATCGCGCTGCACCGCTCGCGCCGCAGCGCCGGCTGGACGACCATCGAGGCGCCGCTCGACCTTGCCGGCGCGATCGAGGCACTGCCTGACGGCCAGCCGGTGCTGATCGATTGCCTGACGCTGTGGCTGACCAACCATATGCTGGCCGAACATGATGTCGAGGCCGAATGCCGAAGGCTGGCAGATGTGCTGTCGCGGCCGCGTGGACCCTGGTTCGTGGTGTCCAACGAGGTCGGCCAGGGCATCGTGCCGGAGAATGCGCTGGCAAGACGGTTTCGCGACGCGGCCGGCCGGTTGAACCAGGACGTTGCCGCCGTCGCTGACACCGTGCTTTTGATGGTGGCGGGGCTGCCGCTCAGGGTGAAATGACATGGCTGATACCGACCACATCGATCCCAAGGACGAGGAACGCCACCGCGCGAAGATGGCCAAGCGCAAGGCGGTGCAGGACGCCGAGGTTGCAGCCAAGACGGTCGAGAAAGGGCTGTTGATCGTCAACACCGGTCCGGGCAAGGGCAAGACCACGGCCGCCTTCGGGCTGGCGCTCAGAATGCTCGGCTACGGCAAGCGCGTCGGCGTCGTCCAGTTCATCAAAGGCAAATGGCACACCGGCGAGAAGGATGCTTTTGCCTGCTTCGGCGACCGCGTCGTCTGGCACGCCATGGGCGAGGGCTTTACCTGGGAAACGCAGGACCTGAAGCGCGACATCGCGGCCGCTGAGGCCGCCTGGGCCAAGGCGCTCGAGCTGATGGCCGAGCCGTCGATCAGCCTCGTGGTGCTCGACGAACTCAACATCGCGTTGCGCTACGATTATCTCGACCTCGAAAAGGTGGTCGCAGCGCTGAAGGCGCGTCGCGAGGGCCTGCATGTCGTCGTCACCGGCCGCAATGCCAAGCCGGTATTGGTCGAGGCAGCCGATCTGGTCACCGAGATGGGCGTGACCAAGCACCACTTCTCCGCCGGCGTGAAGGCGCAGCAAGGGATAGAGTTCTGAGGGGTTTGGCGATCGGGGAAGGGCGTTTCGGAGCAGGCGGCGCCGGCGAAGCTGCCGATCTCCCCCCTTGTGGGGGAGATGCCCGGCAGGGCAAAGGGGGGCACTGTCCCTCGGCCTGTCAGTCGGAGACAACTACGTCGTCAGACCGTCATTAGCAGGTGAACGGTCAAGAGGCTGGCGATCCTTCGCGCCCCCCTCTGTCCTGCCGGACATCTCCCCCGCGAGGGGGGAGATTGGATGGCGCTTCGGATTTCGCCAACCTCGAACGTCAAAGGCAGGGAATGAGAAGCGCAAAGCTGGGGCGATTATTCTTTGGGCACAGCAATTTTGTTCTTGCTTTGTGCCGGCAGCTATGGTACTAATCTCGCTATGGTGCTAACTGGCTCCAACGACCCGCCGCTTGGCGGGTTTTTTGTTTCCGCTCGATCTCGGGCGCAGGTCACGCCAAGATAACAACCACTGCGATCACCCCGAACAGCGCGATCAGCAGTAAGTCGGCGACCCGGTAAAGTTTCAGCGCCCGTCGGATGTCGGTGCTCTCGATATCGTCGCGGCGGCCGCCTTCGCCCATCAACGCGTCTTCGACCATGACGCCGTCATAGGAACGGGGGCCGGCGAGCGCCAGGCCGAGCGCACCGGCCATCGCTGCTTCCGGCCAGCCGGCATTGGGCGAGCGGTGTTTTTTCGCATCGCGCCGCACAGCATGCCAGGCGGCTTTGGCATCGGCGCCCTTGACCAGGAAAGCGGCAAGCACGATCAGCAGCGCCGTCAGCCGTGATGCCGGCAGGTTGATCCAATCGTCGAAGCGCGCCGCTGCCCAGCCGAAGGCCTCGTGGCGCGGGGTGCGGTGGCCGATCATCGAATCGGCGGTGTTGGCGGCCTTGTAGGCGACGCCGCCGGCGAGCCCGCCAACGCCGATCCAGAACGCCGGCGCGACGACGCCGTCGGAGAAGTTCTCGGCCAGGCTTTCGATCGCGGCGCGGCAGACAGCGGCCCTGTCGAGCTTTTCCGGGTCGCGGCCGACGATCCGCGAGACGGCAATGCGGCCCATGTCCAGTCCGCCGCTGTCGAGGGCGTCGGCCACCGCTTCGACATGCTCGGCCAGGCTCTTCTGCGACAGCAGCGACGTCGCCAGGATTGCGATGACCAACAAGCCGAGGGGAATGCTCCAAAGCATGGCTTCGATCCAGAAGGCGAGGGCGGCCGGCACCAGCACGATGACCAGCAGCGCGAAGACGCCCCAGCGGCGACGCTGGGCGTCGGAATCAGTGGCGCGGTTGAGCCTGCGGTCGAGAAAGGATATCAGCCTGCCGAACCAGGTGACGGGATGGCCAATGGCATCGAAGAGCTGGGCCGGGTAGCCGAGTACAAGTTCGATGGCCAGCGACAGGAAAGTGATCAGGATCGACATGAAGTCTCTTGATGGAGTGACGGCGGCAGTGGACCACGGCGGAAGCCTTGGCCGGGCGAGGGCGCTTTTCGCTCACGCGCCGCTGCCTTTCGTCGACCTCTCGACCGGGATCAATCCGCACTCCTACCCGCTTTTCGATTTGCCCGCCACCGCCCTGTCGCGATTGCCGGAAGCAGCGCGTGCCCGTGAATTGGCCGAAGTCGCGGCAAGCGCCTATGGCGTGCCGTCGGCGGCGAATGTCGCAGCGGCGCCCGGCACGCAGATCCTGTTGCCGCGCGTCGCTTCGCTGGTCGGCCCAGGTAAGGCGCTGGTGCTCGGGCCGACTTATGCCGAGCATCGGCGGGCAGCGGCGATCGCCGGCCATGCAGCGGCTGAAGTCGATGATTTCGAAGCCTTGGCGGCGGCCGACCTTGCCGTCGTCGTCAATCCCAACAACCCGGACGGGCGCGTCGTCGAGCGCGAAAGGCTGCTTCGACTTGCCGCAAAATTGCGCGCCAGAGGCGGGCTGCTGGTCATCGACGAGGCCTTCATGGATGTCGGCCCACGCAGCGAAAGTCTCGCTGGCGACGTCGACCAGGGCGGCATCGTCGTGCTGCGCTCGTTCGGCAAGTTCTTCGGCCTGGCCGGCCTGCGGCTTGGCTTTGCATTGACCGACGCGCTGACGGTCGAGCGGCTGCAGGCGCAATTCGGGCCATGGGCGATTTCCGGGCCGGCGCTCGAATATGGCATAAGGGCGCTTGCCGATACCGGCTGGCAGGCCGGGATGCGGCGCCGATTGGCCGAGGATGCCGCACGGCTCGATGCGCTGTTCGGCCGGTTCGGCGTGCCTGTCGCCGCTGGCACCGCGCTGTTCCGCTATATCAGGCTGGCGAACGCCGCCCGCCTGTTTTCGGTGCTCGGCCAGCGCGGCATCCTGCTTCGGCATTTCGCCGACCGGCCGGATGTGTTGCGCGCCGGCCTACCGGGAGCCGACGAAGAATGGCGGCGGCTCGAATCAGCGCTTGCCGGCTGGGCCTCGCGGCGCGACGATGATGCCAAGGGAGAAACGATCCAATGATCCATGTCTGCTCGCTGTCCAAAGTCGAGGAAACGGTGACGAAGACCGGGGCCGGGCGGCTGCTTTCGCTGCTCGCTGCCGGCACGGAGGTGATGCGGCCGGCCTCGATCACCAGGGAAAACCATCTGCACCTAGTCATGCACGACATTGCGGTAGCGCAGGAGGGCATGACCATGCCGGGCGAGGAGCATGTCTTGAACCTGCTCGATTTCGCCCGCCAATGGGATCGCTCGCGGCCGCTGGTGGTGCATTGCTATGCCGGCATCAGCCGGTCGACCGCCTCGGCCTACATTATCGCGGCAGCGCTGGCGCCGAAGCGCGACGAAGCCGAACTGGCCAAGACGCTGCGCGCGCTGTCGCCCACGGCGACACCCAATCCGCGGCTGATCGCAATTGCCGACGCACTGCTCGAGCGCGACGGCCGCATGAGCCGCGCCATCGAGGCGATCGGGCGCGGCGCCGAAGCGTTTGAGGGCACGCCGTTTGCGCTGAGGATCGAGGGCTAGTTACGCCAGCCAATCCGCCAGTTTTGCCTTGCGCACGTCCTTCAGCAAGCTGATGAAGCCGTCGGCCTGATGCTCGGCGGTGAGCCGGCCTTTTTCGGCGGTTGCAATGCTGGCGTCGCCGACCACGCCATTTGGGTTGAGGTCGCTGGCGATCCAGGCGAAGGCGTGCGTTCCGGTGTGGCGCAGCAGCGAAAATTCCTTTTCGGCGCGCGCAACCTTGGAGACGAAATTGTCGGCCTTGGCCATGTCGACGAGGTCGGGCCGGAAGTGCAGCATCAGCGAGGTCTCGACGTCGCCGCCATGAATGCCGTGGCGGTCTTCGAGGTCGGTGTACATGCCGGCCGGCCGGCCAAACCGTTGCCAGCTGGTCTTTACCGCCAGCATCTTTGCCCGCACGCGCAATTCGCGGGTGACGATGCCCATGATCTCCTCATTGCCGCCATGCGAGTTGACGACAATCAGTTTTCGCACGCCGGCGCGTGCGACCGACAGGCCAAGTTCGGTCCACGCCTCGACCAGGGTCGTCGCCGGCAGAGTGAGGGTGCCGGGCGCATGCAAATGCTCGTTCGACTTGCCCACCGCCTGAACCGGCAGGATGCGGATGTCGAGATCGCCGGGCAGGCGCGCGATCACCGTTTCCAGCATGCCGTTCATGATCGAGGTGTCGGTCGAAACCGGCAGATGGGGCCCGTGCTGCTCGATCGCCGCCAGCGGCAGAACGGCAATGGTCGCCTCAGGATCGACGGTCGCGTATTCGGTGGTCCGGTAGTCACCCCACCATACGCGTTTTTTTGTTCCGGCCATTTTTTACCTCGAAGAGACTGGATGCGCGCTTGATGAGGGGCGGCACCAACCTTTGTCGTGTAACTTGAGATCATCGGCCTGTCGATTCCAGCCGCTGGCCAGCGCTCCTCAACCCGCCGCGATGACCTCGATCTCGACCTTAAACTCCGGCCGGGCAAAGCCGGACACGATCATCAGCGTCGAGGCCGGCGCCGGACTGGCGAACAGCCGGTCGCGAACCTCCATATAGGGCCGCAGGAAGGCGCGGTCGGTGACGTAGGCGTTGATGCGGACGATGTCGGACAGGCCGAGCCCGGCCTCGCCGAGAATCGCCGCTATGTTCTGGAAACAGAGCTCGGCCTGTGCGCCGGCCTCCTCGGGGATCTGGTCGTCCGCTGTGATCGCGACCTGGCCCGAACACAGCACCAGCCGCTTGCCGGGCGGCAGCTCGACGCCATGGCTGTAGCGGGCGAAGGGCGGCTTGATCGACTTCGGCGTGAGAAATTTGAACATGGCAATCTCCGTTCACGGCAGCGTAAAGCTGGATGTAGGCGGGCATCAAGATGGCGGTGCATGTCACGAGGGCGATTGTGGACAGGCGATCAAAAAATAGGCACGATGCCTTCCGTACAGCATGACCCGTCCGGCCTTCGCGCCGCCATTGCACAGGCGGGCATTGCACAAGCGGGCGGTCCCGACGCAACGCGCCGGTGGCATGTGTCTTGCTTCTTGAAACAATGGTGTCGAGCCCGGCGCGTGATGCGCCGGAGCGAACAAAGGGTGGTGTGGATGTACGGAAGACTCAAGATTTCGGCGGGCGTGATCGTGCTGCTTGGCGCAGGTACGCTTGCCGCGGCAGCGAACGAAAAAGTCACCTTCGGCACCAACTGGCTGGCCGAGCCGGAACATGGCGGTTACTACCAAGCCGTGGTGGATGGTACCTATGCCGCATGCGGCATCGACGTGACGATCATGCAGGGCGGCCCACAGGTCAGCGGCCGGCCGCTGCTGCTCGCAGGTAAGATCGATTTCTACATGGGCGGCAATCTGCTGTCGGCCTTCGATGCCGTGCAGCAAGGCATACCGATGCGCGTCGTGGCCGCCGACTTCCAGAAGGACCCGCAGGTCATCATGTCCCATCCCGGCCAGGGGCTGGACAAATGGGAAGACCTGAAGAACGCCGACCAGTACATCCTCGGCGACGAAGGTGCGCAGACCTTCTTCCAGTGGATGGTCACCGACCTCGGCTTCGATGCCGCAAAACGCGTGCCCTACACTTTCAACCCGGCTCCGTTCATCGCCAACAAGAAGTCGATCCAGCAGGGCTACGTCACCTCGGAGCCATTCGCCGTCCAGAAGCAGGGCGGTTTCACGCCGAACCAGTTCCTGCTGGCCGACTATGGCTGGGACACATATGCAACGACGGTCGAAACCATGCAGGAGACGGTCGACAAGCGGCCCGAGGTGGTCCAGTGCTTCGTCGATGGCTCGGCCAAGGGCTGGTACAATTATCTCTACGGCGACAACAAGGCCGCCAACGAGATGATCAAGAAGGAAAATCCGGACATGACGGATGAGCAGATCGCCTTCTCGATCGAGCAGCTGAAGAAGTTCGGCGTGGTCGATTCCGGCGACAGCGAAAAGCTCGGCATCGGCGCCATGACCGATGCGCGCATCCAGAGTTTTTACGACAAGATGGTCAAGGCCAAGGTAACACCGGCGGGCATCGACATCAAGAAGGCCTACACGCTGGCCTTCGTCAACAAGAGCGTCGGGCTCGACCTGAAGAAGTAGGCCGTGAAGCTGGAGAAAGTGGCGCAACAGCCAGGAAGCGTATCGGGGCCGACGCTGTTGGCGCTGCGTGGCGTCGGCAAGGTGTTTTCCAACGGCGTCACCGCGCTCAGCAATGTCGAGCTGACGATCCGGGAAGGCGATTTCCTCAGCCTGCTCGGACCGTCGGGCTGCGGCAAGTCGACGGCGCTGCGGCTGATTGCCGGCCTGTCGACGCCGACCTCGGGTGTGCTCGACTGGCGCGGCAGCGGCGCCCTCGATCGTTCAAATATCGGCGACCGCTCGAATATCGGCTTCGTCTTCCAGGAGCCGACGCTGCTGCCCTGGGCCGATGTCTTCGACAATGTCTGGCTGCCGCTGCGGCTGAAGGGTGTGTCGCGGGCCAAGGCGGCGCCGGCGGTGATGGAGATGCTGGCGCGGGTTCACCTGACCGGATTCGAGAATGCCGTGCCGCGCGAATTATCAGGCGGCATGAAGATGCGCGTCTCGATTGCCCGCGCCATGGTGACCAAGCCGCGCATTCTGTTGATGGACGAGCCATTCGCCGCACTCGACGAGATCACCCGCTTCAAGCTCAACAACGATCTTCTGGAGCTATGGCAGGATGAGCGTTTTACCGTCGTTTTCGTCACTCACAGCGTCTTCGAAAGCGTTTTCCTCTCCAACCGCGTCGTCGTCATGGCGGCGCGGCCGGGCCGGGTGTTTGCCGAGCTTGCCGTCGATGCATCCTATCCGCGCGACGAGGCGTTTCGCACCTCGCCCGATTATGCCGCGCTCTGCCGCCAGGCATCCGACGTGCTGATCGGCGCCATCAACTCAACTGCCGGACCGCATCATGACGGCCATTGAAGAACAAGTCCTGGCGCTCGACCCGGAGGAGGCGCGCCGCGTTCGCCAGGAGCGCTTCGAGCGCATCGGCAGATGGCTGCTGCCGCTGGCAATCATGATCCTGGCGATCTGGCTGTGGGACCGCGTCTGCGTCTGGAACGACATCCCGAAATACATCCTGCCGCGTCCCGGCGTGGTGCTGCAGACGCTGCACGACGATGCCGGGCTGCTGTTCTCCTCGCTGCTGGTGACGCTCAGGATCACCTTCTTCAGCCTGCTCCTCGCCGTGGTCGGCGGCGTCGGGCTGGCGGTGCTGTTCGCGCAGTCGAAATGGGTGGAGATGTCGTTCTTTCCGTTCGCCGTCGTGCTGCAGGTGACGCCGATCGTCGCGATTTTTCCGCTGATCAACATCTATGTCGACAACCAGACGACAAAGCTGCTGCTTTGCGCCTGGATCGTCGCCTTCTTCCCGATCCTCTCCAACACCACGCTCGGCCTCAATTCCGTCGACCGCAATCTGCGCGATTTGTTCAAGCTCAACGGCGCCACCCGCTGGCAGCAATTGCGCTATCTGCGGCTGCCGGCGGCGATGCCTTATTTCCTCGGCGGGCTGAAGATCGCCGGCGGCCTGTCGCTGATCGGCGCGGTGGTGGCCGAGTTCGTCGCCGGCGCCACCGGCCAGTCGTCCGGCCTCGCCTCGCGCATAATCGAGGCCGGCTACCGGCTCAACGCGCCGAGGCTGTTCGCGGCGCTGATCCTGATCTCGCTCACCGGCATCCTGATCTTCCTGGTGCTGTCGCTGATTTCGCATCTCATTTTGCGGCGCTGGCACGAGAGCGCGCTGAGGCAGGAGCGGTGATGGTGGACAGCGCCGCCTTGATACCAGCTTCTGGTTCCTACCATCTCGCCAAGGTTCGGCTTCATGCCTCACTGACGCCGGGCTTTTCTGGAGCCTTCGATACCGACGGGTTTGGGCTCGCGGATATCGCCATCGCCGATGGCAAGATCTCCGGGATTACGGCGCATCGATCCAACGCACAGGCAGGCGCCATCGACCTCGGCGGCCGGATCGTCTTGCCGTGCTTCGTCGACTGCCACACCCATATCGACAAGGGCCATATCTGGCCTCGAAAGCCCAATCCCGACGGCACCTTCATGGGCGCGCTGAACGCAACGGGCGCCGACCGGGCGGCGCGCTGGAGCGCCGACGACGTTGCCCGCCGCATGGATTTTTCGCTGCGCTCGGCCTATGCGCATGGCACCAGGGCGCTGCGTACGCATCTCGACAGCGTTGCGCCGCAGGAAGAGATCTCCTGGCCGGTGTTCGAGACGATGCGGGAGAAATGGCGCGGCCGCATCGAGCTGCAGGCGGCCTGCCTGCTCGGCATCGAAGGCGTGCGCGACAGGAAATGGTTCGAGAGGCTGGCCAAGCGGGTGGCTGCCGCCAAGGGCGTGCTCGGCGTCGTCACCTATATGGTGCCGGACCTCGAGGAACTGCTTGACCAGGTGTTTGCGCAGGCGATCAAGCATGGCCTCGACCTCGATTTCCATGCCGACGAGACCGACGATGTCTCGGCGATCTCGCTCAAGAAGATTGCCGAAGCCGCCCTCTGGAACGGTTTTGACGGGAACATCCTGGTCGGCCATTGCTGCTCGCTGGCGCGCCAGCCCGATCTCGAGGTGCTCGACACGCTGGACAAGGTCGCCAAGGCCGGCCTGGCGGTGGTGTCGCTGCCGATGTGCAATCTCTATCTGCAGGACCGGCGCGGCGACAACACCACGCCGCGCTGGCGCGGGGTGACGCTGCTGCACGAGATGAAGGCGCGCGGCATTGCCGTCGCCGTCGCCTCCGACAATACGCGCGACCCGTTCTACGCCTATGGCGATCTCGACATGCTGGAGGTCTATCGCACGGCGACGCGCATCCTGCATCTCGACCATCCCGTCGCTGACTGGCCGCAAGCGGTAACAGCGACGCCGGCCAAGGTGATGCGGCTCGATGGTTTCGGCACGCTTGCCGCCGGAGGGCCGGCCGATTTCGTCGTCTTCAAGGGGCGAAGCTGGACGGAATTGCTGTCACGGCCCGAATCGGATCGCATCGTGGTGCGCGACGGCCAGGCGATCGAACGCCAGCTGCCCGACTATGCCGAACTCGATGATCTGATGGTGGAATGATGGATATTGCGGCGCTCAAGCGCGACCTGGACGGCCTCAAGGTCGACGACCATCCGGCGATCGTCCAGCAGAAGAGCCGCGACTTCTACTGGTACAGCCCGGTGCTGAAGCAGCAGCTCGAGCATGTCACCGGCGACCTGATCGTGACGCCGAAAACGGAAGACGAGGTCGTCCGCGTGCTCGCCGCCTGCCACCGGCATGGCGTGCCGGTGACGCCGCGCGGCAGCGGCACCGGCAATTACGGGCAGGCGATGCCCCTGTCCGGCGGCGTCGTGCTCAATCTCGCCGAGATGAACGCGATCAAGGCGATCGCGCCCGGTCGTGTCGTCACCGGTCCCGGCGCCGTGCTCGCCGACATCGACAAGGCGACTCGGGCGCATTCCGGCCAGGAGCTCCGCATGTCGCCGTCGACCTACAACACGGCATCGATCGGCGGCTTCGTCGCCGGCGGCTCCGGCGGTATTGGCTCGATCCGCTGGGGCGGCTTGCGCGACCTCGGCAACGTCATCCGGCTGAGGACCGTGACGATGGAGGCACAGCCCCGCGTCATGGAGCTCACCGGCGAGGACGTGCTGAAAGTGATGCACGCCTACGGCACCAACGGCATCATCACCGAAGTCGAGATGCCGCTAACCGCCAGTTATGACTGGATCGACGTCATCGTCAGCTTCGACGATTTCATGGATGCGGCCGGCTTCGGCAACGATCTCGCCATCCAGGACGGCATCCTGGCGAAGCTGATCACGCCGATAGCAGCACCCATCCCCTACGATTACTTCAAGCGCCACCAGCGGTTTTTCCGGCGCGGCCAAAGCATCGTCGTCCTGATGATCGCGCCGCATGCGATGGATGCCTTCGTCGCCTTCACTGCGCGCAGTAAGGGCGAGATCGTCTTTCGCGCCGATAAGGAGGCCGATCTCAAGGGGCTGCCGCCGGCCTATGAGCTGACCTGGAACCACACCACGCTGCGCGCCATCCGGGTCGACCCGACGATCACCTATCTGCAGACCCGCTACCCGTCGCCGGACCACCTCGGTCACGTCAAGGCGATGGTCGAACGCTTCGGCGACGAGGTGCCGGCGCATCTCGAATTTATCCGCTTCGATGGCGCCATCGGCATCGCCGGATTGCCGCTGGTGCGCTTCACCACGGCGGAGCGGCTGGACGAGATCATCCGCATCCACGAAGACAATGGCTGCTGGATCTTCAACCCGCACCGCTACACGCTGGAAGAAGGCGGCATGAAGCAGACGGATGAAGTGCAACTGGCTTTCAAGCGTGAGACCGACCCGCAAGGGCTGCTCAATCCGGGCAAGATGATCGCCTGGGAAAACCCGGACTATGATTATCGCTCAGGCAAGTCGTTCCTGTTCAAGGGGCTGGAGAAGACGGGTTGAACGTCCTCGTCCTCTACGCTCATCCGGTCGAGACCAGCTTCAATGCCGGCCTGCACCGGACCATCGTCGAGCGCCTGAAGGCCGCCGGCCATGTCGTGGACGACTGCGATCTCTATGCCGAGGGTTTCGATCCCAGGCTGACGCGGGCCGAACGGCTGTCCTATCACGACGAACGCAGCGACGGCGATCCGGCGTCGCCTTATGTCGAGCGCTTGCTGTGGGCCGAGGCGCTGGTGCTGTCATTTCCGGTGTGGAACTTCGGCTATCCGGCCATTCTGAAAGGCTTTTTCGATCGCGTCTTCCTGCCCGGCGTGTCGTTCAAATTGGTTGACGGCAAGGTGCAGCCGTCGCTGCACAACATTCGCAAGGTCGCCGCGGTCGCCACCTATGGCGGCAGTCGGTTCCGCGCCATGCTGATGGGCGACCCGCCGCGCAAGCTGGTCAAGCGGGTGCTGCGTGCGACCATCAAGCCCGGCGGCTCGGTTTCCTACCTCGCGCAGTACTCGATGAACCTATCGACCGACGAGAGGCGGACGAGGTTCGTGGCGAAGGTCGCGGCCGAGATGGATGCGTTCTGAGCTACATCCGCACTCGCTCGGCCTTCGGATCGTACATCGGCTTGAGCGAGGCCTCGGCGGCAAAGCGCTCGCCGGCGATCTCGATCTCGTAGGACGACGACAGCACATCCGCCTCGCTCTCACCCTTGCAAGGCACGTAGCCAAGCCCGATTGCGCCGCCGAGATGATGGCCGTAATTGCCCGAGGTGATCGGACCGACGATCTTGCCGTCGCGCAGGATCGCCTCGTTGTGGAAGAGCAGCGGCTCGGGGTCGTTCAGGCGGAACTGCACCAGCCGGCGTGACAGGCCGGTTTCTTTCTTCTTCAGCACCGCATCGCGGCCGAGGAAATAGCTCTTGGCCGTCTTCACGGCGAAGCCAAGGCCGGCCTCCAGCACATTGTCTTCGTCGGTGATGTCGTGGCCGAAATGCCGGAACGCCTTTTCGATGCGGCAGGAGTCCAGCGTGTGCAGGCCGCATAGCTTCAGACCGACATCGGCGCCGGCCTCTTCTATCGCCTCGAAGACGTGGGCGGCCTGATCGGTCGAGACATAAAGCTCCCAGCCGAGCTCGCCGACATAGGTGACGCGGTGGGCGCGGGCCAGGCCCATGCCGATCTCGATCTCCTGAAACGTTCCGAACGGATTGTTGTCATTGGAGAAATCATTCGGGCTGACCTTTTGGATCAGCTTCCTCGAATCCGGGCCCATCAGGCAAAGCACCGCTTCGGCAGCGGTCACATCGGTAATGACGACGAACTCGTCGGCAAGATGTTTTTTCAGCCAGGCCAGATCGCGCTGCAGCGTGGCGCCCGGCACGACGAGGAAGAAGGCTGTTTCGGACAATCGCGAGACGGTCAGATCGCTCTCGATACCGCCGCGCTGGTTGAGCATCTGGGTGTAGACGATCTTGCCCGGCGCCACGTCCATGTCGTTGGCGCAGAGCCTTTGCAGGAAGGCGCAGGCGTCGCGGCCTTCGACGCGGATCTTGCCGAACGAGGTCATGTCGAACAGGCCGACGCCGTTCCGGACCGCCAGATGCTCCTCGCGCTGGTTGTCGAACCAGTTCTGCCGTTTCCACGAATAGCGGTATTCGCGCTCCTGGCCGGGCCTAGCGAACCAGTTGGCGCGCTCCCAGCCGGCGACCTCGCCGAACACCGCGCCGCGCGTCTTCAGGTGCTCGTGCAGCGGCGAACGCCTCACGTTCCGCGAGGTTGCCATCTGCCGGTAAGGAAAATGATCGGCGTAGAGCAGGCCGAGCGTTTCAGAGACGCGCTCCTTGAGATAGCGGCGGTTCTTCTGGAACGGCTGGGCGCGGCGGATGTCGACCTCCCAGAGATCGAACGGCGCCTCGCCGTCATTGATCCATTGCGCCAGCGCCATGCCGGCGCCGCCGGAGGAGACGATGCCGATCGAATTGTAGCCGGTCGCCATCCAGTAGCCGGAAAGCTCCGGCGCCTCGCCGAGATAATAACGGTCGTCGGGGGTAAAACTCTCTGGGCCGTTGAAGAAGGTGTGGATGCCGGCGGTGGCCAGCATCGGCATGCGGTTGACGCCCATTTCGAGGATCGGCTCGAAATGGTCCATGCCCTGCGGCAACTGGTCGAAGCAGAACTCCTCGCTTATGCCGTTCATGCCCCACGGCTTGGCCACCGGCTCGAAAGCGCCGAGCATCATCTTGCCGGCATCTTCCTTGTAGTAGGCGCATTCGTCCGGCACGCGCAGCACCGGCAGGCGGGAGAGCCCCGGGATCGGCTCGGTGACGAGATAGAAATGCTCGCAGGCGTGCAGCGGGATGGTGACGCCGTTCTGGGCGCCAAGTTCGCGTGCCCACATGCCGGCGCAGTTGACGACGATATCGGCTTCGATCGTGCCTTGCTCGTCGCCTTGCGCCCAGGAGACGCCGGTGACGCGGCCGGCCCTGGTATGAACCTTGGTGACCTTCACGTTCTCCAGGATGGTCGCACCGCGCTGACGTGCGCCCTTGGCCAAGGCCATGGCGATGTTGGCCGGATCGCACTGGCCGTCGAGCGGCAGATGCACGGCGCCGACAACATCCGAAACATTGAGATGCGGGTACATCTCCTTGACTTCACCTGGCGAAATCTCGCGCACGTCGACATCGAAGGCGCGGGCGAGAGACGCCTGCCGATAGATCTCGTGCTTGCGCTCCTCGGTAAGCGCCACCGTGATCGAGCCAACCTGGCGCATGCCGGTGCCGACATCGGTCTCGGCCTCGAGCTTGACGTAGAGATCGGCCGAATACTTCGCCAGCCGGGTCATGTTCTGCGAGCCGCGCAGCTGGCCGATCAGGCCGGCAGCGTGCCATGTCGTGCCCGATGTCAGCTGCTTGCGCTCGAGCAGAACGATGTCGGTCCAGCCGAGCTTGGCCAGATGATAGGCGACCGAGCAGCCGGAGACGCCGCCACCGATGATGACCGCCCTTGCTTTGGGAGGAATGGCCTTGGTCGGTATGGTTTTGGCGGGCGGCGAGTTCATGCGGCTTCGCGGCGGTAGCTGGAGGCGAAGCGGCGCAGGCGCGTGGCAGCCTCCATCAGCACCGGCTCAGGCTGGCAGAGGCTGAAGCGGATGTGGCCGGCTGCAGCTTCGCCGAAGCTCGAGCCGGGCATGACGCCGACCTTCTCCTGGTCGAGGAACGCCCAGGCGAATTTCTCATCGTCCGGCTCGATCGCCGATATGTCGAGCATCACGTACATGCCGCCCTCGGAGCCGCGCACGGTGATGTTGTTCATGCCGCGCATGGCATCGAGAACGACGGCGCGCCTTGCGGCATAGCGCTCGGCGATCTCCTTGACGCCGTAGCCGTTTTCGAGCGCCTCGGCGCAGGCGAGGCTGATGAAGGCCGGCAGGCCGTAGGTCATCACCAGATTGAGGTCGGTCAGCAGCGAGACCATTGGTTCGGGCCCGGTCAGCCAGCCCATGCGCCAGCCGGTCATGCCGTGGCTCTTGGACATCGAATTGATGACCAGCGTACGTTCGGCCATGCCGGGCAGCGAGCGTGGTGAGACGTGCTCGCCGCCACCCAGCGTCCAGTAGACCTCGTCCGACAGCAGCCATAGGTCATGCTCGCGGCAGATCTGCGCCAGCTCTTCCAGGCGCTCGCGCAAATAGACGGCACCGGTCGGGTTGTTCGGCGTGTTGATCAGAATGGCGCGGGTGTTCGGCCGTAGGGCGGCGCGGATCTCGGCGGCGCGCGGCTGAAAGCCATCCTCGGCGGGTGTCTCGACGACGCTGAACGCGGCGCCCGCCGCGCTGAAGGTATTGGGATAGGTGGCGTAATAGGGCGCGACGACGATGGCATGGTCGCCCTGGTCGAGAACAGCTTGAATAGCTGCGTAAAGCGCGGCCTGCCCGCCCGGCGTGGCGATGACCTGGTCGGGGCTGGTCGCAACACCGGTGCAGAGCGTCGAGGCCGCCGCCATCGCCTTGCGCAGCCGCGGAACGCCGGCAAGTGGGGTGTAGTGGTGATTGCTGGCGCGGACCGCCGTCACGCAGGCTTCGATCGTCTCGCTCGGCGTGTCGAAATCATGGTCGCCGACCGACAGCATGATGATGTCCTCGCCGGCCTGCTTGCGCGCCCAGGCAGCGGAATGAACCTCCCAGCCATCCTTGCCCGAAGGCACGATGCCGGAAATGCGCGATGATGGCCTGGGCATTATGCTACTCCCGAAATTTCGTAGCCGGCCTGTTCGAGCCGGTCGCGCAAGGCGGCGATGTGGGCCGGTCCGACTTCGCAGCAGCCGCCGACGATGCCGGCGCCGGCCTCGACCCAGCCGATCGCCTGGCCGGCATAGGCGTCCGGATCGAGGTCGTGGCGGGCGTGCAGCACTTCGACGGTGCCGCCATGCTTGAGCGCCTCGACCGAGGTGAAGCCATTGGCATAGGCGCCGACCGCACCGCCGAGAGCGATCAGTCCGGGCAGCGCTGCAGCGATCGCTTCGGGCCGACAGCAATTGATCAGCCGGGCCGCGACGGGTAGGCCGTCAAGAGCGCCCGACGCCGCCGCAATGGCTTCGCCGCTGCGCAGGCGCGGCATGCCGTGATCCGCGAGCGTCCACGACACCCAGACAGGCTTGCCGCTTTCCGATGCCGCGGTGACGGCGGCGCGCGCCTCTTCGGCCGACGCCATGGTTTCGCACAGAAACAGATCGACGCCGTCCGCCTGCTCGGCAACTATACGGCGATAGATGTCGAGCGTATCCTGGAAGGATATCGTCAGCGCCGGCGCATAGCTGCCGAACAGCGGCGACAGGCAGCCGGCGATCGCCGCGTCGCCGGTCTGGTCGCGTGCTTGCCTTGCCAGTTCGATGCTGCGCTTCTGCAAAGGCTTGAACAGCTCTTCCGCGCCCTCGCGCGCCAGCCGCTCCGGCGTTGCGGAATAAGTGTTGATGGTGATGACGCGGGCTCCGGCGCGGATGAATTCCGCATGCAGGTCGCGCACCAGATCCGGTTCGTCGATCAGCACCCTGGCCGACCAGAGCGGCGTCGGCTCGGAGCTGCTGCGGCGGACCAGCTCCTGGCCCATGCCGCCATCGGTGAGGATGACTTTCTTCATGCTTTGAGCCTCTCGTTCTTCGGATCCCATAACGGCTCATCCTTCTGCACGATCGCCCGAAAACGTTCGCCGAAGATATCGACCTCGACCGCGGTTCCCGGCTCGGTGAGGTCGGCGCGCAGCATGCCGAGCGCGATCGACTTGTCGATGCGATGACCCCAGCCGCCGGATGTCGTCTCGCCGACGATCCGGCCGTCATGCCAAAGCGTCGACATGTAAGGTGTGTCGCAGTCGCCGGGATTTTCGACGACCAGCGTGACGAAGCGTTTCTTGACGCCTTGCTGCTTTTCGCTCTGCAACGCCGCCTTACCGCGGAAGTCGGGCTTGTCCCATCTGACGAAGCGCTCCAGCCCGCCCTGCAGGATCGAGTAGTCGGTCGACAGATCGCCCTTCCACGTACGGTAGCCTTTTTCGAGCCGCAGCGAATCCAGCGCGTACATGCCGAATGGTTTCAGGCCGTGCCTCTGGCCGGCCGCCCAGACAGCGTCGAAGATGACTGCGGTATCGTCGACCTTGCTGTGGATTTCCCAGCCGAGCTCGCCAGCGAAGGATACGCGCACCAGCTTGGCCCAGCGCCCGGCGATCGATGTTTCCTGATGCGTCAGCCAGGGCAGGGTGAGGTCGGCCGCGCAGAGTTCGGCGAGGATGTTTCGCGAGTTGGGTCCGGCGAGGATCTGGGTCGAATACTCTTCTGTCCGGTCAGTCAACTTGAACGTCGCGTCCTTCGGCATGCGCGATTTCAGCCATTCGAAATCGTGCCACTGCGCCACCGCGGCGGTGATCAGCGTCATGTGATCTTCGTCGTGACGCACCACCGACATCTCGGTGACGACGCGGCCCTTGTCGTCGGCAAAGTAGACGAGGCCGATGCGGCCGGGTTTCGGCACCAGGCCTGTCACCTGGAGGCTCAGCCATTCGGCGGCACCCGGACCGTCTAGATTGAACCGGGAAAATCCCGGCAGGTCCAGAATGCCGGCGGCATCGCGGACGGCGAGGCATTCCTCGCGCACACGATGCTGCCAGGGGCCGTCACGGCGGAAGGTCAGCGTGGATTGTTCGGAGATGTCGTCGCCTGGCTTCGCATACCAGGTGGCGCGTTCCCAGCCATTATAGGCGTCGAACCGGGCGCCGAACGCCTTGATGCGGCCGTGGAGCGGCGACAGCTTGCGGTCGCGCCCAGCCGGCCAGGCGTGGCGCGGGAATTGGATGGCATACTCGTTGCCGTAGATCTCCATGCCCTTGGCGACGCAGTAATCCGGCGCCGACGCAAAGGCGGTGAAACGGCGTGGATCGCAGGACCACATGTCCCATTCGGTCTGGCCCTCGGTCACCCACTCGGCCAGCACTTTGCCGGCGCCGCCGCCCTGGGCGATGCCGAAGGTGAAGACGCAGGCCTCGAAGGCGTTGGGCACGCCAGGCATCGGGCCGATCAGCGGGTTGCCGTCCGGCGCATAGGGGATCGGCCCGTTGATGACCTTGGACAGCCCGGCGGTGCCGAGGATCGGCACGCGGGCGACGGCATCGGCCAGGTAATGTTCCAGCCGGTCGAGGTCGTCGGGAAACAGCTGGAACGAAAAGTCGTCCGGCATCGGGTCGTTGTGGCCGACCCAATGGGCGCGGCAATTGCGCTCATAGGGGCCGAGGTTCATGCCGTTCTTTTCCTGGCGCAGATAATAGGACGTATCGACGTCGCGCAGCAGCGGCAGCTTCTTGCCTTGTTCCTTCGACCACGCCGCCAGTTCGGGGATTTCCTCAAACAGGATGTATTGATGGCTCATCACCATCATCGGCACCTCGCGGCCGAACATCCTGCCGACTTCGGCGGCGCGGTAGCCGGCGGCGTTGACGACGATCTCGCAGCGAATCTCGCCTTGCGGCGTCTCGACCACCCACTCGTCGTTCTCGCGGCGCACGCCGGTGACCGGGCAGAAGCGGATGATCTTCGCACCCATGTCGCGCGCCCCCTTGGCCAGCGCCTGGGTCAATTGCGCCGGGTCGATGTCGCCGTCGCTCGGATCGTAGAGCGCGCCCTTCAGCTCATGCGTTTCGATGAAGGGGTAGCGGCGCTTGATCTCGTCGGGGCCGACGACATTGATGTCCATGCCCTGATAGCGGCCCATGCCCTTGGCGCGCTGGAATTCCTGCATACGCTCGATCGTATGGGCGAGCCTGAGCGAGCCGGTGACGTGATAGTTCATGGGATAGCCGACCTCGTCGGCCAACCGGCGATAGAGCTCGGTCGAATAGCGCTGCATGTTCATCAGCGACCATGACGAGGAGAACGTCGGCACGTTGCCGGCGGCATGCCAGGTCGAGCCGGAAGTCAGCTCGTTCTTCTCCAGAAGCACGCAGTCGGTCCAGCCCGCCTTGGCGAGATGATAGAGCGAGGAGGCGCCGACGGCACCGCCTCCGATGATCACCACGCGTGCCGTGGTCGGCAAACTGGCCATGTTCTTCTCCAGATCAATAGACGGGCGGCGAAACCACCCAGATCACCACAGCCGGTTCCGCTCCAGGATTGCGCCAGCGGAACGGCTTGCCGTCAAAGCGGAAGGAGTCGCCTGCTCCAAGCCGGTGCCAGACGCCGGCAATTTCGATGTCGAAGCTGCCGGACGCGACGTAGCCGGCTTCCTCGGTCGGCCGGCGGGCCTCGGTCTTCAGCTCGGCACCGGGGGCGAAGACCGAACGCAGCATCTCGAAGCTACCGCCGAGATCCGGCGACAGAAGCTCCTCCACCAGGCCGGAATCGCTTGTGCCAAGGGTGCGCCGGTTGCCGGCGCGCACGACCACGCCGCGTTCGGTCTCGACAGGCACGTCATGGCTGAAGAACAGGCTGACCGGCACGCCGAACAATTCGGCGAAGGCCCTGAGATCGCCGAGCGACGGGATCGACAGGCCGCGCTCGACCTGACTGACCCAGCCGACGGAACGGCCGAGCTTCAGCCCGATTTCGGCAAGCGTCAGGCCGCGCGCCTTGCGCAACGCGCGAATGTCGCCGGCCAGCAGCCGTTCGCCGTTATCTTGTTCCGGTGTTGCGGCGGTTGAGGGCAAAGCCATCCCTGTCTCGATGAAAAATTCCCAGCAAATTTCATGTGACCGCAGGTCTGTGAAAAAATCAAGATGATTTTCATGAACCCACAAGATTTACTTGCGCCATTTTGACGGTTCAGGCAAAGGCTCGGCACACGAGCGGCGAGTGGGGCGTCCGGTCGAGGCGGATAGGGCGTCGAGCGTTCATAGAAACTCGCCAGGATGCTCCATCACTTCTAGTCGGCGCATGATCCTTTCCGGAAAAGCCGGGTTCCAGGATTATGCGCAAAGGGACGGCCCATGCTGGAAAACAACTCCCGGATTGCGGTGGCGATCGTCGATGACGCGATCACCTCGCGCAGGTCCGTACGCGCCTTCTTGCCCGACATGGTCGACGACGACACCATCCGCGATATTCTCGCCGTTGCTGCGCGCGCGCCCTCGGGCACCAACATGCAGCCCTGGAAGGTCTATGTGACCAAGGGCGAGGTCAAGCAGCGCATCACCGACGCCATCCTCAGCTCGGGCATCCGCGCCGAAAAGGCCGAGTGGGACGAGTACCGCTACTATCCCGACCAGTTCTTCGAACCCTATCTGACGCGACGGCGGGCCAACGGCTTCGGCCTCTACGGCGTGCTCGGCATCGGCCGGCGCGAGGTCGACAGGATGCGTGCGCAACACGACCGCAATTTCGTCTTCTTCGATGCGCCGGTCGGCTTGATCTTCACCGTCGACCGGCGGCTGAACAAGGGGTCGTGGATCGACTACGGCATGTTCCTGCAGAACATCATGGTCGCGGCGCGGGGCAGGGGCCTACACACCTGCCCGCAGGCCGCCTTCGCGCCCTATCACCGGCAGATCAGGCCCGTGCTCGACATTCCCGACGAGGAGATCGTCGTGTGCGGCATGGCGCTCGGCCACGAGGATACGTCCAAGCCTGAAAATGCCTTCCGCACCGATCGCGCGCCGCTGGAAGAGTGGGTGACGTTCGCCGAGTAAGGTGAAGACGCGCCGTCTAGCTACTGCACTTCGTAGCCGACTTCCTCGCTGGCGTGGCAGAGTGCCTTCCAGAACGAGCGTGCGAACGAGCGGAACACATAGATGTCGAACTGATCGGCGCCGGTGCGCTGGATCTGGGCGAAGACGTCGTGATGCATGGTTGAGCGGCCGGCGCCGATCGGGAAGGCCGGCAGCGCGAAGTCGATGGCGAAGAATTTTGCCAGGACCCACTCGGCCTTTGGCCCGGCGATACGGATCGCGGTGCGGCCGTGCGAAAGGTCGGTCACCGTACCGATGGACGGAGTGACGACGTCGGCAAAGGCCGATGCCAATCCCTCGGCCTCATCGACCATTGTGAACTTTCCCGGCGCAAAGCCGAACACCGACCTGACGCCGTCCGTGACACCGCCGCCGGCGCCGTCGGGCAAAGCCAGGCCGGTAACAGTGCGGATGCCGGCCATCAACGCCTTCTCCTGGCCGGGCCAGGCGGCGAGCTGCAGGATCGAACCCGGCCTGGTTTCGGAGAGGATGATTTCGACACCGTGCTCGAAATTGCCATGCGAGCCTGGATGCAGCACCGGCTCAAGCGGTGATTGGCGCTCAACCATGCATGCGGCTCCCGTCCGGATCGAAGAAATGGTTGGAGACGATCTCGACCGGCCCGAACCGGTTGCGCAACGGGTCGGAGACATAAGCGCGCGTGCCGCGCCGCGCCTTGCCGCCCTTGACCAAGGCAAGCGCTATATATTTGCCGAGCGCCGGCGAATAGCAGCAAGCGGTGATGTGACCGAGCGAGCCGTGCGGATTGGCTTCGTCAAGCTCCTCGACGATGTGTGCGCCGCCGTTTAGCGGCTGGTTGTCGAGCGAAACAATACCGACGAGTTCCAGGCGGTCGGGCGCGATCAGCCCCTCGCGATCCATCATCGCCGAACCGATAAACGGCTTCTTCTTCGACAGCATCCAGTCGAGATGCAGGTCGCGCCCCGTGGTACGACCGTCGATCTCGGCGCCGGTGACGTGGCCCTTCTCGATGCGCAGGGTGCCCAGCGCCTCCAGTCCGTAGGTCACCAGCCCGAACGGCTTGCCGGCTTCGATCAGCGCCTCCCAGACATGGGTGCCGTAACCGGCGCCGGAATAGACCTCGAAGGCCATTTCGCCGGAGAAGGACAGCCGGCAGATCATCACCGGCACGCCGGCGATTTCGCCGTGGACGATGCCCATGAAGGGCAGGGCGGCATTGTCGACAGCGGTGCCGCTGACGCAAGCAGCCAATATCTGCCTGGCGTTCGGCCCGCCGATGGCGGCACCGGCCCATTGGTCGGTGACCGAGGTGACGTGGACCTTCAGCTCCGGCCAGATCACGTCGAGAAAATACTCCAGATGCTGCATTACCTTGCCGGCATTGGCGGTGGTGGTGGTCATCAGGAAATCCTGCTCGCCAAGCCGCCAGGTGGTGCCGTCGTCGAAGGCGAGGCCGTCCTCGCGCAGCATTAGCCCATAACGCGCCTTGCCGACAGCCAGCGTCGAAAACATGTTGGTGTAGACGCGGTCGAGGAATTCCGCCGCGTCCGGGCCTTGCACCGCGATCTTGCCCAGTGTCGAGACGTCGACAATGCCGGCGCTCTCGCGCGTGGCTCTCGCCTCGCGCACATAGGCCTGCTCGATCGTTTCACCGGGATGGCCGTAGATCATCGGCCGGTACCAGAGGCCGGCCGAATACATGGTGGCGCCGTTGGCGACGTGCCAGTCATGCATCGGCGTCAGCCGCTCGGGCTTCAGATCGCCGAAGCGTTCGGCGGCAAGCGAGCCGATCGACACCGCCGAAAAAGGCGGACGAAAGCGCGTCGTGCCGACCTGCGGGATCGGCTTGCCCAGCGCCTCGGCCATGATGGCGAGGCCTGGTATGTTGGAACTCTTGCCCTGGTCGGTCGCCATGCCGAGCGTGGTGTAGCGCTTCAGATGCTCGGCCGAGACGAAGCCTTCGCGATGCGCCAGCCGCACGTCGTCGGCCGTCACGTCATGCTGGAAGTCGACGAAGCTTTTTCCTGCGGCCTTGATCTCGAACACCGGTGCCGGATCGGGATCGCCAGGTGCTGCCCCGACGGCAGGCAAGGCCGCCGGCGTGGCTGTTGCGCCCGCAGCGGAAAGGCCGGCGGCGCGACCTTCGGCGATCGCCTCGGCGGTGGAGAAACTGCCGGTGAAGGCGCCGGCGCCGATCCATTGCCGTGTTGTCGGTTTCGGCGGCAGGAACGCTTGTAACGCTTCGTTCCATTCCGCTTTGGCTCCGGCCTGGCTGGCCAGATGGATGGTCGGCGACCAGCCGCCCGACATCAGCAGGCAATCGGCGTGGATGCTGCGCGCATCGCCGGAAAGCGCACCACTGGCCATGTCGAAGCGCTGCACCTTGAAGCCGGAAAGCGCCTTGCCGCCCTCGGTGGCTATCACCGCGTGGCCAGAAAAGATCTCGGCTTCGGTCTCGCCGGCCAGCTTGCGCATTTCGCTCGAAAGCTCCGGGCGCGCGTCGACGATGGCGACGACCGCGGCACCGGCCTTCTTCAACGCCAGTGCTGCGCGATAGGCGCTGTCATTGTTGGTGAACAGCGCGACCCTGTGACCCGGCAGCACGCCATATTCATTGGCATAGCGCTCGGCCGCATGCGCCAGCATCACGCCTGGCCGATCATTGCCAGGAAAGACCAAGGGACGCTCCAGGGAGCCGGTGGCCAGCACCACCGATTTGGCGCGGATGGTCCAGTAGCGATGGCGCGGCTCGCCTTTGTCCGGCGTTTCCTTATGGTCGGTGACGCGTTCGATCGCGGCAAGCGTGTTGCCGTCGTAATAGCCCCAGACGGTGGTGCGCGGCAGCAGGCGAACATTGTCATGGCCTTCAAGCTGGCCGGCGGCGCGCGCCGCCCAATCGGCGGCCGGCATGCCATCGATCGTCTCGCCCGACCAATTGGCCGAGCCGCCGAAATGCGGCTCGAGCTCGGCCAGGATGACGCGTGCACCCTGATCGGCGGCCGCCCTGGCGGCCATCAGCCCGGCCGGGCCGGAACCGACTACCAGCACGTCGCAAAACGCGTTCATGCGTTCGTAGCGCGCCGTATCGGGAGCCGTGCCTGCCTTGCCCAGGCCGGCGGCACGGCGGATGAAATGCTCGCAGAACATCCAGAAGCGCGTGCCCTTCAGCGGACCGACCACGGGTCCCATGAAGGTCTTGTAGTAGAAGCCGGCCGACAAAAGCTTGCCGCCGAGCTGGTTGATGGCATTGACGTCCCAGGCAAGCGAGGGGAAGCGGTTCTGGCTCATTGCGGCCAGCCCGTCATAGATCTCGACCATGGTGGCGGGAATGTTCGGCTCGCGAACCTCGCCCCTCAACACAGTCACGAGCGCGTTTGGCTCCTCGACGCCGGCAGTCAGCACGCCGCGCGGGCGGTGATATTTGAACGAACGCCCAAACAGGGTGACGCCGTTGGCCAGCAGCGCCGAAGCCAGCGTGTCGCCGGCATGGCCGGTATAAGGCGCGCCGTCGAAGGTGAAGCGGATGGTCCGCAGCCGGTCGATGCGGCCGCCGGTCTCGGTACGGCGCGGGCTCATGACTTGTCCTCGGCCCTGTGCCGCGCAACCGAGTTGTGGTCGCCGCGCGCGAAGGCAGTGCTGGAGATCTCGTGCGTCAGCGTGTTGCGCACCACCCTGAGATGGGCGCGGCAGCCGCCGGAATGCTGCCAGATCTCATTGTGGTCGCCGGCGGGGTTCAGCCGGTCGTAGACATAAGCGTTCCAGGCGTCGAGGTTTTGCGACGCGGGCTGTGGGCGCTGGCGATTGCCGTCGCCCTGATAGGTGAATTCGATAACGTCGCGCGGGCCGCAATAGGGGCAGGTGATGAGCATGGATCTCTTAAACTTCTCGTTTGACCATGATCTTGTCCGAAAACCGGTTTCCACTTTTCGCTGACGCGGACCTGCGGTTCGGGATCATGGCCTAATGCAGCCGGGGCGTGGCGCCCTGGCCCTTGTCGTCGATCACCATGCCACGGTAAAAGCGGTCGAGCGTGAAGGCCGCGTTGAGATCGTGCGGCTCGTCCTTGGCAATGGTCCAGGCAAAGCACCAGCCGGAAGCCGGCGTCGCCTTGAAGCCGCCATAGCACCAGCCGCAGTTGAGATACATGCCCGGCAGCGGACCGGTGGTGATGATTGGCGAGCCGTCCATCGACATGTCGCAGACGCCGCCCCATGAGCGCAGCATGCGGACGCGGGCGAGCCCCGGGAACAGCGCCAGCATCTCGCTCATCACCTCATCGACGATCGGCAGGCTGCCGCGCTGGGCGTAGCTGTTGTAGCCGTCGAGGTCGCCGCCATAGACAAGGCCGCCCTTGTCCGATTGCGACATATAGAAATGGCCCATGCCGAAGGTCAGGACCGTATCGATAAACGGTTTCAGCGATTCCGTAACGAAGGCCTGCAGCACGTGGCTCTCGATCGGCATTGTCTCGATGCCGGCAAGCCGCATGACCCGCCCGGTGCTGCCGGCCACCGCGACCGCTACCTTTTTAGCGCGGATTTCGCCGCGGGTCGTCGTGACGCCGGTGATGCGGTCGCCGTCGCGCAGGAAGCCGGTGACCTCGCAGTTTTCGACGATGTCGACGCCGCGGCGATCTGCGCCACGCGCATATCCCCAGGCGACCGCATCGTGGCGGGCGGTGCCGGCGCGTCGCTGCATCAGGCCGCCGACGATCGGGAAACGCGCCGTGGCGGAGACGTCCAGCGCCGGCACCAGGCGGGCGATCTCCGCCGTGGTCATCAGTTCCGCGTCGACGCCGAGATGGCGCATGGCGTTGCCGCGCCGGGCATAGTCGTCGAGCTGAGCAGGTGTGTGGGCGAGGTTCAGGCAGCCGCGCTGCGAGAACATGACGTTATAGTTGAGGTCATGCGACAGGTTCTCCCACAGCTTCATCGAATGTTCGTAGAAGCGCGTGTTGGCGGGCAGCAGGTAGTTGGAGCGGACGGCCGTCGTGTTGCGGCCGACATTGCCGGAACCGAGCCAGCCCTTCTCCAGCACCGCGACATTGGTGATGCCGTGCTCCTTGGCGAGATAGTACGCGGTCGACAGGCCATGGCCGCCGGCGCCGATGACGATGACATCGTAGGACGCCTTCGGGTCGGGCTTGCGCCAGGCCGGCCTCCAGTCCTTGTTTCCGGTCAGCGCGTTCTTGAGAAGCGAAAAGGCCGAATATTCCGCCATTCTTATTGTCATCCATTTCAGGCTTGGCGGCAGACTATAGAGCAGGCGGCCAACGCAAAGCCAAGATTGCGCCATCGCTTTTCGACTCCCCGACTTCGATTGGATATGGCCGACTTCGAAAGCGGGCCGTCAGGGACGGCTTGCCCCCAGATATGTCGGTCTTTATCAAGAGCGGGCCTTTAGAACGCCTTATCGCCCGTGAGTCGCCAGACAATCATGTTTTTCCGACTGCTCCGCTTCGTTCTGGTCCTGATGCTTGTCGCCTCGGCGCCGCTTTCGTTGCGAGCGGTGGCGCAAGGGCTTGGCCAGGCGCCCGCGGGACTGGTCAGTGATCAGCAGAAAATCCTCCAGGACCTGACGACGAAGACCGACAATCTCGAAACGAAGTTCCAGCAGGACGGCGACGATGACGCCAGCCTTGTCGATATTCGGCTGCAGCTGGAAGAAATGTCGCGTGCCTCGCTCAACAGCGCGCTCGCTTTCCGGCCGCGGCTGAGCGAGATCAACAGCCGGCTAGAGCAGCTAGGCCCGCCGCCGGCCGCGGGCCAGCCGGCCGAGCCCGATATCGTGACCGGCGAACGCCAGGCGCTGGCCTCCGAAAAAGCCGAGATCAATGCCGTCATCGCCACGGCGCAAAACCTGTCGATCCGCATCAGCGGGCTGATCGAGAAGATCGGCAATATGCGCAGCGAGCTTTTCCG
The DNA here is from genome assembly GCF_040321065.1 of Mesorhizobium sp. M0563. Classification (NCBI taxonomy): domain Bacteria; kingdom Pseudomonadati; phylum Pseudomonadota; class Alphaproteobacteria; order Hyphomicrobiales; family Phyllobacteriaceae; genus Mesorhizobium; species Mesorhizobium sp. M0563. The sequence goes on from NZ_JAMYQV010000001.1 coordinate 232,641, forward strand.
CAACCAGCTCACCAAGCGCTACGTGCTGTCCGATGCATTGAGCCCGGAGGTCATTTCCGATGCCAACAACGAATTTACCAGTTTCTACAAGGCGGTGTCGTCCTGGCTGAGCTTTGCCTTCAAGTTCAAGTTCCAGGCCGTTCTTGCCGCGGCCTTGATGGCGCTTGCCTTGGCCGCCGTGCTTTTCGTCGGCGGGCGGCGCCTGTTCGGCCGTGTGTTCGAAGCGGACCCCTCGGTGGAGGATCCCTCCTATCTCAGCCGGCTGTCGGTGGCGTTCTGGTCGACATTGCTGCCGACGCTGGCAGTCGGCGTCTTCCTTGCCTCGACCATTTTCTTTTTCAATTATTACAACGTCTTGCGCGGCGATATCGGCATCTTCCTGAATGCGCTGGCTGCCGTTGTCGCGGGTGTGTTCTGCGTCAACCGGCTGACCAATGCGGCGCTTGAGCCGCGACTGCCGAACTGGCGTCTGATCCCTGTCGAAACCGGCCCGGCGCGCTGGCTGGTGCGGCTGACGACGGCCATGGCCGTCGCCATCGGCATCAATTATTTCCTGTCGGTCGTGAACGACAAGATGGGCTCGCCGCTGTCGCTGACCATCGCCAGAAGCTTTGTCGCCACCATCATCGTCGGCGTCATCCTGATCCTGATGGGCCTGCTGAAGCCGTTCAAGGCCGCCGACGGGATCTGGCGGCCGTGGCCGGCGTGGCTGCGTTACACCGCCGTGGCGCTGGGGCTGTTCACCATCGCGTCGGCGCTGTTCGGCTATATCGGCCTTGCCATGTTCGTCTCGGTGCAGGTCGTGATCACCGGCACCATCCTGGTCACCGCCTATATCGGCTTCCTGTCGGCGCGGGCGATCGGCGAGGAAGGCGGCTTCGCCAATAGCTCGATCGGCCGTTGGCTATCCGCCAATTCAAGCTATGAGCCGACCGCGCTCGACCAGCTCGGCCTGGTCGTCAGCGTCGCCATCAACGTGATGATCGTGCTGGTGTTCCTGCCGCTGATCCTGTTGACGTGGGGCTTCCAGCCCGGCGACATCCAGGCTTGGGCCTACAAGCTGGCAACGGGGCTGACCATCGGCTCGGTGACGATCTCGATCACCGGCATCCTCTCAGGCGTCGTTGTCTTCATCATCGGCTATTTCCTGACGCGCTGGTTCCAGGGATGGCTGGACGGCTCGGTGATGGCGCGCGGCCGCGTCGACACCGGCGTGCGCAATTCGATCCGGCTGGCGGTCGGCTATGCCGGCGTCGCCGTCGCGGCACTGGTCGGCATCTCGGCCGCCGGCATCGACCTCTCCAGCCTCGCGCTGGTCGCCGGTGCGCTGTCCCTCGGCATCGGCTTCGGCCTGCAGAATGTCGTCTCGAACTTCGTCTCGGGCCTGATCCTGTTGGCCGAGCGGCCGTTCAAGGTCGGCGACTGGATCGTCGCCGGCGACATCAGCGGCACTGTCAAGAAGATCAGCGTGCGCGCCACCGAGATCGAGACGTTCCAACGGCAATCGGTGATCCTGCCCAATTCAAACCTGATCAACAATGCGGTCGGCAACTGGACGCACCGCAACAAGCTCGGCCGCGTCGACATCAAGGTCGGCGTTGCCTATGGTAGCGACGTCAAGCACGTGCATGGCGTCCTTTTGGAGATCGCACGCAGCCATCCGCTGGTGCTGAAGAACCCGGAACCCTTTGTGCTGTTTTCCAATTTCGGCCCGGCCGCGCTCGAATTCGAGATTCGCGTGTTCCTGGCAGACGTTCTTAGTGGCAATATCGTCCAGAACGACATCCGCTTTGCAATCTTCGATGTGTTCGCCGACCAGCATATCGAAATTCCGTCGGCGCCGCGCGCCGTCGTCGAGACCAAAAAGCACGAGGCGTGGCCGATCGACGACGACAAGATCGAAGTCGAATTCGCCGAGCGAGAGCAAGCAAAAGCACTGGCAGTGGCGGAGGCGAAACGTCTCGCCAAGTCGGGACGCAAGGTGCGGAAGCCTGATCCTGACTAGCTGTTTGGAGCTTGCCTTCAAGCCTTCGGAAACCAATTGCGGCATGAATGCGGCATTCAGTTGCCGTTCAGCTTGCATTGCATATAAGCTCACCTGCAAACGGCGAGAATGCCTTGCAAAATGCAACAGAGGCGGTGGCAACACCGATACTGCAAAATGTGGAAGTCTCTCGTCGCCGCCATCGCTTTTCTGGCCGTGGGCGGTTCGGCCCATGCCGCCAGCGCGGTCAACAAGGACGCTGAGACCCGCACGCTGATCGTGACCGAAGGCGGCGGCAAGACCGAGCTGGCGCTGGCCGCCGGCGAAACCGTGGAATTTTGCCCGAGCGGCTGTTTTGTTACCTTGCCGAATGGCGACCTCGAGGCGCTGACCGGTTCGGAGACCATTGAGATCTCGGGCGGCGTCGCGCGCATCAAGTAAAGTCGACGCCATGATTTTTTGAAGGCCGGGCAAACGCCCGGCCTTTTATTTGCTTCCGGTAATCGGCGATGAAGGTATGCACTTTTCTTCGAAGCTGCGCAGGACGGGCTCTAGCAGCGCCTTCGTACTGAGCAGGGCGAAGGCGTAGGTCTAACTGCATTCGACGGGCTGGTGGCGCGGGCTTTTTTGGCGATGTCGCAAACAGGCTGCAAGCGCGGCGCGGCGCCGCCCTATAGTCTGGCGCAATAGCATCTTGGAGTCGCGGGCAATGGCAGGGTTTCCGGAAAAGGCGAAGGTCGTCATCGTCGGGCTTGGCGGCATCGTCGGCGCATCGGTCGCCCATCACCTGATCGAGCGCGGATGGGACGATATTGTCGGCATCGACAAATCAGGCATCCCGACGGATATCGGCTCGACGGCGCATGCCTCCGACTTCTGCTACACGACCAGCCACGATTTCCTGTCGTGCTGGACGACGCTCTATTCCATCGATTTCTACGAAAAGATGGGCCATTACGCGCGCATCGGCGGCCTCGAGGTCGCCCGCGTCGGCGACGACGCCCGCATGGCGGAGATCAAGCGCAAGATCGCCTCGGCGAAGGCCTTCGGCACACGCGCCCGCCTGATCGATCCCGCCGAGATCAAGGAAAAATTCCCGCTGATCGAAGAACAGATGGTACAGGGCGGCCTGTGGGATCCCGACGCCGGCCTCGTCATCCCGCGCTCGCAGACGGTCGCCGGCAAGCTGGTCGACCAGGCGGAAGCCTCCGGCAAAGTCAGGGCGTTTGCCAATACCTCCGCCAAGTCGCTCGTCATCGAGAACGGCCGCATCAAGGCCGTGGTGACCGACCGCGGCACTATCGAAGCCGACTATGTCGTGGTCTGCACCGGAATCTGGGGACGGCTTATTGCGGAAATGGCGGGCGAGGACCTGCCCGTGATGCCGATCGACCATCCGCTTACCTTCTTCGGGCCGTACACCGAGTTCGCCGGCACCGGCAAGGAGATCGGCTGGCCGCTGCTGCGCGACCAGGGCAACTCGGCTTACATGCGCGATACCGGCGATCCCAAGACGGCCGAAGGCGGGCAGATCGAGTGGGGCTACTACGAAGAGACCAATCCGCGCCTTTGCCATCCGCGCGACATTCTCGAGAAAAACGAGGCACGGCTTTCGCCGTCGCAGCGCGATCTCGACATGGAGCAGATCATGGCGCCGCTCGAGCGCGCCATGGAACTGACGCCGATCCTGGGCGAGTTGGGCTACAATGAGAGCCATTCCTTCAACGGCCTGCTGCAGGTGACGGCGGACGGCGGCCCGTCGATGGGCGAAAGCCAGAAGGTCAGGGGCCTCTGGTATGCCGTTGCCATCTGGGTCAAGGATGGCCCGGGCATGGGCAAGCTCATCGCCGACTGGATGACGGACGGCCGCACGGCGATCGACCACCACGCCATCGACTATTCGCGCTTCTATCCGCACCAGACGAAAGAGCAGTTCATCTGGGACCGCTGCACCGAAACGGCGATGAAGGTCTACAACCCGGCGGTGCATCCGCGCGAACCCTTCTCCAAGGCCCGCAATGTCCGCCGCTCGCCCTTCTGGGAGCGCGAGAAGGAACTCGGCGGCTATTTCATGGAGCTCGGCGGCTGGGAACGCGCCCATGGCTACGCCGCCAACGAGCATTTGCTCGAGAAATACGGCAACCGGGTGCCGATGCGTCAAAACGAGTGGGACAACCGCCATTTCTGGCGCGTCTCGAATGCCGAGCATCTCGCCATGAGCGAGGATTGCGGCATCGTCAACCTGTCGCATTTCGCCATGTACGACGTCGAAGGCCCCGATCACGTCGCGCTGATGGAATGGCTGTGCGCGGCAAAGATCGGCGGCGACGGCAATATCGGCAAGGGCATCTATACCCATTTCCTCGATGAGGAAGGCATGGTGCGCGCCGACCTGACCGTCATCCGCATGGCCGACCGCTGCCGCGTGATCGACGGCGCCGATGCCGGACCGCGCGACTTCCAGTACATGCGCCGGACGGCAGAAGACAAAGGCTTCGACGTTACCGTCACCGACGTGACCGAGAAGTACGTGACCGTCGGCATCTGGGGTCCGAATGCGCGGGCGGCATTGAGCAAGGTCGTGGAAAATCCCGACGGACTGACGCCGGAGAATTTTCCCTTTGCCGCCATCAAGCCTGTCAGGATCGCCGGCAAGGACGTGACCGCCTTCCGCATCTCCTATGTCGGCGAGCAAGGCTGGGAACTGCATATGCGCTACGAGGACGGCCTGGCCGTCTGGGACGCCCTGCGGTCGACCGGCGTAATGGCCTTTGGCGTCGAGACCTATGCCAACAGCCGCCGCATGGAGAAGAGCCTGCGCCTGCAGAACGCGGATCTCTTGACCGAGTACAATCTGCTGGAGGCTGATCTTGCCCGGCCGAAGGTCAAGGAGGCCGATTTCTGCGGCAAGGCAAAGCATCTGGAATATCGCGCCCGGGCGCATCAGCCGGCCATGCTTTGCACCCTTGTGATGACGGACAATACCGATTCCAACGGCGTTCCCCGCTATCCGGTCGGCACGATGCCGGTGATGGACCCGCAAACCGGTGAGACGCTGGTCGACGAGCTCGGCCGTCGGTCGTTCACGACCTCGGTGGCCTATAGTCCGACCCTCGGCAAGAATATCGCGCTCGCCTACCTGCCCTGGGCTTATTGCCAGGAGAGCCGCAAGTTGAGCGTCGAATATTTCGGCGAGAAATACCCGGTCGAAGTGGCCGCCGTCGGCTACAGGCCGCTCTACGACCCGGAGAACCTCAATCCGCGCAGCTGAACTTAGAGACGTGCTCGCAAAAACGTGACTGGAACAGCCGCGCTCTCGGCCGGGCTTTCCTCTTTGTCGGTCGTCGATTTTAGCTTACCGTGCGGCATGTCTGCTTTTGCCTGTGCAAGACATCTCGTCTCGGGTGCCGCCGCGCTGGCGTCGGTGCTATGGCCGGCGGCAATCTCCCGCGCCGCCGAGCCGGTTGACGTCGAACTGGTGCTGGCAGTCGACGTGTCCTTGTCCATGTCGCCCGACGAGCTCGAAATCCAGCGCCACGGCTATGCGGCGGCGCTGACGCACGACGACGTGCTGCAGGCAATCGGCGACGGCGCTCACGGCAAGATTGCCGTCACCTACGTCGAATGGGCAGGCGCGACCTGGCAGCAGGTCGTTGTGCCGTGGACGGTAATCGCCAACCGTGCCGACGCCGAGCGGCTGGCAGCGCAGCTTTCCGCTCATCCGCCGGCCAGTGCCAGGCGCACCTCCATCTCCGGCGCGCTGGAATTCGCCAGCGATCTGTTCGCCGAAAGCGGCTTCCAGGGCGTCAAGCGGGTGATCGACATTTCGGGCGACGGCCCCAACAACCAGGGCGCACCTGTCGACATCACCCGCGACGCCGTGATCAAGCAGGGCATCACTGTCAACGGCCTGCCGCTGATGACCAAGGGCGGCGGGTTCAGCAGCGCTTACGATGTCAACAATCTCGACCGTTACTACAGCGATTGCGTCATCGGTGGGCCGGGTTCCTTCATGATCCCGGTCAATGACTGGACGCAGTTTCCGGAGGCCATCCGCCGCAAGCTGGTGCTTGAGCTTGCCGGTCCGGCCTCGCCGCAGCGAGCGGCGGAAGAGGCGGCGCATCCGCCATTGGTCTTGGCACAGGACAGCCCCGTCACCGACTGCCTGGTCGGCGAAAAAATGTGGCGCGACCGCAGCTGGATGTACAACACGCGCTAATGGCGAAGTTTGCTGCCGGCGGTGAGATACCGCAGTGCAGCATCGGCTTCATTGACAAGCCTGCGGGCGTCTGTGACACAATTCCGATCCGAACAAAAAAGGGGAACCGACATGAACAGGATCGGAATTCTTGCCACAGGCTTGACGCTTGTCGCTGGGTTGTGCGCGCCGGCGATGGCCGCCACATCGGTCAGCATCGGCATCAGCGGATGGACGGGCTTTGCGCCGCTGACGCTCGCCAAGCAGGCCGGCATCTTCGAAAAGCATGGCCTCGACGTCACCTTGAAGAAGGTGCCGCAAGCCAGCCGGCCGCTCGCCATCGCCAGCGGCGACTTGCAATGCGCCGCCACCACGGTCGAGACCTGGCTGGTCTGGAACGCCAACGGCGTGACGACCAAGCAGATATTCCAGCTCGACAAATCCTACGGCGCCGACGGCATCGTCGCCCGCAACGACATCAAGACCGTTGCCGATCTCAAGGGTAAGTCGGTTGCGTCATCGGCGCCGGGCACGTCGCCCTATTTCATGCTGGCCTGGGTGCTCAACAAGAACGGCATGTCGACCAAGGACGTGACGGTCGTCAATCTGGAGCCGGATGCGGCGGCGCAGGCGTTTCTTGCCGGACAGAACGATGCGGCAGTCACCTACGAGCCGTTCATCTCGGCGGTGCGCGAAAAATCCGACCAGGGCCATATCCTTGTGACCACTCTCGACTATCCGATGGTGCTCGACACCGTCGGCTGCACGCCGGAGTTCCTCAAGGCCAATCCGGATGCGGCCAAGGCGCTTGCCGACAGCTATTTCGAGGCACTCGCCCTGATCAAGAGCGATCCGGCGAAATCCTATGAGACCATGGGCGCCGACGTGAAGCAGTCGGCCAAGGAGTTCGAAGAGTCGGCCAAATATCTGAAATGGGCGGACAAGGCCGAAAACAAGCAGTTCTTCACCAAGGAGTTCCAGGACTTTTCCAAGACCGCTGGCGAGCTTCTGCTGCAGATGGGCCTGATCAAGGAAGCGCCCGACGTCTCGACATTGGCCGACACCAGCGCCGTCGCCGACTGACCGGCAGGATTGTCGCCCGGCGGCGGTGCCCTGCGCCGCCGCTTTTTCATTCAGATCAAAGGACGGTTGACGATGCCGCGCCCCTTGCATCCGGTCTCGCCCGGCATTCGAACCGTGCTCGGCATCTCGTTCTTCGTGCTGTTCGTGGCGTTCTGGGCGTGGATCACGCTTGGCGGCCACGTCAATCGCATCTTCCTTGCCGATCCGCTTTCGATGCTGAGAGACGGCTGGCGGCTGCTGGTCGAGGACCGCTTCTGGCTCGACATCCTCATCACCATCTGGCGCGTCTTCGGCGGGTTTCTGATGGCAGCCATCGTGGCCGTCCCGCTCGGCATCGTGATGGGCGCCTGGAAGCCCGTGGAGGCGTTCCTGGAGCCGTTCGTCTCCTTCGCCCGCTATCTGCCGGCATCGGCCTTCATCCCGCTGCTCATCCTGTGGGCGGGCGTCGGCGAACTCGAAAAACTGCTGGTGATCTTCGTCGGCTCGGTGTTCCAGATCATTCTGATCATCGCGGTCAAGGTCGGCGGCACACGGCGCGACCTGGTCGAGGCGGCCTACACGCTGGGCTCGTCCGACAACGGCATCGTGCGGCGCGTGATCATGCCGGCCAATGCGCCGGAGATTGCCGAGACCCTGCGCCTGGTGCTCGGCTGGGCCTGGACCTATGTCATCGTCGCCGAGCTGATCGGCTCGTCGTCGGGCATCGGTTACATGATCATCAACAGCCAATCGCGGCTGGCGACGGGGCAGATCATCTTCGGCATCATCGTCATCGGCCTGATTGGGCTGTTGTCCGATTTCGCCTTCAAGGCGCTCAACCGTTGGCTGTTTCCATGGAGCCTGGCGTGAGCAAGCTTCTTATTGAAGGCGTCTCGCGCACGTTCGCCGGTGTCGGCGGCGGGCAGCCGGTCCAGGCGCTGATGCCGATCGATCTGGCGGTCGCCGCCAACGACTTCATCACCATCCTCGGGCCGTCCGGCTGTGGAAAGTCGACGCTGCTGAGGATCGTCGCCGGCCTCGAAGCGCCGAGTGAGGGCCGCGTGTTGCTCGACGGCAGGGTGGTGGACCGGCCGGGTCCAGACCGTGGCATGGTTTTTCAGTCCTATACACTGTTTCCGTGGCTGACGGTCGCCGAGAACATCGCCTTCGGCCTGCGCGAACGCGGAATGGCCGACCGCGAGCGCAGCGACATCGTCGCGTCCTATGTCGATCTCGTCGGGCTGAGAGGTTTTGAGAACCATTGGCCGAAGCAGCTTTCCGGCGGCATGCAGCAACGCACGGCGATTGCCCGGGCACTGGCCAACGATCCGGAGATCCTGCTGCTCGACGAGCCGTTCGGCGCACTCGACAACCAGACCCGCGGGCTGATGCAGGAACTGCTTCTCGGCATCTGGGAGCGCCGGCAAAAGACGGTGCTGTTCGTCACCCACGACATCGAGGAGGCGATCTTCATGGCGTCGCGCGTGGTGGTGATGACGGCGCGGCCCGGCCGCATCAAGTCGGATGTTGCCGTCGACCTGCCGCATCCGCGCCACTATACGCTGAAGACCAGCCCGGAGTTTTCGGCACTGAAGGCGCGGCTGACGGAAGACATCCGCGTCGAGGCGATGCGCACGGCCGAAGCGCTTTAACTCGGTGGACTTTCTTCAGCTGATGGCTCGGATCAAGCCGCCAGAAGCTGCTTGCGGTCGACGCGTTCTTGTTGCGGCGAGCGGGCATAGAGTTCGCGATAGCATTTGGAGAAATGCGAGGCGGAAACAAAGCCGCAGGCGACTGCCACTTCGACCACCGGCAACGACGACTGGATCAGCAGGTGCCGGGCGCGGTCGAGGCGGATTTCCAGATAGTAACGGGCAGGGGAGCGCCCCATCTCGGTGCGGAACAGGCGCTCGATCTGCCGTCGTGACAGGTCGACATGGTCGGCGATCTCGATCAGCGAGAGCGGCTCAGAGAGATTGGCCTCCATCAGCTCGATAATGGTCAGAACCTTGGAATTCTGCACGCCGAGACGGGCGCGCAGCGGCAGGCGCTGGCGGTCGGTCGGGCTGCGCACGCGATCGGTCAGCACCTGCTCGCAGACGCGGTTGACGAGGCTCTCGTCGAAATCGTCGCCGATCAGCTTCAGCATCATGTCGAGCGCGGCGGTGCCGCCGGCGCAGGTGTAGATGTTCTGGTCGATCTCGAAGAGGTCGGCGAAGACATTGGCCTTGGGGAACGCCTCGGAAAAGCCCGGCAGGTTCTCCCAATGGATGGCGCAGCGCTTGTTGGACAGCAGGCCGGCGGCGGCCAGGATATGCGCGCCGGTGCACAGGCCACCGACGGCAACGCCGCGATTGTACTCCTCGCGCAGCCAGGCAAAGGCCGATTTGTTCTGGTAGCGCTCGACATTGATGCCGCTGCAGACGATGGCCATGTTCGGCCGGTCCGGTCCGGACATTTTCTTGCGCTCTTCCTCCAGCGAGGTGTTGACGGCGCATTCGACGCCATTCGAGGCGCGCACCGGCTTGCCGTCGATGCTGGCGAGCCGCCAGCGATAGGCTTCATAGCCGAGCATGCGGTTGGCCGAACGCAACGGATCAAGCGCCGTCGCGAAGGCGATCATGGTGAAATCGGGGATCAGGAAGAATACAAACGATCGCCGGATCGGGTGCTTTACGACGTTCACGGGTAGATCCTCACGCTGCAATGGCGCGAACAGGATGTCGCGATCAGCATAGCGACATCAGGAAAAACGTTTCCTGTCAATTGGCTAGATGGCAACGGAAAGACTTTATTTGCGACATGGGTCGCAAATGGGCAATCGCTATGCGGCGAAGGGCACAACGTGCCGCCGGATTGTCCAAACGAGCCGAACAGTCTGCGCACACGAAAACGCCGCCTCGGCAAAGCCGAAGCGGCGCTGGATCGACTTCGAAGCAGCGCTAGGCTGCTTCTGCCAAGATTTGCTGTTTCAGGCGACAAAGCCGAGGCGCGCGGCGGCCATGGCACCGGTCTGGCCAGGCATGGTGTTAGCCAGGCGCTGGCGCTCGAGCGCGGTCGTCAGGTTCATTTCGCGGCGGGCAAAGAGGCGGGCAAAAAGCTTCATGATCATCTCCATTCGGTTGCTCAGACGGGTCGCCTTCGCTTGATGGAGTGGGGCAGCTCGTTTGTTGATGATGATATAGGCTTAGGTGAGGGGAAACTAAATCGCAAAAGCGAAGCACTTGATATGAAAAGCGACACGGAATGCGACAAATTTGGGCATTCTGCCCAGGATTTACGATTATTTACAACGTGTTGATTGCCGGCGCGGGCTGCTATGCGACTTGCTCATATGCGTCATGCGGCGGCGACATGGCTCGGGGAAATCATTTGAATACAAACAAAAAGGCCTGCCGGGCTGATCTGCGCGGCAGGCCTTCAGCTGTTGATACACACGGTTACTTTGCTCCGGCCCAAGATCCCACACCATGGCGAGTGCCAGTCTTGGCATCGGCAGCTTCGGGCCAGCCGATATCCTTCTGCAGTTCAATCGGCAGCGCGCGGATGGCGCGTTCCGTCTGGTAGCGGGCACGGGCCTCGCTGAACTCGGTCGCGATCCGACCGATGGATGACAGGATAGACATCTCATTCTCCTTCGCGTTGGGCCGGGATTGTCCCGGCGCTTGCAGCGTCAGGCGGTACACCGGGTTTGTTTCAGCTTCATTTCGTGTCGATTGCAGGTCCGTGTCATGGTTGTTTCGGGACCACTTCTACGTGTCTTGCCTTCGATGGAGTTGACTATCCTCCCAAACTGATGTTCAATCAAACGAAATGGAATGATGGTTTGCATCAGAAAAATTGAAGGTCGCTCCCCATGAACGCCCCACTCAATCATCCACTGCCGCTGCTCGATCTCGATGTTCTGCGCACTTTCGTCGCAATCGCCGAGACCGGCAGTTTCACCACTGCGGCCAATGCGGTCTTCCGCACGCCGTCGGCCGTCTCCATGCAGATCAAGAAGCTGGAGGACATTCTCGGCCGCTCGGTGTTCGCGCGCGACGCCCGTTCGGTGACGCTGACCACCGATGGCGAGATGCTGCTCGGCTATGCGCGCCGGCTGCTGTCGATCAATCGCGAGGTGGTGTCGAAGTTCATCATTCCAGACATTGTCGGGGTGGTGCGGCTCGGCTCGCCGGACGATTACGGCGAACGTGTGCTGCCGCATGTGCTGAAGCGGTTCGCACAATCGCATCCATCGATCGCAGTCGACGTCACCATCGACCAGAGCGTCAATTTGCGCCGGCGCATGGACGACCGGGCGCTCGACATCACGCTGCTCACCAACTCCTACAAGACCAGCGCGATCGGCGCCGAAGTGCTGCTCACAGAGCCGATCGTCTGGGCCGGTGCCAAGGGCGGTTGCGCGCATCTGCGCGAGCCGCTGCCGGTCTCATTGTGGGAAGAGGGCTGTGCCTGGCGGGCAGGGGCATTGGAGGCGCTTGGCCGCGAGGGCCGCAACTACCGCATCGCCTATATGAGCGCACACACGGCCGGCCAGCGCGCCGCGATCATGGCGGATCTTGCAGTCGCGCCGCTGCCGAAATCGTTCCTCGGCAGTGACATGGTCGAGTTGTGCCCGAAGGACGGTATGCCTGACATCGGCACCTACAATCTCGCCATGGTGGTGACGCCAGACGCCAGCGCGCCGGTGAAGGCAGTCGCCGACCATATCCGCGCGACGTTTGAGATGTTCAGGGAAACTGGGAAGTTCTGACCCAAACTACGACCTGAGCGGCGCAACCAGATCGCGAGGGGTTCCGTCGCGGTCTGTCCTCTGCAGCGACAACACGCCTGCCGTGGCATGATAACTGTCAGTTTCGTTGGTCAAGAAGGCCACTATACTGTCCCGCGCGCGTCGCGCCTCCGGCATGTCGATCAACGGCCAGACATGGAACATGCCTTGCTCGTGGACGACCTCAATTTCGACGCCGGCCGCGCGTGCCTTTTCCGCGAAGATCAGATTGTCGGGGGTGAGCAGATCGCGTGAACCGGTCAGCAGCAGCGTTTTGGGCAGCACCGACAGGTCGCCGTAAACCGGGCTGATGCGCCAGTCGGTGGGATCTATACCGGCGCTGTAAAGCCGGATCGCCTCGCGGCCGCCAGCAATGCCCAGCCACGGATCGTTGCGTTCAGCCTCATACATTTCTGGGTTGGCGAGCGACACGTCGAGGCCGGGCGAAATCAGCACGTGGCGTGATGGCAAGGGCAGGCCGTCTTGCGCAGCCATCATGGTCAGCACGACGGCCATGTTTCCGCCGGCGGAATCGCCCATGAAGATGATGTCATTCGCCCCGGTTTCGCCGAACATCTGGCGGTAGACGGCGCCGACCATGCCGAACATGGCGTGGAAATCGTGTTCGGGAGCAATGGGATAGATCGGCACAGTGATGCCGAACCCGAGACGGTCGGCCATGTCCGCGATCAGCCGCCAATGATAGGGTGTGATTTCAAAGACGTAAGCGCCGCCGTGCAGGTAGAGAATCCGCCTCCGCTCGCCAGCCTTGGGCGCGATCTCGTAGACGGGGAAGCCGCTGATCGTGCGGGTTGTGATCTCCAGGCGCGACTGCAGCGACGCAGGCGGCTGATGGTTTTCAGTCTTGCGCGCATAGGCGATCCAGCGCTGCAGGTTCTCCGGGCTGGAAAACGCCTTCTTGCGGCTGTACCTGAGGACGAACGACACGACGTGGCTTTTGAGGCTGAGCATACAGATACACGGACTTCGGCTGAGCCGACTAAGAGAACCCCCGACTATTTCGAAGATTGTGTCGCCACCAAAAAAGTCAAGATTTATGCGATCTCAACACGGTGGTTTGATCCCGGCCGGCGACAAAGCGTCCGGCCTATGGAGTCCCTGACCCAGCGGCGCAGCTCAACGCCGGGGCAGTAATGCGGCGCGCAGCCAATTGCTGGGTGCAGCCGGAGCCGCATTGCGGCCCCGGCGAATACCGAGCAGCTTGCATTTGTCGGTGAATTTCATCCGCGCTGCATGCCCCAGCCGACCGAAAGCTGCTTTTTGCTCGATCGCGGCGACACCGGCCAGCCAATGTCCTTCTGGATCTCAGGCGGCAGGCTGTTCAGGATGCGCAGCGACTTGCGCGCTTCGCGTGCTTTCTTGAAGGCCGCACCATAGCGGCCGAGGCTTTCGAACATCGACATCTTGATCTCCTTTGGAGCGTTGCGGTGGCCGGAAACTGGTTCTGCCTGCCGTTCGATGCCGGTTAAATGCACCGCCTATGTATCTGGCGGATTTCACGAAAACGCGATTTCGTTTCCAGATCGGCGCGATCTGGAAACATTTGCATACAAATGAAAATGGAAGGTATGACAGGCCTAGCGGGGGCGAGTCATCCCCGCCCGCGCCGCGCGGCGTGGCCTTCGCGCGAACGCCGCCGCGGGGCGGCGTCGCCGGCAATGCCGTCTTCGCTCACCGTCTTGCGCGGCGGCAGTTTGACCGCCGCCGAAAGCTTGGGGAACGGGTCGATCTTGTTCGGCAGCGCCATGGCGTAGACGAAATGCTCCTGGAATTTCGGCTCCAGGGCCGTCTCAATCTTCTCGATCCTGCTGACGGTTTCCTCGATCTCGCGGCGATAGCCGCGGTTCAACAGCGCCATGCGGGCACCGGCGCCGGCCGCATTGCCAACGGCCGAGACCTTGTCGAGGTCGCAATCCGGGATCAGGCCCAGCACCATTGCGTATTTCGGGTCGATGAACGAGCCGAATGCACCGGCGAAGTGGATGCGGTCGACATGATCAGTGTGCTGCTTTTCCATCAAAAGCTTGGTGCCGGCATAAAGGGCGGCCTTGGCAAGCTGGATAGCGCGCACGTCGGTCTGGGTGATGGTGATCTTGGGCCCGCCTTCCTTCAGCACATAGGAGAAGGTGCGGCCGTTGGCGACGACGCGCGGCGAGCGGGCGCTCAGCGATCCGTCGACGACACCGTCCTCGGAGATGACGCCGGCGAGATACATCTCGGCGACTACCTCGATGATGCCGGAGCCGCAGATGCCGGTGACGCCGGTCGCCTGCACGCTGTCGAGGAAGCCCGGCTCGTCGGACCAGAGTTCCGAGCCGATGACGCGATATTTGGGCTCCAGCGTTTCGGGATCGATACGGACGCGCTCGATGGCACCCGGTGCGGCGCGCTGGCCGCCGGAGATTTCCGCGCCCTCAAAGGCCGGGCCGGTCGGCGAGGATGCCGCCACGACCCGCTGGCGATTGCCGAGCACGATCTCGGCATTAGTGCCGACATCGACGATCAGCATCATTTCGTCCTGGCGGTGCGGCCCCTCCGACAGCGTCACCGCCGCCGCATCGGCGCCGACATGGCCGGCAATGCAAGGCAGCATATAAAGCCTGGCGCCCTGGTTGAGCTTCAGGCCGATATCCGATGCCTTGATGTGGACGGCGCCGGAGATCGCTAGCGCGAAGGGAGCGCCGCCGAGCTCGGTCGGATCGATGCCGAGAAACAGATGGTGCATGATCGGATTACCGACGAAAACGGAATCCAGTATGTCGTTGCGCTGGACGCTGCCTTCGGCGCAGACCTTGTCGACGAGGCCCGAAATGGCCTCGCGCACGGCGACTGTCATGCCTTCGCGGCCGTCCGGGTTCATCATCACGTAAGAGACGCGGCTCATCAGATCCTCGCCGAAGCGGATCTGCGGATTGGATGTACCCGACGAGGCGGCGACGCGGCCCGATAGCAACGACACCAGATGCATCGCGATCGTGGTCGAGCCGATATCGCAGGCAAGCCCGTACGCCTCGTTCTTGAGGCCTGGCCACAAGGCGATGACCCGTGCGGTCTCGCTGTCGGTGTCCTTGTGGATGGCGGCGGTCGCGGCCCAGTTGCCTTTGCGCAAAATGCCTTGCACCTGCGGCAACAGATGGAAATCGAAATCGAGGCTCTTGAGGCCCCAGTCCTTCATCAGCGCGATTTTCAGGCGGTCGAGGTCGCCGAGCGGCTTGTGCATGTCGGGTTCTTCGATCTCGACATAGCACATGCGGATTGCCGCATCGCGGGCGATGACCCTGGTGTCGGCGTCTTTGCGGATGGTTTGCGCGTTGATGACGGTGTCCTGCGGCACGTCGACGACGAGATCGCCGAGAATCTGCGCCGAGCAGGACAGGCGGCGGCGTTCGGGCAGCCCACGAACGCGCTCGTAGCGCTCTTCCTTTGCGCCCTTGGGCGAGATGTGGTCGTTGGAGGAAACGATCTTGTGCTTGGCGAAATTGCCTTCCTGCACCTCGATCTGGCAACGCCCACAAGTGGCACGCCCGCCGCACACGCTCTCGACATAGACACCGAGCTGGCGTGCGGCATCCAGCACCGGCGTGCCGACCGGAAACCGCCCGCGCTTGCCAGACGGCATGAACAGCACGAGCGGATCGGTGATGTTGACGGGAGAGTTCATACGTTCCAGACTTTACTTTCTACGCTGCTCAGGTCTTGGCCGCGGCAGCGATGCCGCAGTGTTTCGGTTCCTCCCCAGTCCTAGGCCCCATATCGTGTCGGCCAAGCCATGGCTCAACCCCGGGCCATCCGCGCTTCGCGGCCGCCGCGCCTGCGTCCGCCATTGCCATTGCCATCGCCCGGCGCGTTGACCTGCGTCCGGGCGGCAACGGCCTGGCCGCCTTCGGCAGGCTTGTAATCCTTGTAGGTCCTGATCCAGTTGGTGCAGTTCTCATCGGTGCCGTTCAGCACATTGGCGCCACGCACCGCTTCCATTTCCTGCGGCCGCACCGGGTTCATGATCGCCGAGGTCATGCCGGCGCCGATCACCATCGGAATGAAGGCGGCGTTGATGCCATGACGGTGCGGCAGGCCGAACGAGATGTTAGAGAGGCCGCAGGTGGTGTTGACCTTGAGCTCCTCGCGCAGGCGGCGTAGCAGTGCAAACACCTGGCGGCCGGCATCGCCCAACGCGCCGATCGGCATGACCAGCGGGTCGACGACCACGTCATGCGCCGGAATACCGAAGTCTGCGCAGCGCTGAACGATCTTCTTGGCGACGGCGAAGCGCACGTCGGGGTCCATCGAAATACCGGTCTCGTCGTTGGAAATGGCGACGACCGGAACGTTGTATTTCTTGACCAGAGGCAGGATGGCCTCGAGCTTTTCCTCCTCGCCAGTGACGGAGTTGACCAGCGGTCGGCCCTTGGCGACTTTCAGCGCCGCTTCGATCGCCGCGGTCACCGAGGAGTCGATCGACAGCGGCAGGTCGACCAGGCCCTGCACGATCTCCAGGGTCTGCACCAGCAGGCCGGGTTCGGTCTCGTTCGGGTTGACCGAGGTGACGCCGGCATTGACGTCGAGCATGGTTGCGCCGCAGGCGGCCTGTTCCAGCGCATCCCTGATGACGGTCTCAAAATTGCCCGCGATCATTTCGGCGGCCAGCTTTTTGCGGCCGGTCGGGTTGATGCGCTCGCCGATCACGCAGAAGGGCTGATCGAAGCCGATGATGATTTCTCGTGTCGCCGAGGCGACGATGGTCCGGGTCATGAAATCTCTCCATCGTGATATAAAGAGTTCTTTATATCGTTATCTGTTTCCGATCAAGCGAATGCTGACGATTCGCGCTGTCAATGCGCGGTCTTGACCATGTCGACCTGGGTTTCGGTGAGGTCGTCATGCAGTATGTGGTCGAGCCGGTCGGCAACGAGCTGGTCGTCGCGGCGGATTTCGCGCTTCCACGGCCGGCGGCCCTTCAGCACGCCGGACTCGTCGACGATCTCGGCGACATACTCTTCCTGGCGATAGGCCATCACATGGACGCCGGACACACCTGGAATTTCCTTCACCTCATTGATGATGTCGATGCAGAGCTGCTTGCCTTCCTTCTTCTGATCCTGAGCGCCTTCCAGGCGCTTGACGATCTGATCGGGAATGTGAATGCCCGGCACGTTTGAGCGGACCCATCTGGCCGTCTTGGCCGAGGCCAGCGGCCCGACGCCGCACAGGATGAAGCATTTCTCGGTATAGCCGAGATCGCGAACCTTCTGCATGTAGGTGCGGAACATCGGTACGTCGAAGCAGTACTGGCTCTGCACGAACTGCGCGCCGGCGGCGATCTTCTTGCCCAGCCGATAGGGCCGGAAATCAATCGGCGGCGCGAACGGGTTGATGGCCGCGCCAAGGAAAAGCTGCGGCGGCGTCGTGAGTTTACGGCCGGACAGGAATTTTCCGTTATCGCGCATGATGCGGCAGGTTTCGAGCAGCGACATGCAGTCGAGATCGAACACCGGCTTGGCGCCGGGCTGGTCGCCGGCCTGCACGCCGTCGCCAGTCAGGCACAGCATGTTGGCAACACCCATCGCAGCACCCCCAAGCACGTCGCCCTGGATGGCGATGCGGTTCCGGTCGCGGCAGGCGATTTGCATGATCGGGGCATAACCCATGCGGGTCAGCAGCGCGCAAATACCGACCGACGACATGTGGCAGTTGGCCCCGGAAGCGTCGACGGCATTGATCGCGTCGACCCAGCCGTCGAAAATCCTGGCGCGGTTGTAGACGTCTTCCGGATCGGCGCTGTCGGGCGGATTGAGCTCGGTCGTCACTGCGAACTCGCCGCGCCGCAGGACCCGCTCAAGCCGGCCGCGCGAGGTGTGACCGGGCAGGGGATCGAGCGGCAAATGGATGCCGGCCGGATTCTCGTCTGGCTGACGGCCGATCATGCCGACGCTCCGGTGTTCGTAGTATTCTGGGCCGCATTGCGGGCGGCCGCGGCCTGCGCGGTCACCCGCAGCCAGGCGGAGGTTTCGCGCAAGGACTGATCCACCGGCTTCTGCACGTCCAAAATCTTGTCGCCATGCACCATGTTCTGCGAGCCTTCCCAGGCCTTGACCCAGACGCAAGGCATATCAGGCTCGACCTCGCAATTGCCGTTGGCGCGCACACCGCCGCAAGGGCCGTTGCGCAATTGCTTAGGGCAGTTCATCGGGCACGACATGCCGGTCGAGGAAAGAATGCACTGACCGCACATGCGGCAGTCGAACATGAAGCCCTTGACGCGCTTCTCGACGAATTTCACCGGCCCTTCGACACGGCTGTAGCCGATGCCCTTCCATAGCGGGTGGAGAGTCAGGAACATGTCGGCGAATTTGGCGTAGAACCATTCGAGCAGCCGCGAATGCCGCACCGACCAAAGCCGCACCGCAAACGAGCGCTGCACGCGCCGCTGCGGCGACACGTCAGCCGGCTTGTAGTCGGATTTCGGCGCCGCCTTCTTGACGATTGTCGCCTGGGTCACGCCGGCTTGAGCCGTCGTCACCGGCATTGATTGGGGATCAGACATTTTCTTTGCCGCCCGCCTTGACCAGAGCGACCAACCGCTCACGGTCGTATTTCGCATCGAGCTCCTGAAGAGCCTTCTCGGCCTCAACTTCAAGATCGTCACTGACTGGGACGGGCTCTGCCTTGCGCCATTCGGCAAGATAGTCGTCGGTGCCGCCGGCGCCGGTGCGCATGGCGCACATGTCGATCGCCTCGGTGAAGCGCAACGGCAGTTCGCGCTTGGCGTTCTGCCGGCCCTTCTTGATGATGACCTGGGCGGGGATGTCGCGCCAGTAGACGACGATCAGATCGGCCATGAATTCCTGCTCCTGGAGAGCGCCGCGCGTCCAATCGAACGCACAAACGATGCTCTACCACCTAACTCCGTTGCATCGTGCCCTGCGAAGATCGATTCCGATCCTTTGGGCCGATGCAGTGGTTTCGAGCATTGCCGGAAGCGCTGTTGGGCTGCTTGTTATGGGACGACGCGGGGGCCTTCAAAAGCGACGCAATCGACGGCCGCGGCCGAAAGCGGAGTCTCTTCCAGCACTGGTCAGCCGGCGCGGCCATCGAAGCTGCCGACCAGTTTCCTGTGGAAGCGCATGTAACCTCGTTCGGTCGTGCGTAAATGCTCCGCGATGATCGCATGGAAGCGCGGCAGGCGATGGAAGGGAACGGCCGGATAGGAATGGTGCTCGGAATGGTACGGCATGTTCCAAGCCACGAAGCGCACCAGCCTTGAGGTGAAGGTGGTGCGAGTGTTCTCGAGCATGTTGGCGACATGCGGGCACAATGCATGCTCGGCCAGCAGGTAGGCCCGCAAAAACGGCTGTCCGACCAGCACCGGCACGATCCAGACCCACAACAGCAGCGCCGACTGTGCGGCGAGCGATCCGGCCAGCAACACCGCATAGCCGATCAGGAACAGCCGCGCTTCAAAAACCACCTTGCCGCGGCCCTTTTCCGGCACAAAGCCGTCGCGGTTGCGGCCCGCCGCATTGGTTGCGAACACACGAGCCATGCCTATCCAATAGGGGCCGCCGGACAGATAGCGCAGATATTGGCCGATGGTCTCCGGCTTCGGGGCCATCAGTTCGGGGTCGTTGTCCGGGTCGTGGGTGTGGCGGTGATGGGCGAAATGGAAATAGCGGAACCATGCGGGCGGCAGCAGGATCAAGAAGCCGGCCACGGCGGCAACAGCGCGATTGAGCCACGCCGTTCTGAACGCCGTTTCATGGATGGTCTCGTGCAACAGCGTGAAGAAGAAGACGATCAGGATCCCCTGCGGCAAGACGAGAAGCGGCCAGAACGGGATGCGGGCGGCGATCAGTGCGCCCAGCACGACAACCAGCCCGCCATGGACGGCCAGCCGGACAATGCCTGGCCCGTCGACCCGGGCGGTGAGGTCGCGACGTTCCTCAACCGAAAGGCCGGCAATGATGGTGCGGTGGTCGATGTCGCTCATGATGCAATGTTAGCGGCGGGTGGCTGTCGGGTAAATCGGCGCGCGTGTCACCAGACGCCGTTTCTTATCCCGGTCCAGAGATAGAACCAGACCGTCGGATGATACCATTGTCTCGAAGGCAGACCGGGATCGACCGTGCCGAGCTTGCCGGCCAGCGCATCCCTGACCGCCTCGACGCAGATGTCGCGCGAGAATGCCGCCTGCCGCAACGCGTAGCTTGAAATAGTGTCGCTAGGTTGGGGTTTGCCGCGTGCCTGCCGCAACACCCCGCCAGTGTCGACGCCGGCGTCGACCAGATGCACGGTGGTGCCGAAGTTTTCCGCATCGCCTGAAGCCAGCGCCCAATAGCCGCCGTTCATGCCACGATATTTCGGGGCGATGCCGGCATGGTAGTTGAGGACCGGGCAAGGGATTTTCGCCAGCGTCTGCCGCGACAGCAAGCGGCAGCCGGCGAGCAGCACGACACCCGGCTGGATTTTCTCGATCGCCTGCAGGCACTCCGGCGCGTTGGCCGACGAGACCTGGACGATCTTTTGCCCAGGCTTCGGTTCGGTTTGCAGCTTTTGCTCGGCGGCGAGCCGTGCTGCGTGGCCGGCGAAGAAGCGCTTGCCGAGCCGGGTCAGCATCATCGTGCCGAGTTGACCGATGGCCGAGGTCCAGCCTTGCCGCCGCGCCCGCCCGAGAAGCAATTGTTTTTTGGATTCAGGGGTTTCGAGGATGACGCTGACAGGCGCGAGGTGGTCGGCGATGGCGTTGACGATCGCCCAGATATGCGGGCCGCCTTCGGTGACGACGACGATCGGCCGTTGGTTTGTTTTCGACCGTGCCATGCTTCGCGACCCCCGCAAAGAGCTGTTCTTTGTGCGCGAATGCTAGGTTGACCGGGTTAACCCTTGGTGATCGGGGGCGGGCTCAGCGCTTGAATTCGAGGATGTCGAGCTTCGATTCGTAGTGGGGCGCCGGGAACTCGATGCGCCATTCGCTGGCGCTGTGGCGGAAGGCATAGCCGACCTGATCGCTTTCCGGGCCGCTGCCGTAGGGCTTTGCCGGATCGTCGTTGACGTAGAAGGAACCTAGATAGATCGCGCGTTTCTCGCCATCGTCGAAGAAGCGGCCCTTGGTGCGCTGCGAACCGGTGATCTTTTCCAGTCTCCAGCCGGAACCGTCGTCGCTCACCTTGCATTTGAACCAGCCATAAATGACGAGCGGGCTCAATCCGCCGGCCTTGATGGTGCGGCATTGCCAATTGCCGGTCAGGTCCTTGTCGGAGAAGGAAACCAGCGGCTTTGCCAGCAAGGCGTCGAGCTGCTTGACCTCGGCGGGATCGCCGGCCTTCGCCTCATCAAGCGCTGCCTTGCGCGTCTCGCCATATTTGTCGAGGCGCGCCTTGTCGGCAGCGGTGATCAGCTTCTGCACTTCGCCATCGGCGAACGCGGGCAACGCCAAGCAGAGGACAGCTGCTACGGCAAACATAAGGCGAGCGATCATTGGTGGCGTTTTCCCTTTTGATGACTGGAGCAGCCTGTTTTCTTGTCTGGCGCATACCTTAATGTTTCGCCGCGCTCTGTCATCCTTGCTTGAGCATCGACAGCAGAAACGAGGTGGAAAGAATGCGGATCTTGCTGACGGGATCGTCGGGTTGGCTGGGCAGGGCCTTGGCGCCACGCCTGCGGACTCTCGGCCATGACGTCACTGGCCTCGATCCCGTCCCATCCTCGGAAACGCGAATCGTCGGCTCAGTCGCCGATCGCGACCTGGTCATGAGGGCGGTCGAGGAGAACCGCATCGAGGCCATCATCCATAGTGGCGCGCTGCACAAGCCTGACATCGAACATCATCGCAACGAGGATTTCGTCGAGACGAATGTGCGCGGCACGCTCAACCTGCTCGATGCGGCGGCAACTTTCGGCGTTCAGCGCTTCATCTTCACGTCGACGACATCGCTGATGATTACCCAGGCCATCCGCGCCGGCTTGCCCGGCAGGGCGGCTTGGCTAACGGAAGACATGTCGCCTGAACCGCGCAACATCTACGGCGTGACAAAGCTTGCGGCGGAACATCTTTGTCGGCTCTACCATATCCAGTTCGGCCTGCCGGTGATCGTACTGCGCACCGCCCGCTTCTTTCCCGAAGCAGACGATATGGCGCATGTGATCGAACAGTCGGACGCCAACACCAAGGCCAATGAGCTGTTGTTTCGCCGGCTGACGGTGGAGGATGCTGCCGACGCCCACATCGCTGCCTTGGAGAAAGCGCCGCAATTGGGCTTCGACACCTTCATCATCTCGGCACCGACACCTTTCCAGCCCGACGATTGCGCGGCATTGATCGCCGACGCACCGTCGATCGTCGCGCGCTATTTTCCGGATTATCCGGCACTCTACTTGAAGAAAGGCTGGACGATGTTTTCGTCGATCGACCGGGTCTACGATGCGTCGCGGGCGAGGGACCGGCTGGATTTCGTCTGCAAGACGAGCTTTGCCGATGTGCTCGCTGGGCTCGAAGCTGAAGAAAACGGTGCCTAAAGTGTCAGGCCAGGGCTGAGGCCCCAGCTAGTTCCTTCGTCAGGTCGCCGTAGCCGGTCGAGCGGCGCTCATAGGCGAGGCCGAGCATTTTCGCCGCCTTTTCGGCGACCTTGTCGAGTTCCGGGTCGTCGGTCTGGGCGATGTAGATCAGCTTCTCGTAATTGCCGAAATAGTCCTTGATCAGCTCCGGGTGCTTGTCGAGGCCGAGCGGCTTCATGAAGAAGGCATCGAATTGCCGGCAGAGGAAATCGGTCATGTAGAACGACATCATGTCGTCATCGGCAACCTTCGCATAGGCATCCATGCCTTGGTAGAAGGCAAAGCAATGCGGCCCGGCCATGCGCTCGACGCCATGCTTCTCGCAGATCCGGTCGAGCAGGCCACCCGTGCCGCAATCGGCATAGCCGACGAAGATGTGTTTGTAGCCGTCAGCCCTGGCCTTGGCGATTGCCTTGTCCATGGCCGGCGCAATGCGGTCCGGATAGAAATGGAACTCCGCCGGGAGGCAGGTCAGGTCGAGATGGTCGAGCCCGAGCTGCTCCTTGACCGCCAGAACTTCGCGCGCAATCATCCCGCAGGCGATGACGAGCAGCCTGTCGCCTTGATCGGATTGTTGTTTTCGCGCGGTAGTCATGGAACCAGTCTAATCCATCTTCGTTGCTGTCCAGCGAATTTATATTCTGAGGGAGACACCAATCATGAAATTGTTCCGCGTTGCGCCAATCGCTATTCTCGCCTGCGCCCTGGCTGTTTCGGCCTGCGCCAACACGGTGCGCGGCGTCGGAAAGGATATCAAATCCACTGCGAAGGCGGTTGACGATACCGTCAAGAAACCCTGATCTGCACGATTTCAAACATTTGGGAATAAAAAAGCCGCACTGCAAGGCGCGGTTTTTCTCGTCGGTGCCGAATTTATTGACTCAGGCCGAAGCGCGGACGTTGTGCTTGCGCTTCATGAAGTCCTTGGCGGTCTCGACCGCCACCGCGGCGTCGCGGCAATAGGCGTCGGCGCCGACGGCTTTGCCGAATTCCTCGTTGAGCGGCGCGCCGCCGACCAGCACGACATAATCATCGCGAATGCCTTTTTCCTTCATCGTATCGATGACGACCTTCATGTAAGGCATGGTCGTCGTCAGCAGGGCCGACATGCCGATGATGTCGGGCTGATGCTTTTCGATGGCATCGAGATATTTTTCGACCGCATTGTTGATGCCGAGGTCGATGACATCGAAGCCGGCGCCTTCCATCATCATGCCGACGAGGTTCTTACCGATGTCGTGGATGTCGCCCTTAACGGTGCCGATCACCATCTTGCCCTGCTTCGGCGCGCCGGTGGCGACAAGCAACGGACGCAGGATGAACATGCCGGCCTTCATCGCGTTGGCCGACAGCAGCACTTCCGGAACGAACAGAATGCCGTCGCGAAAATCCTCGCCGACGATGCGCATGCCTTCGACCAGAGCCTCGGTCAGCACCTTGTAAGGCGCCCAGCCGCGCTCGAGAAGGATGTTGGTGCCTTCCTCGATTTCTTCCTTCAACCCATCATAAAGGTCGTCGTGCATCTGCTGCACCAACTCGTCGTCGGAGAGTTCCGAAAGGATGATCTCGTCGTCGGCCATTTTTTCTCAGGCTCCTTGCCGGCTGCAACTATCGCGGCAGCTTAAAAATATCGCGCCATTACCTAACCCGCGCGGGCCAGTTGTCCATAGCTGATTTGCGACTTCCCGCAAAACGAAAGCGACCGTAAATCTCTTGGAATTCTTGTCGATTTTGCGACAGGCGTTGGCGCTGGCGGGCCGTTTCGAATAAGGTGCATGGCTACGATCCGGCCAGAGACCGCAATATGCGGCTGCAAATGGATTTCAGGCCGGAACAAGAGCCCGGCCAAAGCAAATCAGGCCAGAACGAAAGCCAGGGAAGAACGATTATGAGTGAGAACGCGCCGGTCGATCAGGAAGCGTCAAACGCACGGCGCGGGCGCGCTGCCAGCGGTGGCGCCGCAGCGCGCCGGGCTGCACGTTCGGGCGGCGGCCCCGGTACACAGCTCACCTATATCAAGCGCAAGATCAACGTCTATGAAGTGCTGGACGAGGAAGGCCTGGCGCTGATCGAAAAGAACACCGACACGGTGCTGGAAGAGATCGGCATCATCTTCCGCGACGACGCCGAGGCACTGCAGCTTTGGAAAGAGGCGGGCGCCGACGTCAAGGGCGAGCGGGTGCATTTCCCCAAGGGCCTCTGCCGCTCGCTGTTGAAGACCGCTCCGTCCGTCTATACCCAGCACGCCCGCAACGGCGAGCGCTCGGTGCAGATCGGCGGCAACGCGACCGTGTTCGCGCCGGTCTATGGACCGCCCTTCGTGCGCGATCTCGACGGCGTCAGGCGCTACGCGACGATCGAGGATTTCCGGAATTTCGTAAAACTTGCCTATATGGCGCCATCGATCCACCATTCGGGCGGCACGGTTTGCGAGCCGGTCGACGTGCCGGTCAACAAGCGCCATCTCGACATGGTCTACAGCCATATCAAATATTCGGACAAGCCGTTCATGGGCTCGGTGACCGCGCCCGAGCGCGCCGAAGATACGGTGGCGATGGCCAAGATCGTGTTTGGTGACGATTTCGTCGAGAACAACACGGTGTTGACCAGCCTGATCAACGCCAACTCGCCGATGGTCTTCGACGAGACCATGCTGGGAGCGCTGAAAGTTTACTCGCGCCATAACCAGGCGTGCATCGTCACGCCGTTCATCCTTGCCGGGGCGATGAGCCCGGTGACGGTCGCCGGCACACTGACCCAGGTTTTGGCCGAGGTTCTGGCCGGGGCGTCGTTCACACAGCTGATCCGGCCGGGTGCGCCGGTACTGTTCGGCACCTTCGCCTCGTCGATCTCAATGCAGTCGGGCGCGCCGACCTTCGGCACGCCGGAGCCGTCGCTGGTCTCCTATGGCGCCGCCCAGCTTGCTCGCAGGCTCGGGCTGCCGTTCCGCACCGGCGGCTCGCTTTGTGCTTCGAAAATCCCCGATGCGCAGGCGGCCTATGAGAGCGCCAACACGCTGAATTCGACGATCCTCGCCGGCACCAATTTCGTGCTGCATTCGGCCGGCTGGCTCGAGGGCGGGCTCGCCTCCTGCTACGAAAAGTTCATGATGGATATCGACCAACTCGGCATGACGCAGAAGTTCTCCGAGGGTGTCGACCTGTCGGAAAACGGTCAGGCGATGGATGCCATCCGCCAGGTGGGTCCGGGCAGCCATTACCTCGGCTGCGATCACACCCAGGCCAATTTCCAGACCGCGTTCTACCGCTCCAACATCGCCGATAACAATTCCTACGAGCAGTGGCTGGCCGAAGGCGAAAAAACCGCGCCGCAGCGCGCCAACGAGCTCGCCCGCCGCTGGCTGGAGAGCTACGAGGCGCCTTATCTCGACCAGGGCATCGACGACGGGCTGAAGGACTTCATCGCCAGGAAGAAGGCGTCGATGGCCGACGCCTTCACCTGAAAGGAGCCCGAATCAGGCGGGGCTAAAGTCGCCAACATCATCCACAAGGAAGTCTGGCGGAGCGCCTTCTCCGACCCGGACAAGAAGGGATGATTCTCGAGCGCGGCATGGTCGAAACCATCGCGGCCGCGCTTTCCGCCCACGGCCTCATCCTGCGCGGCGGCTTCAATTTTGCGGGCGGTGAGGGGACACCTTCCGGTCTCTCCGGCGCCGCCGCCAGATCCGTCCTGCTGGTGGGGCAGGCAGGCGCCGCACCTTGGCCGCACTTCCTGCGCTGGTTGGAGAAACAGTCACAGCCGATCGACGATTCGCTCGACAGATGGTCGCGCGGAGTGATCGGCGCTGTGGCCGAAAAATTCGGGGCACGCGCGGTGTCACCGTCCGACAGGCCTTATCTGCCGTTCCAGCAATGGGCGATGCAGGCGGAGGGGCTGAAGCCGTCGCCGCTCGGCATCCTCATGCATCCGCAATACGGGCTCTGGCATGCCTATCGCGGCGCGCTGTTGTTCGAGAACGAGATTGCGCTCCACGAACGTCGCGACGTGATTCACCTTTGCGACACATGTTTGGAAAAACCTTGCCTGAAATCCTGTCCGGTCGCGGCTTATTCTGCGGATGGTTTTGTGCATGAAACCTGTCTGGCGCATGTGCGTGGGCAAAACGGCGGACCTTGCCGGACCGGCGGCTGCCTTGATCGCAACGCCTGTCCTTACGGCATCGATTATCGCTATCCGGCCGAGGTTCAGGCCTTTCACATGGCAGCATTCGCGCGCTAGCCAGACAAGACCCCGCTGCACGCAAAGACGTCGACCGTTCCGATCTCAGGATTTTTGGCCGAAAGCCAGCCCCGCCGCGTGAAAGAGACCCATCAGCAGCACCCCGATGGCACCAGAGACCAACGAGACGATGGGATACTGTGCGAAGTTGGCCCCGTACGCGAAGAGGGCCACCACGAAGCTCGCCCAGCCGGCTATCAGATTGGGCACGGCGGAGTTACCGAAGACGCACGGGTAGGAACCCTTGGTTATCCCACTCACGAAATGTGGGACGCCATTGGCGCCAAAAACACCCGCGAAAAAAGCAAGGAATGCCGTCAGCCACATATGAGCTCCGTCCCTTGGCAAATTGAAGCGCGCCGTTCACTTCAGGCCGCCATAGCATGGCAGGCAGTCGGCGAAATTGTGCACAAAGCCAGCGTAAAGCAACCCCGATACGCATTTGTGAACGTGGCGGCTCCACATAGTGCCTTCGATGCAGCCGGCGCCGAACGCCACTGGGAGCGGCTGACGATGCTGTTTGCGGAGACGCTCGGCCAAGGCGCGCCAACCATTACGACGTGACTGCCCGCCAAAAAATTCTTCCCATCACCCAAGGAATCGCCATTAGCCTTCGTCCAACAGGCAAATGATGGCGATGATGCTGGACGAAAGCGAAGCCTCCGACGCCGAACTGATCGGGCGGGCGAAGGGCGGAGACAGGGGTGCTTTCGGCAAGTTGCTCGAAAGGCACTACGGTTTCGTCTATCGCGCCGCCTATCGCTGGTGCGGGAAAAAGGCCGACGCCGAGGATATCGCCCAGGAAGTGTGCGTTCGGCTCGGCCGGGCGATCCGCGACTATCACGGCAGCGGCGCCTTCACGACGTGGCTCTACACCATGACGCTGAATGCGGCGCGCGACATGATGCGCAAGACCGCCCGCGATACGGCCAAGACCGAGGCCTATGGCGCCTATGCGCTGATTTCGGGGGAAACCTCGTCCGAGGCGGAAGACCCGGTCGAGGCGCTCTGGGCAGCGGTGCGCAAGCTGCCGGACAAGCAGCGCGACGCGGTGCTGCTGGTCTATGGCGAAGGGCTGAGCCACGCAGCCGCCGCCGAGGCGATGGCGATCTCGGAGACGACGGTTTCCTGGCACATCCATGAGGCGAAGAAACGGTTGAAGACGCTGATGCGTTCAGCCGGGGAAGTGTGACCATGGTCGACGACAAGCAACTGAACAGGCTGCGCGATATCGCAGCACCGGCGCCTGACGCGGATGCAAAGGCGCGTGCCCTCCAGGCCGCGCTGCGCGCCTATGACATGGAAGAAAAAACTTTACCGGCCGCCCAAGGATCGGCAGGCGGGCTTCGTCTCACAGAGCGAGCACAAAGGCTCTGGAGCGAAATCATGCAAAAGAAACTCTTCGCCACGCCGGCCATTGCCGGGCTCGTTGCCCTGCCGATCGCCGGATACGCCACCATCTATATGCTTGGGGAATCCAAATTCGGCGGGCCCGAATTCGGCGGCGACGATAAGATCACCGAAACGCTGGCTGACAAGCCGGCGACCGTCAAACCGCCGGTTGTTGCCGAAGCAGATAAGCAGAAGAAGGCGGACGCCGACAGCGAAAGCCGCGACGCCGGCGAGGCGCTTGTGGCGCCGACATCGCCGCCGAAAGCGGAATCGACCGCGGTCGGCGGGTTGACGCAGCAGGATGTGCTCACCCGCAATGCACCCGAACCGGCGCAGAGCGGCGAGTTTGCGCTGGATGGCGGTGCAAACTCCGTGGCTCCGGCAGTCGATGGTGGCGCGCGGGTCGGACGCATGCCTGGCACGGTTGCCGAGTCCAAGCTGATGGCACAGCAGCCTGCCGCTGCGCCGGCCGACCAGATGCTGCCGCGAGAGGAAAACCGTGACCGGGTCGAGGATTTCAAGACCAATCCGGTGCATGCCGCACACGAAGACCCGGTCTCGACGTTCTCTATCGATGTCGACACCGCTTCCTATTCCTTCGTCCGGCGCTCGCTGAAGGAAGGTTTTATCCCGCAGGCCGATACGGTGCGCGTCGAGGAGATGGTCAACTACTTCCCCTATGACTGGAAAGGCCCGGACTCCGCCTCGACGCCGTTCAACTCGACCGTCAGCGTCATGCCGACTCCGTGGAACGAGCACACCAGGCTGATGCATGTCGCCATCAAGGGTTTCGACGTGAAGCCGGCCGAGCAGCCCAAGGCCAATCTGGTCTTTCTGATCGATGTGTCGGGCTCGATGAACGAGCAGGACAAGCTGCCGCTCCTGCAGTCGGCCTTTCGGCTGCTGGTCAACAAGCTGAGACCCGACGATACCGTCTCGATCGTCACCTATGCGGGCGATGCCGGTACCGTGCTGGAGCCCACCAAGGCTTCGGAAAAGGACAAGATCCTCGCTGCCATCGACAACCTGACATCCGGCGGCTCGACGGCAGGCGAGGCGGGCATCAAGGAAGCCTACAGGCTGGCGCAGAAATCCTTCGTCAAGGACGGTATCAACCGGGTGATGCTCGCCACCGATGGTGATTTCAATGTCGGCCAGACCGACGACGACGACCTGAAGCGGCTGATCGAAAAGGAGCGCAAGACAGGTGTGTTCCTGTCGGTGTTCGGCTTCGGCCGCGGCAACCTGAACGACCAGATGATGCAGACCATCGCCCAGAACGGCAACGGCACCGCCGCCTATATCGACACTTTGGCGGAGGCCGAGAAGGTGCTGGTCGAGGATGCCTCCTCGACACTGTTCACCATTGCCAAGGACGTGAAGATCCAGGTCGAGTTCAACCCGAACAAGGTCTCGGAATACCGGCTGATCGGCTACGAGACCCGCGCCTTGAACCGCGAGGATTTCAACAACGACCGCGTCGACGCCGGCGAGATCGGCTCAGGCCATTCGGTCACCGCGATCTACGAGATCACGCCTAAGGGCAGCGGCGGCGAACAGATCGATCAGCTGCGCTATGGCCAGGCCTCGGTGAACAATGGCGGTGTCGCCAATGCCGACGAATATGCCTTCGTCAAAATCCGCTACAAGCTGCCGAACGAGGACACTTCGAAGCTGATCACCACGCCGGTGACGTCAGCCAACGAGGTGGCGTCGTTCGACCAGGCCAGCACCGACCAGCGTTTCTCCGTTGCCGTCGCTGCCTTCGGCCAGAAGCTGCGCGACGAGGATGCGACCGCGAAGTTCGGCTACGACAAGATCATGGAGATTGCCACCGCCGCCAGAGGAGCCGACCCGTTTGGGTACCGGTCCGAGTTCCTCTCGCTTGTGCGCCTTGCCTCGGCGCTCGGCGGTAACCGGTAGTGGCAATGATGGCCGGTTTCTTTCAGATGGGATCGTTCTGACAGGGGGAACCGGCCTACGGGCGGGTGAGGCAGGCCGGCGAGGGAAACCTTGCCGGCCTTTTTTCGTGGCTGCACCGCTTCGCGGACCGCGTCGCAGCCGAAAGCGTCAGGCGCGTCCGCGGCGCCGTTCGCGGCGGGCTTCGCTGGTCTCGGCGACGTTGACCGTCGCCTGCTTGTTGCGCATCGGGCCGATGCGTTCGACGATCTGCTCGACGGTCGGGCGATCCGACCTGGTGTGCGCATCGAGCGCCTTGCGCATGGCGGCAAGGTGCTGGAACGAGGTACCGCAGCAGCCGCCGACGATCTTGGCGCCGGCATCGACGGCCAGGCGCACATAATCGGCCATCAGCTCGGGCGTGCCCGAATAGTAGATCTCGGCACCGCGAAATTCGGGGATGCCGCAATTGCCCTTGACGATCACCGTTGCCTCGGGCTTCGCCTCGGTCATGTCGAGCAGCGAAGCGAGAATATCGGAGGCGCCGACACCGCAATTTGCGCCGACACCGAGCGGCGTCTGCGACAGGCCGTCGACGACACCGTGGATGTCCTTCGGCAGCAGCCCCATCATGGTGCGGCCGGCGG
Organism: Mesorhizobium sp. M0563; assembly: GCF_040321065.1. Taxonomy (NCBI): domain Bacteria; kingdom Pseudomonadati; phylum Pseudomonadota; class Alphaproteobacteria; order Hyphomicrobiales; family Phyllobacteriaceae; genus Mesorhizobium; species Mesorhizobium sp. M0563. Next base: position 263,405 of record NZ_JAMYQV010000001.1, read on the forward strand.
TGTCGAAGGAGCCGGTATAGGTATAGGGCAAGCCGACGCGGATGGCGGCTTCGGCGGCGGCACGGATCTCGTCCGGCGCCGACATGGTTTCGATCCAGGCGACTTCGGCGCCGCCGGCCTTCAGGCCCTCGATCTGCTCGGCAAAGGCCTCGACCGCCTCGTCATAGGTCATGGCGCCGAGCGGCACCAGCAATTCGCCGGTCGGGCCGACTGAGCCGGCCACGATCACCTTGCGGCCGGCCTTGCCGGCGACGGCGCTTGCGATCTCGGCGGCGCGCTTGTTCAGTGCGTGGACGCGGTCCTGCGCATGGTGCAGCTTGAGCCGATGGCGGGTCCCGCCAAAAGAGTTGGTCAGGATGATGTCGGCGCCGGCATCGACAAAGTTCTGGTGCAGGCTGGTGATGGTGTCGGGCGCGGTCTCGTTCAAGAGCTCAGGAGCCTCTCCGGCCTCAAGGCCCATCGCGAACAGATTGGTGCCGGTGGCGCCATCGGCGAGCAGGACGCCCTTTTCGGCAAGCAGAGCGTCGATCGGATTGGTCATGTGAAATACGCCTTCCCGGAAGAATAACTGAGATAAGGATATAAAGAATTCTTTATGTGCCGTCAATGTCGACACGGAGAGCAACCGGTCAAAATCGCATCTCCGCCAGCTTTCGTGTGAAGCTGGCCGCTTCATGCGCGTTGACGTCCGCGGCACGGATCAGATTGTCGAAATGGCTGGTCAGGATGCGGATCGGCTGCGTGGCGTTCAGCACCAGATACATGTCGCCGACGTAAATGGCTGCGCGATAGGGCCCGAAGATGGTGTACGGGATCGAATAGCGCATCCGCCCGTCATAGAGAAACAGGCGGAAGGTGGGATAGAGGTCGTCGAGTAGCGTCGCCATGTGCAGGAGCTGCTGGTGGCGGTCGGCCTCCGGAAAGCGGTCCCACACGCCCAGCCCGCGCGCGAAGATCTCCAGCGTGTGGCGCGGCATACAGACTTCCATGTCGGTTTCGGGCCGTCGGTTGTAGTCGATGCGGTACTGCGTTTCGCCGGCCTGTGCCTCGCGGCTCTTGTTGGCGATGACGGCTTCATAGTCGACAAGCGCCTCGGTGCGCAGAAGATCGGGAATGCCGGCCGGGACGTAGCGGATTTTCGTTCCCGCCGCCTCGGCATGCCAGCGAGCCAGCAGCGTGCGGTCGAAGCCGTCCGGCGCCTCCTCGATCTCAAGGCTCTCGCGGATTTCACCGGTGACGCCCTCGTCCTGGCTGAGGCCGAGCAGCCAGTCGAGCGAGACTTTGAATTCGGCGGCGATGTTGAGCAGCGTTTCGGCGCGGGGAAGGCGGGTCGAGGCGCCGGAGAGCAGCTGCGACAGCGCCGAACGGTCGATGCCAACCGCGGCGGCGAAGGCCGACTGGTTCAGATCGGACCTTGTCAAGAGCATTTTCAGGCGCTCGCGAAAGATCGTCGACAGGTCGCGCTTGTCCAAATCGCCACCCCACCCGATAGGAGGAAAAATTTGCGCTGAAGCCGCGAACGCGGAGCTTCAGGCGTAAATGAATCCGGTGCGTTGTTTACAATGCATAACATATGCAGCTGAAAATGCGCAATCGCAACAGTTTGTGCGCTTTATCGCGTTGCAGCAATGCAACGCTCCTGACACAATGCTGTCAGGAATCAAACGGGTTCCGGCGACTGGAAGGCAGTGGTCGATAGCATGACGAGCATGGGCAACAGGCGACATGGCGCGGCGACCATCGAATGGCCGACGGTGTTTCTCGCACTTTTCTGCTACGGCGGCTGGCTCGCTACCGGCTTTCTGCTCTGGCCATCCTACCCGCTGTTGGCGCTCGCCCTTCTGGCCCTGATTGCGGCGCTGCAATCCTCGCTGATGCACGAGGCCCTGCACGGCCACCCAACCCGGAACGCGCGGCTCAACGAAGCCGTTGTGTTCCTGCCGATTGGCCTTGTCTGGCCGTTTCGCCGGTTCAAGACCATTCATCTGCGCCACCATGCAGACGAGCGCCTGACCGATCCGCTCGACGATCCCGAAAGCTATTACAAGGCGCTCTGGCAGCACGAAGAGCTGCCGTCGGCTATGAAGTTCCTGCTGAAGGTCAACAACACGATGCTCGGGCGTTTGGTGCTCGGTCCGTGGCTCTCCTGCATCGGCTTCTTCATCGACGACGCCAGGCAGGTTGCCGCGGGCGACAATTCCATCTGCAAGGCATGGCTGCTGCATGCGATCGGCCTCGCCGTAGTGTTGCCTGTCGTGCAGTTCGGCTTCGGCATGCCGTTGTGGCTCTACATACTGGTGCCGGTGTGGCTTGGGCAGTCGCTGATTTCGATCCGCACCTACGCCGAGCATCAATGGTCTGAACATCGGGAAGGCCGCACGATCATCGTCGAGCGCTCGCCGCTGTCCTTCCTGTTCCTCAACAACAATCTGCATTTCGTCCATCACAAGAGCCCGACGGTGGCCTGGTACAGGCTGCCGAAGCTGTTTCGCGACCGCCGCGACGAGTGGCTGCGGATGAACAATGGCTACGCCTATCCGAACTATTTCGCGCTGCTCAAGGCCTATGCCTTCAAGGCGAAGGAACCGATCGTCCATCCCGTGCTGCGGCGCATGCCGGAACCAGGACGCGCGTTCAAGCCGCGCGTCAGGGCACGCAGCCTCAATGGGCTTGGCAGCGCACCGGTACCCGCCGAGCCGCCGAAGGAATGATCCTCGCGGCATTGCAGGCGCTGCCGCGCGGGCAACGCTTTCCTGACCTTGTCAATTTCCCTGCATAACGGTCAAATCCCGGCATGAGCGAATTCATTGCGGCTTTGCCGATGTACGACTGGCCGGAAGCGCGGGACGAGGTCGACGCAGAATGGGCGCGGCTGCGCGATGCTTTCAGACAAAAAGGCATCGATGCGCCGGAGACGATTATCCGCCGCAATGGCGATTTGCCCCCGGTGCCTGGCGGTATTCGCGACGATAAGGGAAAACTCATCGCGCCCGATCCGGCGACATTGCCGCTGGACGAACTGGATTTTCACCGGCTCTGGCTGCACCCGGCGCTGCTCTTTGCGCAAACCTGCTGGGGACCGATGGAACTCGGCCTGTCGCAGCGTGTCCACCTCGTCGGCCAGCCGCGCTACGACGCCTTTGAGGGCGGACAGGGCGAACTCTATTCGAGCGCCATCGTCATGAGGGCGGGCGAGGCACCGCCGGCAAGGTCGCCGGCCGACGGCGGCGCCGTCATTCCGCTCGATCAGCTTCGCGGCAAACGTTTCACCTTCAACAGCCTCGATTCCATGTCGGGCATCATCGCGCCGACACGCGACCTGCAAGCACTGGGCGAGAGTTTGGATATCTTTTCCGCGCTGAGCGAAAGCTGGGGGCACCGCGCTTCGATTGTTGCTGTTGCCGAGGGCAGGGCCGACGTCGCGGCGATCGACTGCGAGAGCTGGGCGCTGGCGCAGCGTTTCGAGCCTGCAGCGCAGAAGATGACGGTCGTCGGCTGGACAAGGCGGCGCAAAGGATTGCCGTTCATCACGGCCAGCAGGACGCCGGAAACGATCGTCGCCATGATGCGCGAGGCGATCGAGGCGCTCACATAAAGCGCGTCGCGTCCGGTCGGCCTCATGCGACGCGCTTTAAATTCTTGTTTTACGCATGTCGTTATCGCAAAACCGCTGCACACTTTTGCGCGACATGCATTAGGTTCGCTCAGCCCCCAAGCAGCCGATTGTCGAGCGGATAGGTCGAAAGCTTCTCGTTGCCGGTGTCGGTGATCAGGATCTGTTCCTCGATCTTGACGCCTTCGTAGGCGCCAAGCCTGCCGATGTAGCTCTCGACGCACAGCACCATGCCTGACACAAGCACGCCGTCCGGCGTGTCGTCGGTCCAGTCGCCGGCATGCGGCAATGTCGGGTATTCGTCGGCCAGGCCGACGCCGTGATAGAGCACCCCGTAGCGCGCCGGGAAGCAGTCTCCCGGCGGCACCGACGAGCCCTCGACGAGATCGCGGAAGGATATGCCCGGCCGCATCAGTTCGGTGTTGTGGGCGATCTGGTCGGCAGCGATCTGAAACAGGTCACGCTGTTCCTGCGACGGCGGCGCGTCACCGCAAAGCCAGGTGCGCGACAGGTCGGCGCAGAAGCCGTAAGGACCGATCAGGTCGGTGTCGAAGGCAACGAGATCGCCGGCCTCGATCGTCCGCGACGAACACTCCTGGAACCACGGATTGGTGCGCGGACCCGACGACAGGAGCCGGGTTTCGATCCATTCGCCGCCGCGCGCGATGTTGCCGCGATGGAGTTCGGCCCACAATTCGTTCTCGGAAATACCAGGTCTCAGCGCCTGCTCCATCTCGCCCATCGCCGCCTCGCAAGCGACGATCGCCCGGCGCATGGCAAGGATCTCGTCGGGCGATTTGATCAGCCGCGCATTTTCCATCACCGCCTCGCCATTGCCGGTCGAAATGCCGAGACGGGCGAGTTCCTCGATGCCCTCGGGATTGATGTGATCGACCGCGATACGGCGATTGCCGCCGCCATGTTCCAGTACCAGCTCGGCGATGCCGGCTGCCCAGCGGCGGACTTTTTGCCCGGTCAACTCGCCGCTGTAGAGATACGCCCACGACACCGCCGGCCGCACCTCGTCGACGACGCCGGAATGGTCGGAAAGGTGCTCACAGGAAAAATAGTCGAACAGTACCACCGGCCCATCGGTGGCGACGAAACAATGCCTGGTCGGATTGTGCGCGACCCAGAGCTGCATGTTGGTCGCATCGGTCGCGTAGCGGATGTTGACCGGATCGTAGAGCAGGGCTCCCGCATAGTCGCGGCGCTTCAGCTCGGCGCGGATGCGCTCGAGCCGGTATCGGCGCATGGCGCGCAAGTCAGGAGCGTCAATACCCGCCGCCTGCCACTCGGCTTCCGCCAGCGCACCATAGCCCAGCAGATGCTGGTTGAGTTCAGCGGCCTTCAGGCGCGATTTTTTGCGCAGCGCATCGATCGAGTCCTCCGGCTCGAACGGCATGATCTTGCGATGATGACGGGGCCGGTCAGTCGGATTCCTGTCCACCCTCGACTCCTTCGCCAGCGCCTTCCTTGGGCGCCATGGCTCCTTCCATTCTCTTCAGTCGGACGAATGCGCCGGGCCGGGCGGACTTGTCGGTGCCACGCAACAGCGGAACCATGATTTGCCGCGGTTGGCCGTCCGGCTCATAGCCGGCCGCTTTGAGCTGGTCCAAAATGACCGGCCGCGGATCGTCGTGATCAAGCCAGACGAGTACGGCCGGCCCCCGCATCAGCGTTTCGAAATTAGGCACTTCCTGGTCAAGTGCGACCAGTTTTTCGTCGACCAGCCGCAGGTTGCCGACCCATGCACCGTCGGATATTGCAGTTTTCACCGGTCCGTCCGCGGTCAGTTGGCGATAGAGGGCCGGGTAATCCAAGCGGATCATGCGGGAGAGGCCACTGGTCCCGTTTATCTGGACGTACCAAGTGGCGGGCGCGAGCAACACGGCGATGATCGCTCCAGCCGCGATCACCAGGAGCTGCGCATTCCTGCCGCGCGGCGCCAGCCGTTCCATAGTGGCGACGATGGCCAGCGGCAACATGAACAGGACCGGCAGCAGCCAGCGGTCCTTGACAACCGTCACGCCGGTGGCCAGCACAAGTATTGCCAGCATAGCCAAGCCGAGCGCCAAGCTACGCCACAACAGAATTTCCCTGGCCGGACGTTTCGGGTGCCGCTCGGAGAAACGGAACTTCGCCACCCCGAAGGCCAGCGCGGAAACGAGCACCGGCAAGACCGCGAAATTGAAGGTCCCCATGACAAACTTGCCGGCGCCGACAAAGGCCGCCGCGATGCGCCCTTGTTGCGGGTCTATTCCGAACTTCTCGCCTCTCGACAATAAATCGGCGGGATGCATGAGGCTCCAATAGGTGGTTGGTGCCAGCACCAATATCGCGACCGCTATGCTGATTGCGAACTTTGGATCAAGGATGGCGCTGCGCAATTCGCGCAGCGACAGCGCTGCCGCAACAAGGGCCACCACGAGGAAGACATCGTTATACTTGGCAAGAATTGCCGCCGCCGTGGCCAGGCCAAACGCCGCATAGGCAATCATGCTACGCCGCTCGAGAAGATAGGCCATGGTGAGCAGGAGCAGCGAGCAGAAGCCGACGACGGCGACGGAATGCGACAAAGCGCGCTGCGATTCCCAGACGACCTGCGGGATCGTAAACAGGCCGAACATGGCCGCCGCCGCTGTCGCCTTGGTGTAGCCGAACCGCCGCATGGCGGCGAACACGCTGCAGGCGGCGAGGAACAGCACTGAGTATTTGACGAGCTTCAGCGTGAAGATACTGGTGCCGAAAACATGCGCGGCCAGCCAATTGATCCAGGTGTAGAGAGGTGGTTGCGAGCCGCCATATCCAGCCCAGAGATACGGTACATAGATCAGCTGCTCCGCATCGTCGATGCCGACGCCGGTTCCCGCCCAAGAGCTCAACAGGGACAGTATGATGGTCTGCAAGGCAAAATAAGCCGCGACCATGACGATCGCCGCCGGGAAGGGGCCGATCCGTCCCTCGGCCAGCCACTCGGCCCATTTCATGTCGTACTTCAAGGAAGTCTCATCGCCCCTGCCGGCACAGTTGCCGGCTGGGCTAGCATGAAGAGCGTGCTCCGCACAATGCGACCGGCTGGCTGCACCTACGTTCGCATCTTTTCGCCACTCGGATCGAAGGGCGGCTCGACGTTGATGCGCGCCGACCGCCGGTGTCCAAGGATCTCGATCTCGAACAGCCCGGCGCTCTCGTTTTCGGCAAGCACTGCCGGTACGTAGCCTTGCGCCATCGACTTCTCGACATAATGCGCATAGCCGCCGGAGGTGACCCAGCCGACCACGCGCCAGTTGCCGTCGACAATACCGCGCACGGCAGACGCGCCTTCAGCGGCGTTCGAGCCGCGCACTTCCTTGCCGCCCGCGTCGAAGCGCGGCGCGCCATAGCCATGCGGCTTTTCTACCGTGCCGAAATCCTTGTCGCCGACCTTGGCCCAGATCGGCTCGTCGCCCATGACGTCGGCATCCGCAGCATCGACGATAAAGGAAACGCGGCGCAGCTTCGGCCCTGCCGCCTGTTCCTTGGCCGCTGCCTCGCGGCCGATGAAATCGTTCTTCTCCAGCTTGATAAAGCGGTCCATCGAACCTTCGAACGGTCCGTAGATCGGACGTAGCTCGCGGAACCAGGTCGGAAAGTTCTTTTCAAGCCGCATCGAGAGCAGGGCGCGCATGCCGAAATCAACAAGTCCGAACTCTTCGCCGGCCTCGTTGATCGCCTTGTAGACCAGACGCTGATAGGCCGGCGCCATCCAGATCTCATAGCCGAGATCGCCGGTGTAGGTGATGCGGTTGACCATGCAGGGCGCGCCGCCGACCGCCATCTCGCGGAAATCCATGAAGCGGAAGGCCTTGGTCGAGATGTCGACGTCGACCAGTTTCTGCAGCAGGTCGCGCGATTTCGGCCCGGCGATGGAGAGGCCAACCAGCGTCTGGTCGAAGCGGTGGATGCGCACCTCCGACGCCCTTGGACCGTCCTTCGGCAGATGCTTCTCGAACCAGCGCATGTGATATTTTTGCGCGGCCGAAGAACCCCAGATCATGAAGCGTTCTTCGCCCGCCTTGGCGATGGTGAAGTCGCCGATCAGTCTGCCGAACTCGTTCAGCATCGGCGTCAGCACGATGCGGCCGGTCTTCGGCATGCGGTTGGTCATCAGCCGGTTGAGGAAATCCTCGGCCCCAGGTCCGGAGACTTCGTATTTGGCGAAGTTGGCGATCTCGGTGACGCCGACCCTCTCGCGGGTGGCGCACACTTCCTCGCCGATCGCGCCGAAATCATTCGAGCGGTGGAAGGACACGATGCCCTTCGGCTCCGAGCCTTTCGGCGCGAACCAGAGCGGGGTTTCGAGACCCCAGCTGTCGCCCATGACGGCGTTGTTGGCGAGCATGGTGTCGTAAAGCGGGGTCGTCTGCGCCGGTCTTGCCGCCGGCAATTCCTCGTTGGGAAAGCGGATGGAGAAACGGCGCGAATAATTTTCGCGCACCTTTGCGTTGGTATAGCGCAGCGTTGCCCATTCGCCGAAGCGCGCAACGTCCATGCCCCAGACGTCGAAGCCGGGGTCGCCATGGACCATCCAGTTCGACAGCGCCAAGCCGACGCCGCCGCCTTGGCTGAAGCCGGCCATGACGGCGCAGGCGCACCAGAAATTGGTCAGGCCCTGCACAGGGCCAACGAGCGGGTTGCCGTCGAGCGCGAAGGTGAAGGGGCCGTTGATGATCTGCTTGATGCCGGCTTTCTCGATGCCGGGAAAATGCTTGAAGCCGATCTCGAGCGACGGCGCGATGCGGTCGATGTCGGGCTGCAGCAGCTCGTGGCCGAAATCCCATGGCGTGTTGACCGGCGACCACGGCTTGCAGGCTTTTTCATAGGTGCCGAGCAGGATGCCGTTGCGTTCCTGGCGGGTGTAGATCTCGCCCTTGAAATCCAGCACGCCGATCATCTCGCGCCCAGTCGACTTGTTGAATTCCTCGACTTCCGGCATCGGCTCGGTCAGGAGATACATGTGCTCCATCGCCAGCACCGGCAGCTCGACGCCGACCATGCGACCGATCTCGCGCGCCCACAGGCCGCCGCAGTTGACGACATGCTCGGCTTTGATCGTGCCTTGCTCGGTGACGACGTTCCAGGTGCCGTCGACCTCCTGCGTCAGTTCGACGACGCGGTTGCGCAGCACGATCTCGGCGCCGAGCTTCCGGGCGGCTTTGGCATAGGCGTGGGTGGTGCCGGAAGGGTCGAGGTGGCCCTCGACTGGGTCCCACATAGCGCCGACGAAATTCGTCTCGTCCATCAGCGGGAACATCGCCTTGGCTTCGGACGGCGTGATCAGTTCGGTGTCCATGCCGAGATAGCGGCCCTTGGCATGGGCGAGGCGAAGGAAGTCCATGCGCTCGGGCGTGTCGGCCATCATGACGCCGCCGGTCAGGTGCAGCGAGCAGGATTGGCCGGAAATCTCCTCGATCTCCTTGTAAAGCTGCACCGTATAGGCCTGCAGCTTGGCGACATTGGGATCGCCGTTCAGCGTATGAAAGCCGCCCGCCGCATGCCAGGACGAGCCGGAGGTGAGCTCCGAACGCTCGATCAGCATGATGTCGGTCCAGCCGGCCTTGGCCAGATGATAGAGCACCGAGCAGCCAACGACGCCGCCGCCGATAACAACCGCTTTTGCATGAGATTTCATGAAGATAGTTCCGTTTTTGAAGAGATTGAATCGAGTGAGCGGGGCGCGAAAACAAAGCGGAGATCGAATACAGCGATGTTTTCGGCCAGCCTGCCATCAAGCGCGGCAAGAATGGTTTCACAGACGGAAGTACGATGTTTCAGGACGTCATGGCTCCAAAGACGCAGGATCGAGTAGTCTTGGGCGCGCATGAAATCATCGCGGCGGCGGTCATATGAACTGCCGGCGTGCTGTTGTCCGTCGACTTCAACAACAAGCCATTTTTCGCGGCAGACAAAGTCTGCAAAAAAGGCGCCGATGGAGAACTGACGCGTAAAGCGATAGCCGCCAAGCTTGCGCGCCTTTAGTTCAGGCCAAAGCAGTGCTTCGGCCTGATTGCCTGCTTGCCGCAGGCTACGCGCTCGCTGGGTTGTGCCTGTTTTGCGGCGGCTGCGCGTTTCATGAACGGCTTCCCCCACTCCGTCGCCGCTTCGCGGCGCCACCTCTCCCCCCTCCGGGGGGAAAGGAAGGGCGCCAACTGGAATCGTTTCGCGCCCTTCCTCTACCCCGTCGATCGGGGGAGAGGTGTCGAGCGAAGCCCGACGGAGTGGGGGTCGACTACTCATCAGATGATCAGAAATCGGTCGGGGCGCCGCCTTCGGCCCGGCGCTTGTCGACGAAAGCATTGAGCTCCTCGCGGATCGCCGGGTCCATATAAGGCTCTTCATAGGAGGCCAGCCGCTCCTTCCAGACGCGATTGGCTTTTTCGAGCGCGGTCGGTGACCCAGCCTCCGCCCAACTCTCGAAATTGCGCCAGTCCGAAATGATCGGCGCATAGAAGGCGGTCTTGTAGCGGTCCTGCGTGTGCTGGGTGCCGAAGAAATGGCCGCCGGGGCCGACCGACTGGATGGCGTCGAAACCGAGCGCCTCGTCGGAAAGATCGAGCGGCGTCAGGAACTCGGCGACCATCTGCAACAGGTCTATGTCGAGGATGGTCTTCTCATAGGAGCAGCGCAGGCCGCCTTCGAGCCAGCCGGCGGCATGCATCATCAGATTACCGCCGCCCTGGATGGCACCCCACAGCGAGAACACGCTTTCATAGGCGGCTTGCGCGTCGACGGTGTTGGCGGCGCAGGTGTTGGAGGTGCGGTAGGGGATGTTGTAGCGGCGGGCGAGCTGGCCGCCGACCAGCTGCGCCTTCATATATTCCGGCGTGCCGAAGGCCGGCGCGCCGGACTTCATGTCGACATTCGAGGTGAAGCCGCCGTAGCCGACAGGCGCGCCCTTGCGCACCATCTGTGCGAAGGCGATGCCGGACAGCGCCTCGGCATTCTGTTGCACCAGCGCGCCGGCAATCGTCACCGGTGCCATGGCGCCGGACAGGGTGAACGGCGTCACGACGACCACCTGACCCTTGCTCGACATCTGGATGATGCCTTCCATCATCGGCACGTCGAGCTTGAGCGGCGAATTGGTGTTGATGATGGTGAATACCGACGGCTCTGCGAGCAGTTGCTCGTGGCTAATGCCACGTGCGATCCTGGTGATCTCGATGCCGTCGACGTTGCGCTCCTTGCCGAGCGAATAGATGTGGAACATTTTGTCGGTCAGCGTGGCGAGGTCACGGATGCATTCGAGGTGTCGCACGGACGGATGGATGTCGATCGGCTCGACCGGATAACCGCCCGTGCAATTCAATATGTTGTGCATCTGCGCAAGCTTGAGAAAGTTGCGGTAGTCCTGCTGGTTGCCCGGCCGGCGGCCGCGGTCGACGTCGGAGCAATTGGGTGCCGACGCCATCATCGAGATGATCAGATTATCGCCACCGAAGCGCACATTATGCGCCGGGTTGCGGGCGTGGATGGTGAATTCCGGCGGGCAGTGCGCAACCAGTTCCAGGATCATGTCGCTGTCGAAGCGCACCCGCTCGCTGCCTTCGCGGACATCGGCGCCATGCGCCTTCATGATGCGCCGGGCTTCGTCATGCAGCACGTCGACGCCGATTTCCCGCAGCACCCGCAGAGAGGCGAGGTGGATGGATTCCAGCTCGTCGTCGGAAACCAGCCGGGTCGGCGTCAGCGGGTTCTTCAACTGGCGAAACGGCGGCTGCTCGAACACCGCCGATCCGCCGGCACGCTTCCCCGCGCGGCCGCCGCGACGGGCGCGGTCGTTTGCCAGTGCCGGTTCGGCGGGCTGAAGGGCGGCGGTCATGATAGTCCTCGTACGCTGCGGCAATGCGGCGGCATAATGGACTGCCGGCCGTCCGGCCATTGCGGAGGCGGCGACCACTAGGACGAGGGAAGCGACATGCCCTGGGGGCAGCCGGCGGGATCGTCAGCCTCTTGATCGCGTTCCGGCTGGCGCAAGCGGTTTTCGGTGCCGGTGCTTACTGCGACGGAACCGAAACGCTAATCCTGCATCATGGACCGGGCGGAACAGAACAGCGGCGAGGCAGTGCAATGGGCGGCGATCACCGGCGTGATCGCGACTGTCTCGGTGTTCGCCATTGCGCAAGGGCTGAGCTACCCGCTGTTGAGCTTCATCCTGCAGCGCCAGGGCGTCTCGCCGGCCATGATCGGCCTGTCGGCGGCAATGACGCCGATCGGCTTCATCGTCTCCTCGCCGTTGGTTCCAGCGCTGGCGCGCCGTTTCGGGGCCGGGCGCACCGCGCTTACTTGCGCGGCACTTTCCGCGCTGGTGCTGGCGCTGATCGGCTGGACGCAAAATGTCTATCTGTGGTTTCCGCTGCGCTTTTTGATCGGTGGGGTCACCAACCCGCTCTACGTGCTGAGCGAAGTCTGGGTGATTGCACTGGCGCCGCCAGCACGCCGCGGCCGCGTCATGGGCATCTATTCGACGATCATTTCGGCGGGCTTTGCGGCGGGGCCGCTGTGCCTGCTTGCGGTCGGCACCGTGGGATGGCCGCCGTTTCTGGTCGGCATCGGCGCATTCCTGTTTTGCGGCGCCTGCCTTGCCTCGGTGCTGGCACGGCTGCCGAGGGTCGACGAGAGCGGGCACCGGGTTTCGGTGCTGGGATTCGTGCCGCAGGCGTGGCTGCTGTTGTCGGCGGTCGTGGTGGCCGCCGGTTTCGAACAGGCAGTGCTCGCCTTGCTGCCGGTCTACGGAACGCATTACGGCATCGCCGAAGCGCGCATGTCGGCGCTGCTGTCGGTGATGATCGCCGGCAACATCGCTATGCAGGTGCCGCTCGGCCTGTTGGCGGAACGACTGACGGCGCGGCTGGTGCGGTTCATCTGTGTGGCGGTGACGGTGCTCGGATGCGTGCTGTTGCCGGTTCTCATCGAGACGCCGCTCATATGGCCATGCGTCTTCATCTGGGGTGCGGTTTCCTACGGCATCTACACGATGTCGATCATCGAGCTCGGCGAGCGGTTCACCGGCTCGGCGCTGGTCGCCGGCAACGCCGCCTTTTCGCTGATGTGGGGCGTCGGCGGCATCGCCGTGCCGCCGCTGGCGGGCGGCGCCATGGATGTTGTTGGCGCAGGCGGCCTGCCGCTCACGCTTGGCGCCATTTGCCTGGCGCTGGGGCTTGTAACGGTCATTCGAAGGCGGATGGTGTGAATGCCTGAAGTCGCCGTTCTGACGCAATGACTTGAATATTAGCGGCCCCGTGTCGATCTTGGCGATGCCGACGCCCGACTCAACCGGAGACCTCATGACCAAATTGAACAGCCAGGCCCAACCGGATCCGGCGGCCGAAGATCCCTTCCTCTGGCTGGAGGGCAGGACTGACCAGCGAGCGCTCGACTGGGTTCATCGCCAGAATGAAATCACTGTCGCCGAATTGCAGGGTGACCCGTCCTACCAGGCAACGTTCCAGACCGCGCTCGACCTGATGACGGCCGAGGATAACATCGCCGTCGGGGCCGCTATCAACGGCCATGTCTATAATTTCTGGCAGGACCGCACGAACGTACTCGGCCTCTGGCGGCGCACCACCGTCGCGTCCTACAAGACCGACAAGCCGGATTGGCAGACGATCATTGACTTCGACAGTCTGGCGGCGGAAGAGGGGGTGAAATGGGTGTTCAGCGGCGCCAGCCGGCTTTACCCCGATTTCAGCCGCTGCCTGCTCAGCCTGTCGCCGGATGGCGGCGATGCCAGCGAGATGCGCGAATTCGATATCGAAAGCAGGTCCTTCGTCGAGGGTGGCTTTCGTGCTCCCGCCTCGAAATCGAACTTCAGCTGGCTGGACGAGGACACGGTCATCGTTTCCGCCGCCTTCGAGGAGGACGACAAGACCCAGTCCGGCTATCCGCGCGTGGTCAAGCTCTGGCGGCGCGGCACGCCACTGGAAGCGGCGATGCCGATCTTCGAGGCGCTGAAGCAGGATCTCGCCGCCGGCGGATCCGTCGAATTCGACGGTGACAGGCGCCACGTCTTCCTGGCCCGGACGCTCGACTTCTTCGCCTCGCACAGTTTCCTGCGGCTGCCTTCTGGCGAGAACCGGCGCATCCCGTTGCCGGACGACGTCACCGATACGGCGCTGTTCAAGGGCCAGCTTGTCTTCGGCGTGCGTACCCCGTGGACGGCGCCGGACGGCACGCTGTGCAAGCCCGACGGGCTCTATTCACTCGATTTCGAGCGCTGGATCGAAACCGGTCTGTTCGGATCCATCGATATCGTGCTCGAGCCGGCGCACCGTGTCTCGATCGCCGGCATCGCCCGCACGCAGGCCCGGCTGTTCATCAATTTGATGGACAATGTGCGCGGCAAGGTCATCGCCGGCGAGCGCAGCGACAGCGGCTGGGAGTTCAAGCCCGTTGCATTGCCCGAAAACGGCAATGTCGGCATCAGCCATGCCGAGCATTTCGGCTCCAGCGTCTCCTTCTCCTTCACCGATTTCCTGACGCCGAGCTCGATCATCTGGTCGGACGATAATGCCGCGGCGCTGGCAACGGTGAAGTCGCAGCCGGCGCGCTTCGATGCGTCGTCCCTGGTCTCCGAACAGTTCGAGGCGCGCTCGAAGGACGGCACGATGATCCCGTACTTCGTCGTCAGGCGGCGCGACCAGGACGGGCCGGTGCCGACATTGCTTTACGGCTATGGCGGCTTCGAAGTGCCGCTGCTGCCCGGCTATGCCGGCGTGCGCGGCAGGCTGTGGCTGGAGAAGGGCAATGCCTATGTGCAGGCCAACATCCGCGGCGGCGGCGAGTTCGGCCCGAACTGGCACCAGGCGGCGCTCAAGGCCAATCGCCAGAATGCATTCGACGATTTCGCAGCGGTGGCGCAAGATCTGGTCAAACGCGGCATCGCCACACCGGCCACGCTGGGCATCCAGGGCGGTTCGAACGGGGGCTTGCTGACTGGCGTCTCGCTGACGCAACGCCCGGAATTGTTCGGCGCGGTGATCATCGACGTGCCGCTGCTCGACATGCTGCGTTACACCGAGCTGCCGCCCGGCGCGTCATGGATGGCCGAGTATGGCGATCCGGCGAAGCCGGAAGAGGCAGCTTGGCTCGCCTCCTATTCGCCCTACCAGCATGTAGACACGGATGCAGCCTATCCGCCGGTACTGCTGACGACCTCGACTGCCGACGACCGCGTCCATCCCGGCCATGCCCGCAAGATGGCGGCGCGGCTGCAGGCGGCGGGCCATGGCAAGACGCTGTTCTTCGAAGAGACCGAGGGCGGGCATGGCGGGCGCGGCGATCGGCGGCCGCAGGCCGCACAGGCGGCGATGAAGTACGTCTTCCTGCAGCGGGCCCTGACTGGCACCAATTGACCGACATCGCTTGACCGGTACGGCTTGAACTGAGGGCTGGAGGCAGCCTAAGGTACATGCATGGCTCGGCTGGCGAAATCGGGGTGCGCATTTGGGGTGGCGGTGACGCCGTCGCCGCGCACGCTTCGCGCCGAGCTGTTGCGGCTGTGCGCCCGTATCGGCTATTCGCCGCCCGCTGTCCTCTAACGAATCCGCCCCGGCGCGAAAGCTGCCGGATTGGTTCAAGAGGAAAGACCAGACATGACCTACCAGAATTATTCGCTGAAGCAGCTTCAGCAGATCGATGCCGCGCATCACCTTCATCCGTTCACCGACCACAAGGAGATGCGCGAGAGCGGCTCGCGCATCATCACTCACGCCAACGGTCCGTTCATCTACGATGCCGAAGGGACGGAAATCCTCGACGGCATGGCCGGGCTATGGTGCGTCAATGTCGGCTACGGCCGCGACGAGCTTGCCGACGCCGCCTACGCCCAGATGAAGGAATTGCCCTACTACAACTCCTTCTTCAAATGCTCGACGCCGACGCCGGTTCTGCTGTCGAAAAAGCTGGCGGAGATCGCGCCAAGGCACATCAACCAGGTGTTCTACGGCTCATCCGGTTCGGAGGCCAACGACACGGCGCTGCGCCTCGTCCGCCACTATTGGGTGCTGGAAGGCAGCCCCGAGAAGAACCGCATCATCTCGCGCAAGATGGGCTACCACGGCTCGACCATAGCCGGTGCCTCGCTCGGCGGCATGGATTTGATGCACAACCAGCTCGGCGGCGCCGTGCCCAACATCGTCCATGTGATGATGCCCTATGCCTATGAGCTGGCACTGCCCGGCGAAAGCGACCATGATTTCGGCCTGCGCGCGGCAAAAGCGGTCGAGGACGCGATCCTCGAAGCTGGCGCCGACAAGGTCGCCGCCTTCATCGGCGAGCCGGTGATGGGGGCAGGCGGGGTGAAGATCCCGCCGATGAGCTATTGGCCGGAAGTGCAGCGCATTTGCCGCAAATATGATGTACTGCTGATGCTGGACGAGGTTATCACCGGCTATGGCCGCACCGGCGAATGGTTCGCCGCACAAGCCTTCGACGTCGAGCCCGACACCATCACCACGGCCAAGGCGCTGACCTCCGGCTATCAGCCGCTGTCGGCGCTGCTTGTCGGCGACCGCATCGCGGCGACGCTGGTCGAAAAGGGCGGCGAATTCTATCACGGCTACACCTATGCCGGGCATCCGGTGGCCTGCGCGGTGGCGCTGAAGAACCTCGAGATCATCGAGCGCGAGGGCCTGATCGAGCGCGTCAGGAACGACACCGGGCCTTACTTCGCCAAGGCGCTGCAGGAACGTTTCGGTGGGCATGATCTGGTTGGCGAGGTGCGCTCGTTCGGGCTGATGGGGGCGATCGAGATCGTCAAGGACAAGGTGACCAAGGAGCGCTTCCTGCCGGCCGGCAGCGCGGCGGTGATGGTTCGCGACCACGCCCTTGCCCAAGGCATGATGCTGCGCGCCACCGGCGACACGATGATCCTGTCGCCGCCGCTGATCTGGACGCGCGAGACGATCGACATGGCCTGCGACCGCATCGCCAGGGCGCTCGACCTGGCCGAAGCAGATTTGCGCAAGCGGTAAGATGGAACGATCGCCGGGCGTCCGGTAATCGGGCGCCCGGAGTTTGAATGCCGCTTTATGGCGAAGAGTTCGCCAGGCGAGGCTGTTGGCAGTATCGACGACCACGCGTGATCACTGGCCCGCCTTGACACCGATGACGTGCCCCTTCGCGTCAGTGACCAACATCCCTTTCGATTGGTCCAAGATCACAACAATGTTGCCGAAAGGATCGCGGACACGGGCGCACCGCCCGACCGAGATCTCGAATGGCGGTTGCACAGCCTCACCGCCGGCGGCCAAGAATTCCTCAAACGCGTCGTCCACGTTATCGACCAGGATGTCGGTCTCGGGACCGATATGAAGATGGACAACCAGCTCCGCATCGGTTTCAGGCAGCGCAAAGCCGGCGGCTTCATCGTCCCGCCAAACGAGCGCATGACCGAGACGATCCCCATAGAACGATACGGCTGCATCGAGGTCGCTCACGCGCAATAGATGATTATCGAGCTTGCGGAACAATGGTCTTTTTCGAGGCTCGTGCGCCATTGCGGGACCTCAATATGTGAAGAGATTCGTGCGGCCGTATAGCCTCTAATGAAATAGTCTTCGCGACTATGTCTGCAACTGGGTTGCCTTCAAGCTTTCGAGCCCGCTCGGTGGAAATGGTAGCGAGCCGAAATTCATGTGGGGGTCGTGAGCGGAAATTCAAACTGAGACAGCACCGAAGGGCCGCATCAGCGACGCGGCAATCGGAATATAGCTCCGACGACATGGCGAAAACGCAAAAACCGCGCTCCATCGGAACGCGGCTTTGCCAGATACGCATGGTGCTTCGCCAACAATACACTTGCGAAACTTACGGCGAAACTTACGGGCTCCGGTACGCGAGACCTGATCCGGAGCGCCGGGCGGATGTCCGCCTCGCAATCCGTTTTAAACGCACATCGTTACTGCAGGGTTAGCAAGAGCTTAAGCAAACCTAAATTTGCCGACTTTCCGCTTTGGGCAGATCGAAAACTATGAAATTTGACCTTACGCAGGGTCACCGCGCAGGAAATTGATGATGCCGGAAAAATCCGCGCCGGCATTGCCTTGTGCGTTGAACAGCGCATAAAGCTGGGCTGCCTCGGCGCCGAGCGGCGTTGCCGCACCGACGCTCTGTGCGGCCTCCTGCGACAGTTTCAGGTCCTTCAGCATCAGTGCCGCTGCAAACCCGGGCTTATAGCCATTGTTGGCGGGCGATGTCGGCACAGGGCCGGGCACCGGGCAGTAAGTGGTCAGCGACCAGCACTGGCCGGACGAGGTCGAGGCGACGTCGAACAGCGCCTGGTGCGACAGGCCGAGCTTTTCCGCCAGCACGAAGGCCTCGGCAACGCCGATCATCGAAATGCCCAAAATCATGTTGTTGCAGATCTTCGCCGCCTGCCCGGCGCCGTCGTCGCCGCAATGAACGATGCGGCCGGCCATTGGCTTGAGGATCGGTTCGGCCTTGGCGAAGGCGTCCTTCGAACCGCCGGCCATGAAGGTCAGCGTGCCGGCCGCCGCACCGCCCGTCCCGCCGGAGACCGGCGCGTCGATCGTCAGCAATCCGTGCTTGGCCGCGGTGGCATGGGCCTTTCGCGCCGACTCGACGTCGATGGTCGAGGAATCGATGAACAACGCGCCTTTTTTCGCCTTGGCCGCGATGTCTGCGTAAACCGACAGCACATGCTTGCCGGCCGGCAGCATGGTGATGACCGCATCGGCATCCTTTACCGCCGCAACGGCATTGGCCATGATGACGACGCCGTGCTCCCTGGCGATGACGAGGTTTTCCGGCACCAGGTCGAAGCCGTGCACGGCATACCCGGCCTTGACCAGGTTGGCGGCCATCGGATTTCCCATATTGCCGAGGCCGATGAAGGCGATGGTGGTCATAATGGCACTCCGCGGTTTGGGTAAGGCAGGCAGTAGGCAGTAGGCAGTAGGCAGTAGGCAGTAGGCGACCTATTCGGGCGCAAGTTTGCTAATAAGTTGGCGAAGCATTTTTCCGATGCCCTCGGTCGCTAACAGTACGTGATAAGCTTGGTCATGCGTGGCAAGGCCAATGCGTTCAGCGATCTGAAGGTGTGTCTCGAACTCCTTCAACGATCCTTGGGCTATCCTGAGAAATTGCTGATAGGAGCCTCTGTTGTCTCGACCATAACCTTCCGCGATGTTTGCAGGAATAGAGGTTGCTGAGCGGCGAATTTGGCTGGTCAACCCATACAATTCTTCTTTTGGCCATGCCTTGGTCAAGGAGTAGGTGATGACGGCCAGATCCATCGCCTGCTGCCATACGATAAGATCCTTGTACGAATTGATCTTGCCGGTCATCTTCCTGCCTACTGCCTACTGCCTACTGCCTACTGCCTACTGCCTACTGCCTTACCGTTCGATCAGCGCGCGAGCGATGATGACGCGCATGATCTCGTTGGTGCCTTCGAGGATCTGGTGGACGCGCAGGTCCCGTACCAGCTTCTCGATGCCGTAATCGTGCAGATAGCCATAGCCGCCATGCAGCTGCAGGGCGTCATTGGCGACGTTGAAGCCGGTGTCGGTGACGAAGCGCTTGGCCATCGCCGACCATTTTCCGGCATCCGGCGCCTTGCGGTCGAGCTTCGAGGCGGCGGTGTAGAGGAAGATGCGTGCTGCCTGCAATTCGGTCTCCATGTCGGCGAGCTTGAACTGCAGCGCCTGGAACTGGTTGATCTTCGAGCCGAAGGCCTTGCGCTCGGCGGTGTAGGCGAGAGCCTTGTCGAGTGCCGATTGCGCGCCGCCGAGCGAACAGGCGGCGATGTTCAAGCGGCCGCCGTCGAGCCCGGCCATGGCGATGCCGAAGCCGGCGCCTTCTGCCGACAAAAGGTTTTCCGCCGGCACCTTGCAGTCCTCGAAGACGACCTGGCGGGTCGACTGCATGTGCCAGCCCATCTTGTGTTCGTTGGCGCCGAAGGAAAGGCCGGGCGCATCGTTCGACACGACGAAGGTGGAAATGCCTTTCGGCCCGTCGGCGCCGGTGCGCGCCATGACGACATAGAGGTCGCTGTCGCCGGCACCGGAGATGAACTGCTTGGCGCCGTTCAGCACATAGTCACTGCCGCTTTTGACCGCGCGCGTCTTCAGCGCCGCCGCATCCGAGCCCGAGCCCGGCTCGGTCAGGCAGTAGCTTGCCAGCCATTCCATCGAGGTCAGTTTGGGCAGGAAGCGCCGGCGCTGCTCGTCGCTGCCGAAGCGGTCGATCATCGATGCTGCCATGTTGTGGATCGAGATGAAGGCGGAAAACGCCGGATCGGCACGCGAAAGCGCCTCGAAGATCAGCACGGCGTCGAGCCGGCCGAGCCCCGAGCCGCCGACATCGTCGCGGACATAGATGCCGCCAAGGCCGAGCGGGCCGGTCTCGCGGATCACGTCGGCGGGGAAATATTTGTTGCGATCCCAGTCGAGTGCGTTCGGCGCCACACGATCGGCGGCGAAGGCCTCGGCCATCTCTTGGATGGCGCGCTGGTCCTCGTTGAGTTCGAACTGGCTGGTGCCCGCATCGACAGCGGCGTCCATGGCGTGCTCCCTGATGTTTCCGGCCTGCTGGCCTGTCGTTTTTGGCTTTGCGCGCCGTCCAATCTAGACCAATGATGCCGCCGCGCAACCCGACCGTCTGCGCAGCCGCTGTGTGCGAATGCGCTTTGGAGCAAAGTGTGACGACAAATTTCGACGAACTGCTTGGACGCTTCCATGCCTATCTCCAGACGTTCGATGATGCGCTGGTGCGCGACGCCGTGGCCCGAATCGGCTGGGACATGCCAAGCCGGCCGCTCGAACCGCATGCACTGCCTTGTCTCGTCCTGCTCGACCGTATCGTCGAACTCGCTCCCGCTGCGGCCAAGCCGCTGGTTCGGCTGGTTGCGGAGCGTCGCGGCGATCTGCACTGGGGCCAGACCTACAGCGAGGCGGATTTCGGCAAGACATTCATCGACAACTACGGCTGGCTGGAGGTATTCAGCACGCGCGGTCATTTCGTCAATGAAGAGGTCGCGGCCGGCCTGCTGATCCTTGGGCCCGACATCGTCTACCCCGATCACCACCATGTCGCGGAGGAGATCTACGTCCCGCTTACCGGCGGCACCGAATGGCGCATGGGCGATGGCGGTTTTCGCCTTCGAGCGGCGGGCGAGGTGATCCACCATGCCTCTGACGTCAGCCACGCCATGCGCACCGGCAAGGAGCCACTGATGGCGCTCTATCTCTGGCGCGGCGGGCCACTGGCAGCCAAGTCGACGATCACCGGAACCGTTGCGCAGGGCAGGGACTGATATGGCCAAGGCGATCATGCTGCAGGGCACGGGTTCGGATGTCGGCAAGACGGTGCTCGTCGCCGGTCTTTGCCGCGCGGCGAAGAAGCGCGGCTTGAAAGTGCGGCCGTTCAAGCCGCAGAACATGTCGAACAACGCGGCTGTCGCCGATATTCCAGGCGTTTCAGGTGGCGGTGAGATCGGCCGCGCCCAATGGCTGCAGGCGATCGCCTGCGGCGTGCCGCCCACCATCCACATGAACCCGGTGCTGCTCAAGCCGCAGACCGATGTCGGCGCTCAAGTCGTCGTGCAGGGCAAGGTGTTCGGCGAGGCGCGGGCGCGCGACTACCAGGCGCTGAAGGGCCGGCTTATGGATGCGGTGCTGGACTCTTGGGCAAAGGTCGGCGAGGGCGCCGATCTGGTCATTGTCGAGGGCGCCGGCTCGCCGGCCGAGATCAATCTCAGGAGCCGTGACATTGCCAATATGGGCTTTGCGACGCGCGCCGGCGTGCCGGTGATCCTGGTCGGCGATATCGATCGCGGCGGCGTCATCGCCTCGATCGCCGGCACCCATCTGATCCTGCCGGACGAGGATCGGCGAATGATCGTCGGCTATCTCATCAATAAGTTCCGTGGCGATGTCTCGCTGTTCGATGACGGCATCGAGGCGATCGAAAAGTTCACCGGCTGGCGCTGTTTTGGCGTCGTGCCGTGGCTGAAGGCGGCGGCGCGGCTGCCGTCGGAGGATTCCGTCGTGCTCGATCGGTTGGCGTCCGGCGAGAAGCGCGCGCTGAAGATCGCCGTGCCGATGCTCTCGCGCATCGCCAATTTCGACGACCTCGACCCGCTCAAGGCCGAACCGCAGGTCGAGGTGGTGTTCGTGCCGCCTGGCCAGCGCTGGCCGCAGGATGCGGGTCTGGTGGTCATTCCCGGCTCGAAGTCGACGATCGGCGATCTCGTGAAATTCCGCGAGAACGGCTGGGACCGCGACCTTGCCGCGCACAGGAAACGCGGTGGCCACATCGTCGGCATTTGCGGCGGCTTCCAGATGCTCGGCCATAGCGTGCGCGATCCAGACGGCATCGAGGGCAGCGTTACCGAGACGCAAGGCCTCGGCCTGCTCAACGTCGAAACGGTGATGGAGCCGGAAAAGACAGTGCGCAATGTCAGCGCGCGCTCGGTGCCGTTCGATCTGCCGCTCGAGGGCTATGAAATCCATCTCGGCCGCACCACCGGTCCGGACACGCTGCGGCCATCCGCCGTTATCAACGGCGTCGATGACGGCGCCATCTCCGCCGACGGCAAGGTGTCAGGCACCTACATGCACGGGCTGTTTTCCGCCGACGCCTTCCGGGCGAAATTCCTCGAAAGCCTCGGCGTCAAGGGCGGCGGCATCGACTACCGCGCCGAGGTCGAACGGGCACTGGACGAGATCGCAGCCGAACTGGAAACCCACCTCGACTGCGACGCGATTTTCGGGCTGGCGCGTTAGCTGGCGGCTTCGTCAGCCTTCGGCCAGTAGGTGCCGAACGACCAGACATTGCCTTCCGGATCGCGGCAGATGAATTCGCGGCTGCCATAGTCGCGGTCGGTGAGCTCTTCCAGAATCTCGGCGCCGGCGGTTTTTGCCCGAGCGTATGCCGCGTCGGCGTCAGCGACCGCGACATAGATCGACTTGCCGCCGCCCGAGCCGGGCGCGCCGACCATCTTTCCATAGGCATCGTCGCGGGCCGTGCCGAGCATGATGATCGAGGAGCCGAATGCGAGTTCGGCATGGTGCACCACGTCGCCTTCGCCATAGCGGGCGCGGACGCTGAAGCCGAAGGCCTCGCATAGCCAGTCGATCATTTTGCCGGCATTTCTGTAGCGCAGCGCCGGGTAAAGCCGCGGTGCTTCGGTGGTGTTCGGCATGGCTGATCTCCTTCGCTGTGTTGGTCGATCAACCCAGTCTGGGCGAAGGCCGGTCGCGCGTCTTGAAGAAATGTTACCTCACGGCGACAGTCGTCGGCGTGACGCCTGCGAGGTCGCGAAACTCGCGCACCAGATGCGCCTGGTCGGCATAGCCGCAGTCGGCGGCGATGTCGGCCCAATCGCTGTTGGCCTTTCTCGACAGGCAAAGCGCGTGGTTGAAGCGGACGATGCGCGAGAGCGTCTTGGGTCCAACGCCGACCGCGTCCGAAAATTTTCCGGCGAGATGCTTGCGGCTCCAGCCAAGCTTTTCGGCCAGCGTCGAGATGCGGGTCCGACCACTCGTCGAGACGATCGTCTCATAGGCCCAGACAATTTCGGCTTGAGTGCCGTCTGTGGTTGCCAACCGGTCGGCGACGAAGGCCTCGGCGATGGCAAAGCGTGAGCTCCAATCCGGCGCATTGCCAAGCCTTTCGCGAAGCGCGACGCCTCCAGCGCCGAGCACGTCATCCAGGCCGACCATGCGGTCGGTCAGTTCGCTCATCGGCCGGCCGAAGAAGCGACGAGCGCCAAGCGGGGTGAAATTGATCTGCACACAACAGGCGCCGCCGAAGGATTCGATCACCACCGGCCCGGCGTAGAGGCCGGCGGCAAAACTGGCGAAGCGGTCATTGTCGCCGGGGTCCCTGCCGAGCCCGATGGCAAAGGGTTCGGCAAAGCTGATGACCAGCGGCACGGTCAGCGAGGCATATTCGATGGCGCGGAAATGGCCTGGCATGGTTTCGCGAAAGCCGCATATGTCGGTGACGGCGCCCTGAAGCCGATGACTGGGCGCGCGCCGCACCATCTCGAACCGATCGAGCCCTGGGCCGTCGTGGCGGCTGCCGTCTTCGCTGGCGGGCATGTGCTTTCCCTCGTCCAGGAATTCTAACAGACCATCCTGCAGAATCAAAAGCGCCCGGCTTGTGGCCGGGCGCTCCGAGTTGCCTGAGATTCTGAATTGTCTGGACGTGTTTAAGCGCCGCGCATCAGGCAGCCGGCGGCCAGCACGATGTAGGCGATGACGACAATCCACGCGGCATTCAAAGGGATGAACGCAAGAACGCCAAGCGCGGCGAGAACGCCGATGATGGCGATGACAAGGGATATGATGAAAATAAGCTGGGTAGGCGCACTGAGATTCATGTTCGGTCCCTCCTCAACATGATTCGTACAACGGCATACTATCAGTCGCGCGGTCACACACCAATGAGCGCAGCGGGCTTGCCGGATTGGCCGGCAGTTTTATGGGAGTGGCCAGAACGGTGCCGCGAGTTCGATCACGAAGGGCAATCGCTTCAGACGAATGACAGTTTCCAAATTGTGGCGGAGACCACCAATTGTCGATGTCGCCGCCGCCCCTCATTGCCCTGCCGGGCATTTCTCCCCGTATAGTGACGGGGAGAAAGGGCTGGTCGCAACGTCGGCGCCTTTTCTTGCAGCGTCTGCGATTGGCGAAACCGGTGACGAGAGCGCCCTCTCCCCGTCACTAAACGGGGAGAGGATGCCGGCAGGCAGGTGAGGGGCAGCGCCAACGCCCTAAAGGGGTGAGGAGACGAATTCAAAACCTGAAGCGATTGCCCAGTTCCACCCTTCGCACCCCGTTTGCGCAAAGCCGATTCCGCGCTACCTTCCCGACGAATCGGAAGGGGCTGATGGCGATGGGATTGCTGGACCAGATACGCTCGATCTTCGACGGCGATCCCGGCGTGCGCAAGGTCGCAGACGATCCGGTGCTGTCGGCGGAACTGCTGATGCTGTTCCGCATGATCCTGGCCGACGGATCGGTCAGCGAAAGCGAAATGACAGCCTTCAGGCGTATCTGCCGGGAAGCCTTCGGCATTCCCGAAACCAGCATCGACAGCGTTATCGAATATCTCAACGAGTTCGGCTACGAGACCAACAGCTCGCAGGCCATCGCTCAGTTTCGCGACCTCGACATCGAACGGCGCAAGCTGCTCGCCCGCCATATGGCCGAGATCGCCAAGGCCGATTCGCAACTTGCCGGGAGCGAGATGCAGCTGTTACGCCGCACCCTCGACCTGCTCGAAATCAGCCCTGCCGATGTGGTAAAGCCGCAAGGCTGAGGCATCGGCTGACTACGATTGCCGACGTTCTGAACGTCATTTTGTCTGAGCCGATGGTTGCATCCTGCTGCCCACTCGCAGCATCGACGCCTATCTCCGTTTCAAGATTACCGGAAGGGACTGTCAGGAGTCTGTGCGCGGGGCCGGTTTCATCATTGGTTGACGAACCCTTCGCCGAAGAGGACAGTGAACAGGATAAAAGTGCACTGTCACTGCTATTCCGCTACTCCGTCATAGATATAGGACGAGGTGCCGAGGTCAGGATCGGGGCCGACAGCCGGTATGCGCCCGCAATCTTTTGTTTTAAGTTAAACTATCCACTATTCTGACACCGTCGGCGCCAATTAGTTAATCACCTTATTCTATAGCATTGTCTACTATGATTATGTTGTCCGCGCCATCATAGACAAAGCTCTCCGGAGAAGGGCCGTGCTCAACTACTCTTGATATGCGAATCTCAGATCTGTCAGAGAATATAATGGAAACCCACTGGGAGTCGGTGACAACGTCAATAATATTGATAGACTCCATGTATGCTCGGATAGAGCATGAAATTTTGGTGTTTACTGCGATGGAACCTCTCTCAAATGCGATCATGATACTGCCGTTTTGGTACTTAATGGATCGAAATTCTTTTCCAATGAGATTTTCCTTTAGGTAGCCCATATGACGTTTATCCTATCGCGTTCAGTTTGGAATATGTGCGAATTGATGTTCCCTTGAACTCGCCCCCCGGGAGGTACCAAAAGTTGGCCCCGGTGTAAGGGTTCGAGATTGTCTGGCAGGACTTGAATTGCCCGGGTTTGTCGCGTTCATCATTCTCAGATTCGTCGTTTCCTTGGTCCGGCAGCTTTGCTCCGCGTTGCGTCAAGCGCTTCACTTCGTGCGGCATTCATGCAAGCCCGAATGCCAGGACAAGGAAGCCCATCGCTCCGAACCCCGGCGTGGATGACGATCCCGGCCCATGTGCTGCGACGCCGCTGGACGATGTAGGGCAGCAGCAACGTGATCGGCACAAGGGTCGACAGGACTTGCCAGGGGAAGGCAGCGTGGAACAGCAACCACATTATCCCGTTGACCAGCCACGCCCACCCCCCGAAGGCAACCTCTTGCCGCGGCAGTGCGACACCCCGCCAGACAAACTCTTCCCCAGCGATGTTCAGTGCAAAAAACGGCAGCCACGCGCCGAGAATCCAGTACCGCCCAGGACCTAGTGGCTCGAAAGCCATGAACGAGGGATGAAGAGTCTTCCCGTCTTGCAGCATCCGGAGCGCGGCGCTGATGCCGCCGGTCAGCACGCTGACAGCCGCCAGCCCTCCAACAGCCCATAGCCAGTCGCCGCCATTCATAGTGCGAAGCCACAGCCGCGCGCCCCACGGCACCAGCCTTCCTTGACGCCGCTCTCGATGCAATAGCAGGGCAGCCGTGAGAATCAGGGGGCCAAAAAGGATGATGCTTGCGGCCAAGAACCACATCACCACAGTCTCAGCCCCGCTAGCGGAGACAAACGCTGGGACGGCTACCCGCGTGACCAGGAACAGCAGCAGAGCACCCGCCCCGAACAGCGCAGCAGAGCCGCCCAGGCCCAGTGGAGGAGGCTCAGGCCCTTCGCGCGTTTCAGAACTGTTGGCTGTCAATAGCCGTTCTCCCGCCCGTGCGCCCAACGAATTAGCCGTGCCACGAAGCTGCTCACCCCTGTTCTTGCAGCCGTTTCGCAATTGCCCGATGCAAATCGGGAGCGGCGGCGACCAGCGCCTTGGCGGCTTCGGATTGCGGGTGGTCGAGCACTTCGCTCGTCCTGCCGCGCTCGACGATCTTGCCGTCATGCATGACCATCACTTCGTCGGTGATGGCGCGGGCGACGGTCAGATCATGGGTGATGAACAGATAGGCGATGCCGAGTTTCTGGTTGAGTTCGGCGAACAAATCGAGGATCTGCGCGCGGATCGAGACGTCGAGCGCCGAGACCGGCTCGTCGGCGACGATCAGCTTCGGCCGGGTGATGATGGCGCGGGCGATCGACAGGCGCTGGCGCTGGCCGCCCGAAAACTCGTGCGGATATTTGTCCATGTCTTTAGGCGACAGGCCGACCTCGTGCAGCGCATGCGCCACCATTTCGCGCCGCGCGGCGGGCGCCGGCTTCTTCTCCAGCACATGCAGCGGCTCGGCCACCAATCTCTCGACCTTCTGGCGTGGGTCGAACGAACCATACGGGTCCTGGAACACGACCTGCATGTCGCGCCGCGCCGGCTTCAGCTCCGCCTCGCTCTTGCCGGTGAGGGTGTCGCCACGGAAGCGGATCCCACCGGCCGTCGGCTTGTCCAGCGCCAGGACCATGCGGGCGAGCGTCGACTTGCCGCAGCCGGAGCGCCCCACGAGCGCCACCGACTGGCCGGGCGCCATCGAGAAGGAGACATCGTCGACGGCGCGGATGGGAGCTGCCGGTTTCAACAGCGATATGCGCCGTCCGGGATAGTCCCGCGTTACGTTCGCTACCTGAAGCAGCGGTTTGGCTGATCCGCTGTCATGCGTGCGGGCTCGCGCCGGCAAATGCATCGAGGCCTGCGCCAGTTGGCGCGTGTAGGGGTGAAGCTGTTCAGATAGCGTGCGGGCCGTGTCGCCGGCCTCCATCACCTCGCCATGGCGCAGGATGGTGATGCGGTCCGCCATCTCCGTCACCACGGCGAGGTCGTGCGAGATGAGCAGAAGACCCATGCGGTTTTCCGCTACGAGGTCGCGCAGAAGGTCGAGGATCTGCGCCTGCAGCACCACGTCGAGCGCGGTCGTCGGCTCGTCGGCAATCAGCAGCTTGGGTTTCAGCGCACAGGCAATGGCAATGACGACGCGTTGGCGCTGGCCGCCGGAGAGTTCGTGCGGATAACGCGACAGCGGGAATTGTGCGGCCGGCAGGCCGACCCGGTCGAGCATTTTTCGCGCCCGTTCCTCGGCGTCGGCGCGGCTTGCCCTGGTGTGCCAGCGAATACCCTCGGCGACCTGCTCGCCGATGGTCTTGACCGGATTGAGCGCCGTCATCGGCTCCTGGAACACCATGCCGATATCGTCGCCGCGCAGCGCGCACATCTGGTCCTCGCTGGCGGCAAGGATGTCGATGCCGTCGAAGGTGATGCGTCCGCTGGTGTGCGCCGCCCAGGGCAGAAGCTGCATGACGGTGAGCGCCGTCATCGACTTGCCGGAGCCGGATTCGCCAACGAGCCCCATCACTTCGCCCGGCGCGACGGAAAGTTCGATGTCTCTGAGGATACGGGTGCTGCCGATGGTCAGCGACAGCTTGTCGATTTCGAGCAGGCTCATCGCTGCCGCCGCGATTTCGGATCGAGAATGTCGGCAATGCCGTCGCCAAGCAGGTTCAGGCCAAGCACGGTGACGATGATCGCCATGCCCGGAAAGATCGCCATCCAGGGCGCCACCACCATGCGGGTCTGGGCGTCGAACAGCATGCGGCCCCAGCTCGGCATCGGCGGCTGGGTGCCCAGCCCGACATAGGAAAGCCCGGCTTCGGCCAATATGCCCAGCGCGAACTGGATGGTGCCTTGCACCAGCAGCAGCGTGGCGATGTTGGGCAGCACATGTTCGATGCTGATCAGCGTCCTGCTTTTGCCGGCGGCGCGGGCGGCGAGGATGAATTCGCGCGGCCAGATCGCCAGGGCGCCGGCCCGGGCGACGCGCGCGAACACCGGGACGTTGAAGATGCCGATGGCGATGATGGCGTTGAACGCGCCCGGCCCGAAGATGGCGGTGATCATGATTGCCGAAAGCAGCGCCGGAAAGGCGAAGACCAGGTCGTTCAGCCGCATCAGCACGTCGTCGGCGATGCCGCCGCGCGCCGCGGCAAAGGCGCCGAGCGGCACGCCGATGCCCATGCCGATGCCGACCGCCACCAGCGCGACGGCGATCGAGTTGCGGGCGCCGACCATGATCATCGACAGGATGTCGCGACCGAAATGGTCGGTGCCGAACCAGTGCGCCAGCGATGGCGCCTGGGTCTTGTCGGAAATGACCAGCCTGGTGACATCGTAAGGCGTCCAGAAGAAGGAGAGGATCGCGACCGCAGCCACCAGCGCGGTGATGACGAAGCCGGCGAGGAACGAACGGTTTTTGAACGCCTTGGCCAGGATGCCGGCAAGGTTCTCGTCGGGGATGTCGATGTGCAGCGTCATTGCCGGCCTCTCAGGCGCGGATCGACCACCGCATAGGAGAGATCGACAACGAAATTGACGACGATGACGGCGGCGACCAGCAGCATGACGACGCTCTCGACCACGATCAAGTCACGCTGGTTGATCGCCTGGAACACCAGCCGGCCGAGGCCGGGCAAGTAGAAGACGTTCTCGATGATGACGGTGCCGGCGAGCAGGAAGGCGAATTGCAGGCCTAGAATGGTGACCACCGGGAGCATGGCGTTGCGCAGTGCGTGCCGCCACAAGACAATACGATAGGGCAGGCCCTTGGCGCGGGCGGTGCGGATGTAGTCCTCGCTCAGCACTTCGATCAGCGCTGAACGGGTGACCCGGGCGAGGATCGCCGCCTGCGGCAGAGCGAGTGCGATTGCCGGCAGGAGCAGCGATTTCAGCGCCGGCCAGACGCCGGCGCTCCAGCCGGGAAAGCCGCCGCCAGGCACCAGCCGCAGCCAGACGGCGAAAAGATAGATCAGCATCAGCGCAAACCAGAAATTGGGCACGGCGACGCCAAGCTGGGCGGCGCCCATAGCGATCGTGTCGCCGGCCCGGCCGCTACGGCTGGCGGAAAACAGCCCGACCGGGATGGCAATGACGGTGGACAGCGCCAGCGCCATCAACGCTAGCGGCAGCGACACGACGAGGCGCTCGCGGACCAGATCGATGACCGGCACCGAATAGGTATAGGAACGGCCGAAATCGAGGCTCAGCAGCCCGCCGGCCCAATGCAGATAGCGCAGCACGACGGGAGCGTTGAGGCCCATCTGGTTGCGCAGCAATTCGATCTGGTCGGCGCTGGCGTTCAGGCCAAGCATCAGCCGTGCCGGGTCGCCGGGAATGATCTCCAGCACGGCAAAGACCACCATCGAGGCCAGAACCAGCGTGACGACGGCGATGGCGAGGCGCTTGAGGAGGTAGGCGGTCATGGACGTTGAGGAACCGCTGTGTTGCCGGACGCAAAAACCGGGCGAAGCTTGCGTTCCCGCCCACCCCCCTCTGTCCTGCCGGACATCTCCCCCTCAAGGAGGGAGATTGGCAGTTTCCACGCTGACACTGTCCTTGCAACGCTAGTGGTTAGCGAAAGCGGCGATGAGGGCTCGATCTCCCCCCTTGAGGGGGAGATGTCCGGCAGGACAGAGGGGGGTGTGACGGAGTGCAACTTTCGCCCTTCTGTCAGCGGCTCAATCCGTCCACTTCACCTTGGTCAGGTCGTTGGCCTGGATCGGGGCGTTTTCCCATAGGCCTTGCAGTTTGGCGTCCCAGACGCCGACCTTCGGCAATTCGTAGAGGAAGCCGACCACGGCGTCATCGGCCAGAACCTTCTGCGCCTCGCCGAGCAGCGTCATGCGCTTGGCCTCGTCGGAGGTAAGGTTCAGCTCGTCGATGATCTTGTCGAAGGCCGGATTGTCGTAGTTGAAGTAATAGTCCTTGCGCGAATAGATATCGATGTCGTTGGGCTCGGTGTGGGAAACGATGGTCAGGTCGTAATCCTTCTTGGTGAAGACCTGATCAAGCCACTGCGCCCATTCGACAGGGATGATCTCGAGGTCGATGCCGATTTCGCGAAGCTCGGAGGCGATGATCTCGCCACCAAGCCGCGCATAGGAGGGCGGCGGCAGCTTCAGCGTCGCCTTGAAGCCATTCTCCAGGCCGGCTTCCTTCAGCAACTCCTTGGCCTTGTCCACATTGTGCGGATAGAGGCCGGTGAGGTCGACATAGGCCTTGCTGGCGGGCGACATGTGCGAGCCGATCGGCACGCCGAGGCCGGCCGAGGCGCCGTCGATGATCGCCTTGCGATCGAGCGCAAAGGAAATCGCCTGCCTGACCTGCAGCTTGTCGAAGGGCGGCTTCTTGTTGTTGATCGACAGGATGGTTTCGCCCTCGGTCGAGCCGATCACCACCTTGAAGCGCGGGTCGTCCTTGACCTGGGCGACACTGTCAGGATCGAAGAACGGAAAGGCCTGGATGTCGCCGGAAAGCAGCGCCGGAACGGCGGCGGCGGCGTCCGGAACGATGCGGAACTCGGCCTTGTCGAGGAACACCGGGGCGCCCCAGTAATTGTCCGACTTGACCAGCGTGATCGATGAGCCCTTGGCCCAGTTCTGGAACTTGAACGGGCCGGTGCCGATCGGTTTTTCCTTGTTGGTGTCGGCTGTCTCAGGCGCGACGATCACCGCGTCGCCCCAGCCCATATTGTAAAGGAACGAGCCTTGCGGGTTCTTCAGCGTGACCGTCACCGTCGCGGGATCGACGACCTCGACCTTGCCGATGGCGGCGAACAGGCCCTTTTGCGCGTTGACGGAATTGTCGGCGCGGGCACGATCGAGCGAGAATTTCACGTCGTCGGCGTTGAAGTCGCTGCCGTCATGGAATTTCACGCCTGTATGCAGCTTGAAAGTGTAGACCTTGCCGTCGTCGGAAATGCTCCAGCCTTCGGCGAGATCGGGCAGCACTTCGCCGTTCGGTCCGATGCGGGTCAGGCCCTCGAAGACATTGGCGTAGAGCACCTCGTCGATCGCAGCCGCGGCACCCGCGGTCGGATCGAGATGCGGGGGTTCGAGCGGAATGCCGATGACCAGGTCAGTTCGCGCGGCCATCGCCGAGGTTCCGGCGGCCAACGCCAGCGCCGCTGCGGCCAGAATGGTTTTCCACAATTTCATCGTGCAACTCCCCATATGCTAAAACACGTGCTGAAACCCGGCGGATAGAAGCGTGAATTCGCCGCCGAGTAAATTGCGTTTCGTACCGTCCGCCGCCGCCGGGAGGAATGTTTTTCCGCCCATGGCCGGATCATTGCGGGCCGGCCCCCCTCAGCAGAACGCCGAGGCCGATGGCCATCACCTTTGCCGAGTCCAACATATCGGCAATGCCGACCCATTCGTCGGGTCGGTGGGCAAGGTCGAGAATGCCCGGCCCATAAGCGATGCAGTCATAGATGTGGCCGATGCGGGCGACGTGTTTCTGGTCGTAGGTGCCGGGCGAGATCACGTAATCCGGCTCGCGGTCGAATATCTCCATGATGCCTTGCGCGACCGCCTTCACCACCGGTGCGTCGCGCTCGGTCATCAGCGGCAGCACTTCCATCAGATCGCGGATTTCGTAATCGAATTTCTTGCGCTCGCGCTTCAGCCGCTCGAGGATATCGATCACTTCGCTTTTGACCGTGCCGAGATCCTCTTCGAGCAGGAAACGGCGGTCGATGGTCAGCCGGCAGGAATCAGGCACGTTGGGCGAGGGCAGGCCGGGCCGGAAATCCTCCGTCTGGCCGCCATGGATCGAGTTGATGTTCATGGTCGAGCGTTTTGCGCCTTCGGGCACGACCGGCATGCGCGTCATTTTGCGGTCGAGCACCGGAAACAATTCGTCCTCGAAGGCCCGCAGCACGGCGCCCATATGGCGTACCGCATTGTCGCCGAGGAACGGCATCGAGCCGTGCGCGATCTCGCCTTTGGTCTCGATCTCCGCCCACCAGACGCCGCGATGGCCGAGGCAGATGCGGTCCTTGTTGAGCGGCTCGGGAATGATGACGTGGTCGACCTTCGGCCTGGAGAAATAGCCGAGCTTGGCCAGATGGGCGACGCCGCCAAAGCCGCCGGACTCCTCGTCGACCGTCCCCGAAATCTCGATGGCGCCGGGAAAATCGGGAAAGACCTCCATGAAGGCTTCAGCGGCGATGATCGAGGCGGCAAGCCCACCTTTCATGTCGCAGGCACCGCGGCCATAGACCTTGCCATCCCTGACGATGCCGGCGAACGGATCGAGGCTCCAGCCGTCGCCGGGCTCGACCACGTCGATATGCGAATTGAAGTGCACGCAAGCACCCGGCGCGCGGCCATCGAAGCGGGCGACGACGTTGACGCGCGGATAACGGTCAGTGTCGCCGGGCGTGCCTTCGGCACGGATGAATTCGATCTCAAAACCGCGCTTCTTCAGCCGCGCGCCGATAAATTCGGCACACGGCTGATAGGCTTCGCCGGGCGGGTTGATGGTCGGAAAGCGGATCAGATCCGCGGCCAGCGCAACCAGATCATCGGCTCGGTCATCGATCGCCTTGAGGAGCCGTTCGTTCGGTTCGTTCATTCGGCGAATTGAGCAGCGGATGAGGCGGTTTTGCAAGCCCGATGGCGAATTGCGAGGCGATTGCGTGTCGTTACGGCAACTATTGCGGGAAATCGTTCAAATTCGCTGCTTTGGATTGGTGAAATCGTCAGGGAGTAGGTGTTAGCTCGCTGGCTTGCCATCAAAATGCTGGAGAACAGCGTGAGGGCAGGCAGGCAAGGGGCATCAAAGGGGTTTGATCGCATGAAAAACACTGTTCTCATGGCAGCAGCATTGGTAGCGATGCTGTTCGGTTCGTCGTTCGAGGGCCGGGCGGCCAGCCTGGTCGCGAACATTGATATTTCCTCACAGACGATGACGGTAAGATACGGGCTTTCGTATTACCGGTGGAGCGTTTCCACCGCCCGCAAAGGCTACATCACGCCGCGCGGCAGCTATCGTCCGCAGCGGACGGCCAGGATGTGGTATTCGCGCAAATACGATATGTCGCCGATGCCCTATTCGGTGTTCTTCCGCGGCGGCTATGCCATCCACGGCACCGGTGCCGTCCGGCAATTGGGGCGCCCGGCATCGCATGGCTGTGTGCGCCTCCACCCCAGCAACGCCGCGGCCTTCTATTCGATGGTGCGCAAAGCCGGCTTCGGCAACACGCGGATCCTGGTGACGAATTAGGCCTGTCACTGGGCCCGAAAATAAAAAACCCGCCGGAGCGGCAGGTTCGTCGGCGCCAAGTAGCACCATACCGAAGTTAGTAGCATAGCTGCCGGCACAAAGCAAGAACAAAATACGTCAGTAGCGGAAAATGTTTGCTATGATTTCCGCTCAGGCGGCTTTGTCGCGCAATTTCAACGGCCGCCGCTTTCTGCGCTTGCTGATCTCCCAGCGCTTGTGGAACCACATCCACTGGCCAGGGTCTTCGCGCACCCAGCGCTCGACCACATCGTTGAGAAGCTGAGTGGTGGCGGGGACGTCGACATTGCCGCCTGCGGTGCGCGGCAAGGTGAGCTTGTCCTCGATCTCGAGCCGGAAACGATTGTTCGGCAGGCGCACGCAGCGCGCCGGATAGACATCGCAGTCATAGTGCCGCGCCAGGGTGCCGAGAACCCGGTTGCTCTCGCAGGGGCGGCCGAAGAACGTCGTTTCGAGCCCGCCCGTGAATTTCTGGTCGACCAGCACGCCGATATTGCCGCCTTTCTCGAGGACGGCCGCAAGCGCGAACGAGGCGCCGGTCGAAGACGGCAGCAGCGATCCCATGCTCGAGCGGCGGGTCGAGAGGATGTAATCGGCTAGGTAAGGATTGTTGGGCGGGCGAAACAGTGCCGTGATGTTCATGCCGAAAGTGGCGGCCGCGACAGGCAGCAGCTCGAAATTGCCGAGATGCCCGGTAAAGACGATATGCGGCTTGTCCTCGCCGGCGATGCGCACGAAATGCTGCTCGCCCTTGACCTCGACGCGGCCCGGCTTTGTCGCAGCGGGATCATAGTCGAATAGGGCATCGAGGAAGATATATTCGGCGGCGAGGCGAGCCATGTTGCCCCACATATCGGAAGCGATCGCCTCGATCTCGGCATCGCTTTTTTCCGGATAGGCCTTGCGCAGATTGTCGACAGCAACTTGATGGCGCTGCACCCAAGGGCCGATGCGGCGGGCGGCGCGGTCGGCGAAATTGAGCGCCCGGTCGGGCGGCAGCAGCCGCAGCGCGGAGATGATGATCATCGCAACCCGCGCGACCAGCCAGTAGTTGAACTGGCGAAGCCGCCTGCCATAGCGGAATCCCAGGTCCCTGCGGATCTTCCTGAAAGCGTTGCCGATCATTCTCAGCCGACGCGCAGGATGATCTTGCCGAACACGTCGCGGCCCTCCATGCGCTTCAGCGCGGCATCGATGCCGTCGAAACCGACCTCGGTGTCGATCACCGGCGCCACCAGACCTGCCGCCATCTTCTGCATGGCGTCGGCCATGTTTTCCATGCGGCAGCCGAACGAGCCGAGCAGCTTCAGCTGCTGCTGGAACAATTGCATCAAATTGATCTGCGTCGACACGCCGGAGGTCGAGCCGCAGGTGACGAGCCGTCCGCCGCGTTTCAGGCACAGCATCGAAGCGGCAAAGGTGTCGGCGCCGACATGCTCGAACACCACGTCAACGCCCCTCTTCTTCGTCAGCTTGCGCACGACGCCTTCGAAGCGGTCGTCGCGGTAATTGATGACGTGGTCGGCGCCGAGCGCCTTGGCCTTGTCGATCTTTTCGTTCGAGCCGACGGTGGTGATGACCGTGCAGCCCATCTTCTTGGCCAGCTGAATGGCGGCTGAGCCGATGCCGGAGCCGCCGGCATGGACCAGTATCGTCTCGCCGGGCTGCAGCCGGGCATTGTCGAACAGCATATGCTCGACCGTGCCGAAGGTAACCGGCGCCACCGCCGCGCCGATCTCGCTCACGCCGGGCGGCGCGGGGACCAGAAGGCGCGCCGGCAGGTTGATCTTTTCCTGCGCAAAGCCGTCGAGATGGAAGCCGTGCACGCCCGAAACATGCTCGCAGAGATTGTCGCGGCCTTCGCGGCAGGCGCGGCAAAGACCGCAGGTGCGGGCACCGTAGATCGACACCAATTGCCCGGGCACAAGGCTGGAAACGCCGGGGCCGACCGCCTCGACCTCGCCGGAAGCCTCGGCGCCGACGACCAGCGGCAGCTTGCGCTTGGCAAAAGCCATGCCGCGCCAGCCCCAGACGTCGATGTGGTTCAGCGCCACGGCCTTGATGCGCAGCGTCACCTCGCCGAGCGAAGGCGGCGGCGGTGGTGGCAGGTCCACCGTTTCAAGCCGGCGATCCTCGATAAGTTGCAATGCGCGCATGCCAGATCCCAGGTTGCGCATGACCCGAGAACCGTTTCGGAAAGGACCATGCGCACGACAACAGTGCTAGAGCGGAACGGTCGCTTAGACCGGTTCCCGCGCCATGACAAGGCAGGTGTTCTGGCCGCCGAAGCCGAAGGAGTTCGACAGGACCGTGCCGACCTCGGCGTTGCGCTTGGTGTTCGGCACCACGTCGAGCACGATCGCCGGGTCGGGATTGTCGTAGTTGATGGTCGGCGGAATGACGCTTTCGCGCATCGTCATCAGCGAAAATGCAGCCTCGACGGCACCGGCTGCCGATAGGGTATGGCCGATCATCGACTTGTTCGACGAGACCGGCATTGACGAGATACGCTCGCCGAACACCGTCGACAGCGACAAATGCTCCATCTTGTCGTTTTCGGGCGTCGAGGTGCCATGGGCGTTGACATAATCGATCCCGTCCTCGCTCAGGCCGGCATCGGCAACGGCGGCGCGCACCGCCGCGATCGCCGGCGAACCGTCCGGCTTGGAGCGGGTGCGATGGAAGTCGTCGGCCTTTTCGCCGCAGCCGCGCAATATGCCGAGAATGGTGGCGCCGCGGGCAAGTGCTGCCTCCAGCGATTCCAGCACAAGGGCGCCCGAGCCTTCGGCCAGCACGAAGCCGTCGCGATCCTTGGAGAACGGCTTGGATGCCTTTTCGGGGATGTCGTTATGGGTGGAGAGCGCCGACAGAAGCGAGAAGCGGATCAGCGCCTCCGCGGTTGCCGATCCGTCGGCGCCGATCGACAGCGCCCGGTCGCATTCGCCGCGGCGGATCGCCTCGACGCCGAGCTGGATCGCCGTGGCGCCCGAGGCGCAGGCGGTCGACAGCGTGATCGGCAGGCCGCGCGTGCCGAAACGATCGGCAAGCCGGTCGGCGATCGAACCGAACTGGGTGGTCTCGAAAATGTCGAGTTCCCTCAGGCCGCGCGCCACCCGCAGGAGCCTCTCTGCACCGGTATCGTGCGTGTCGGAATTGTAGAGCGAAAAGCGCTCGCTCCAGTCGAGTTCGACCGGCGGCGAAGCGAGGAAAAGCGGTCCGCCGAAATCGCCGGCATCGAGGCCCGCCTCCGACATCGCTTCCCGGGCGGCGGTTTCGGCAAGCTCATAGGTGAGGAGACTGGCGCCCTTGGAACTCGACGGCAGGAAATCGACCATGCCGGAGATGCGGGTGTTGAGATGATCGACCGGGAAGCGGGTGATCGGATGGATGCCGGACTTGCCGGATGTCAGCGCCGCCCAATTATCGGCCTTGCCGACACCGAGCGAGGTCACCACGCCGATGCCGGTGACGGCGACGATCGGCCTGCCCATGTGGTCGTTCAGATTGGCCATTTGTTGTCCAAAAACCTGTTTCTCTTGGAGCATCGGATCGCCCGAAAACCGCGTCACGTTTTCGGTCCGATGCTCTAGGCGGCTTTGATCAGCGCCATGCCCTCGAATTGGTGATAGCCGATCGCCGTT
Organism: Mesorhizobium sp. M0563; assembly: GCF_040321065.1. NCBI lineage: Bacteria > Pseudomonadati > Pseudomonadota > Alphaproteobacteria > Hyphomicrobiales > Phyllobacteriaceae > Mesorhizobium > Mesorhizobium sp. M0563. The sequence goes on from NZ_JAMYQV010000001.1 coordinate 300,940, forward strand.
GCAAGGACGGTCTTCGGGACGCCGGCAAACGGTTTTTCGACTGTGGCGTCGAAGACAGGGTAGGCGGCCTCGCGGTCGACAGCCAGGGCCGCCAGCGCGACGGCGAAGGGGAACTGCGCTTCCTTCATGTGGCCGGTGAGCGTCGAAAAGCCGCGTGCGGCGATCGCCGGATTGGCCTCGAGCGCCGATTTCTCGGCGGCGGTCGCGGCATGGGCGCCCGAAGCGCCGGAGATCGCCAGCAACTCGCCGTCCGGCAATGCGGCTTGCTTCAGCAGCATGGCGATCTCTCCATCGAGTTCGCCCCGCCGGCGCCTGGCGCGACCGGACAGGACCGGGCCAAGTTCCGCATAGATCTTCCGGCCACGGCTTGTCGCGTGCTCGCGCTGCTCCAGGACGAGAAACGCGCCGCCGGATCCGGTCACCACGCCGCCGCCCTCGGCACCTTGCCTCTGCCAGACCGGCCGCCACGGACCGCGATGCAGGTAGCCGGCCAGTTCATAGCCGAGCAGCATGTCGGAATGTTCGGTCTGGAAAGCGCCGCCGACCAGTATATGCGTCGACTGACCGGAACGGATGCGCGCGGCCGCGGTCTCGACGGCGGCGACGCCCGCACCTTCCTCGCCCATGAAGGTGCGCGACGACCCCGTCACCTTGTGGACAATCGAGATGTTGCCGGCGAGCAGGTTGGAAAGCTGTGCCAGAAACAGCGTCGGGCGCAATTCCGTGGTCAGCTTCTCGTTGAGCAGCACGTCGCGGTCATTGCGGCTTTCCGATGCCGCGAGAATGGCCGCGTCGACCGCTTCGTCGCGCTCGCCGCCGCCGGCGGCCACCACCATGTCCATGGTCGCGCAGAGTTCGTCATTGCCCTTGATGCCGGCATCATCGAGCGCAAGGCCGGCCGCATAGGTGCCGAGCCTCTGCCAGGTCTCCATCTGCCGCTGGTCGCCACGCTTGGAGATCTGCAGGTTCCAGTCGACCTCCGGCAGCGGGTGGACTGTATAGGGCGAGAAGCGCGAGGCCTCCAGAACCGGCTCAAGGCGCGGCTGGACGAGCTTTTGCCAATGCGCATCCGGACCCTCGCCCAGCGACGAGACTAGGCCGATGCCTGATATGACGACGTCGTGGGGGTTCATGGGCGGCTGTTCGGGTGAAGGCGCGTCAAGCGCTGTGCTTACGTGGCGTTCTTGGCGGCGACGAGCGCGTCGATCTTGGCGCACAGGTTCTTCATGACGAAATAGTCGTCGGTCGACGCCTTGCCGTCATTGACCTCCTGCGTCCACTTTTCCAGCGGCACCTTGATGCCGAATTCCTTGTCGATGGCAAAGACGATGTCGAGGAAGTCGAGGCTGTCGATGCCGAGATCGTCGATGGTGTGGCTTTCGGGCGTGATCGTCTCGATGTCGATCTCGCTGGTGTCGGCGATGATCTTGGCGACTTTGTCGAACGTGGTGGACAAGGGCTTTTCCTTCGATTGCGGGCGGAATCTGTCCGCATGTGTTTTGGGCTGTCTAGTCGGTTTTTCCGGGCAGGAAAAGGCCTGATACGCCCGGCGCAGATGGGATTGCTGCCCAGGCAGAGCAAGATGAGATCGGAATCCAACCGCGGCTTCTCGTGGCAGTGGCATTTCGGCAACACCTATCTCGCTCGACGCGAGGAGCGACCGGCCCGGTCAGAAGGTGACGCGGCCGAGCACGCGCAGGCCGTCGCCTTGCGGCTCGACGACCACGGCTTCGCCTTCGCGCGGCGAGATGCCGGTCAATTCCTTGATGTTTTCGAGATGTGTGACCATGACCAGATTGTCTGACCCGGAATAGCCGCGGATCTCGGCCAGGATCGCGGCGATCTGGGTGGCCTTCTCCTTCTCGCCGGTCTTCAGCAGGTCAAGCGGTTCGAACGGCTCCGGCTCGCTTTCGAAAGCGATGCGGGCGGTCTCGAGGCAGCGGCAATAGCGGCTGGACAGCACGCGCTCGACCGGTGCCGCGCGGGCGCCAAACAGCGCGCCGATCTTGCGCGCCTGTTGCTTGCCGCGCTCAGAGAGATTGACCTGGGTCGCGCATTTGCCGAGGTCGAAATTGGCCGCATCGGTGGTGCCGGTGACCATGGCATGGCGAAGCAGGACCACATGCCCGCCGTCGCGGAGCAGCGCCCAGCCGGCTTCCGTCGCATGGGCTGTGGCGGAAACGGCAAGCAACAGCAGCGCCAGCACAAATCGAAGCATCAGACATCCTTTCGGGTGACCGGCAGGCAGGTCCCCGGTGACCGGCATATAGGGACGGCAAAGCCGGCTGAAAGACAAGCCGAGTGCAACCTGCGGCCGAGACGCCTATTTCTTCGCTATCTGCTTCTTCACCAGATCGATCTTGCGGTCGGTCAGCGGGATGGGGAGTGTGTAGCCGGCTTCGGTAAAGCCTTGCTTGGCGTTCTCGAAGAATTCGATCGCCTTTTGGTATTCGGCATTGCCGCCGCCATAGCTGCCGCGGTTCCAGTGGACGTCGCCGAGATTGTTCTGCTCGAAGGCCCATTGCATCGGCTGGCCTTCGCGGGTGAAGACCTTGAGCGTCGCCTCGAAGGCGGCTTCGGCGTCGTCCAGATATCTGCCGGTCCGTTCGAGATTGCCGAGATTGATCAGGCTCATGCCGATGCCGTTCTGCGCGTTTGCCCAATCGACGGGCGAGGTTTCGAAGGTCAGCACCTCCAGCGCCGCTCGGCGCGCGGCGATCGAAGCGACCAGTTTGCTGGTGTCGGCCTCGCTCATGCTCAGCCATTGCAGCGCCGAGCCGAGGCCGGCCTGCGCCAGCGCCCATTGCCGCGGCGTCGTCTCGCGCTTGTATTCGCGCAGTGCATCGCGATAGGCCTCGATCGCCGCCTCGTAGTGCACCGGCTTGTCGGTCACGCCGCCGAGCAGTTGCAGCGTGTTGCCGAGATTGTAGTGGGTCATCGCCCAGTCGAGCGGAAACTCCTTCTTGGTATAGACGCGCCGTGCCGCCCGGTATGCAGCAGCCGATTGCTCAAGCCTGGCAGGATCGCGCGTGCGCTGGCCGAGCGTCTGGTAGATCGAGCCGAGATTGTTCTCCGCCGAAGCCCAATCCGTTGGAAAACGTTGGCGTGTGAATATGGTCAGCGCGTCGCCATAGGCAGCAGCCGCCTCTTCGAGCAGGCCGGTTCCGAGATCGAAACGGGCAGCACTGCTCAGCGCGTTACCCAGATTGAGACGGCTGCTTGCCCAGGAGAGCGGGAAGGTGTCGCGTGTGCGGATTTCGAGCGCGGCGCGGAATGCCGCGGCTGCCTCGTCGATTTTTGCCTTGTCGTTGCGTTGCGTGCCGAGAGACACCAGCGTGTTGCCGAGATTGTTCTGGACCATCGCCCACTGAACGGGCGCCTTTTCGCGCGTGTATTCTTCAAGCGCCAGCCGGTAGGCGGCCTCGGCCTCGGTCAGGCGCGCGCCGCCCGGTTCGCGTTCCGAAAGCGCGTAAAGCGCAAGGCCAAGGTTGCTTTGCGAGGCGGCCCAGTCCAGCGGGACTTTGCCGCGCGGCCGCTTCTCCAGCGTGGCGCGCATCGCCACCACTGCCTCGTTCAGGCGTTTCGGGTCGCTCTCGCGTTCGCCGATCTTCAACAGCACATTGGCCAGGTTATTCTGGGCGGCCGCCCAGTTGAGATCATCCTTCTCGCGCTCGAACACGGCAAGCGAATCGCGAAAGATTTTCGCGGCCTCTTCCAGCCGGTCGATTTGGCGCTCGCGCTCGCCGATCGTCTGCAGCACCACCGCCATGTTGTTGCGGGTGATCGCCCAATCGCGGTTCTGCTCGCCATTGGCGATGAAGCTCAGGATGACGCGGTAGGCGTCGATGGCGTGCTGCAGCGCTTGCCTTTCGCCGGTGGCGTCGCCATGCGCGTTAAGCGCTTCCGCCTCCTGGTTCTTGTAGTTCCACCCCAGCCTGTCGTCCCATTTCTCGACCAGCGAGAAGGCCTTGCCGTAATCGTTGGCGGCGGACAGATAGTCGAAGACCAGCGCCGAAGCGTCGGCGCGCCTGGCATAGATCGCCGCGTCGGCAAGACGCTTCTGCCTGACCAGATCCTCTGCCTGGTCGACCACGCCGCTGGTCTGCTCGACCCGGCGCACTGCCTTGTCGAGGAAGTTGCGCGCAGTGACGATAGCGCCCTGGCCGATCGCTTTGTCGGCCGAGGCGACGAGGCGGCTGATCTCGGGGTCGTCGGTGCGCAGCGCGTTGCGCTCGGAGATCATCTTCTTCAGGCGCTCGGCCTGAGCATCGAGCAGTTTTTGCAGGTCGGTGGGGTCCTCCGGCATCTTTTCGGTGCCGAGTGCCTTCAGCACGCCATAAAGCGCGTCGAGCGGCACGCCATCCTGCAGCGAGGCCAGTTCGACCTGTGCCCGCTTGGGGTTCGGCAACTCGGCGATCGTCAGCAGCAATTGCCGCCGCTCGCCAGTGATCAGCCCGTCGTCGCCGGTCGGTTCCTGCGGTGCAACGCCGAAATAGAGCAGCCGGCGCAGGCTTTCATTGACCCATGGCCGCTGCTTTGCCTTGGTGTCGAGATAGACCTCCTCGGTCACCATGCGCATGACCGAGCCGAACTCCGTGCCCTTCATCGCCGCGAGGTGGCGCAGAAGTGCCGCTGCGTAGGGGCTGTTTTCGCCGACGATGCCGTCGAGTGCCGGCCGCCCCGGCTCGGCGGCAAAGCCGATCACCGTTCCCAGATTTTCCGTCGCGGTCGCGTTTGCCAGTGCCCTGGCACCGCGCACCGGCTCCAATCCGCCGGCGCTGACCGGCGAGGCCGAGGCCGTCGGCGCCCGGCGCAGCACCGCATCCGCCGGAAACGGGTTGGTGCGGCAGGCATCGAGCAGCATGATCGTTACCGGCACGGTCGTCTTCAATTCGTCCATGACAGCGGAGATCGGCACCAGGGCCTGATCGGCGTCCTTCAATGAAGAAACGTCGGCGTCGACCGGCACCAGATAGTTTTCGCCGCCGGCCTCGATGCCGTGGCCGGAATAGTAGATCAAGGCGACGTCGGCGTCCTCGGCATCCTCGGCGAAACGCTCGAGGTCGCGCTTCAGCTTTGCCGCGTCGCGGTCGGTGACGCTGCGCGCGTCGAAGCCGAGATCGGTCAGCATCTTGGCGATGTCGCGGGCGTCGTTGGCGGGGTTGGGAAGCGCCGCTATGTGCTGGTATTTCGACTGGCCGACAATCAGCGCCACGCCCTTGAGGCTCTCCGGCTCCGCGGCATGAGCCGAGGTCACCACGAGGCAAAGCATGGCGCCGACGAAAGCCGTCAGCCACGCCTGCTTGAAGAAGTGCTGATTTCCGACAAGGCCCATTCGCCGCGTGTCCCCCGACAACCCTGTATAGCGCTGCCATCCAACCATGAGCAAATTCGGGCAAGATCCGAGCGGCCGGATTGTTGGCTGGTACATTCGCGAGGGAAGGGCGATTGCGCCGCCGCCGGGGCTCGCCTATCACGGCAAAAATGTCTCCGCTTACCGAAACCGTCCTCTTCGTCTTCAGTCTCGTCGGGCTCGGCTATCTTGCCGGGCTTACCGGCTATTTGAAGCCGGCGAGCGGCGAGGGCGTATCCGAATTCGCCATCAACGTGGCAATGCCGCTTTTGCTGTTCCAGACCATGGTAAAGGCGGATTTCCATGGCGTAGCGCCGTGGTCGCTATGGGGCGCCTATTTCACGGCGGTGGCGCTCACCTGGGCCGCCGGCCATCTGGTCACCACGCGCATCTTCGGACGAGACGCCCGCGCCGGCGTCGTCGGCGGCGTATCGTCGTCCTACTCCAACGTTGTCCTGCTCGGCGCGCCCTTCATCATCGGCGTGTTCGGGCCGGCCGGGTTCGAAGTGCTGTCGCTGCTCGTTTCCATTCACCTGCCGGTGATGATGATGGCCTCGATCATCCTGTTCGAGATGTTCGGCCGCGGCGGCAGCGAGCCTGTGCATCCGCTCCGCGTCATCACGAGCTTTCTCAGGAGGGTATTCATCAACCCGCTGATCATCGGCATACTGGCCGGGCTGGCGTGGCGCTTCACCGGTGCGCCGCTGCCAGCGCTTGCGACGCGGTTGAGCGACGCGCTGGCCGGCACGGCCGCCCCGGTGGCGCTGTTTGCCATGGGGCTAAGCCTGCGCCGTTTCGGTATTTCCGGCAATGTCCGCCCGGCGCTGGCGCTGTCGGCGCTGAAACTGTTCCTGATGCCAGCACTGGTTCTTTGCCTGGTCTGGCTGATCGGCCTGCCGCCATTGACCGCCAAAGTGGCGGTCATGGTTGCGGCGTTGCCGTCCGGCATCAATTCCTATCTCATTGCCGTGCAGTTCAACACCGGCCAGGCGCTGGCATCGAACCAGATGACCATCGCCACCGCCAGTGCGGTCGTGACCACTGCGTTTTGGCTGACAGTGGTCGTCCATATTTTTGGATAGGAGCCCGGCGGGATCGCTCTCGCTTTGGCTGGCCTAAACCCTATATGCCATCTTGTGATTGCTTGCGGGGCTTGCCCTGGGCTAAGAGCAGTGGCTCTAGCGATGCTATCGCGCACGTCCATTCACGAAATCAGCGACCGGCCCGCCAGGTGCCGAACGGAGGCGAGATCATGCTTCAGAAAACCAGCCATTTCATGCGGCAGGCCAATCTCATCAATGGCGAATGGGTGCAGGCCGATTCAGGCCAGACGGTCGACGTCAACAACCCTGCCACCGGCCTCAAGATCGGCACCGTGCCGAAGTCGGGCAAGGCCGAGACCCGCCGCGCCATCGAGGCCGCCGACGCTGCCTTCAAGACATGGCGCAAGACCACCGCGCTCGAACGCTCGAAGCTGTTGCGCAAGCTGCACGACGCGATGATGGACAATCAGGACGTGCTGGCCGAACTGCTGACCATCGAGCAGGGCAAGTCGCTGTTCGAATCGAAGGGCGAGATCGGCTCGGCCGCGTCCTACATATTGTGGTTCGCCGAAGAGGGCCGCCGCACCTATGGCGACGTCGTTCCGTCACCCTGGGCGGACCGCCGCATCCTGGTGACCAAGGAGTCGGTCGGCGTCATCGCCGCCATCACGCCATGGAATTTTCCATCCTCGATGCTGGCCCGCAAGCTCGGCCCGGCGCTTGCCGCCGGCTGCACGGCCGTGGTCAAGCCGGCGTCGCAGACGCCTTATTCCGGGCTTGCCTGGGGCGCGCTTGCCGAAGAAGTCGGCTTCCCCAAAGGCGTGATCAACATCCTGACCGGCGCCGCCGGCGAGATCGGCGACGAGATCTGTGCCAATCCGCTGGTCAAGAAGATCACCTTCACCGGCTCGACCGAGGTCGGCAAGATCCTGATCCAGAAGTCGTCGGTGACCGTCAAGAAAGTGTCGATGGAGCTCGGCGGCAATGCGCCGTTCATCGTTTTCGACGACGCCGATCTCGATCGGGCCGTCGCTGGCGCCATCACCGCCAAATACCGCAATTCCGGCCAGACCTGCGTCTGCACCAACCGCTTCCTGGTGCAGGCCGGCATCTATGACCGGTTCGTCGAAAAGCTGGCTACTGCGAGCAACGGGCTGAAGGTCGGTTCCGGCCTCGAAGACGGTGTCCAGCAGGGACCGCTGATCGATGAGAAGGCGGTGGAGAAGGTCGAGGAGCTGATTGCCGACGCTACTGCCAAAGGCGGCAAGATCGTCGCCGGCGGCAAGCGCCACGCGCTCGGCGGCTCGTTCTTCCAGCCGACGGTGATCGCCAATGCCACGCCGAAGATGCGCTTCATGAAGGAAGAAATCTTTGGCCCGGTGGCGCCGGTGTTCAAGTTCGAGACCGAGGAAGAGGCCGTAGGACTCGCCAACGATACCGAGTTCGGGCTGGCCGCCTATTTCTACACCGGCGATCTCGGCCGCGCCTTCCGGGTCATGGAAGGGTTGAAATACGGCATGGTCGGGGTCAATGAAGGGCTCATCACCACGCCTGAGGCGCCGTTCGGCGGCGTCAAGGAATCGGGCCTCGGCAAGGAAGGCGGCCATCAGGGCATCGAGGATTATCTCGACACCAAATATGTCTGCATCGGCGGACTTGGTCTCTAGAAGCCTCATACGGTAATACCGAAAACGATCCTGGGCCGCTTCGGAAAGGCCAGGCTGGCGTCGATCGAGCAACGAACTTGCGAGCATGGCGATGAAGGACGGCGAGGTTTTCGGCACGACGCAGGCGGGCGAGGAAGTCCGCCGTTTCACCATCCGTGGCGGCGGCCTTACCGCCAACATTATCGGCCTGGGCGCGATCATCCAGGATCTGCACCTGGCCGGGCACGAGGCGCCATTGGTGCTCGGGTATGATCGTTTCCAGTACTATGAGACGGATAAGGCCTTCTTCGGCACTGTCGTCGGGCGCTACGCCAACCGTATCCGCGACGGCCGCTTTACGCTTGCCGGCAAACGCTACCAGACCGAGCGCAATTTCCTCGAAAAGCATACGCTGCATGGCGGTTCGCAAGGTTTTTCGCGACGAGCCTGGGCGGTTTCGCTGCATGGCAGGGATTTTGTCACGCTGACCCTGCATGACCCCGACGGCACGATGGGCTTTCCCGGCGCGCTCGACGTGACCTGCACCTACCGGCTGAAGATCCCCGGCACGCTCAGCATCGAACTGACCGCCACCTGCGAGGAGCCGACGCTCTGCAACCTCACCCAGCATTCCTATTTCAACCTGGATGACGGCGGCGCCGGCGACATTCTCGACCACCGGCTGATGCTGAATGCCGGCGCCTATATTCCTGTCGACGCCGATTTGATTCCGACAGGCACGGTCAAGCCGGTCGACGGCACACCTTTCGACTTTCGCCAGGCGCGGCCGCTGCGCATGGAGACCGAGGGCGAACAGCTCCCCTACGACCAGAATTTCTGCCTTGCCTCGACGCGCGGGCCGCTGAAGCAGGCATCATGGGCGCAAGGCGCGAATTCCGGCGTCGAGATGGAGCTCTGGACCACCGAGCCGGGCGTCCAGCTCTATACCGGCCAGTATCTGGCGCCGTCTTCGCCTGGTTTGGGCGGCCGCCAGTACAAGCCTTTTTCAGGCTTCTGCCTGGAACCGCAAATCTGGCCGGATGCGCCCAACCGGCCGTATTTCCCGCAAGCCACGCTGTGGCCGGGCCAGATCTACCATCACGTGACGGAATACCGGTTTAGGCTGCCTTAGGGCATGACCCCCGGAAACCGGCATGGTTTTGCTGCGCTGACCTCCGGTTCGGAAAGGATCATGCAAATTCAAAGTGTTATAGCGTCCTTTGCGCGTCCAATGACGCGCGGCGCTCTGGAGTCAAAACGCAATCACTCTGAACGACCGACTTCGAACCCTCTCGGACCTTTGACGCCGAGAGCCCTGACGACGCAAGTTGACCCTGAGCTGCCCTTCGTCAGCCCATTTCACTGCGCGATAGCCGACATTCGCGGCACTCGGCACTGACCCCTTGCTGACCTTCTCCAAGACCAGCCCCAAGCGCAAGTCGTGGCCCCAGTGGGGACAATCGACAGGCGCGATCACCCTATGTAGCTGCTTGGCGATCGAGCCTCGAAGTCAACCTGATAGACTTTTGAAATGGGCGGCATAAAATTCGCTTTTCTGCTTTCAATGAAAGCAACGCGAAATGGCCGAAGAACGCGCCCAACGCCGCCTTGCCGCCATATTGGCTGCCGACGTGGTGGGCTACAGTCGACTTCTGGACCTGGACGAGCAAGGAACGTTGGCCGCTTTAAGGAGGACGAGGAAGGAAATCCTCGAACCACTCGTCCGCGACCGTCATGGCCGTATTGTGAAAGTGATGGGTGATGGCGTTCTGGTCGAGTTCGGAAGCGCGGTGAACGCCGTGTCATGCGCCGTGGACCTTCAGAAGCGGATGGCGGCCGCAAACGAGGGTGTGACCGCCGACCGGAGAATCTACCTGCATATCGGCATCAATCTGGGCGATGTCGTTGTCGAGGACGGCGATCTGTTCGGCGACGGCGTCATTGTCGCAGTGCGGCTCCAGGCAATGGCCGGGGCAGGAGATGTCTGTGTGTCCGGCAGCGTCTACGACCAAGTCAAGCGGAAGCTCGATTGCGGCTTCGACGAACTTGGTCCGCAAGCGATCAAGAACGTCACCGAACCAGTGTCTGTCTACCGGATCCGGCTGTCGACCGCATCGGACGATGGCGGGCTCGCGGAGAAAGCGCCTCTGCAGCTCCCCGCCAAGCCCTCCATTGCCGTCCTGCCCTTTACGAACATGAGCAATGATCCGGAGCAGGAGGCATTTGTCGATGGCCTCACCGAAGACTTGATCACGGATCTGTCGAGGACAAGCGAGTTGTTCGTCATCGCCAGCAACTCGGCATTTGCATACAAAGGCAGGCACGTGGATGTGCGTCGCATCGCGCGAGAACTGGGAGTTCGCCATCTTCTTGAAGGTAGTGCACGGCGGGCCGCTGGACGGGTGCGTATCAACGCCCAACTGATCGACGCGATCGCGGGTGACCACCTTTGGGCCGAAAGATTCGACCGGAGCCTAGAAGATATCTTCGCCGTTCAGGACGAGGTGACCGGCAAGATTGTCGAGGCTCTGGTTGGCCGCCTGACCACCGCGCCGGCGCGCAACAGACCGAGCAACCTGGAGGCCTATGATCTCTGTGTGCGTGCCCGGGCCCTTGGCCTGCAAACGGCGCTCACCGCGAAAGAGGCCATTTTGCTGCTGAACCGGGCAATCGCGCTCGACCCGGAATACGCGGAGGCGCACCGTTGGCTGGCACTCAACCTCTGGCTGGGCTGGGAGTTCTGGGACGAACCGATGGACCCCAACCGCGCAAGAGCGCTCGCCGAAGCACAGCTGGCGGTCGAACTCGACCCGAACGACGCCGGGAACAGATGGGTATTGGGCGTCATACTGGGACATGAGAGTCGCTGGGTGGAATCGGATGCCGAATTCGATGCTGCCCACGAGCTGGACCCCAACCACGCCGACGCTTGGGCGATGCGGGCCGAGTTGACGACTGAAAAGGGGCGACCTGCCGAAGCCATAGAGCAGGTCCGCAGGGCACTGCGACTCAACCCTCACCCGCCCGGTTGGTATTACTGGATGTTGGGCCAGGCCCAATATGCCATGGGCGACTACGAATCCGCGATCCAAACGCTGCGCAGGCCCGAAACCTATCGCACGACTTCACGACGCCTGCTTGCAGCAAGCCTTGCGCAACTTGGCCGTTTGGAGGAAGCGCGCTGGGAGGCGAAAATGTTCATGATAAGCAATCCGCACTTCACTATCCGGCACTGGTCGGATTCGCAGCCATTCCCAGCCGAAGACGTGCGCCGGCATATCGTGGAAGGTTATCGCATGGCGGGGCTGCCAGAATGACTGTCATTGGTTATACCTTCGGCCTGCTGTCGACAGGCGTCCCAAGGCTGCCGCAGCAGCGAACATTTTGGTCTTCTGACGGAACGAAATTCGCCATATCGTGCGTTTGTTTCGCCTCATGGTGTGCTTGAACATGGCCAGTGAAGACTTTCGGCACCGGATAGCGCGACGCGAGGACCTCGCCTCCATGATTGCGCTCATGGATGCAGCGATCTCCGAACTCCAGAAACCGTTTCTCGACGATGACCAGATCCGATCCAGCCGCGCAATCATGGGGCTGGACACGCAGCTTGTCGATGATGGCACCTATTTCGTCGTGGAGCACGCCGGCGTCCTGGCAGGCTGCGGTGGCTGGAGCCGGCGCACGACCATGTATGGTGGTGATCAGTCACCGGGACGCAACGCGGCACTGCTTGATCCAGCCACGGACGCGGCGCGTATCAGAGCCATGTATACGCATCCGGACTTTGTCCGGCGAGGCGTCGGCCGCCTGATCCTTTCGCTGTGTGAACGTGCCGCTAAGGCTGAGGGCTTCCGCCGTGCCGATCTGGCAGCCACGATGGCAGGAGAGCCGCTCTATCGAGCCTGCGGCTACCAACCCGCCGAGAAATTCGTCGATGACCGTGGCGGCGCTCCGGTTCCGATCCTGATGATGAGCAAGACGCTCTGAGCTACGCTCAAAGGCCACTCGCTCGCGGCCGGCACTCGCTCCGGCCAGTATGGCAGGAGGAGGATGCTGGAGATTGAACCAGGCCATCTCGAACGAAACAGTACTTCGCCTGTACTTCCGCTCCATGGTCGAGTCGCGACCGACGTGGAGGTTTTCGGGAACGTCTCGAGATGGCGCATGTGGTCGGGTGGCGCGTTGAGTTTAACCGGATCAAACGACTATCCGCTTCGGGTCCGCATCAGGTCGTAGCGAGAACGAGCGCAATGCTGAAGCGCCATGATTGTCAGCAAATGGCGCTCTGTGCTCATTCCCGCCGACTAATTCAAACGGCAAGTTCCGCCCATCTGGGCCATTGGCGGCAGCCAGTCTGATTGAGTTTTGACCCTAATCCTCAAACGCCGCCCTCAGCGTTTCGAACGTCGCAAACACGCCCAATGCAGCGCCCTCGGGATTCTTGGTCGGTGGCAGAGCTTCAGCTATCCGGCGCACGAAGGTCGTCTCAGAACCGGCTGGAGCGTTCTTTCGGCTGAGGCGACTTCAAGCCCTGACAGGAGCATTCCGGATCAGCGGGAAGTCGCGCGGCGGTCTCCAGCGCGACCCGCGAGGCTGTCATGGAGAGATTGGGCAGCACGTCCTCCTGCAGCAGTTTCTGGCGATTGCGATCCATATAGTCGTTGAAGCCCGCCGTCACGAATGCGCAAGGCACGAAACACGCGCCGATCTCGCGCGACAAGGTCGCCTCAGGGGCGATGGAATGGTTGAGGACATCCGCACCCATGCCCCGATACGCCAAGGCTTCGGCTGGCGTTGTCAGCCGGGGCCCATAACAATGGGCAGCCACCAACTGCTGTTCGATGCCGTAAACGCGGCATTCGGCTGGCCAATGACGGCGGGCCGTTTCGACCAGAACCGCCGCACATCTTGGACACACGATTTGCTTGCCCGAACAGTCAAAGCTCTGGCGGTCAGGAAGCAGTGAAAACGGGGTCTGCGTCAGTTCAATGATGTCGGCGGTCACCACCATGTCGCCCGGCTGGATCGCCTTGTTGACGGCGCCTACAGTCGAGCAGGCGAGAACTTGCCGTACACCCGCCCGCATCAACACCCAGAACGCGCGGCGATGGCAGGAATGGTCGATACGGTCGCGGGGATTGCCGTGCGAATACATGCACAACGCGCGCTTCGCTCTCCCTTCGGCTGTGATCGACGCATCGAACTCGAGCAACTTCCAGTTGTCGGTGCGACCGAAAGGCGTTTCAAAACTCATGTCGCGCCGCAACGTGCGCACACCATCGAATTCGACATCTTCCGGGAAGGCAAGCCCCCAGTTTGCCGACCCGGTGATGATGGCCAACCCTACCTGAGGGATGTCCGTCGAATGATCCGTCAGATCGTCGGCTGCATGGTGATTGGTGGGCATGTTTCCAGTCTCGGTCAGGATTTTTGGCGAAGGGTCACAATCAGGACCACGGCCACCACGATGACGGTCCACAATGTCGAGATCGCCGCAATGGTCGGATCGATCTGATCGCGCAGCGACAGGAACATAAGCTTCGGCATCGTGCTGTTGCGACCGCTTGCGATGAAGATCGAAATCACAGACTCGTCGAGCGAAGTCAGGAACGCCATCAATGTCGCCGACAGCAAGCTGATCCGAAGTTGCGGAACGATTATTCCGCCAATGGCTCTGGCCCAGTTTGCACCGAGGCTGCGCGCCGCCTGGACCTGGTTCCAGTCAAAGCGGGCGAGAGCCGGCAGCAACACAATGCAGGCGACCGGAACGGCCAGCACCACATGTCCGACCAGCACACCGAATAGCGTTCCGATCAGATGTTGTGCAGCCAAGACAAAGAAGAGACCGATCGCAAGCAGGATACCCGGGGTGATCGAGGGGGTTAGCAGGACGCTCTGGATGATCGCAGCGGTTTTTCCGCCCAGCCGATTCATTGAAATGCAGGCGAGCAGCGCAAACGGCACCGCGATCAACGCCGTCAATGTCCCAAGGATCAAACTCGTTCTGAGCGCAGCCATCCACGTTGCCGAGCCGAAGAAGTTCTCATACCAACGCAACGAGTAGGCGTGCGGCGGAAACTCGAGGAGATTCGACGCCGAAAAGGAAAGCGGCACCACCACGAGCGTTGGCAGCATCAGAAATGCCATGACAAGAGCGGCAAAGCTCCAGAGCAAAATGCGGGCGAGCCTGTTTTGCGGATAGGCTTCAAGCATAGGGGGCTTCCACTGTGTTCTGGGCCACCAGGCGGCGTGCCGCCAGCAACATCACACCGATCAGCGCCATAAGAGCGAGGAGCAGAATGCCCAGGACGCTCGCCGACCCCCAGTCCTGAAAGGTCGATAGTGTACGCTCGATCCGGGTAGAGAGAGGATTTACCTTGCCGCCGCCAAGCACCGCCGGCGTGATGAAAAAACCTATGGCGTAGATGAGGACGATGATCGAACCGGAGAAGATGCCGCCCGCCGATAGCGGCAAAATGACTGTGCGGATGACCTGCCTGAGAGTGGCTCCCATGCTCGCTGCCGCGCGAATGAGATTTGGGTCGATATCGCGCATCGCAGCATAAACAGGCAGCAGAAAGAGTGGCAGCATGTAGTGCACCATGCCGATGAGCGTTCCGGTGAAGTTGTAGACCAGCGGCAATGGCTCCGCCGTCAGGCCTGAACCGGTCAACGCCGCGTTGATCAGGCCATCGCGCCGCAAGAGCACGAGCCAACCATAGGTACGCACCAGAATGGAGGTCCACAGCGGCAGCATGACGAACGCCATCAGCACGTTGGCCACCCTTGGTCTGACGCTGGCCAGAGCCAGCGCCAGAGGGATGCCGAGAAGAATGCAGGCCGCCAGCGTACCCAAGGACAGTTCGAGGGTCGTGACGAGCGCCGACCACGTCAGTCCGCTCGAAAGGACCTTCTGGTAATTGCCGACCGTGTACTCACCCCCGGTGGTCAGGAAGGATTGCCGGATGATCCAAAGGATGGGCAGTATCGCCGCCAGCCCAACGATGAACAGCGCCGGGAGCGAAAGCGAAAGAAAAAACCGCCGCTCGCGCCGTGCATCCGCCGCGAGCGCCGGATCCCGGACGACGATCACGCCATCGCTCCCGGTATCGCGTGAACCTTCGCTGCTGGTGCATATGCAGTCATCCGCTGACCGGCGGCAAGCTCGGCGCAGCCGCCGGCCAGCGCTGCCGGAATGCAGACAAGAACCTCTTGCCCACCGTCAAGCGCCAGCGTCAAAAGCCAATTCTCGCCGCGGAACGCTTTGGCGCGCAGTATTCCTTCGAGAGCCACTCCGTCTCCCCCGACGAGCTTCGCATCAAGATGGAAGCTTTCGGCGCGGATCATCAGAGTTTCGCGTGATGGTTCGGCGCCGTCGATTCTGCGTGCTGAGCCTGGCGCCACAATGTTAGCCTCGCCCATGAACTCCGCGACGAAGCGGGTCGATGGACGATCATAAATCCGCTGCGGCGTATCTATCTGCTGGATGCGGCCAGAATTCATCACCGCAATCCGGTCAGACATAATCAACGCTTCGCGCTGGTCATGGGTCACATAGATTGTGGTGATCCTTAGATGATCATGCAGGCGCCGGATCTCATACTGCATGGTCTCGCGCAGATTCTTGTCGAGCGCCGACAGCGGCTCGTCCATCAACATCACGCGCGGTTCGAAGACGATAGCCCGCGCCAATGCCACCCGTTGACGTTGGCCGCCGGATAGTGCGGCAACATTGCGCTCCGCCAGGCCATCCAGCTTCACGCGGGCCAAGGTATCAAGCGCCCGCTGACGCGCCTCCGCTCTCGGTATCTTGCGCAGCACCAGCGGATACGCGACGTTCGCCAGGACATTCATGTGGGGAAACAGGGCGTAATTCTGGAATACTATGCCAATGTCTCGTTTGTTGGGCGGCAGGCGGGTGATGTCTCGATCGCCCAAGAGAAGTTTACCGGAATCCGGCCGGACAAAACCGGCCAGAGCCATGAGTAACGTGGTCTTGCCCGATCCCGATGGCCCTAGCAGCGTGAGGAATTCGCCAGCCTGAATGTCGAGCGAAACATCATCCAGTGCGACGTAGGATCCATAAGCCTTGTGCACGCTTTCGATGGTGATCGCGAGCGACTTCATCATGTGCTCCAGCCTTAAGGCGCGTCGCCTTCGACCGGCCTCACGCGACACGCTTTAGGTTGTTGTTTTCATGCATGTTGTTGTCGCAAAACCGCTGCACACTTTTGCGCGATATGCATTAGAGCTGAGAGTCAGCGGGCCATCATTTCATCGAAGGCTCTTTGGGCAGCCTCGCCATTCTTGACCCACCATTCTGAATTCGAAAACACCGACGTGCCAGCATTTTCAGGCGCGGTCGCAAGGGTCTTCAGACGGTCCTCGGGAATAAGGCCACCCTCATATGCCGCAGGATTGACTGGGCCGTAGGCAATGAAATCGGTCAGCTTCGCAACTCGCGCAGGCTGCGTCATCGCTGCGATGAGCTTCATCGCGGCTTCCTTGTTCGGCGCTCCCTTCGGCACCCCAAGGCAGTCCGTGCCGATGACCGAACCCTTGAACGTGTAGTCAGCCGCGCCGCCATCTGCTTTCACGGTTTGAGCCCGTCCGTTCCAGGTAATGACCAAATCCGCCTCACCATCTTTCAGCAACTGCGCGGACTGAGCTCCCGAGGTCCACCACACGGCGACATTTGGTTTGATCGCTTCAAGCCGGTTGATGGCGCGCTCTAGCCCTTCCGGCGTGCTGAGCACGGAATAGACGTCCGCGGGTGCCACGCCATCGGAGAGAAGCGCGATCTCGATCGAGTCTTGCGCATTGGCGCGCAACGCGCGCCGGCCAGAAAATTTGGCAACATCCCAGAATTCCGCCCACGTCTTCGGCGGGTTCTGGCCATAGGTCTTGGTGTTCCACGACATGACGGTGCCGTAGGAGTCGAACGGATAGCAGTAGTCGGACTTCGCACCCTCCGGCACGGATTTCGGATCGATGATCTTGTAGTCGAGTGGCTCAAGCAGCGATTGTGCGGCCGCCTGGGCACCTTCCGGTGAGCCCAGGTGAATGACGTCGGTCGTGACCGCACCCGATGTGACCTGCATCTTCAAGGCGGCTAGGCCGTCGCTTAGGGTCTCCTCGCGGACATCATAGCCGAGCTCTTTTGCAGCAGGCCCCCACATGGCTTCCTTCATGGCGTTGCCATAATCGCCACCTGCGGTCGTGATGGTGACTGTTTGCGCATGGACGGGCAAGGCAGCCGAGATTGCGAATGCTGTTAAGGAAATGCGTAGCCAGGACATAGGTTCTCCTCCCCAACTTTATCCAAATGTCGCTCAAAAGTGCCATTATTTTGTAATCGTAACGTTACGATTGCATCTGAATGCGCTGGAGTCAAGCTGCTTCCTGCGGGAGTTTGGATTGACCGGGATGTCGAATCCGGTAACGTTGGCGGTCAGCAAAATCAGCCGGCGCTTTCGCAAACGAAGTCGGGCGAACAATGGCCAATCTAAAGCAGATCGCGGCGGAACTTTCCCTCTCGGTGACCACGGTATCCCGCGCTCTGAAGGATGGGCCGGAAGTGCAGCCCTCGACCATAGCCCGCGTCAAGGAGGCGGCTAAGCGGGTCGGCTATTTACCAAATCATCATGGTCGCGCGCTCAAAACCGGTCGAACGCAGACGCTGACGGCAGTACTCCCGATGGAGACACGAGATCATCTGTCCGATCTGTTGAAGCTTCCTTTAATCGAAGGCATGACGTTGGCGGCGCGGCAAGCCGGTTATAGTCTGTCCATCTATTCCACCACTCCCGACGACGATCCCGTCGAGAGTGTGGAGCGGCAACTCCAGGCGCGCAGCGCAGACGGCCTGATCATCACACGCCTGGTGTCGGCTGATCCGCGCGTCAAGCTGCTGCTGGATAAACGCATGCCATTCGTCGCGTTTGGAAGAACCGACCTTGATATCGCGTATCCTTATGTCGATGTCGACAATGAACAGATTGCCTACGAGGCGACCCGGCGGCTCATGGATAAGGGCTGTCGACGCATTGCGCTGCAACTTCTCGTTCCGGAGGACCAAGCGAGTGCCATGCGTCTTTCCGGGTATGGAAGGGCAATGGCCGAGGCCGGTATTCCGATCGACCAATCGCTGATCGGTCATGGCATGTTCACCATGGAATCGAGCGCAGGCTGGTTCGATCGCTTGCTGGCGTCATCAGATCCGCCGACGGGCTTGGCGTGCGCCAACGAACTGGGCCTTCTGGGAGCGTTGCACGCCCTCGGCAAGCGGGGTCTTACACCAGGCCGCGACGTCCACATCGTCACCCGTGACAGCACGCGGCTGGCACGTTTCCTGCCGGCAAAGATCGGAGTTCATTCCGTGGATATGGCGGGTGTTGGACGCAAACTTATCGAAGTCCTGGAGAGCCGGATCATCAATCCGCTTGGGCCGGTGGAGACAGTCTTGGTGCAAGGCAGATTCGAGCCGGCCGAATAGTCCGGGCTGCCGTCAGGGGGCCACCTCGTCTTGAACCGGCCGGATCAGCGCCTTTGCGGCAGCTGCTCCCGCTGCAAGGATGCGATCCGACAATTCCGTCCCTTCCAGGGCGCGGGCCAGTTGAAGCGCGCCGATGAGCGTTGCAAACACACCCAACGCAACGCCCTCTGGATCATTGGTCGGCGGCAGAGCGTCGGCTATCTGACGCACCAGGGATTGGGCGCGTTCGGCATAGAGGGCCCGCGTTTCAGGCGGCTGCCGCGCTATTTCCGGCAGTAGCGCGGCCGAAGCGCAGCCCTTTCCAGGATTGTCCCGGTGCTCGGCCGATAGATATGCCCCTATGGCCATTTCCGGACCGCCGGCGGCCAACGCTTCCTGCACTTGCTGCGACTGCGCGTCCAGGGCCGCCGCCACGCTTTCACGGACGAGCTCCGCCTTGGACTGAAAGTGCGGATAGAAGGCCCCGTTCGTCAGCCCGGCGTCGCTCATGATGGTCGCCAGCCCGGACGCCGCGATGCCGTCAGATCGAAAACGTTCGGCGGCGACCTCCATGATCCGGCTGCGTGACGCGTCTTTTCGGCCCTTTTCGTAGCGCATGTCTTCTTTCCTGCCCTGCTATTGCATTATGCTCATAATCTGATATTACGACCATAATTCAATTCGTGGAAATAAGCTAGACCTCTCGAACCTGGAACATCAAAAATGAATGGGAATTCTGAAAAAACCGCAATCGTGACCGGAGCCTCCTCGGGCATTGGCCGCGCCAGCGCCGAGGCCTTGGCGCGGGCGGGGTTCACTGTCTTTGGCACAAGTCGCCGCAAGACCAGTAATGGCCCGGAAGGGGTGACCATGCTGGCATGCGACGTGACCGATGATGCGGCCGTCACTGCGCTCGTTGCCACCGTGCTCGCGCAGACCGGCCGGATCGATCTCCTGGTCAACAATGCCGGTGTCGGCCTGCTAGGGGGTGCCGAGGAATCCTCGGTCGCACAGGTACAAGCCCTGTTCGACGTCAATCTGTTCGGCGTCATGCGGATGACCAACGCAGTATTGCCGTCGATGCGGCGGCGCGGCCAAGGGCGCATCATCAATATCGGCTCCATTCTGGGATTGGTACCCGCGCCATACTCAGCGCATTACTCGGCAGTCAAGCACGCGCTCGAAGGCTATTCGGAATCGCTCGACCACGAGGTGCGCGCCTTCAACGTCCGCGTTTCCGTCATCGAGCCGGCATTCGTCCGCACCGTCTTCGACCAGAACGGCATCGAGCCGGATTCGCTGTTGAAGGAATACGATCGGGCTCGAGCCGGGCTCAAGGCGTTGCTGGGCGATGTGATGCCGATAGCCGATCGGCCGGAAGTGGTGGCGAATGTGGTCGTCAAGGCGGCGACCGATGCCCGTCCGCGACGGCGTTACACCGCTGGCAAGGCAGCGCGCCAGGTCAGCCTGCTGCGCCGCTTTGCCCCCGCGGGGATGTTCGACAAGAGCCTGCGCAAGCAGTTCCGCTTGCCGGTCTGAACAACAGAGCCAGGGGATTTCGCGCATATGCGACTAGCAACCACAACACATTTGGTCAGGCCCTTGTGCGCAAACTCATCCTGGCTGGCACGGGGCCGGCCGGTGGCGAAGGCATCGACAAGGTGACGCCGCTGACGATCGTGGACATGATCAAGGGCGCGCTGACTTTGCGGGATCCGAAATACTATCTCTTCTTCACAACGACGCCGAATGGGCGCCGCGCCGCAAACGCATTTCTGCAACGGCTGAAAGAGCGCCGGTCCAACCGGGACAAGGCGGTATCGCTGAGCGCCTTCGGCGCGCAACTCAAGGCGATCAAGGCCTACGGACTCCAGGCGCCGCAAGACCTGAGCGCTATCCGCATTCCCACTTTGGTTGCGAATGGCGACCAGGACAGGATGGTGCCGAGCAGCAATACCTACGATCTCGCCGGGCGTATCCCAGGGGCGCATCTGGTTATCTATCCGGATGCCGGGCATGGCGGGGTAGTTCAGAACTACGCCGATTTCGTCCCGAAAGCCCTGTCCTTCCTCGAGGCTGAGGTCTTGCCGCAGGGCGGCCATGCAACTGAAAACGTTCGGCTTGTTTTGTCGCGGAACACCAACAGACATTCTTAGAAAGTAACTGCCATGAAGGCATTCGTTGTCGATAAATATAATAAAAAGGGCCTTCTGCGGCTGGCCGAAATGCCGGAGCCGCAGCTCCAGGACAGCGATGTCCTGGTCGAGGTTCATGCCGCAGGGGTGAACCTGCTCGATTCCAAGGTCAGAACCGGAGAATTCAAGCTCATCCTGCCCTATCGCCGGCCCTTCATCCTGGGCCATGACGTGGCTGGGAAGGTTATCCGCGTGGGATCGAAAGTCCGCAAGTTCAAGGCCGGCGACGATGTCTATGCGCGGCCGCGCGATGGCCGGATTGGGACATTCGCCGAGTTCATCGCCATGGATGAAGCCGATGTGGCCTTGAAGCCTGAGAATCTCAGCATGGAAGAGGCGGCCTCGATTCCCCTGGTCGGTCTCACCGCCTGGCAGACGCTTATCGACAGGGCAAACCTGAAGAAGGGACAGAAGGTCTTCATCCAGGCTGGTTCCGGGGGCGTGGGAACATTCGCTATTCAGTTGGCCAAGCACCTCGGCGCGACCGTTGCGACAACCGCGAGCGCGTCGAGTGCCGATCTGGTGAAAAGTCTCGGCGCCGATGTTGTCGTCGACTACAGGCAAGAAGACTTCGAGAAGGTTCTGTCGGGCTACGATGTCGTCTTGAACAGCCAGGACGCCAAGACGCTCGAAAAATCCCTGAGCGTGCTGAAACCGGGTGGCAAGCTCATCTCCATCTCGGGTCCACCGGATTCCGAGTTTGCCAGGGAAAAGGGACTGAATTTTATGCTGAGGCTGGTGCTGCGCTTCCTGAGCCGCGGAATTTGGGCCAAAGCCAAGCGCCGTGCCGTGCAGTTTTCGTTCCTTTTGATGTGGGCGCAGGGCGATCAGCTGAGCAAAATCACCTCCCTAATCGAATCCGGCGCGATCCGCCCGGTTCTGGATCGGGTCTTTCCATTCGAAGCGACCAATGAGGCTCTGGCCTATGTCGAAACAGGACGCGCCAAGGGCAAGGTCGTCATCAAGGTCAGATAGCAGTTGCCTCGAACGCAGCCCTGAGCGTCTCGAACGGCGCCAGGGCGCCGCGCACCTGTACGACGGCGGCGGCGACGCGATGGGCGCGCTGCACCGCCTCAGTCGGCGCATGGCCGGCAAGGCGGGCGGCGAGATAGGCGCCATTGAAGGAGTCGCCGGCGCCGGTGGTGTCGACCGGGGTGGCGACGTGTACCGCCGGCACGGTTTGCAAGGTTCCGTTTTGCGCGATCAGCGCCGGTTCCTCGCCGTTCTTGACGACGACCTCGCCGACCAGCTTTCGCAGCCGTTCGGCTGTTTCCTGCGGTGTCGTATCACCAAACAGCATCTGCTCGTCGGGAAAGGTGGGTAGCGCGATGTCGGCGACGGCGAGCGCCTCGAGGATCGCGGCCTGCGCTTCCTCGCTTTGGCGCCACACCCGCGGCCGGTAATTGGGATCGAAGGCGATCAGCGAGGCGGCCGCGCGCGCCTTGGCCACGGCCGTCAGCAGTACCTTGCGCGCACCCTCGTCGAGGATTGCCAAAGTGATTCCGGAAAAATAGACCAGCGCCTGGTTTTCAAGGCTTTTCTGTAAAGCGGCTGGGTCCGAAGCCAACTGCCTCGCGGCCGCATCGGCCCGCCAATAGGTGAACGAACGTTCGGCGCCGGTCAGCGTGATCGCATAGAGGCCGGGGCGGGCGCCCGCTATCACCGGGCTGGCGCCGACGCCGATGCCGTTTTCGGCGAGGAATTTGATCTGGTCGCCCGAGAACGGGTCGTCGCCGAAGGCCGAGACATAGGTCGCCGGCCGCTCGCCGCTCAAGGCATGCAGGGCCCATAAAGTGTTGAACGTGTCGCCGGCAAAGCCCATCCGCCAGTTCGGCCCGGCCTGGCCCGAAAGCTCGAGCATGCACTCGCCGATCGAGGCGACGCCGTTTCCTGCCATGAAGTACTCCTCCATCCGTGCAATTGCGGTGCTGTAGCTTTTTGCGGCCGGCAGCGCCATGCTTGGCGACGGCGGATTCTTGCGCTGGGCGCGATTTCCCACAGGGGCGTGGGACGCGACTGCCCAGCGAATCGTTATCCGCAGAACAGGAATGGGTTTGGCATCGTTATGGCGTTATCTTCTTGGAGGCTTCGGCCTGGCTGCCTTGCTCGCCGGTGTGCTGGCCGTCGTCTATCTGACGGCGCCGCATGCGCCGCAACCAAGCTCGGACGTCGGCCGTTCAAGGACGACGGCGAACAAGCTGTTCGTGGCGACTTTCGAGCCCGAGAAAGGCGTCATCCGGCAGGGCGAACTGGAGTCCTGGCTGCTCACATTGAAAACCGTCGAGGGTGCGCCGGTGGAAGGTGCTGCGATAACGATTTCCGGCGGCATGCCGCAGCACAAGCACGGTCTGCCGACCAGCCCGCAGGCGACCGATTACCTCGGCGAAGGACGCTATCGCATCGACGGCGTGAAATTCACGATGAGCGGGTGGTGGCAATTGCATTTTGCCATCTCCGCCGCGGCCGGTTCGGACACGGTCGTCTTCAACGTGGTGCTGTGAGCCAAAGATGAGCCGGTTTTCCAGTCTTCTCGCGTTGGTGATGGTGGCCGTGCTCGTCGGCTGCGGCAGGCCGGAATTTTCCGACGCCGAGAAGCAAACCGTCGCCTCATTGGCGCTGTCCAGGCTGCCGCCGCTGAAGCCCGACACCACCAATCGCTTTGCCGACGTGCCGGCCGCCGCGGCACTCGGTTCGACGCTGTTCTTCGACACCGGGATGAGCGGCGGCGGCACCGTATCCTGCTCGACCTGCCACAAGATCGACCGCCAGTTCCAGGACGACCTGCCGCAAGCGGTCGGCGTCGGCCGCACCAACCGGCGTACCATGCCGCTGGCCGGCGTCGCGCATGATCCCTGGTTCTTCTGGGACGGGCGGCGCGACAGCCTGTGGGCGCAAGCACTGACGCCGCTCGAAAATCCGCTGGAGCAGGCCGGCAACCGCGCCGCCTTCGCGCATTACATCAAGGCCCGTTTCGGCGAGCGCTACGAGCGCATCTTCGGGCCGCTGCCGGACCTTTCGGGTGTGCCGGCCAATGCCAGCCCGCTCGGCACCGATGCCGAGAGGGCGGCCTGGAACGCCATGCCGGAGGCGCAAGCCGAGGAGGTCAATCGCGTCTTTGCCAATATCGGCAAGGCGATCGCCGCCTTCGAGCGCTCGATCGCGCCGCCGCAGACACGCTTCGACCGTTTTGCTACCGATCTTGCGGTGGGCGCCGAGCCGCAAGGCGACGCCGTCTTTTCGCCGGAGGAAATCCTCGGCCTGAAGCTGTTCATCGGCAAGGCCAATTGCGTGACCTGCCACAACGGCCCGCGTTTTACCGACGGCAGTTTTCACAACACCGGCGTGCCGCCTGTCGCGGGCCTGCCGCCGGATCGCGGCCGCGTCGACGCGGTGGCGCAGGTCGAGGCCGATCCGTTCAACTGTTTCGGCACCTTTCGCGACGGTGATGCCAGCGCCTGCCGCGAGTTGCGCTTCATGGTCAAGGCCGGGCCGGAACTCATTCGTGGGTATAAGACGCCGTCGCTGCGCGGTGCCGCCACCCGGCCGCCCTACATGCATGCCGGGCAGTTTTCCTCGCTGGACGAAGTGGTGGCGCATTATTCCAAGGCGCCGGCCAGTGTCGAAGGTGTATCCGAGATCCACCCGCTGCAGCTTTCGGACCGCGAACGCGCGGCTCTGGTGGCGTTTTTGAAGACGCTGGCGGAGTGAGGCCGGGTTTGTGTGCGACAAGAGCGGACCACCGTCTTGGGCCGCCAAATAACGTTGACACGATGCAGGGTCGCTGCTCATGATAACCAAGGCGCAAAGTGCGATACCTCAGGCTGTGGGAGGATAAAATGCAGCCACTTGAAATCGACGCCAAGCCTCAACCTGTTTCAATTGACCCCGCCAAGACCGCAGTTCTCGTCGTGGACATGCAGAATGACTTCGGCTCGAAAGGCGGGATGTTCGACAGGGCCGGAATCGACATTTCCGGGATTCAGCGGGCTGTCCGCCCCACCGCCCATCGCGTCGGATGCACCCAGGAGCAATCATGACGCCTCGATCACGCTCGTGCAGACGCTCTTTGGATGGACGTCGTCGTCCGCCCATTTTCTGAGGGCGATCGAAGAGCAATTCCAGGAGCGCCTTCAACGAGCCGGATGACCTGGCGAAGCCCTTGAGCGGCTAGCGGTCCTTCACCGTCTCCATCGCCACGAAGGTCGAGGTCTGGGCGACGTGCGGCAAGGCTGAGATGCGTTCGCCGAGCACGCGGCGGTAGGCGGCGATGTCGGTGGTGCGGACCTTCAGCAGATAGTCGAAGCTCGATGCCATCATGTGGCACTGCTCGATCTCCGGCACCGTCTGCACGGCGCGGTTGAAGGCGTCGAGCGCGGCCGAGCGGGTGTCGGACAGTTTCACCTGGACGAAGGCAACATGGCCTTCGCCCATGCGCTCACGGTCGATGATCGCCTGGTAGCCCCTGATGAACCCGTCCTTCTCCAGCCGCTTCACCCGCGCCTGAACCGGCGTCTTCGACAGGCCGACTTTTGCCGCCAGTTCCGACATGGAAAGCCGGCCGTTGCTGCCCAGGGCCGACAGGATGTTCCTGTCGATGCGGTCCAATTGGTCTTCTCCCATCGGATTCCTGGTCGAATTGGAGGCGATCAGCCCTAATGATAGATCAATCGATCTGTTCTGTCGATTTCTTTGGACCGACTGGAGTCGCTACTTATGTTAGCTTGCGCCATTCGGTCCGGTGACCGCCGGCCCGCTCCCTTGTGCTCGTTCTACAGGTCCGCCATGCCAGCGCTCGACACCATCCGCCAGCAGATCCGTGCCAATTATTTGCCCGACGAAGACCAGGCGGTGAAGCGGCTGGCCGAGGCGGCCGGGCTGTCCGTGCAAGACCGCAAGGCGATTTCGGCCCGTGCCGCCGATCTGGTGCGGGCGGTGCGCGGCTCGTCCGATCCCCGGCTGATGGAAGTGTTCCTGTCCGCCTACGGCCTCTCGACCAAGGAGGGCGTGGCGCTGATGTGCCTGGCCGAGGCGCTGCTGCGGGTGCCCGACACCGAGACGATGGACGACCTCATCGCCGACAAGATTGCGCCGCACGACTGGTCGGCGCATTCGGGCGGTTCGAGTTCGATCTTCATCAATGCATCGACCTGGGCGCTGATGCTGACCGGCCGCGTGCTCGACGAAGGCGAGGGCGGCATCGAAGGCACGCTGCGCGCGATGGTGCGCCGGCTGGGCGAGCCGGTCATCCGCAAGGCAGTCGCCGCCGCCATGCGCGAGATGGGCGAGCAGTTCGTGCTCGGCCGCACCATCGCCGAGGCCGTCAGGCGCGGCCGGCCGATGACCCAGAAGGGCTATCTCTATTCCTTCGACATGCTGGGCGAAGCGGCCCGCACCGAGGCCGACGCGTTGCGCTATCTCAAGGCCTATGCCGACGCCATCTCTTCGCTCGATGCCGGCGCCAACGGCCCCGACATCCGCCAGAACCACGGCATTTCGGTAAAACTGTCGGCGCTTCATCCGCGCTATGAGGTGACACAGAAGGAGAAGATGCTGCCGGTGATGGCCGAGCGGCTTTTGTCGCTGGCACTGGCGGCGCGCCATTCGCGCATGGGACTCAACATCGACGCCGAGGAAGCCGACCGCCTCGATTTGTCGCTCGACGTCATCGAGCGGGTGTTGGCCGAGCCGGAGCTTGCCGGCTGGAACGGTTTTGGCGTCGTCGTCCAGGCCTATGGACCGCGCGCCGCCTTCGTCATCGACTGGCTCTACGCTCTGGCCAGGAAATACGACCGCAGCATCATGGTGCGGCTGGTCAAGGGCGCCTATTGGGACACCGAGATCAAGCGGGCGCAGACGCTCGGGCTCGACGGCTATCCGGTCTTTACCCGCAAGGCCAACACCGACGTCTCCTACTTGGCCTGCGCGAAGAAGCTGTTGTCGATGACCGACCGTATCTATCCGCAATTCGCCACTCACAATGCCCACACCGTCGCCGCCATCCTGTCGATGACGACGGAGCGCGATACATTCGAGTTCCAGCGCCTGCACGGCATGGGCGAAGCGCTGCATGAGACGGTGCGGCGGGCCGAAGGCACGCGCTGCCGCATCTATGCGCCGGTCGGCGCGCATTCCGACCTGCTCGCCTACCTGGTCCGCCGGCTGCTGGAGAACGGCGCCAATTCCTCCTTTGTCCACCAGCTCACCGACGAGGAGGTCGAGCCCGAGGACATTGCCCGCGACCCGCTCGAAACGGTGGAGAAACAAGGCCCCGCCGCCAATCCGGCGATCGTGCCGCCGTCGGCGATCTTTGGCCCCGGCCGGCGCAACTCCAAGGGTTTCGATATCACTGACACGCTGACGCTGGCGGCGATCGACAAGGCCAGGGCCGAGTTCGCCGGGCCGGAGCGCTGGCACGCCAAGCCGGTCAGCCGCGCCGCCGGCTACGGCAAGCAGCGTCCGGTGGTCAATCCGGCAAAACCTTCGGAAGTGGTCGGCACGGTCAGCGAGGCCGGCGCCAAGCAGGTCGAGACCGCCGTGCGCATCGCCGTCGAGGCACAACCGGCATGGGCAAGACACCCCGTCGCCGAGCGCGCCGCCATCCTCAACCGGGCGGCCGATCTCTATGAGGCGAACGCCGTCGAGTTCTTTGCGCTCGCCGCCCGCGAGGCCGGCAAGTCGCTGGCCGACGGCGTTGCCGAGGTGCGCGAGGCGGTCGATTTCCTGCGCTACTATGCGGCCGAGGCCGCCAATGCCGAGGCGGGCACCGAGGCGCGCGGCGCCATCGCCTGCATCTCGCCGTGGAATTTTCCGCTCGCCATCTTCACCGGGCAGATCGCGGCGGCACTCGTCACCGGCAATTCCGTGATCGCCAAGCCGGCCGAGCAGACGCCGCTGATCGCTTTCCGCGCTGTCCAACTGCTGCGCGAGGCCGGCGTACCGGAAGACGTCATCCAGCTTCTGCCCGGCGACGGTCCCTCGGTCGGCGGCCCGCTGACCGCCGATCCGCGCATTGCCGGCGTCTGCTTCACCGGCTCGACCGATGTCGCCAAACTGATCGAAAAGCAGCTAGCCGAGACCGCCGCGCCCGACGCCATGCTGATCGCCGAAACCGGCGGCCTGAACGCCATGATCGTCGATTCCACGGCGCTGCCTGAACAGGCGGTGCGCGATATCCTGGCCTCCGCCTTCCAGAGTGCCGGCCAGCGCTGCTCGGCACTGCGCATTCTCTACGTGCAGAAGGACGTCGAGAAGAAGATGCTGGAGATGCTGAAAGGCGCTATGGAAGCGCTCAGCCTCGGCGACCCCTGGCGGATCTCGACCGATGTCGGCCCGGTCATCGACGACGAGGCACAAGCGTCGATCCGCGACTATTGCACGAAAATGGGCCTGCAGGGCCGGCTGATCGCCAAGCTCGAAGCGCCGAAGGACGGCCGCTTCGTCGCGCCGCACGTCTTTCGGGTCAAGAGCATCGAGGAGTTGGAACGCGAGGTGTTCGGCCCGGTGCTGCACGTCGCCACCTTCGATGCCGACGAGATCGATGCGGTGATCGCCGCGATCAACCGCAAGGGCTACGGCCTGACCTTCGGCCTGCACACCCGCATCGAAGGCCGCGCGCAGCATTTCGTCGACGGCATCCATGCTGGCAACATCTACGTCAACCGCAACCAGATCGGCGCCGTCGTCGGGGCGCAGCCCTTCGGCGGCGAGGGGCTTTCCGGCACCGGACCGAAGGCGGGCGGGCCACATTATCTCCGGCGTTTCCGCAAGGGGCCGGAGGCCGGCACCCATCTTGCCGAAGGCCGCAAGGTGACGGCGACCGAGCTCGCCGACAATCTGCCGGACCCGGCCTTTGGCGGCTGGTCGACGCGGCCGGATCGCGTCGCCATCCTGAGGAAACATCTGCGCGGCAAGGGTGCCGCGGCCATCGGTGCCGCCGCCGGCATCGATTTCGGCCAGGTCGACCTGCCCGGGCCGACCGGCGAGGCCAACACGCTGTCGCTGTCGCCGCGCGGGCGCGTGCTGTGCCTCGGTCCCGACGCGGATACCCTGCTTGCGCAGACGATCCAGGCGCTGGCCGCCGGCAATGCCGTGCTCGCCGTCGCACCTGGCGCGCCTGCGGCACTGTCGGCGCTGACCGGCAAGGGCCTGCCGCTGGCGGCGATCGACGGCCGTCCGGACCCGGTCGAAGCGCGCTCGCTGCGGGTCGATGTCGTCGCCTTTTCCGGTACGCCCGAGGCCGCGCGCATCGTGCGCAAGGTCATCGCCGACCGCGCCGGCCCGATCGTACCGCTGGTCAGCGAAGTGTATTATCCGGCCGCCTATGCGCACGAGCGCGCCGTCTGCGTCGACACCACGGCGGCGGGCGGCAATGCCAGCCTGCTGGCCGCGGCATAGGGTTTCGCCAGGGCTCGCTCATCGCGGGCAGGGCGGCGCCGACTCTGCGTGGGGACGGTCGCTACCTGATACCGAGCGGCACCTCGAACTGCCAGGCCGAGCGACCGGCTCCGTCTGGAATCGGGGGAAACGGAGAAGCCCGGCGGACCGCGTCGAGAGCGGCCTTGTCCAGCGCGGCAACGCCTGAACTGCCCGTCAGCCTGGCCGACCGGACGCTGCCGTTCGAACCGACGGTAAAGGCAACCGTGGCTGTGCCCGTGGCGCGCGTGCGTGTCGAATTGAAGGCCCGCACCAGCTTTGATCGGATCTTGCCGGGGTAGTTTGTGACGGCTGCATTGCCGATGCCGGACTTGCCGCCCCTGCTGGCAGTCAGGATCTTGCCGTCCTTCTTGCCGTCGGCCGTGCCGCGCGCGACATCCATTTCGTCACGGCCGCCGGAGCCGGTCTTTTTCTTCTTGGAATCGGCTTTGGCAAGTGCCTTGCCCGCCTTCTTGCGCGAGACCGGCTTTTCAGGCTCGTTTGGTTCGGCTTTCCTGGCCGGCTTGTTCTTTGCGGTTGCCTTCTTCGGCTGCTTGGGCTTCGGCCTTTCCGGCTTCGGTTCTTCCGCCGCGACGACGGTCTCGACCGTCTGAACCGTTTCGGCCGGCGCCGGGTCGGCTGGTGCCGGAGCACTCGTCTCGGCAGGATCGGCCCTTTCGACCGTGCTGACTGGCGGCGGCACGGCATTGTCGTCAGTGGGCACCAGCCTGTCGGTCGCGAGAATGTCGGGCGATGGATCCGGGCGCGCCGGCTCGACAGGCTGGGCAGGCGCGGGCTCGGGGCGATCGGCAAGAGGAGCAGTCTCCGTGACGGCCTCGCTAACCGGCTCGACCACATCTTTTTCCGATGCTTCCGCCACATCGGTGACCGGCTGGAGCGCCTCCTCTGCCGCGGTTGCCTGTGCCTCGACCGTTTCGACGGGCTTGGCGTCGAGCATGGTCACCATCGTTACGTTGGTCACTTCCGGGTCGTCTCCGACATCGCCGGCCGCCTGCTGCGGATCGGCGCCGAGCAGCATTTCGCCTTGCTGGTCGGCACCTTCGATGCTTGGCCTGTCGTCCGGCAGGGTGAGAAAGGCCAGCGCCACCGCTGCGTGAAATGCGCAAGAGCAGGCGATCGCCACCGTCCAGTTGTGGCGCCGCTGCATCTGTCGTGCCTGCCGCAATGGCTCCGCCGGCACCGCAGTCAATTCGCCGTCGGCATCGGCGATGCAACTGTCTTCCGGTCTGTCGCGCGGCGAAACATGCAGCACCCCGCGAGGGATGGCGAAATCGGGATCGTCCGGTTCCGGCGGCAGGAAACCGGCCAATGGCCACGCCAGGGTGTTTCGGGCGAATGCCGGTTCCAGTCCCAAATTCAGACCCCGAAGGCGATGCCGGTCCTGGTCTGCGTCTTCAGCCCGCGCATGCAGGCATTCGGCTCAGCGCCGGCGCATTCCGTGGCGCTGTTGATCAACACGCGGCTGACCTTGCCGCAATCGGTGCCGGCAAGGTCGAAACGCGTCACCTTGGTCTTGCCTGCAGGCAGCAGCCGGTCGACGACGCCGGCCTCGTTGAACAACGCGATCTCGAACGCCGCCTTGGAAAGACCGGCGCCGAGATTGTTGGTGACCACGAAGGTTAGGCGGCAGCCCTTGTCGGATGGCTGCGCGCCGTTCAGCTCGAGGATCAGCGCCGGCGCTTGCTGCTGTGTCCATGCCGGAGCCGCCGCAAGCGACATAGCCACCGCCGCGGCCAACAGACGAAGGGATGCTGTCACGCCTTGCCTCATCGTCAGCCTCCAAACCGCATGGTCGCCGCCAGCTTCAGGGTGACGCCGGGCTCGTAGACGATACTCGTGGTCGACGCGTTCAGTGGGTTGGCGTATTTGACGTCGAACAGATTGTCGGCGCGGAAATCGACCTTGAAATTGTCGGTCGCCTGGTAGCTGGCGAAGGCATTGACCAGCGTATAGTCCTTGGCCACCGCGTTGCCCTGCGGCTTGCCGTTGTATTGCACCTCGCCGCCGACAGTCAGCCTGTCCTCGAGGAAGCGAAAGCCGAGTTGCCCGGTGACCTGGGAGGAGGGGACGGTGACAAGGTCCGCCCGCTCGCCTTCATAGGAAATCGTGTGGCCATCGGTGAACGACGCCGAAAGCCCGGCAAAGCCCCAGGCTGCGTCATAGACGCCCTCCATCTCGAAGCCGTGGATCTTGGCCTTGGCGAAATTCTGATACTGGAAGCAGATCGGGATGCCCGGACCGAACGGGCAGCCGCTGGTCGGGTCGAACGCCGATAGCGTCACGCCGTCGATGTAATCGTCGACATTGTTGTTGAAATAGGCCGCCTTCAGCCGCAGCGCGTCGTCGGCCTCGATGACGCCGTTGGTGCTGTAGTTGACGCCAAACTCCACGGTCTTGCCGGTTTCGGGCTTGAGATTGGGATTGGGGAGGAACGGGAAGCTGACGCCTGCCGGATGATTGCCGCTGATCAGGGTCTCCGATAGCGAAGGGGAACGGTAGCCTTCTGCGTAAGTGCCGTAGAATTGCAGGCCGGAAAGGCTGGCGCTTGCGAAGGGCGAAATGCCCACTGTGATGCGTGGCGACAGCCGGTCGCCAGAGGTTTCGCCGACATCGCTGTCTAGCTTGTAGCTGTCGTAACGCAGCCCGGCGATGACCTCGAGCCAGTCCCAGGTGAGCTTGTCCTGGACGTATGCGCCGGAGACGTTTCTATCGCCCGAGGGCGTGTAGAAACTGTCGCCGCCCGCCGTGCCGCCTGTCTCGACATCGTCGCCAACCCAGTCGCCGCCATAGGTCAGCTCATGCGCGATCCCAACGGTCTCGAATCTCGACGTGTTCCAGATGTCGATGCCGGAGGTGCCGATGTCGAACATCGATTTCGAACCCGCCGGCAAAACCACGGGCAGACCGGTGACCGGATCAAACCGGTTTTGCGCCACAAGGGTCGTCAGATCGAGCTTGGTCTTGTTGTAAGAGGCGTTGATGTGGAGATCGAGCCAGCTCTTGTCTTCGTCGGTGATGTTGTAGCGGGCCGTGAAGGTATTCGCCTTCAGGTCGGCGTCGTTCACCGGCGCGCTGCCGCTGGTCTCGGTCCATCCGTCGTTCGAGCCGATCCAACCGAGCTTCAGCTCGCTGTTTTCGCTGGGGCGGATGGTCGTCTTGAGGAGGCCGCTCAAGACGTCGAAGCCAGTGCCCGCTACAGTGTCGCCGCCGCCATGCTTGTAGTCGTCATAGTCGCGGTAGACGATGTTGCCGAGCACGTCCCAGTTCTCGTTTATCCGGTAGGCGCCGGTGGCGCTGGTGGTCCAGCCTTCACCGTTGGTTTCGTAACGCCCGGTCGCGGATGCCGCCCAGGTCTCGTCGGGCTTGAGGAAATCCTGAGCATCCTTGGTATCGAAAAAGACGACGCCGCCGATCGCCCCGGAGCCGTAGGTATTGGCGACCGGACCGCGGATCACGTCGACGGATTTGATCAATTCGGGATCGATGTAGAAGGTCGATTGCGTGCCGTGATCCGAGCGCTGGAAATTCTGGCGGGCACCGTCGACGATGACGGAGACGCGGCCGAAGTCCTGCAGGCCGCGGATGTTGATGCTGGAGCTGACACGCCTTGCGTCGGCCTGGACGGCGACACCCGGCACACCGAACAGCATGTCGTTGGGCGTCGTCGCCATGCGGCGCTCTAGCTGTTCCTCGTCGACATGGCTGGCTGAAGCAAGCGACTCGATCGCCGTCTCGCCGGTGCGGCTGAGGATCAGGATCTTGTCGAGCAGCGTGGCACCCGCCGGGGCGGGCTTTGCCTGTTCTGGCGGTTGAGACGGGTCAGTCTGCTGCTGGTCGGCTGCCGGTTGGGCAGCCTGCTGGGCGCCGGCCGGTGCGGCGAGCAGCGGGATCGCCGCCGCGCCGGCCAGCAACGCGGCCATTTTGCTTGCCGTCGACCCCACTTTCCTTACCGTCGACCAGTGTGCCAGTCCGCTGCCCGCCGGCCGTCCCCAATTCGCCAACCCCATGCTGCAACTCCAAGAATCCATGTTCGATGCTGGCTGGCTTGGGGCTCGCTGGCATTTTTCATCGCGTCCGGCGTCTTAAATGTTGACTCATTTACTCCGGTATTGCACTGCTAGATAACATGACTATTCGAGTCAAGAATTGAATCGGCATTTCACGCAGGCGCCGAGCCAGATGCCCGGCACAGAACAGGGAGCGAACCCATGAACACGCACAATCCCAGCGACTTTCGCCATCGCGTCCGCCGTTCCGACGAAAATTCCGTCCGTTTCGAACGGGTCCAATCGGCCGTGAGAACGCTGTCCAGCAACACGCTGTTCCAGGGCGAGCACGAGATCGGCATCGAACATCACGGTGCGCTGTATCGGCTGAAGATCACCCGGC
Source organism: Mesorhizobium sp. M0563 (assembly GCF_040321065.1). Classification (NCBI taxonomy): domain Bacteria; kingdom Pseudomonadati; phylum Pseudomonadota; class Alphaproteobacteria; order Hyphomicrobiales; family Phyllobacteriaceae; genus Mesorhizobium; species Mesorhizobium sp. M0563. The sequence continues at coordinate 334,473 of NZ_JAMYQV010000001.1, forward strand.
AGGGCAAGCTCATCCTCAACAAGTAGGTGGTGGAAATGGACCAGCGCGTAAAACCCGCCCCGCACGAGATCCGACGGGCACGGGTAGACAATCCGAAAATGCGCGAGCGCGACCTCGCCGCCCAACTCGGTATTTCGGAGGCCGAACTGGTCGCCGCGCATTGCGGCGACGGGGTCGTGCGGGTCGAGCCGCGTGTCAACGACCTTTTGACTGGTCTCGAAGCTGTCGGTGAGGTGATGGCGCTGACCCGCAACGAAAGCGCGGTGCACGAGAAGATCGGCGTCTACGACAAGGTCGTCACCGGCAATCACAATGCCATGGTGCTCGGCGAAGACATCGACCTGCGCATCTTCCCGAAAGTCTGGGCGCACGGCTTTGCGGTGGAAAAGCGCGACGGCGCCGACATCCGACGCAGCCTGCAGTTCTTCGACGCCGCAGGCGAGGCGATGCACAAGGTGCATCTCAGGCCCGCATCCAACCTCTACGCCTATCAGAAGCTGGTGGCCGGGCTGGAATCTCCGAACCAGGAACCGACGGTGGCGATTTCAGCGGGCGCGGCTGACGACGAGATCGAGACTGTGGACAATTCGGCCAGCGTCGAGGATCTGCGCGACCGCTGGAGCCAACTAACCGACGTGCATCAGTTCTTCGGCATGCTGAAGACACTGAAGCTCAGCCGCCGGCAGGCGGTGCGCTTGGTCGGCCAGGATTATGCCTGGCTGGTCGATAACGATGCGGTGAGCGCCATGTTCAACCACGCCGCCGCTGGCGCCATGCCGATCATGTGCTTTGTCGGCAATCGCGGCTGCATCCAGATCCATTCCGGCCCCGTCGCCTCGATCAAGCCGATGGGACCATGGCTCAATGTGCTCGACGAGACCTTCCATCTGCACCTGCGGACCGACCACATCGATGAGGTCTGGGCCGTGCGTAAGCCGACCAAGGACGGCCATGTCACGTCGCTCGAAGTCTATGGCACCGACGGCAAGATGATCATCCAGTTCTTCGGTAAGCGGCATGAGGGCGAAAGCGAGCGCGAAGACTGGCGCTTTCTGGCCGAAAACCTGCCGCGTATCCCAAGCCCGACCGCAGCCTGAGGAAACGATGATGGCTCTTTTCTCCAGGCTGGTCTCCAGGTCGGCGCTTGGTCCTGCGGCCGCTGTTTTCCTGGCGTTCGCCGTGCTGATGCCGGCTCAGGCCGCCGAAGGCATCGCGACTTTTGCCGACCGCTCGAGGATCGTGGCCATCGGCGGCTCGATCACCGAGATCGTCTACGCGCTCGGCGAACAGGATCGCCTTGTCGCGCGCGATTCGACCAGCCGCTATCCGCAAGCGGCGGCGGAACTGCCGGATGTCGGCTACATGCGCCAGCTGTCGCCGGAGGGTGTGCTGTCGGTCAATCCGTCGGGTATATTGGCCCTGCACGGAAGCGGACCGAAGGAAGCCGTCGACGTGCTGAAGAAATCGAGCATCCCGTTCATCGAGGTGCCCGAGCGCTATGATAATCAAGGCATTCTGGAAAAGATCCACATCGTCGGCAAGGCGCTCGGCGTCGAGGCCAAGGCCGATGCCCTGGCAGCCCAGATCGACGCCAAGCTGAAGGCAGCCGAAAAGCAGACCGCCTCGATCAAGGAGCGCAAGCGCATCCTGTTCGTGCTGTCGATGCAGGGCGGCAAGCTGCTTGCCGCCGGCAGCGACACCGCAGCCGACGGCATCATCAAGCTTGCGGGCGGCATCAACACCATCGACGGCTTTGCCGGCTACAAGCAATTGTCGGACGAGGCAGTCATCACCGCTAGGCCGGACGTGATCCTGATGATGAACAATGCCGGACCGGCCACCGCGGATGACGAATTGTTTTCGAACCCTGTCGTGGCTTCGACGCCGGCGGGTGCCGCCCGCAAGCTGATCCGCATGGACGGCGGCTATCTGCTCGGCTTCGGCCCGCGCACGGCCGACGCTATCCACGATCTCGCCGTCTCGCTCTATGGCGGCCAGGTCACGGATTGAGCGCGATGGCCGATCATTCGATCGCTGATGCGGCGGGCATCATGGCGACGGCAGCCGAGGGTGACCGTTCGCGGCGCGCCCGCCTCGTCATCGTGCTGCTCTGCGTCGGGCTGGCTATCGCCGTGCTGTTGTCACTGACCTCCGGCGCATCCGATGCCTCGGCCATCGGCGTCATGCACGACTGGCTGTTCGGCGCGTTGCCCGGCGACGCGGCATTGAGCGCCCGCGACCATGTGATCATCCATGACATCCGTCTGCCGCGCGTCATTCTGGGCGTACTGGTCGGCGCATCGCTTGCCGTCTCCGGTGCCGTCAGCAGGGTTTGTTCCGCAATCCGCTGGCCGACCCCGGCCTGATCGGCGTTTCGGCCGGATCGAGCCTCGGTGCGGTCGCCGTCATCGTGCTTGGCTCGACCATGCTGGCGCCGCTGACCTCGGCGCTCGGCACGCTGGCTCTGCCGCTGGCTGCGTTCTGCGGCGGGCTGGCGACGACATTGCTGCTCTATCAGGTCGCGACACGGCAAGGCCGGACCTCGGTCGCCACCATGCTGCTCGCCGGCATCGCGCTGGCGGCGCTTGCCATGGCGCTGACCGGCATCCTGATCTTCATGGCCGACGACCGGCAATTGCGCGACCTGACCTTTTGGCAGCTCGGCTCGCTGGGCGGCGCAACCTGGCAAAAAATCGGCTCCGTCGGGCCGATCATCGTGCTGGCGCTGGCGGCAATGCCGTTCCTGGCGCGCGGCCTCAACGCGCTGGCGCTTGGCGAGGCGACGGCCGGCCATCTCGGCATTCCGGTGCAGCGGCTGAAATACACCGCGATCGTCGGCGTCTCGGCAGCGGTCGGCGCGTCGGTCGCCGTCAGCGGCGGCATCGGTTTTGTCGGCATCGTCGTGCCGCATTTGCTGCGCCTGCTGATCGGCCCCGACAACCGTTACCTGCTGCCGGCATCGGCGCTGCTCGGCGCCGCGCTGCTGCTGTTGGCTGACGCCGTTGCCCGCACCATCGTTGCCCCGGCCGAATTGCCGATTGGGATCGTCACCGCGGTCGCCGGTGCCCCGTTCTTCCTGTGGATCCTGCTGCGCAAGCGCGGCGTCATCGACCTGTGAAAGTTTGCCTATGATCGAAGCGCGCGATGTCTCGGTGGCGATCGGCGGCAAGCGCATTGTCGCCAATGTCGATTTCGAGGCGCGGCCGGGCGAAATCGCGGCCATTGTCGGCCCCAACGGTTCGGGCAAGACGACCTTCCTCAGAGCACTGTCGGGCGATCTTGGCTATTCGGGAGAGGTCACCATCAACGGCCGCAATCTATCGGCGATGAAGCCGGTCGAGGCGGCGACGGTGCGCGCGGTGCTGCCGCAGGCGACGACGCTGTCCTTCCCGTTCACTGTGCGTGAGATCGTCAGGCTGGGCCTGGTCGGCGGGCGCTCCGGCGCGCTGCCCGGCGAGGACCAGCGCCTGCCCGAACGCGCGCTGGCGCGCGTCGACCTCGACGGTTTTGCCGGCCGCTTCTACCAGGAATTGTCCGGCGGCGAGCAGCAGCGCGTGCAGCTTGCCCGCGTACTCTGCCAGGTCTGGGCGCCGGTGCTCGACGGCAAGCCGCGCTATTTGTTCCTCGATGAGCCGGTGTCCAGCCTCGACATCAAACACCAGCTGATCATCATGGACATCGCGCGTGATTTCGCCAGACGGGGCGGCGGCGTGGTCGCCATCCTGCACGACCTCAATTTGACGGCGATGTATGCCGACCGGATTTTCGTCATGCATCGCGGCAGGCTCGCCGCTACAGGTTCGCCGCAACAGGTACTCAGCGACGAGCTGATCGAAAAGGTCTTCGATTGCCGGCTGAAGGTCGGCGTGTTGCCGGCAGGAAACATGCCGTTCGTTTTGCCGCAATCGGCAGCTTAGGCAATCAGAAAAATCAGGCGGCCGGCGCCCGTTGCACCAGCATGTCGATGCCGAGCAGGTGTCGCACATTCGGGCGCGCCGCCACCAGATCGGCGATCGTGTAGCGCGACAGCACGGCGAAGAAGGCGTTGAGCGCTTCGCGCAATGCCGAATTCAAGGCGCAGCTGTCGACCAGCGGGCATTCGGCGGCGTCGTTCTCGAAGCACTCGGCCATGGCAAAGCTTTCCTCCGTCACCCGCACGACATCGAACAGGCTGATCGTTTCGGCCGCGCGACCGAGCCTGACGCCGCCATTCCTGCCGCGCACCGTTTCGATCAAGCCGTTTTCGACCAGTGGCTGCAGGATCTTGAACAGGAAAAGTTCCGATACCGAATAGGCGGCGGCGATCTCGGGGATGCGGCTCAGCCGTTCGGTATTGGCGGCGCAATACATCAGAATGCGCATGGCGTAGTTGGTCTGACGGGTAAGCCGCATTGTGTCCTCACATAGCAGTGGTTGGGGTCAATATGGCCTATAGTTTGGAACAATTCCAGACTGGCGCTGCATAATAGATGAATTCAGGCGTCAAGTTTGCATGCGCGATTGCGCGCACCGGGATCAGCGGCGCGCTTTCTGTGGGAAGCGACATTAGATAAGTTCGCATGATCGATCAGGAGCGGCCCACCATGTCACGACCAGCCCCGGTTCTTGCATCCGTCGCGTTCGCCCGGTTCGACACCGACGCCGATGCCAAGCTTTCGGCGCTCAGGCGCACCAAGTTCGCTGCCACTGCAGCACTTGCGTTTTGCGTGCTGATCTTTGCGGCGGCGAAATCGTTCGAGAGCCGGCATGCGTGGTTGGGCTTTGTTGCCGCTTTCGCCGAGGCAGCGACGATCGGCGGGCTGGCCGACTGGTATGCGGTGGTAGCGCTGTTTCGGCGGCCACTCGGCCTGCCGATCCCGCATACGGCTATCATCCCGGAGAACCAGAACCGAATCGCCGACAATCTCGGCCGCTTCATCGAGGTCAATTTCCTGGCGCCGGAGCCGGTGCGCGAAAAGCTCGCCGAAGTCGATTTTTCCGCGCTGGTCGCGGACTGGCTGGCCGACCCGAACCGCGCCGCCGACCTGTCGCGTTTTGTCGGCCGGCTGGTGCCGCAGACGCTGGCGGCGGTCGAGCAATCCGGACTGCGCGGCTTCGTCACCAGCCGTATGCTGGAGCAGATCGAAAAGGTGCCGCTGGCGCCGCTCGCCGCCGAGTTGCTGTCGGCGCTGACTGACGATCGCCGCCACCAGAAACTATTCGACGAGTTCACCAAGGTGGTCGGCCGCTTCTTGAGCGACGAGCAGGCGCTGGCGACGATGCGCGAGAAGATCCGCGAGGAACTGCCGTCGCTGTTCAACCTGTTTCGCGCCGACGCCTATCTGTTGAAGAAGATCGTTGCGTCGGCCGGCTCGCTGCTCGATGAAGTGCGCGCCGATCCGCACCATCCAATGCGCGCCGAATTCGACCTTTTCGTCGCGACTTTCGTCGAGCGGCTGAGGACATCCAAACAATATGCCAGGCGCGCCGAAAAGCTGAAGCGAGATTTCCTCGCCCGGCCGGAACTCAGCGCTCTGGCCGGCGACATGTGGGAGAGCCTGCGGCTGTTCATCGAGCAGGACGCCAAGGCGCCGAATTCGATGATCCGCGACCATCTCGCCACCATGTTCGTCGAGGTCGGCCGCCATCTTGCCGACGACGCGCAGATCAGGGCCGACATGAACCAGGGGTTCATCGTGGCGCTGGCATCCTTCGTCGAAAGCCAGAAGAGCGGCGTGTCCAAATTCATCGCCGACCAGGTCAAGCGCTGGGACCTCGCGCAACTGACAAGGCTGATCGAGATGAACATCGGCAAGGACCTGCAATATATCCGCTTCAACGGCATGATCATCGGTGGCCTTGCCGGGCTCGTGCTCTACACCGCCGAACGGCTGTTTCTCGTCGGCTGACCTCGTCCGAATGGACCGCTGAGCTTCGCTGCACTATCTTCCGTGCAGTGGCGGCGTTCACGGCAACAGGGGGAGAGTACCAGCATGGCAAAACGACCGGATTCCGAGTCCTTTATCGACATGTTCGGCAAGTTCGGCCGCGACCTGAAGCTGCCGAATGTCGATGTCGAGGCGATCCTCGCCCACCACGCCAAGAACCTGGAAGCGCTGGAGAAGTCGGCCAGGGCGAGTGCCGCCGGAGCGTCGGCGCTGTTGTCCAGGCAACGCGAGATGCTACAGGACACGCTGCGCGAAATCACCGACATGGCACAAAACTACAGGGCGCCCGGCAATCCCCAGGAAATGATGCAGAAGCAGGCGGCGTTCGCCAGGAGATCCTTCGAGACCGCGCTGAAGAATGCCGGCGAGATGGCCGAACTGGCGAGGGCGTCCGGCACCGAATCCATCGAAATCCTGCGCAGCCGCATCAAGGAGGCGATGGAGGAGATCCGCGCCGGCCACGACAAGAAATAAGCTGTTCCCCAGCAGCACGCTTGCCGGCGGCGAAGACTGGCGGTTCGCGGCCGAAGATTATGGGCTGGAATCGCACTGGCGAATTGACAGGGGCGGCCCGTCGTGGTCCGGAACAGGCAAGCGATCGGGAAAGCAGGAATGACGCAGATACGGCCCACGACGCCGCCGACCTTCGAGCAACTCAGGGCGATGGCCGGGCAGGAATTAGGCGTCTCGGACTGGACGCTGGTCGATCAGCACCGCATCGACCAGTTTGCCGAATGCACGGGCGATCATCAATGGATCCATGTCGATCCCGAGCGGGCGAAGCGGCAAAGCCCGTTTCGCACCACGATCGCGCATGGCTATCTGACCCTGTCGATCATCGGCGCGCTGGCGCTTGAGATGGGCATCGTACCCGAAAACACGCAGGCCGCTTTCAACTACGGTTTCGACAAAGTGCGTTTCGTGGCGCCAGTCAGGGTCGGCTCGCGAATCAGGCTGCGCACCACGCTGTTGTCGATGGAAGACAAAGGCCCGGGGCAATATCTGATGAAGGCTTCCAATACGGTCGAGATCGAAGGCGAGCAGAGGCCGGCGCTGACCGCCGAGACGCTCGTCATGCTTTACGCACGCCGCAAGCGGGCCGGCACCTGAGAGACCGTTTGGAAACTCTACTCTGGCGGCCATCTGATCGCGTTTTCTGCGCTTCCGGCCTTCGCCGGCCGAAGCACCGATCAGCGGTCGTGGCAGTTAAGGCTACGGCCGGCGTAGGCCGGTGCTCACGGACCTAAATGTCCGCTGCGCTCCGGTTCTCGAAACCACCACCATATGACTCGCCAGAGCGAATTTCGAAACAGTCTCCGAGGACACGGGCTCAGACAGGCGTGCGGCGGTGCAAATCAGCGCGACATCGCCTGTTCAAGCGCCCTGAAAATCCGGTCGTCTCCGGACTGGGCGACGTTGAAGCGCATGAAACGGCTGGCCGACCGAGACAGGCTGAACGCATTGCCGGGCGCAAGCACGACGTTGGCCGACAAAGCGTGACGGGCGACATCCGCGGCATCTATCCCCTCCGGCAGCCTGCACCACAAAAACATGCCGGCCGGCTGATCTATCCATGGCACGATGCCGATGGCCTTCAGGCGGGCGCTGGTTTCTTCCACGGCGCGCGAGAGCCGCGCGCGCAGCAGATCGACGTGCTTGCGATAGAGGCCGTCCTTCAGCAGCGTCAGCACCAGTTCGGATGCAAGCCGCCCGCTGCCAAAGGACGTGGCGATCTTGAGATCGGTCAATCCTTCCATCCAGTCGCGAGGAGCGGCGATGAAGCCGCAGCGCACCGATGCCGAAAGCGTCTTGGAGAAGCTTCCGATATGGATGACCCGGCTGAGACCGTCGAAGGCCGCCAGCCGGGGCGCGGGCGTATGTTCGAAATCGGCGAAGATATCGTCCTCGATAATCGTCAGCCCCGACTGGTCGGCGAGCTTCAGCAGCCGATGGGCGGCGACGGGCGACAATATCGCGCCGGTCGGATTGTGGAGCGCGGAATTGGTGATGTAGAGGCGCGGCCGGTGCTCGTTCAGCGCTTGCGCGAACAGCTCGATGTCCGGCCCCGAGCGTGTGTAGGGAACGCTGATCACCTTGGCCCGATGGGCGCGCAACAGGGCATGGAAGTTGAAATAGCAGGGATCGTCGACCAACACGGTGTCACCCGGTTCGAGCAGAAACCTACACAGCAGGTCGATCGCCTGGGTGCCCGATTCCGTCAGCATGATCTGGTCCGGGGAGGCTTCGATACCGTGCTCGGCCATGCGCCGCGCCAGCAGATGGCGCAGCGCCGGCAAGCCGAGCGGCGTGCCGTAATCGGTCAGCGCGGCATCGTCGGCGCGGGCCATGGTCCGCAGTGCGCGGCGCAATCCGGCCCCGGGCATCCATGCGGCCGGCAACCAGCCGCAACCGGGTTTGAGCACATTGTCGCCAGCTTCCAGCGATTGGCGCGAGACCCACAGCGGGTCGACAGCACGGTCAAGCCTGGGGCCGATCTCGGCCAGTGACAGCGGAGCCAGCGATCCGGCGGCATAGAAACCCGAGCCCGGCCGCGAGCGGATCATGCCTTCCGCCGCAAGACGCTCATAGGCTTCGACCACGGTGGATTTGGAAACCTGCATGGCCTTGGCGAAAGCCCGGATCGAAGGCAGCCGCATTCCCGGTGTCAGGCTGCGCGCGGCGATCCTGTGCCTGATCGTCGCCATGACGGTTTCGACAAGCGTCCGGCTGCCCTCATCTGTTGTCGTCTGCTCGTCCATCCGTACTGCTCAGCCTACCATGACGGTTTTGTCGAACTGTACCTCATTGTCTCTGGCGGAGCCATACGCCCGGCCCGATAGAGGGCGAAACGAGCGGGGCATCGATGGACAAGGCGGTGAGTGGTGGGGCGGCGAGTAGCTGGGCGGCGAGCGGCTGGGTCAACGGGTTCATAGGCGTGCTGATCTTCAGCGGTTCGCTTCCGGCGACGCGCGTGGCGGTGATGGATTTCGATCCGGTGTTCGTGACGGTCGCCCGTGCGGCTTCGGCGGGCATTCTCGGCCTCGCGCTGCTGCTCGTTTTTCGCCAGAAGCGACCGGAGCGGCAAGATCTGTTCTCGCTGGCGATCGTCGCGCTTGGCGTCGTGGTCGGCTTTCCCCTGCTGACAGCGCTGGCGCTCAAGCACATCAATTCGGCTCACTCGATCATTTTCGTCGGCCTGTTGCCGTTGGCGACCGCGATCTTCGGCGTGGTTCGAGGCGGTGATCGCCCGAAACCGGCGTTCTGGCTGTTCTCGTGTCTCGGCAGCGCCCTTGTTGCCGGTTTTGCAGTGACGCATGGCCTCTCGGTCTCGCCGCTCGGCGACATCTTGATGCTGGCCGCCATCATCGTGTGCGGATTGGGCTATGCCGAGGGAGCGGCGCTGTCGCGCAAGCTCGGCGGCTGGCAGGTGATCTCGTGGGCGCTGGTGCTGTCGCTGCCGGTCATGCTGGCGCTGACGTTCATCACCATGCCGCCGTCGCTCGAAAGTGCCGGCAGGGGCGCGTGGATAGGTTTGGCGTATGTGTCGCTGTTCAGCATGCTGATCGGTTTCGTGTTCTGGTATCGCGGCCTGGCGCAAGGCGGCATCGCCGCGGTCGGGCAGCTGCAACTGCTGCAGCCTTTCTTCGGCCTTGGGCTGGCGGCAGCGCTGCTGCATGAGCAGGTCAGTCCCGCCATGATCGCCGTCACCGCCGCCGTCGTGCTTTGCGTCGTCGGCGCCAAGAGATATGCGAGATAGGTGCGCCGGCGCAGTCTTGAACTCGATACAATCGCGTCCAGTTGATACCAAGAGCTGCCGACCTGGCGGAACGGCGTCTCCGAGGCGCCGAATCGGCCAGCGTGGCGCAAGGCGCGAAGTGGGCCTTGCGCGGCGTGGAGAAAAAGGGGCAATTTTGGTGCCTGGGATCCAGAAGATACGCTTGTCCTCGGGTGGCGAGGTGGCCGTCCGGACGGCTGGTGATGCTTCCGAACCCGCGCTCGTGCTGCTGCACGGCTTTCCTAGCTCGTCGCGGACGTTTCGCGACGTGATCGCGCCGCTCTCCGGCAGCGTCTATGTCGTGGCGCCGGACCTGCCGGGCTTCGGCGCATCCGATCTGCCGCCCGAGCCGTCGTTCGACATGCTGGCCAGCGCGATTGAAGAGCTGCTCTCGCGTCTCAACGTTGGCCGCAGGTTTCTCTATTTGCATGATTTCGGAGCCCCGGTAGCGCTTCATCTCGCCATGCGCGCCCCGGAACTCGTCGAAGGCCTTGTCGTCCAGAATGCCAATGCCCACCGCTCCGGCTTTGGTTCGCAATGGGCAGACACATTGGACTTCTGGGCTGAGCCGAATGCGGCGAATGAGCAGGCCGCCACCGCCCATCTCACCCTCGAGGGAACCCGCGACCAGTACGTCGCCGGCCTGCCAGCCGAGATCGCGGCGCAGATCGATCCAGGTGGTTGGATTGAAGACTGGCGGGTCATGTGCCTGCCGGGACGACTTGATCTGCAGAAGGCGCTCATTGCCGACTACGGCCGATATGTCGACCGGTTCGCGGCGGTGGCTGATTATCTGGCGAAGCGTCAACCCCGAGCGATGCTTCTTTGGGGTCGCCACGATGCCTTCTTCGACATTGCAGAGGTTCAATCGTGGCTTATGGATCTTCCCCGGATGGAGGCCCACGTCTTCGACGCAGGCCATTTCCTTCTGGAGACGCATGCGCTCAGGGCTGCTGAACTGATGCTGGAGTTCGTCGCTGGCGGCTCAGCTAAGCGCGCTGGCCGCGGCGACCAGAAATAATCGCAATGATCAAAGCCGCCACCACCAGGGCCGTCGCGACCTGGAAAGTGACCTGCATGCCGCGTGCGGCTGCCGCAGATGCCAATACCTGCCGACCGGTGCCTTCGCCTCCGCCAGCCGATGCGAAGGCAAACACCGCGCCCATCACCGACGCACCGGTGATCAGGCCGAGATTGCGCGACAGATTGAGCAGGCCGGAGACGACGCCGCGCTGGTCGGACGCGACGCCGGTCATCACGGCTGAATTGTTGGCGGTCTGAAACAGGCTGTAGCCGGTGCAGACGATGATGATTGGCACGACATAGCCGGCAATACCGAATTCCGCCTGCGACAGAATGAAGATACCAATGGCGAGATCGAGCAGGCCGACGATCATCATCCGGTGCGCCCCGAAACGATCGACCAGGCGTCCGGCCGGCAGCGCCGCCAAGGCCGTAACCAGAGGGCCGGCCGACAGAACCAGCCCGACCATGGCTGCGTCCAGCCCAAGCGCGCGCGACAGATAGAATGGCGCGACCACCAGCGTCGCCATCATCACGGTGGCGACGACCAGGCTCATGGCGAGGCTTGCGTTCAAGGCGCTATCGCGGAACCTCGCAGGCTGGATCAAAGGGTTCTCGGCGCTTGTCTGCGCAATGACGAACAGCAGGCCACCCACGGCAGCGGCAATCAGCAAGCCGACATTGAGAGAACCAAAACTGCCGCGCCCAAGGGTCATGGCGAGCGCATAGGCGGCTAGCGTCAGCGCGAGCAAAGCCGTGCCGATGCCGTCGAAACCGCGGCGATCCGGTTCCGCTGACTTTTTTCCAGCCGGCAGGACGCGACGGGCGAGCGCGAAGGCCAGCGCCCCCAACGGCAGATTGATGAGGAAGATCGCTCGCCAGCCGAGACCGGCGATCAGCAGTCCGCCAAGCGAGGGGCCAAGCGTGGTGCCGATCGCGGACATGGCGCCGAGCAGGCCCATGGCGCTGCCGGTTTTTTCCCGGGGAACCGTGTCGGCGATAAAGGTCAGCGTCAGAGCCATCATGACGGCCGCGCCGAGCCCCTGTGCCGCCCTTGCGGCAATCAGCAGCCAGAGCGTCGGCGCGAGCCCGCAAAGCACCGATGCGAAGGTGAACAGGCCAATGCCGCCGAGCAATAGCGGGCGGCGGCCGAATATATCGGCGAGTCGCCCGGCGCTGACGATCAAGGTGGTGATGGCGAGCAGATAGGCAAGAACGACCCATTGCACGAGCTGGAACGATGCGCCGAATGCCTGCATCAGCGATGGCAGCCCGACGCTGGCGATGCTGGTGGCGAGCGACGACAGCAGCGTTGAAAGCGACAGGCTGGCCAACGCCCATCGGGCCGAGCGGACGCTCACCGGGGCCGTTTCATTCCCGATCTTTTCAGCCCCGGCCTTTTCAGCCCAGCTCTTTTCAGACCAAGTCTTTTCAGCGGTCGATGCCACGGTGAACTCCTCTGCCGGCAAGCCCCCAAAATCGGAGCTGTCGGAAGCTATTCCTCTGCTTGATGTGGCGGAAGGCGCAGTATTTGCATCTTATTCGTGCATGAAACGCCACGTCACCGCTGAGCTGTGTTATGGTCCTTCCATGTCGTCACCCGATCTCAATCTGCTTGTCGCCCTCGATGTGCTGCTGAGCGAGGGCAGCGTCGCCCGTGCTGCCGCGCGGCTGCACCTCAGTCCGTCGGCGATGAGCCGGACGCTGGCGCGGCTGCGCCAAGCGACAGGCGATCCATTGCTGGTCCGGGCCGGCCGTGGCCTGGTTGCGACACCGCGCGCGCAGGAATTGCAGCAGCAGGCAGGCCGCGTCGTGCAGGAAGCTGAAGCGCTCCTGCGCCCGGCCACCTTGCTCGACCTCTCATGCCTCGACAGCGTTTTTACGCTGCGCGCCAATGAAAGCTTCGTCGAGGAGTTCGCGCCGCGTCTCGTCGCCCGTATCGAAGCGGATGCGTCTGGCGTGCAGCTGCGTTTTGCGCCGAAATCCGACAAGAACGACATGTCGCTGCGTGACGCAGGGATTGATCTCGAAATCGGGGTTGCCGGTGAAACGAGCCCTGAAATGCGTATTCAGGCGCTGTTTCGCGACCGCTTCATCGGTGCGGTGCGAATGGGCCATGAGCTGAGCGAGGGTCCGGTGACGCCGGCCCGCTATGCGGCCGGCCGCCACATCAGCGTTTCGCGGCGTGGTCGCGAAAAAGGCCCGATCGACGAGGCCTTGAAACTGCTGGGTCTCCAGCGGACGATTGTGTGCATGGTTTCCAGCTTCTCGGCCACGCTCGCCATGGCGCGCGCCTCCGATTTGATCGCCAGCGTCCCCGAGCGGCACACGCTAGGCGCGCGCACGGGCATGTTCAGCTTTCCGTTGCCGGTCGACGTTGCCGAGGTCACGATCTCGATGCTCTGGCATCCGCGGCTCGACGCCGATCCGGCGCAACGCTGGTTACGCGCCTGCGTGCGGGAAGTCTGCGCCTTTCTCCGCTAATCCAGAGTCGGGTCGCTGATCTAGAATCGGGTCACCACGCCGATGCCGATGCCTTCGAAGCCGCCCATAGCCATCAATGCGGCCGGCGCTTCCTCGAGGCTGATCTTCTTGCCGACCAGCAGTTCGGGCTTAAGCTTGCCGGTGCGGATCATCTCCATCATCGCCTGATAGCGGAAAGCCTGCATGCCGTGGCTGCCGCGGATCTCGAGCTCGAAGGCGATCACCTTGTCCATCGGTATCTGCGGCCTGGCATGCTCGCCGAGCATCAGGCCGACCTGCACATGGCGGCCGCGCCGGCGCAGGTTCGCGATCGAGTTGAACGACGTCGTCGGATGGCCGAGCGCGTCCATCGACATATGCGCGCCGCCATTGGTGATCTGCTTGACTGCCTTGACCACGTTCGGCGTCTTTGCCGCGTTGATCGTCGCCACCGCGCCGATCGTTTTGGCGAAGTCCAGCTTCTCGTCGGTCAGGTCGATGGCAACGACATTGGCGCCCATGGCGCTGGCGATCATGATCGCCGACAGGCCGACGCCGCCGCAGCCATGCACGGCCACCCATTCGCCGGGCGTCACCCGGCCCTGGTCGACGATGGCGCGGAACGAGGTGACGAAGCGGCAGCCGAGGCTGGCGGCGGTGGCGAATTCCATCTCGTCGGGCAAGCGCACGAGATTGGTGTCGGCGTGGTCGATGGCGACATATTCGGCGAACGAGCCCCAAGCGGTGAAGCCGGGCTGGAACTGGTGCTCGCAGACCTGGTGGTTGCCCGAGGTGCATTCGGAGCAGCGGCCGCAGCCGACGGCGAACGGCACGGTGACGCGCTCGCCGGTCTTCCAGCGGGTCACCTGGCTGCCTGTGGAGACCACGACGCCTGCCAGCTCGTGGCCCGGCACATGCGGCAGGCGGATGCCGTCGTCGTGGCCCATCCAGCCATGCCAATCGCTGCGGCAAAGGCCAGTCGCCTCGACCTTGATGACGACGCCTTCCGGCGAAGGCGTCGGATCCGGCACGGTCTGGATCGTCGGCGCCTCGCCGAATTTTTCGAAGACGACGGCTTTCATCGGCAGTTCCTCATCACTTCATGCAATTTGCGGTCTACTCGGCATCGATCTGGTTCTCCGGCGCCGCCTTCTGGAACGCCGGCAGCGCCATGCAGGCGGCGTTGATGCGCGCGATCGTCGGGTAGGGCGTCATATCGACGCCGAAACGGGCATTGCTGGTGACCTGTGCGACCAGGCAGATATCGGCTAGCCCCGGCGTGTCGCCATGGCAAAAGGTCTTTGTCTCGGGCGAGGAAGCCAGAATCTTTTCAAGCGGCTGGAAACCTTCGTTCACCCAATGCCGGAACCAGTTGGCGACGTCCTGGTCGCCGGCGCCGAACAGCGTGCGCAACGAGGTCAGCACGCGCAGATTGTTCACCGGATGGATGTCGCAGGCGATCATCTGCGCCAGCATCCTGACGCGGGCGCGGCCAGGCGCATCCTTGGGCAGCAATGGCGGCTCGGGCGTGGTCTCGTCGAGATATTCGATGATCGCCAGTGATTGCGTCAGCAGCGTGCCGTCGCCCAGGATCAGAGCCGGCACCAGACCTTGCGGATTGACCGCGAGATAGGCGGGTTCGAGATGCTCGCCGTGGCGCAGATGATGCGGCACGTATTCGTAGGCGAGGCCCTTCATCTCCAGCGCGATCCGCACCCGGTAAGACGTCGAGGAGCGGTAGTAATTGTGAAGGACGATGTCGCTCATCGGATCACGGGCCCGGTTGGCCGATGGTCAGCTCGATTTCGCCGATGCCGTCGACGCCGCCGGTGATCTTTTCGCCCGGCCCGACCGCGCCGACGCCGGCCGGCGTGCCGGTGAAGATCAGGTCGCCGGGCTTAAGTTCTACCGCCTCGCTGCAAATCGAGACGATGTCGGGAACCGGCCAGATCAGTTCGGCGAGGTCGCCGTCCTGCCTGATCTTGCCGTTGACGGCGAGCCAGATACGGCCCTTTTCGGGATGGCCGGATGTTTGTGCCGGAACCAGCGGGCCGCAGGGCGCCGAACGGTCGAAGGCTTTCGACCAGTCCCACGGTCGTGCCGCCTTCTTCGCCTCGTCCTGAAGGTCGCGGCGGGTCAGGTCGACACCGACGCCGTAGCCCCAGACATGGTTCAGCGCCCGCTCGCGCCGGATGCGGAAGCCGGCTCCGCCGATCGCGACGACTAGCTCGATTTCGTGATGCAGGTTTTGGGTCAGCGGCGGGTAGGGGATGATCGTGCCCGAACCGACCGCCGCATCGACCACTGCGTCGCCTGGCTTGGTGAAGAAGAAGGGCGGGTCGCGCTCATCATTGCCGAGCTCGCGGGCATGGGCGGCGTAGTTGCGGCCGACGCAGAAGATGCGACGCACCGCAAAACGCTGCGGCGAGCCGGCGACGGCCACCGACGGGGTTGCGGGCAGGGGGAGGGCGAAGTCTGTCATGCACTGTCTCTGCTTCAGTGAATCTGTCGCCGGCACATTCGGCCGATTTGGATCACCGGGCAAGGCATTGCATTTCAGAAGAGCTACGCCCCGCCGCGCGGCGCGGCCTGAATTTAGTCGCTCGTGTCCTCGTCCGTGCCCTGGCGGGCGGGCTCGGAGAGCCTTGCGTCCGAAACCAACCACTCAGCCACGATCAGCCCGTGAGGCGCGCACGAAACAACGTGGAGCCGTCCGTCAGGCGCGACCTGGAGATATCCCGGAATCCAGCCTCGGTCATCCATGCGCGATACTGACCTTCAGTGTACGATTCGCCGTGGCGATAGAGGTTCAAGAAGGTGACATTCAGAAAGACACCCTCAGGCGGGCCGAGGCGGTCGTCATCGACGACACCCCACCCCGCAATTGCGATCTCGCCTCCGGGTGTGAGGCAACGCGCCGCGTTCAGGATCGAACTGCGCGCCTGGTCCGGCGGAAGGACCTGGACGACGGCCTTCAGGATCGCCAGGTCGTGCCGACCGATCGATGGTGCGACAGTTATGTCCCCCTCTTCGACAACCACGTCGTCGGCACCGTATTCTGACAGGATATCTGGCGCGACCGCTGCCACCGTTGGGAGTTCCATCAGCGTCGCCGCAATCTGCGGCCGCCGCTCGCGAAGTCCGACGAGAATGGTCCCGGAGCCCCCGCCGATGTCGATCACCGAACCGATCGCAGAGAGGTCCATCTCCCGGGCCAGATGTCGGCCGAAAATCACCCCGCCCGGTGCGAGCAGGCGGCTGAAGGCCGCCGCGGCCTCGGGCCCCGCTTCGGAAAAGTCGTGCAGCGCAGCCGGCCGGTTCTGTCGCAGCGACTCTGCGGTCAGCAGGTCGGCTCCCCAGAGCTCGCGCAGGAGCGCATGATCGCCGCCGCGGTAGGTCGGTTTGGACGCGTCGAGGAAGGCCGACGCTTCGGCTCCATTGCGAAATTGACCATCCTTGACTTCGAGGAGACCGATGCTGGCGAGCGCGTAGAGGAGCCGCGACAGACGATCGGGCTCGACTTTGAGCGCGGCCCCAAGGCTGTCGGCAGTCACCGCGCTGCCGCCGAGCCGGGTGAAGATGCCGAGGTCCAGCCCGGCGCGAAGCGCCAAGGCGGGGGGCACCGCTGCGATCAGGTTGTCGATCCGATCAGAATCCACCATGCCACATTCCCTTCCGCGATCCAGAACCGACTTTGAGCTCAACTTGCTGGTTACACCGCATATGTGACACTTCCGTTCGGCATGTCCGTCCACCAGTTTGGTGACAGACCCTCTCTTTATCGAAGGAGAAACACAAGGCCTTCCACCGGCGCCGGCGACAATGGCCTCTTCCGTTCGAAGGAGATCGAGGCGGCGCTCGCCGGAAGCTTCGTGGCCTCGGCACTGGCCGGCGTTAAAGTCGCGGCGGATAATTTGATGAGCGACATGAATGGTCGGCCGACTACCGCGCCAGTCTCGTGGCTGCCGCCAACGCCTGAGACCACCGACCTTCGGTTTTGGGGAAGGGGCCTTAACGGCCCTTTTCTGTCCGTCCCGTACTTCGGGCGTGTCGTTATCTCGCACTTGCACAAAGTTCTGGTGCGCTGCAATATAGCTGGAGGAATGCGGCCTCCAGCCCGCCTTTCGCAGAAGGGACCGGCATGACGGACATCTCCGCGGCGCGTCTTGTCGTGTCCAGGCCTGTCGCCGATAGCTCGGCAAGAACCAGGCTTGCCTATCTCGACGGCTGGCGTGGCCTGTCGATCGCGCTGGTGCTGATCGGCCATTTCTTCCCCGTTCCCGGCATCAATCTCGGCGTCCTGGGCGTCGAATTCTTCTTCGTGCTCAGCGGCCGGCTGATGGCCGAGATCCTGTTCGTCGAACACTATCCGCTGAAGAAATTCTTCAAGCGCCGGTTCTCCCGCATCTACCCGGCACTGATGGTTTTCGTCGTCGCCGCGGTGGTTGCCTTGTCCGGCACATTCATCGCCTTCAAGTGGAAGGCGGCGCTGACGGCGCTGACGTTCACTTACAACTACGCCGGAATTCTCGTCACCCGCGCCGGCGCGCTCGACCATATCTGGTCGCTCTGCGTCGAAGAGCACGCCTATGTCATCCTGGCGCTGATCGGCGTCGTCGTCTCGGGGCAGTCCCGGGTCATCGTGCTGCTCGGCGCATTGTCGGTGCTGGCCATGGCAAACGGCGCCATCTCCTACTGGGTGCTCGGAATAGGCTACGAGTCCACCTATTGGCGCACCGACGTGCACATCGCCTCGATCCTGCTGTCAGCGGTGATATGCCTGCTCAAGGCCGACGACAGGCTGCCGGCGCTGCTCAAGGGCCCACATGTCGCCCTGGCGGCCGCTGTCGTGGCGGTTCTAGTGTTCATGGCTGCCGTGCCAACCCCGATCCACTATCTGGTCGCGGTGCCGCTGTTGGCCCTCGCCGTCAACTCGCTCGACTTCAGCAGTTGGTACCTGACCGGGTTTCTATCCTCCCGGCCGATGACGATGCTGGGGCTGTGGTCGTATTCGCTCTATCTTTGGCAGCAGCCCTTTTATCAATTCGTCGACATACAAGGCAGTTCGCCGTGGCTGATGTTGGCGGCGGCGTTCGCTTGCGCTCTGTGCAGCTACTACATCGTCGAAAAGCCGACCCGCTCCTGGCTGAACCGCAATTGGTAGGGCGAGGCGGCTGCCGTTCAGCCGGCGATCCGTCTTAGATAATACCGCACGGCTTTCTTGCCGCCGTGGATTACCGCGTCGCCCACTTCCATGAAGCCGAGTGCCGCGTGGAAGGCGTCCGAAGCCGGATTGGGTGGCTCGGCATTGACCTCGCAAGTGACGATCGCCTGGCCGGCGCGTGACGCCTGCTCGAACAGATCCTCGTACAGCCGGCGGGCATGACCCCGGCCGCGCGCATTGGCGCCGACCACGACGCGATCGACATAGACGAAGCGCGGATAGCGCTCGCGAAACCACAGGAAATTCGGGCTGTCGTAGCTTGCGTCCTGGTCGAAGGTCATGATGAAGGCTTCGAGTGCACCGATACGGCGCGCGTAAAACGCTTCGCCAAGCAGGAAGGAAAGGCGCTCAGGTTCGAGCCATGATAATTCCGCAGCGTGCTCGTTGTTGAGCGCGAGGATTGCGGGCTCATCCCGCGGCAAAACCAGCTCGATCGGCAATCGCGTTTCAATCATTTTCTTTCTTCTGTCTTCCAGGATCATGCCCGGGCAGCGGCGATGGTCGCCGCCACCAGTACCTCGTCGGTCACGGTGTTGCGGTATTCGCGGTCGAGGTCGGTGCCGCCCATACCGACTTTCGGGTTGCGATAGCGCATGGCGCTCGGCACGTCCTTGAGCGCGGCGAAGTGCATTTCGCTCACCCCGGTTTTCCTCCGCACCTCGGCAATGTTCTGCGGGTCAAGCCCGCCGCAGCCGAGGATGATGATGCGGTCGCCAGCCTGCCTGACCAGATCGGCGAGCAGGTCCGCGCCCTCCAGCGCCGTGTCGCGCTGGCCGCTGGTCAGCACACGGCCGACCTTGCAGCGGATCAGCGATT
This sequence comes from Mesorhizobium sp. M0563, assembly GCF_040321065.1. Taxonomy (NCBI): domain Bacteria; kingdom Pseudomonadati; phylum Pseudomonadota; class Alphaproteobacteria; order Hyphomicrobiales; family Phyllobacteriaceae; genus Mesorhizobium; species Mesorhizobium sp. M0563. The sequence goes on from NZ_JAMYQV010000001.1 coordinate 353,701, forward strand.
CCAGTGCCTCGGTCGGGTCGCGGGTCATGTCGAAGGCGCGGTGGCAGGTGACGTTCAAGCTCCCCGCTGCCTGCGCCAGTTCGCTCATGCGCTGCTCATCGATCGTGCCGTCGGCAGCGAGGCAGCCGATAACGACACCGGCGACGCCAAGCTCGGCAAGCGCTCGGACATCGGCGAGCATCGAACGATATTCGGCCTCGCTATAGAGAAAATCGCCGCCACGCGGCCGCACGATGACGTGGAACGGGATCGTCGCTAATTCAAGCGCCGTGCGCACGGTGCCGAAGCTCGGCGTGATGCCGCCCTCGACCAGGCTGGCACAGAGCTCGACACGGTCGGCACCGGCGGCTTGCGCGGCCAGCAGGCCGTCTATGCCTTCGACGCAGATCTCGATCAGCGGCAGGCGAGGGCGTTCGGTCTCGGTCATGGGCGATCCGTTGATGATTTCAGCTGGCCAGCGGTAGCATCGGGCACGGTGCCTTGAAAGCCGGAAGTGTGGGCTCAATGTGCTTGCGGGCGCGCCTGCCATTCCGCCGCTTGACACATTCATAACTTAAGCGTTATACGTAACTCATAGCTGATGGGTTATTGGTTCTCATGGAGAGCGCGTTGTTGAATAGCCCAGCCAAACCGCAAACAACGGGTCCCAAGTCATGACTGAAGCAACCACAATCGAAACCAAATCCATTGTCGTCGAGCGTCTGATCCCGCATGCGGCTGAAAAGATATGGCGCGCACTGACCGTGCCGCATCTGGTTGCCGAATGGCTGATGGAGAACGACTTTGCGCCTGAGCAAGGCCATCGCTTTACCTTTCGCGCGACGCCGGTGCCTGGCTGGTCCGGCGTGACGAACTGCGAGGTGCTGAAGATCGAGCCGCCACGCCTGCTCGCCTACAGCTGGGGCGACGGCACCGAATCCGACAGCGGTCTGAAGACCGTGGTGACATGGTCGTTGACGCCCGAAGGTAAAGCGACGCGGGTGCGCATGGAGCATTCCGGGTTCCGGTCCGAGGACGAGCGCGGCTACATCGGCATGGGAAGCGGTTGGCCGCGCATTCTCGAGCGGCTTGAGCGGGTGACTGCCTGGCAAAGCTGAATATCCCGGCGCTCGCCTTGCCGCAACGCGGCGGCCGGCGAACTGACAGAACCAAGAAATATCGAGACCCCGGATGTTCGTCGTCCGGGCTTGAGAAAACACGCCCGAAGGAGACCACTATGCAAGCACGATTGAAAAACCCGGTGATGCTCATTCCTGGCGCTCTGCAGGCGCTGCTCGCGCTGGACAAGTCGACGGAAACGGCCGATCTGTCCTATGTGACGCGCAAGCTCGTCCATTTGCGCGCCAGCCAGATCAACGGATGCAGTGTCTGTATCGATATGCATGCACGCGAATTGAAGAAGGCCGGTGAAAAGGATGAGCGCGTCTTCACCGTGTCGGCCTGGCGGGAAACACCTTACTTCACCGACGCCGAGCGCGCCGCGCTGGCGCTGACCGAGGCGGCGACCCGGTTAGCCGACCGGCCAGACCCGGTGCCGGATGCGGTCTGGGATGAAGCCGCCCGGCACTATGACGAAAAGGCGCTTGCCGCACTGGTCGTCCAGATTGCCCTGATCAATGCGTTCAACCGTCTCAACGCAACCACCAGACAGATGGTCGGCGCCTGGGGCTGAACGGGGCCGGGTTCTCGCAAAGCCACATCAGATCCGCAGCTTGTGAGAATTCGCGCGCACGAAGTCGATGAAGGCCCGCAGCTTCGGCGGTACCAGGCGGCGGCTGGGATAATAGAGGTGGAGCGGCTCGTAAGCGGGACAGAAAGGCTCCAGCACCTTGACCAGCGCGCCTGAGGCAAGAAGCGGCGCGGCGAGCCCCTCGACCGCGAAGGCGAGGCCAAGCCCTTGCGCGGCAGCAGTAATGCACAGCGGAAGCGTGTTCACGACCAGACATGCGTCCGGTGTGAAAGCGACTTCGCGTTCATCCACGGTGAACTCCCAGGGCGAGATCGCGCGGGTGCGGGTGAGGGCGAATGCGATGCAGCGATGGGCGGCGAGGTCGGCCGGCCGCTTCGGCGTGCCGTTGCGCGCCAGATAGTCCGGGCTGCCCACCACGACCATCTGCAGGGGCCCGCCCAGGCGCGCGCCGATCATATCTTTCTCGAGAAGCTCGCCGATGCGCAGGCCGGCATCGAACCCCTCGGCGGCGATGTCGACGAAGCTGTCGTCGAAGATCAGATTGAGCCGCACTTCTGGATAAGCATCCATGAACGGCCGCATTAGTGGCTCGATCAGCAGCGGGGCGGCGATCCAGGGCAGGCTGAGGCGCAGCGTGCCGGCAGGACGATCGCGGGTCTCGCGCAGCGCCGCACCAGCCGCCCAGATGTCTTCGGCTGCCGGGCGCACATGGTCGAGGTATTGGGCGCCAGCTTCGGTCAAGCCAACGCTGCGGGTCGTGCGGTTGAGCAGCCGCACCCCCAGGCGCTCCTCAAGTCCTTTGACCGCCTCGCTCAACGAGGCCGGAGCGACGCCGAGCTCGGCGGCGGCGCGGGTGAAGCTCCTGGCCTCCGCAACTTTTACGAAGGCGACGATGCCGCTGAATTGGTCGAGGCGCATTGTAAGGTTTTTCCAAATAGCCCTGTCGAACTCTACTGGTTTTTCCGGTGAACAAAAGGCGTCATGTTGGGCTCGACGAACGGGCCTCGCTGTTGCGAGGGCCCGAACGGGCAAGGAGACAGGACCGATGACCAGGCTCGCTTCACTCGCCGCCGGCGCTCTTCTGGCGGTGTCTGCCGCCCCGGCGAATGCCGGGCCGCTGGAGGACAGCAACATCCAGCTCATCAAGGACTACTACGCAGCTTACGCGACCGGCAATCCTGAGGCCGTGCGGCCCTTCCTCGCGCCCGACATCGTGTGGCGCATTCCCGGTCATCATCCGCTCGCCGGCGACAAGCGCGGGCCGGACGAGGTGGTCGCCTTTTTCCGCGGCCTGGCCGATGGCAAGTTCAAGGCCGAGCCGATCTTCTTCCAGGCGCAGGGCGACCTCGTCGTCGATGTCCATCGCGGCTGGTCGAATGTCGGCTCAGGTCCCGAGATCGACCAGCTCTATGCGCTGATGTTCCGCATCAAGGGCGGCAAGATCGCCGAGGCACAGAATTTTTTGACCGACATGTATCAGTCGGACGCCTTTTACTGGGCGCATTACCCGCTGAAGCCATTGCCCGGCCGACTGGCTGGCGAGCGCTGAGACGGCGGTCTTTCTTGCAACGCGCCGCGCTTCTCACTCCAAGCCAAAGGAGACTTGCGATGCTTAAAACCCTGACACTTGCTGCAGCAACCGCCGTGGCGCTCGCCGCCTCCAATGCCTTCGCCGCACCGCGCATCGAGCGCGTCGCTTTCGCCTCGAACGGTGAGCAGATCGTCGGCGAGCTCTATCTGCCGGAGGATCTGGACGCGGCGAAACTTCGGCCCGCGCTGGTCGTGACCGGCGCCTGGATGACGGTAAAGGAACAGATGCCGGCCCGCTATGCCCGCGAGATGGCCGACCGCGGTTTCATCGCCTTGACCTTCGATTTTCGCGGCTGGGGCGAAAGCGGCGGCGTGCGCCGCCAGTACGAGGATCCTAACGCCAAGATCGCCGACATCGAAGCGGCGGTCGCCTATCTCGCGACCCGGCCCGAGACCGATCAGGACCGCATCGGCGGGCTCGGCATTTGCGCCAGCTCCGGCTACATGGTCACCGCTGCGGCCGAAAACGTCGCGATCAAGTCGGTCGCCCTCGTTGCGCCCTGGTTGCAGGATGCCGAAGGGGTCGAGCAGACCTATGGCGGCGGGGACGGTGTCGCCAGGCTCGAGGCCGCGAGCGATGCGGCCGAGGCGGAATATCGCCGCACCGGCAAACAGGCATTCCTGCCCGCTGCTAGCTTGACCGACGAGCGCGCGGTCATGTTCAAGGTGCCTTACTACACCGAACCCGATCGCGGCATGCTCCCGGCCTGGCGCAACGAGGCCGATCCCGCCTTCTGGCGCGGCTGGTTGAGGTTCGATGCAATCCAGGCTGCTCCGCGCCTGCACCAGCCTTTTCTGATGGTGCATAGCGAGGCGGCTGCCATTCCGCAGGGCGCGCACAAGTTCTACGCGCGGCTGACCAGTTCCAGGCAGGAGATGTGGCTAGACAATGTCACCCAGTTCGATTTCTACGATCGTGCCGCGCCGGTGAAGGCGGCGAGCGATGCCGTCGCCGCGCACTTCCGCGCAACGCTGGGCGGTGCAGGGGAGGCGGGACAATGAGCCTCGTCACCCGCCGGTATGTCTTGGCCTCGGCGGTTTCAGCCGCGATGATTTCCGCCATCTCGGCGCCCGCCTCGAGCGCTCCGGGAGATGCGCTGACGGTCGAAGACAGGATCGTGATCGCCGAGGCAGTTGCCGGGATCGGCCTCTATGCCGATCTGCGTGAATGGAACCGGGTCAAATCCTATTTCGCGGCCCGTGTCACGACCGACTATACCAGCCTCTTCGGCGGCGAGGTCACGACCAGCGGCCGCGACTCCCTGATCGCCCAATGGCAAGCGCTGCTGCCGGGCTTCGACGCCACCCAGCACCTCATCACCAACGTCATTGTCGAAGGCGCGGATAAGCATGCGGTTGCACGCAGCCATGTCCGCGCGACCCACTGGATCGGTTCCCGGTTCTGGACGGTCGGCGGCAGCTATCTACACCGGCTGGTGCGGACGTCGGAAGGTTGGCGCGTCAAGGCAATCTCCATCCGCCGCTTGTACGAAGAGGGAGATCGCGCCCTTTTGACCGCCGCTGCCGACCGGGTGAAGGCGGAGGCCAAATGAGTGTTCGGATTTGCGCATGCCCAGTCGCGCGGCGAGGTTGCTCGGAGCAACGGCAACGTGAATATTGATCGAATGTCGGGGCAGGCTTGGCGCATGCGGCATTAGTGCCGCCAACCGCGGAGACAGGACATGACCCTTTCACTGCAGGAGGTTTCCGATCGGCTTGAGATCGAACAGCTGCTTGCTCGCTATTGCTACGCTGTGGACGATCGCGACTGGGAAGCCTATCGGAAAATATTCACGCCCGACGCCGTGCTTGACGACACTGTAACAGGTGGAATCAGGAGCGGTGTGGATGAGCATGTTGCTTATATGAAAGGCGCCCTATCGAAGATATTGATCTCGCAGCACGCCATTTCAACAATCCTTCTTGATCTCCGAGGGGATGAGGCCAGCGCGCGCGTGCATTGTTCATGCCCGATGGTGGTCGACCTCGGCGAAGGCAAAAGGCAGGTCTTCTTCCAAGGGCTCTGGTATCGCGACCGCGTCATACGCACGTCCGAGGGCTGGCGCATAAGTGAACTTGTCGAGGAAGGCTATTGGAATCACAATTTGCCGGAGGGGTTCACGTTCTGACGTCTGTTACGCGCTGTGCTGGATCCGCCACGGACGCTGTTTTCAGACGTGGCAGCTACTGGCGCAACACGGTGTTCTTGGTGCCTTCTTCGACCTGGTCGATGACCAGCAGCTTGACCGGATCGGCGCCGACATTGGTGGCCTGATGCCACTGCCCGATCATCTCGATGATGAAATCACCTGATTTATAGGTGTTGCTCTTGCCGGTTTCGACGTTGGTGACCTGAAGCGTGCCGGCCTCGACATAGGCATAGCGCGGAAACGGATGCTTGTGGACCGGCAAAGTGGCGCCCGGCGCGATCTGATAGGCCGAGACCAGGACCTGCACGTTCTTCTGCGGCAGCGTGATCGGCTGGCCGGACGCAGTCTCGGTGCGAGAGGCAAGCGGGGTCACGACAACCGGCGTCCCGCTGGCGTCCAGCGCCTGGGCGTTGTTTGCAAACAGTGCAGCCGCGAGCAGCAGCGTCGGCGCCAAGATTATTCGCATGATTCCCCCCGAGCTGCGTCAGCATTGCGCAGCACGCATTGGCGCGCAAGCTTGTCTGTTGAGGAGCGCCTTATCCAGCTCTTCTAAACATGCCCGGCGTCATGCCATGCATGGCCCGGAACGTACGGGAGAGATGGCTCTGGTCGGCGAAACCTGCCGCGATAGCGGCGTCGGCGAGGCCAAATCCCTGTTCGATCAGCGCGCTCGCCCGGCGCAATCGCCGGTCGCGGATATAGGCCACCGGCGTCAGGCCGATCGCCTTGTTGAAGTCGCGGATGACCTGGAACCGGGTCACGCCACCCGCACCGGCAAGCCGCTTGAGGTCGAGCTGCGAGCCGAGCTCGCTTTCGACAAGGTCGCGATAGAGCGAAAACCTCCGCTGCGATCCGGAGCTTTCGACCTCCTCGGCCTGTCCGCTCGAGTCGCCATGCCGAACGATCAGCCGTCGCAGCGCCACGAGCAGGGACGTCTCGGCCGTCATTGTGTCTGGGGATGTCGAGCCCTGGTGTGCGGCCGTCAACGCTGCGGCGAGATTGTTGTCTTCGATAGTCGCGCGCGAAAACACCGGAGCGCCGTGCCAGCCGAGTTCGCGGGCAAGTGCGGTCATCAGCGGCACCGAGGGATAAAACGTCCGGTAGGCCCAGCCTTCGTCCGCCCCGCGTTCGCCGTCATGCCACTCCTCTGGATTGACGACGGCAATGGCGCCTGCCGGGGCGAGAACGCTTTGACGGCCGATGCGAATCCGCTCGCAGCCGGAGGTGATCAGGGCGATCACATAGGTCGGGTGTGTGTGCAAGTCGTAGCGGTGCCGAGTGAAGCGCGCTTCGAACAGGCCAAGGTCGGGGAAGCACGGATGGCGCCAGTATTTCCCGGTCTCCGCCGCTTGGTTTGTCTTTGCCATAGTCAATCCGGTTCAAGACGCTTTTCGTCGGGCCTTCTATGGCAGCAGGATCAAGCCACGCCGCCCATTGCCGGCGTGAGAGGAGGTATCATGTTGCATAATGACCCCATCGCCGCGCTGACACCAGAGGTCATAGGCTGGCGGCACCATATCCATGCCAATCCGGAGCTCGGATTCAATGAATACGAAACGGCGCGTTTCGTTGCAGAGAAACTGCGCTCCTTCGGCCTCGACGAGGTGCATGAAGGGATCGGCGGCACCGGGGTCGTCGGTGTCCTGCGCAGCGGTGGCGGCACACGCGCCATCGGCCTTCGCGCCGAGCTCGACGCGCTTCCGGTGCTGGAGAAAACCGGCTTGCTCTATGCTTCGAGGAGAGAGGGCGTGATGCATGCCTGCGGCCATGACGGCCACACCGCCATGCTGCTCGGCGCTGCCAAATTGCTCAGTCAATCCTGCGCCTTCGATGGCGCCGTCACTTTCATCTTCCAACCGGCCGAGGAGAACGAAGGCGGCAGCATGCGCATGATCGAGGACGGCCTGTTCAAGCGCTTTCCCGTCGAGGCGGTCTATGCGGTCCACAACTGGCCGGGCGTCAGGCTGGGGACGATCGCGGCCCGTGCTGGTGCGCAGATGGCGGCCGTCGACAATTTCGAGCTGACTTTCGAGGGTCTTGGCGCGCATGCCGCGATGCCGCAGCTCGGCGATGACCCGATCCTGGCAGCGGGCGCCTTCGTGCAAGCCGTCCAGCGCATCGTCAGCCGCTCGGTCGACCCGCAAAGCGCGCTTGTCGTCAGCATCACGCAGATCCATGGTGGCAATGTCGGCAACATCGTGCCGGGCAAGGTCTGGCTGCAAGGCACCTGCCGCTTCTTCGAGCCCGGCCTTTCCAACCACTGCGAGACGCTGATCGGCGAGATCGCACAAGGCATCGCCGCCGCGCATTCGCTCAAGGCAAGGTTCGACTACCGGAAGGGCTATCCGCCACTGATCAACACCGCGGACGCGACGGCCCGCGCCGTCGAGGCGGCGGCATCCGTCGTCGGCCGGGAGAATGTCATGACCGAGTTCAGTCCCAGTCTCGGCTGCGAGGATCTCGCTTTCATGATCCGTGAGGCGAGCGGCTGCTATGCGTGGATCGGTGCCGGCGAGGTCGGCCCGGGCGAAGGCCTGCACGGCGACCGCTACGTCTTCAACGACGAGATCGTGCCGACGGTGATGCGCTACTACGTCAACCTCGTCGAGCAGACGCTTGCCGGCAAAGTATCTGAGCTGAAATGAAGACGTCGGTCTGGGGGCCGCAGGTATTTCCCAAGTCTCGGCAAGCTTTGCAGAGGAGATAATCGACTACGTCAGAGACCCGCTATCGCAGGGCAATAGCGGGCCTAGTCCTTCTCCAGCAGTTTTTCCGGCGTGATCGGCAGCTCCCGGATCCGCTTGCCTGTAGCGTCGAAGACGGCATTGGCAACCGCTGCGGCAACGCCGGTGGCGCCGAGCTCGCCGATGCCCTTGCCGCCAATCGGGCTGGCATGCTCGTCCACCTCGTCGACGAAGTGGATAATGATATCGCCGGGAATGTCGGCGTTGACCGGAATGGCAACCCCTGAAAGGTTCTTCGACAGGAACCGCCCGAGCACCGGTTCGTGCCTGCTCTGCTCCATCGCCGCCATGCCCCAGCCCCAGATGATGCCGCCCGTCATCTGGCTGCGTGCGGTGCGGGGATTGACGATGCGGCCGGCGCTGTAGCTGCCGACGGCGCGACGAAGCCTGAGCAGGCCGAGCCCCGGATCGACGCCGACCTCCATGAAAATCGCGCCGAAAGTGCGCATGGCGAGGCCTTTGCCATGCTGCACCGGATCGAACGAGCCGGAGCCGATGATCTCGCCGATGTCGGTATGACTCATCACGTCGGCGATCGTCTGACCGCCGGCAGCGCCTTTGCGGCGAATATGGCCGTCTTGCATCTCGACCTCGTCGGGCGGCAGATTGGCAAGACGGGCAAGCTGCGAACGTGCATCTTCGGCGGCTGCGAGCACCGCCGCGCCCACCCCCATGGTCGACGATGAGCCATAGGTCGGACCCGCCTCCGGCAGCTGTGTATCGCCCATTTCCAACTCGATCCTCTCCATCGGCAGGCCCAGGACATCGGCTGCGATCTGCGGAAAGATGGTGAGTGTTCCGGTCCCTATATCCTGGGTGCCGGTGCGGATGAGCACCGTGCTGTCCCTGTGCAACCTGACCTCGGCTGCAGGCGTCGGGTGGCGGAAACAGCCCATGCTACAGGTCGCCATGCCGTAGCCGATCAGCCAATCGCCATCGCGTTGCGGCTTGCGCGGGCGCTCGCGCCAGCCGAACAGGCGGGCGCCTTCCTCATAGGCCTCGCGCAGCTTCTTCGACGACCAGGGCTGGCCGGTGGCCGGATCCGTGTCCGCATGGTTGATCAGACGCAGGTCGAGCGGATCGATGCCGAGGCGGTGGGCGAGCTCGTCCATCGCGCTTTCGAGGGCCCAGGTGCCGGGACCCTCGACCGGCGCGCGCAGCGCCGTCGGCATGGCGACGTTCGCGCGCTCGACGCGCTGGCTGAGACGCATGGCCGGCGTGGCGTAGAGACCCTTCGAGGCTTCGGTGGCGAACTCGACGAAATCGTCGGTGACGGTGGTCAGGTTGACCACGTCCTGTTGCACGGCGGTCAGCTTGCCCGACTTGTCCGCCGCCAGCACGATCTTCTGTGCCATGCGCGGCTGATAGCCGAGACAGGAATAGGCATTGGCGCGGCTGAGCGCCAGCCTGACCGGGCGCTGCATGATGCGCGCCGCGGCGGCGGCCAGCACCTGGTGCGGCCAGATCCAGCCCTTGCCGCCGAAGCCGCCGCCGGTATGGCGGGAAATCACGCGGACCTTCTCGGCCGGGACAGTCATGCGGGCGGCAACCACCTGGCGGACACCGTAGACGTGCTGCGTGGCGTCGTGCAGCGTCAGCTCTCCGTCGTTCCACTCGGCGAGCGTCGCCGAGGGCTCCATGGCGTTGTGATGGCGCGACGGCTGCAGGTAGACGGCTTCGACCATGGCGGCTGCGTTGCTAAGCCCGCGGTCGACCTCGCCCTTCGTAAACGTCGGCTCCAGGAACAGAAAGCCGCTCTCCCTCGGCACGACCGCAGCCTTGTCGATTGCGGTCCATTCGGGGGGTGCCGGCAATTCCGGCTCGGCGAACTCGTAGCGCAACGCGACGCGGCGGGCGCCGGCCTCCGCCGCCTCCAGCGTCTCGCCCAGCACAATGGCAAGCGGTTGGCCCTCGTGACGTATCTCGTCGCTCTGCATGGGCATGAAGCTCTGCGCCGCCGGCGGACCTTCGGCTTGCTGCGTCTGCGTATCCGGCTCGGCCCTTGGCGATGCGAACCGGCCGAATTTGGGCATGTCCTCATGCGTGAGCACGCGCACGACGCCTTCCTCGGCGACCGCGTCGTCGACCATGATCGACGTCACGCGGCCGGCGGGAACGGGCGCGGTCACCAGCACTGCATAGAGCAGGTCGGGGGCAAAATAGTCGGCCGCATAGCGGGCGCGGCCGGTAACCTTGACGCCGCCGTCAGGGCGGGCAACAGGCTGGCTGATCATCATGACGGCATCCTCGCTGCTCTTTCGATCGCCCGCAAAGCGGCGGTCTTGGCCAGTTCGATCTTGTAGGCGTTCTGCGACAAGGGACGCGCTTCGGCGAAGGATTGCTCGATAGCGGTGCTCAACGCCTCGCGATCGCCGACATCGGCACCGGCGAGCCGCTCCTCGGCGGCGCTCAGCCGCCACGGCCGCAGCGCGACGGACCCCAGCGCCAGGCCAGCCCGACGAATGGTCCGGCCGTCCATCTCCAGCACCGCGGCGGCGGAGACGATGGCATATTCGTAGGATTCGCGCTCGCGCACCTTGAGGTAAGCCGATCGCGGCGCCGGTGCCGGCAGCTCGATTGCCGTGATCAGTTCGCCTTGCTGCAACACATTGTCTGCCTCGGGCCGCGTGTCGGGAAGCAGGTGGAATTCGGCTGCCGGAATGCGCCGGCCGCCGCTGCGGTGCGCGGTGACGATGACTGCATCAAGTGCTGCCAGTGCCACCGCCGGGTCGGATGGCTGGGTGGCGATGCAATCCTCGGTCCAGCCGAATATCGCGTGATTGTCGTTGATGCCATGCAATGCGGAGCAACCGGAGCCGAGCTGACGTTTGTTGCACGGCAACTGCTCTTCGGCACGGAAATAGGCACAGCGCGTCTTCTGCAGCAGATTGCCGCCGATCGTTGCGAGGTTTCTCAGTTGCGGCGACGCCGCGTTGAGGATCGCCTGGCTCAACACCGGATAATCGCGCATGACCAGCGCATGCTGTGCGACATCGTTGAGATGCGTCAGCGCGCCGATCTTCAAGCCGCCGCCGGGCAGTGCCTCGACCTGATCCAGCCCGTCGAGGCGGGAGATATCGATGATCCGCGTCGGCTCGGCAATGCCAAGGCGCAGCCAGTTGAGCAATTCGGTGCCGCCGGCGAGAAAGGCGCTGTCCGGCGCCGCACCTGCCGCGATCGTTTCGCCCAGGCTATCGGCACGCGCATAGACGAATGGGGTCATTGGCTCGCCCTCCCGGCCGCTGCACGCACCGCCTCGACGATTTGCGGATAGGCCGAGCAGCGGCACAGATTGCCGCTCATCCATTCGCGGATCTCCGCGTCGGAGCCGGTATGTCCCTCCTCGATCAGCGCCGCCGCCGACATCACCTGCCCGGGCGTGCAGAATCCGCACTGGAAACCATCATGATCGATGAACGCCTGCTGCACGGGATGAAGCGCATCGCCGTCCGCCAGGCCCTCGATCGTCGTGACCTCGCGTCCCTCGGCGGACACGGCCAGTATCATGCAGGCATTCACACGCCGTCCGTCGAGATGCACGGTGCAGGCGCCGCACTCGCCGAAATTGCATCCCTTTTTCGTTCCGGTCAGATGAAGCCGCTCGCGCAACAGGTCGAGCAGCGTGACGCGGGGATCGAGATCGGAAAGGCTGTGGTCCTCGCCGTTCACCCGCAATCGCAGTAGGTGCCGATCGTGGAAGTCCATTGGGGGTACCTCGAAGCACATGCCGTCCTAGTCGCAGGGACTCGTCCAGCAATCAGCCGCCCACCTGTCGAGGCGAAATAGGGCGGTCGATTTCGGGGGAAAGGCACTGCCGGTCACGGAAGGCGAAAAACGTTTGGGACCCCGCACGGGATGGGCTGAGAATGCCGCGCCGCAAAAAGTGCACCGTCACCGTAATTCGTGGCCGCCTGTGTATCCTGCTGGCCACCTGTGCTGCATTCAAGTTAGTGAAATACGCAATCAACGAGCTAAAAGATTGATATGATGCCAGGGTTAACCGTTTCGTAGCCTAGGCGCGGCTCAGACTTGTTTTTGGGGATTGCGCCGGAGACAGTTCCGGTTGAACGGTAATCCACCTCTGTCTCCCTCTTTTTCTTGATCGTGCCTGACAAATCGGCACAAGGTGGCGTTATCCCTTTTCTGGCTACCACCTTTTTCTCGTGCGCAACGGCGGCGGTGGATCCGGCAATCACAATTGCCGCGCACACGATGGCCAATCTCATCGAATTTCCTCCCCAAGCGCCGGCCTAAGCCGCGGTCGATCTACCGACGCTGGGGCCGAAGCTCAGGTCGGCATCTTGGCCGAAGCGCATTATCACCGAGCCGATTGGCTCTGGCGCGTTATCAGCCTCTTTCAGGTAAAGCGTCTTCCTTCATTTGAGTGAAATCGAGCGATGGTTTCCCTTCGAACGCAGAATTACGGTGACAGTGCGCTTTCGCTACATTGGCCCGCTGCGGGCCTCAGCTGGGTTAACCAGCTTCCTGGGCGGAGCATGGGCCTGCTCAATTGTGTTTTGACTATTTGGCTGCACGGGCGCGTAAAATATCCGGTTCGCCCAGTTGTGGGCGGACTAACTCAGGGAGGATAATGTTATGAAGATGAATCGACGTAATGCTCTCGCCCTTGGTGCCACCTCGTTGTCGACCCCGCTATTGGTTGCATTGCCGACTCCGGCAGCGGCCAAGACCTACGGTCCGACTGATGGCAAAGAGATTTTTCCCGGCGTTCGGCTCGTCGAACTGGGAACACGAGACTCCCATATCAAGGGGTACAAGAAAATCGCGATGGAAGACGTCGTGTATCAGCCAAAGGGGTCTAGCCCGCTGGGGGATGTCATGGCCGACGACATGGTCTGCACGGTCACTGAAGGCGAGCTGCAGGTCACGGCCGGGGATATGCAGTTCACAGCCAAGGAAGGCGATGTATGGAGCTGCGGCAAGGGTAGCACGAAGGAGGCTGCTACGAACAACGGGACAGTGGTCGCCGTGATGCGGGTGATTAACCTCAAGGCTGAATAAAGCCAAGTTGGCGATCGTGGGCGCAATCCGCGCCCGGGTGGAATCTTGCGGGTTAGCGATCTAACCGGCCAGCGCCATTCCAGTGCCAACGCCGATGGCAGAGGCCCATTAGAAGCTTCCCGGCCAGATCGATGGCCAAGACGCGGATGGCTCCCCAAACGTCTGCACGGGGGGCCTTATCGCGCTGGCAAGATCGTCAAACGTCGTTTCCATTCCTGGAGTCTAGATCAACACCGGGAATCTCTGAATTCCCCTGTTTGTTGTCCGCTAAATTCAGCATGTCAACGCAGCGGCTTCTTGCGCTTCGGCGGCCTGTACTTCTCGACCAGCCTGACCTTATCAATATCGCAAGCATCATTCGAACGAACACTTTTCGTCCACGAGGAGGGAAGGGAATGCGGTCGGTGGCGCTCTCAATACCTACACATAGCCGGCCGTCAGCAGTGGTGACGATGGCACAGTTCGCGGAGCCGGTTGCCGTTAAAAAATGTCGCGTTCGCGGAAGATATTTCGGATAACGCACCCACCTAGAAAGTACGGCAACTGCTTTCCTTGTGCCTCGCATAAGGCCTCAGCTGGGTTAACCAGCTCCCTGCGCGTCATTTGCCGATATAGGCGGCCAGCTCGTCAGGCGTCCCCATGGGAAAGGCCTGTTTCAGATGGTCGAGGAATGCGGAGACGCGGGCGCTCAGCAGCCGCCGAGAGGGATAGAGCGTCCACAGGGCGATGTCGGGTCGATCGAGATCCCCCCAATGTACCAGTGTTCCGTCCGCCAGATCATGGCTCACCAGCGACACAGGTAGGCGCGCCGCGCCGACGCCCGCTCGTACCGCATCCCGGACCATGATGAGTGACGACAGCGCAAGGACCGGCTCGATCGCGATTGTTGACCGGCCAGTGGGCGTCTTCACGTCCCAAGCCCCTCGATCGGCTGTCGAACGCATGACGGCCGGGGTCGCCAGACCGTCCGCCGGCCGGGCGAGGTGAGGACTTGCCACGACCACCAGTCGATCACGCAGAAAGGCTCGCCCAACGAGGCTCTCATCCGGATCCGGATTGACCCGGATCACCAGGTCAAATCCCTCTTCGATCATGTCGACGGCGCGGTCTTCGGTCGTGACCTCGAGCCTTACCTCCGGGTATTTCAGGGCGAAGCCGGCAGCGATCTTCCCCATCGCGGTCTGTGAGAACAGCACTGGGGCGCTGATCCGCAACCTGCCTCGCGGCCTTTCGCCGCCTGAGGCGATCGCGGCCGCTGTCTCTTCGAGCTCGGAAAGCAACCGGCCCGCGCGCTCGAAAAGCGCACGTCCTTCTTCCGTCAGCTTCAACGCGCGGGCGCCACGCTCGAACAGCCGTAGATCCAGACTGGCCTCCAACTCCGCCACGCGTCGGGACAAGGTTGCCTTCGGGCGCCCGGCAGCGCGGGCGGCCTTACCGAAGCCCCCGTGGCGGGCGACCAGATTGAAATCGGCAAGGGCAAGTAGATCCATATGTTCCACCAATGAGACGGCGTGTCCAAATATAACGCCTACCGACACAAATGTGGATCACTAATTTCTGAGCAGCCATCCGGCTCAACTCAGGAGTAACCCCATGACCATTCTCGTTACCGGCGCGACCGGCAATGTCGGCCGCAACGTAGTCGAACAGCTCGTGAAGCGTGGCGCCCATGTGCGCGCTTTGGTTCGCGATCCCTCCAAGGCCAATTTCCCCACTGGCGTAGATGTCGTGCAGGGCGACCTGCTCGATGTCGATTCCCTGCGCAAGGCGTTCTCCGGCGTCTCCACCCTTTTCCTGCTGAACGCGGTGGTGGCCGACGAATACACCCAGGCGCTGGTAGCGCTGGCCGTTGCCCGTGAGGCCGGCATCGAGCGGATCGTCTACCTGTCGGTGATCCACAGCGACATCTACGTCAATGTGCCGCATTTCGCGGGCAAGTTCGGCGTCGAGCGGATGATCGAACAGATGGAGCTCAACGCCACCATCCTGCGGCCCGCCTACTTCATGGACAACGACATCACGATCAAGGACGTGGTGATCGGCTACGGCATCTATCCGATGCCGATCGGAGCCAAGGGCATCGCCATGATCGACGCGCGGGACCTGGGCGAGATCGCCGCGATCGAACTCCTCCGCCGTGAGCAGGCCGCCGCGCCGCTCCCGCTCAATCGCATCAACCTGGTCGGCCCCGACACGCTGACTGGCACGGACGTCGCAGCGATCTGGACGGACGTCCTCGGTCGACATATCGCGTATCCCGGCGACGACACCGCCGGCTTCGAGCAGAACCTGCGGCAGTTCATGCCGAGCTGGATGGCGCTCGACATGCGCCTGATGGCCGAGCGCTTCCTCACGGACGGCATGGTCCCCGATGCCGGCGATGTCGATCGGCTGACCGCGCTGCTGGGCCGGCCGTTGCGCTCCTATCGCGACTATGCGGCCGCAATTGCCGTCTGAGCCCCATCACCGACGTTCTGTCCAGGAGACATATCATGATTTACTCGACCGCTACCGTTCCGGTGAATCCCCGAGGCGAGACCAAGCTGACCCGTGCGCAGATATGGCAGGGCCTGGAACTCAAGGCGCGCGACGCCCGCCTGTTCCTGCCCGCAGGCCTCTGCACCCGTTGCGACGTCGTGGAGGAGAGCGCGACCCACTTCGTGCGCGAAGCTATGATCGCCGGTACTGATCTGCGCGAGATCGTGACGCTTGAGCAGGAAGCAAGGTCACCTTCTTCCAGGCGACCGGTCCGCGCGAAGGCGCGGAAATCGCCTTCATAGCTAGTGGTCGGGTCATTCACATCAGTTGCGCCAACGGCAATTGCAACCAGCTGGTGAGCGAGCTGCTTTATAAGCACGGACGAAACGCAAAGCCAGTCCGTCAAAACGCGGGTGTAGATGACGTACTGCTTCACGGCTTTGTCCAGTTCAAGCGTTGTGCCTGACAAGGTGGTGGCCGAAGCATTGTCTAACGTCAACGTTCGTTGTGCTTGACAAGAACCGCAAGATTGAATGGAGGGGCACTGTTTGGTCTGACGGCGAGCCGAGTAGCGACGAGCCTCGCATGGGCCTGGTCCATCCCGCCAAAGTCGAAAGTAGGGTGTTCGTTGCGGGAACGGAAGGTCGACGCTGCGGAAGGGGGCATGGGGTCTTCGCGCGAGCGGGTTATCCGATCCCCCGCTCAGAAATTTCTACCAAACATTCCTGACGGTTACGGCCCGAGCATTGTACGGTTCTTACATCCTGTTGATGTCGGTCAGGGAGAGAGTACTGTCGTCTCTTCGGCGTGCCCCTCGGGGATGGTCGGATGAGTGTCGTTCAAAGTGTCAGTCCAATTCTACATCAGGCTATTGCTGCACTCCTGAACGGGGCGGCTCGCGGAGACATTGTCTCGATCAAGGCTGCAATAGAACGAGTCCGCGTGACTGCGCCTAATCTGCGGGCATCTGACGAAGAGCTAACTGAGGCTATCCTTGAGGTAGCTTCCGCCACTGGCCTGTTCGTGTGTTTCGACGGCCGGGAGTAGCTCTCAGCCACGCGCCTCACTAATCCGCCTAACGTTCCCCCCCAGCATTCCAGGAATTTTGCTCATTGTGGCCCCGCGAGAGGGGGCGCGCGGTCCTGCTTGATCTTCGTAATTAGCAGGAACAAATCCGCTCGCGGTGCAGTTCGGTCCTTTTAAGCATGCAGGCCCGAACATGGCTGAAATCGATAAAGCCAAACAGAAGGTTATTGCCGAAGTTGTGCGGCGGTGGATCACTTCAGAGGTAATCCGCAATTACCTTCGCAACCTGCTAAATCTGCCTGTAGAAAGGGGAACTGCCGGCTGAGCAAAGGTATTTGCTGGAGGAACTTGATAGGGCCGACAAAGAGTGACGTATGGCCCCCCACTGGTTCAACCCTCCGGTCCCCGTCAAGACACAGCGTACCGGGATCATTCGCAACGTCAACAACGCCGAGACAGCCGGCGAGGAGCTGATGAAGTGGACCAAGCGTGGCCCTTGCTGGGACCTCGCGGTGCGCGTTTGCATGGCCGTGATATTCGACGAGATGGAACCCGAGGAGGCCCGCAAAGCATTCCTGGCTGCCGCGATGGAGGAGGGGACGTTAATTCCCCCAACGACAAATAGCTAAATTGTTTTGCGGTATAAGGTTCTATGTGTCTCTGACCAACACCGCCTTCCAGAAAGGAGCCCGCCGCCGGTGAGGGACAGGCGACGGACCCCCTCAGCGGCTGCATCCACGAAGACTCGACCGCTGCAAGTTCTAACCCCGCGAGGGCCTACATCGTTCCCTACAACCTGGGTTGGTCGGCAGGCTTGTGCCGCTCTAAGTTCCCCTTATGGCAACCCATTGGTTCTCCCCTCCGGTTCCTGTGACGACTGACCGTGCCGGTATGACCCGGAACGTGAACAACGTCGAGGCAGCCGGACAGGAGCTGATGAAGTGGACCAAGCGTGGCCCCAAATGGAACCAAGCGGTGCGCGTCTGCATCGCCTGCATTTCCGACGAGATGGAACCTGAGGAGGCACGAAAGGCATTCTTGGCTGCTGCCGAGGAGGAGGGGTGCTGCGCTCGTCTGATTAGGGCCGAATGTGCCAGTTACCCGAGCCCAGTTCCCAAACATTCCTGATCCCTAATGCAACCATTCCCTGATCTCCGAGTTGCGCGACAGGCGGGGAACCTCGGCCGACATGACAAAGCGCGACAAAGCTGGGCATAAGTCCCTTGCGGACGCCGTTCGGCAGTTGATCGGAACCGAAGACAATCGTCGTCATGTACAGAAGCTGTTTGGGCCAGTCGAAACAGAGCTAACCCCAACCCTAGCTTCATTACTTGAGGCGATTGGTAAGGCCAGAGACGACGAAACTCCCTAGCCGCTCTAAGTTCAGCCTCATGGCAACCCTCGGCATTGGCGCCGACTTGCTGGAGCTTTTCATGAAGGCCCGCGATGCAGGCTGAGCCGGACGAGGAAGATCAGCGCTGACCTACCGTTCCAGGGCGGGCCTCGGGTAAGGCATTTCAGATTTAAAAGGAAGGTCGGTTAATACCCCTCGGCGTCAGGCTTGACAGCGGTCCCATGTCGATTGTGAGTGCCGCCTTCCTCCTCTATGCGCGTGATCTCGCCGGCAAGCTCGATCTGCTGACCTCTCTTGATCTTGGACGTGCTGTCCACGATGCAATGCGGGAAGCCGTAGCTCGGAATCGAGACGCTTGTCCGGTCCTCAGTGACCCGCCTACGTATCGTGGCCGTGATCGCAACCAGTGCCCCGCGCCAGACGCTTGAGTCTGGAGCGGACGGTGCCTAGTCAAGATATTGCTAATATACATTCGGCCTGCAAGCTTCGCCGTTGGCGAGGCGGCCCAGCGGCTTGGTTGCGGGGGGGACGGCAGCTAGAGGCCGCTGGGCCTTGACGACCAGCGAGCTTAAGAGGAGGCCCTGTGCTGGCTGGTCAAAACCTTGCGCTTAGGGCAACGGAAAAGCATCATTCGAACGAACACTTTTCGTCAACGAGGAGGGAAGGGAATGCAATCGGCGGCGCTTACCCATTACATAGCCGGCCGTCAGCAGTGGTGACGACTGACACAGTTCGTGGAGTGGCGAGCGGAATCGTCGCTCAGCAATTACATTCTTCCACGATAGGGAATCCCAGACGCAGTGACCATGGTCTTGGCGTTGTCAAAACCGTGGTGTCAGCCAAAACAATGAAAACGCCGGAGCCTCTACGCCTTTGAAAAATATTGGCTTCCCGGGCCGGACGAAACTGCGAACTATGAGCTGCCGATTCCTCTCAAAACTGCGCCGCAGCCCGCCATCAAGACTCGCAAGCGTGACCGGGAGCGCGCCGTGCGCCTCCGATCAACCGGTGGGCCAAAACCATCTTTGAGGCAACGGGCAGTCGCACTCGCGAAGGAACGAGGCGTTGTGCGCACACACGATCTCACAGACATCGGCGTTCCCCGCTGTTATCTAACCCGGATGTGCGAGGGAGGGGCCGCTAATCAAGGTTCGCTATGGAGTCTACTGAGCAGCAGACGGGGAGGCGGCATAATTACCTTATGCGCGCCTGTCGGAACAACGTGATTGCGGCAAGGAGCGGACGTTGCCCCGCCTATGCGGCTTGCTCACTCTAGCGTCGGGGCGGTCCGCAGACCGTTGAATCGAAAAATCGCTACGAAGCCCACGGGCAGACCTTAGCCTCCCGCGCTGAGCATTTCGACGATTGTTAAATCCAAAGAATCACCACAGGACGGTGGCCGTCGAGCGAGTTTTTAGCAGCCCATTTCCGCAGCCTGTTAATGTGCAACTTGGGAAGCTGCCGACATCAATTCCTCGGGATTCGGCGCTCTGAAGGTGTTGAGGCCATCCTCCAGAACTTCAGTGAAGTTCCAGCGTACGATGCCCGCCCGGTCGATTAGGAACTGACCGACAAGCTGCGCCTGGCTGGAAGCCATCGCCTGCTGATCGACTTCCGTAATCTCATAACCTTCCTTCTTGTTAAGAAATTCATTCATTGCCATGACGTCCATAGGCTCGGGCAACTCGCCCGGGAGATGGAACGGTATCGCCATGACCGTGTCCATCCCGACCTCGCGCAAGCCGAAAGCACGGTGCGAGGCTCGCTCCGGGTCGGATGCGGCGAGAAGATCGGGTGCCGGGTGGTAACGGAAATAGAGCCGCGCCCGCTCGACCGGCGTATTGACCACAGCCAGGCATTCGACGCCTTTCTCACGCAGGGCCGGCTTAAGTTGCGCCATCGCCGCGACATGGCGCCGGCAGAACGGACAGTGCAGGCCTCGGAACAAACCGATCAACAACGGGCTACGGCCTCGAAAATCATCGAGCGCGATCTTGCCTTCGCGTGAGATCGCATTGAGCACAACATTCGGTGCCCGGTCGCCCGGCTGCAGCGGGCGGTCAACACTACTCGTGGACATGGACAACCTCCTCGCCCTGGGTCAGTCAGGGAAGCAGCACACCTAGCGTTTCGGAGGCGATCAAGTGCTGGGGGCGAAAGCTTCCTGTGCCAAGGCAATAGCTTTCGACCTCTGCCATATTGCCGAGGTCGAGATTACGCGCGTTGCAAGCCCATCATAACACGAAAAAGCATCTGCGTCGCCAGTCCTGCGATCGGCTTGCGAAGAATAGGCGGGGCGGGCGAGGCCGCTATTCTGCGCTTGATTTCATCTGTCCTCGATGCTCTGACACGAGATCGAAGCGTAGGGAAAAATCGCACGCCGGCGTGCAAAATCGCGACTTGGCGTAGAAAAGGCGATGGCTCCCCGGGCCGGATTCGAACCAGCGACCAACCGGTTAACAGCCGCTCCTAAGATAGCCAACCAGAGCACATTACCGGTTGGTCAGCGGCCAACGTACCCCTTTATTTGCAAGGTGTTGCGTTTTACAATTGCACATTAGCGCACACTAGGGCTACATAGACAGGCGGGGTGATTTGTAGCCCCGATGTAGCCCTCGGGAGATCGAAGTGCCCAAATCCTCACTGTCAGATTTCAAGATGAAGAACCTCAAGGCGGCGGAGAAAGGGAAGCGTTATGACGTGATGGACGCTGATGTCCGAGGCTTTGGCGTTCGCGTGAACGACAAGCGCGAGCGGGTGTTTATCTTCTACAGCCGTTTCCCCGGCAACCCTGCGCCGCAGCGCAGGAGCATCGGCGAATACCCGGCCATGACGCTGGAGGAAGCGCGCGGGAAAGCGTCCTCATGGCGGGATCTGATCAAGCGCGGGATCGACCCGAAGGACCAGGAAGAGGAAGCGCGGCGAAAGGCCGAAGCCGAAAAGCGGGAGCGGGTGAGGGGCGCCGCAGATCGTCGCCGCAAGCAATTCGAACGTGTTCTTGTCCGCTATATCAAAGCTCGCCGCCGGGACGGCATTCGCAAGGTTGAGGAAGACCGCAACGACTTCAAGCGCGAATGCCTGCCAGCGTGGCGAGGGAAGGCCGTAGGGGATATTCAGAGCGTTGACGTGATGGCGGTGCTGGAAAAGATCAACAAGCGCGGCGCGACCCGGCAAGCCCTGAATATGGCGCAGAAGATCGGCACGTTCTTCAGCTGGTGCGTTGACGACGAGTTGATTACGGCCTCGCCATTCCGGGCCAAGAAAGTCCGCACCATGATCGGCGAGAAGGTTTCCCGGGACAGGGTGTTGACCGATGCCGAGATAAAGGCGCTGTGGACGGCGACCGACGGCACGGCCAAGGGCCTGGGTGCTGTTGAGTGTGCCGTCTATCGGCTTCTGCTGTTGCAAGGCCAGCGCCTCAACGACATCGCGCAAGCGTCATGGTCTGAAATCGACCTCGATCGCAAAACCTTGACCGTGCCTGCGGCGCGCTTCAAGTCCGGCCGCGATCATGTCGTGCCGCTCACCGACGAGGCTATCGAGATCATTGGCAAGTTGCCGCGGTTCAAAAAGTGCAACTGGCTATGCTCGCTCGACGGACAGCATCCGGTGACGATCGGCCACAAGGTCAAGCTGCGGATCGATGCAGCCATGCTCGCCGCGCTGCGAGAGGAAGATCCCGACGCCAAACTGCCAGCATGGGTCAACCATGACATCCGCCGCACGGTTCGCACCCGGTTGTCCGAGCTCGACGTGATGGACGAGGTTGCCGAGGCTGTCATCGGGCACGTGCCTACAGCGCTCGTCAGGACTTATAACCAGTCCGACCGGCTCAAGGTGAAGCGAGACGCTCTGACGCGCTGGGAGGGCGCCCTTGCCGCCCTGACAGGCCGCGAGAAGGTTTCGAACGTTGTCGCGATGTCGGCGAGGGCCGCGTCATGAGTGAGTGGACACCCTACGGCGAGGCTTTGGCGCTTGTGAGGTTGCGGCTGTCGCTCGATGAGGCTGCGGCTTCTGATCTGCTGCTCAATGCGATTGATGATGACCAGCATGTTTTGTCGCGCATCAGGCCGGATGAAATGGTTGAAGCCATGGACGGCCAGGCGCTCTATGAGCGGGAACGCGACCTACTGTTGAAGTTCCTCACAGACCGGCCGTTAACGCCAGAGCGGAAGCTTTACCCTTTCACCATCGACGTGTTGCGAGCATCGTTTGACGACTGGACGGCTGGCTTGCTCAATCCGCATCACAAGGCCGAACCGCAGATCCTCGAAACTGGTTTGCCTGGAGCGCCAGAAAAGGGCCGGACGTATATTCTACGCGAGTTTGACCGGCGCCGCGAGGCAGGCGAGACGCTTGACAGCTTGGCCGGTGAGGTGAGGGCAATCCTGAATTGGTTTGCCAAGGCCCACCCCGACGCAGAACGCCCGCTGCCAACTTCCACCGAAAATCTGCTGCGAAAGCGGTTCAGAGAGGCCATAAAACAGGGCATATAATTATCGTTTTATGCCGAGTTTTTGTGTCTCAGCGGATTGGCGACCTTGGAGTGGTCTACACACCACACAAGGGCCAACACCATGCCTCTTATCCCACTCAACGAATTGCCTGCCAAAGGCATTACCTACTCCAGGAACTACATCGACCGGCTGATCAAG
Source organism: Mesorhizobium sp. M0563 (assembly GCF_040321065.1). NCBI lineage: Bacteria > Pseudomonadati > Pseudomonadota > Alphaproteobacteria > Hyphomicrobiales > Phyllobacteriaceae > Mesorhizobium > Mesorhizobium sp. M0563. Next base: position 376,410 of record NZ_JAMYQV010000001.1, read on the forward strand.
GAAGAGCGGTTCCCGAAACCCGTCTTTCTCTCGCCGCGCCGCCGCGCCTTCCTCGAATCCGAAATCGACGCCTGGATCAAGGCCCGCGTCGACCAGCGTGACGAGGTGGCATCATGACCGGCTTCGATCACTCGCACTCGGAAGCCATCGAGGCCGCTGCGCAATGGCTCTCCAAGACAAGCCGCGACCGCGTGAAAGAGCCAATCATCCCGCTCTTGCGCAAGCGCTTCGGCATCACTGTTGCCGGAGGCTTGCGAGGTTTGCCGTCAAGCCAATCTGCGGAGGGGGAGAGCAGCATGAAGACCCCTATGCACCTGCGCACCCTAACCGATCTTCCTTCAGTGGCGAGGCATTTGGTCTACCGGTGGCGTGATGGAGTGCGGCACCCTGGTCTCGGCCGCGAAATCCAAGAAGCGTTCCCAGCGTTGACCCTAGACGAGTTCAACGCCGCAGCGGACATGGCTTGGTCTTCCCTCGACGATAGCGAAAGGGAGGTCGCAAATGCTTCCTGAAAAGCGAAAGCCGATCCTGGCAGGGACCGGCTCTCTGGAATTTGGAAATGCAGGCAGCGCTTCCAATTCAGATATTAGCGAAACCCTGCTGCATGTTCAAGCAAGCAGAATTTGGCATCGGTTCGCCGTGTCCCCGCCAGTTGCTCGCGTCTGCGCCGAACACGCCTTCGGATGGAGGGCGGCATCATGAACGAAACTGTTCCGGGTGCCGTCGTTGCCGCTGTCCGTGTAACTCGCTTCAGCCTGCTCGACGCGCAGTTTCGTCTCGATGACGCCGACTACGAATGCATGCTGCTCGACAGCTTGGTCGGTGGTTCTGCCGCGCTTTTGGCCGAATGGGCGGGCCGACGAGTGCCGCAGGACCCCGACCCGCGCAGATTGTGGAACCCCTGCGACCCATCGTCGGGGTATGTGCCCGAATGGATGACCGAAGCCGCAATCGAATGGCGGCTGTCGAAACGGAGGAGCTACTGATGCAGCTCCGACCCGATCCTGTCGACGACGCCGCTATCTGGGCGACTGCCCATTGGTGGACAGCGGCGCGACCGCTGCTGCCCGTGCTCGTGCGAAAATTCAAGATTTCAGAGGAAGACGCGATGCGAGCCATCCGTGCGGCTTTCGATGCGATTACGAGGGCAACCAGATGAACTACAGTCACACAGACCCAATCGTGGCGCGCATGGACGATTCCAACCGCAGTTACGGCCCCGAACTGACGGCGCCGAAGCCGACCCGCATCCGCCTCATTCCGTTCGATGAAATCAAGCTAGGCAAGGAGCGCCGGTATCTCGTCAAGGGGCTGATTCCCCGCGTCGGCCTCACGGTCGTGTGGGGTCCGCCGAAGTGCGGGAAGAGCTTCTGGGTATTCGACCTCTTGATGCATGTCGCCCTAGGTTGGGAATACCGCGGGCGGCGCATTCAACAAGGCCCTGTGGTCTACTGCGCCTTCGAAGGTCAGAGTGGCTTCGAGGCACGCATAGAGGCGTTCAGGCAGCGCTTCCTCACAGAAGAGATGGACCGTGTCCCGTTCTACCTGGAGCCCGTCCAGCTAAGCCTTGCCCGTGACCACAAGGCCCTAATCGGGGCGATCCGGCATCAGCTTGGCGATACCAAGCCCGCGGCTGTCTGTCTCGACACTCTCAACCGATCGCTGGAAGGGTCAGAAAGCAGCGACGAGGATATGACGGCATATATCAGGGCGGCGGATGCCATCCGCGAAGCCTTCGAATGTGCCGTAATCGTCGTGCATCACTGCGGCATCAACGGCGATCGCCCACGCGGCCACACGTCACTCACGGGCGCTGTGGACGCGCAGTTGGCCGTGAAGAGAGACGCAGCCCGCAATGTCGTCGTCACTGTGGAACTCGTCAAGGACGGCGCCGAGGGTGACATCCTGGCCAGCAAGCTCGATGAGGTGGAAGTAGGGCTAGACGAGGACGGCGACGTTATCGCGTCATGCGTCATCGTCCCGACCGAGGCGGCGGCGGCAGAGCAGAAACAGAAACTGACCGCCAAGCAACAGAACGCCATGTCGGCGCTACACCATGTCGCTGCCGAACGCGGATCACCACCACCCGCAGACTTCAGCCTTCCCAAAGGGCTTGTCGCTGTGAATGCCGATGCATGGAAGGAAGAACTGTTCAGGCGCGGTGACCTCGACAAGGAAGCAGCCAACCCGCGCACGGATTTCAGACGCCTCAAGGAACAGCTGAAAGCCCGCTCACTCATCGGCGAACGGGATGAACTCGTATGGGCAGCATAGGCAGGTGTAGCAGTGTAGCAGTGTAGCACCCTTTAAGGGGGGTGCTACGCTACGCTACAGCAAACTGCCCGTAGCAGTGCTACAGAGTGCTACGCTACGCTACAGGTGCTACACCTCTGTTTTGATTGATAATCGGGGGCAATTACCCGCCTCAATGCATACAATCCGAGCGCGTTTTTTCTTCGCAGCGTCTGAGGCTCGAAAAAGAGCGCACATTAGCGCAAACCGGCTACAAACCGGTTGTTCCCATGGCCTGAAATCCTTGCAAATCAAGCGTTTCTGCTGCATCCTCGCGCAGGTTGATTTGATTAGGGCTACACTAGGGCTACAAAGTGCAGGCAGATACCGGCGAGATGGAAGGCGAAACCCCTACGAAGGGTGGCGGCAAGCTGCGGCTTCGGACGCTGGCTGACCTCGACAGCCGGACTCGCGCCGCCCGTGCTGTTCTCGATCGACGCGACGCCTTCGCGGCGGACCTTGGCGGCAGTGACAACCTTTCCGTAATGCAGCGCGAGCTTATCGACTCCGCTGCCTTCTTGGGCGCCTTGCGCGAGGATGCCGCAGCATCGTGGCTGTCGGGCGAGCCGATCGACGCGAGCGAGTTCGCGGGCATCTGCAAATCCCAACGCCAGATCATTGCCGATCTCGGCTTGAAGCGCGTGGCGCGCGATATCACCGACCACCTCGAAGACTACAGGCGCACGGCATGAAGACGCTGCTGGACGCGCTGGACGATCCAAAGCTGTTCGCGCCATGGTTCAAGAACAATGCGACGTGGACAGCGTGGCGTGCCTTCCTGGCTGCTCTGTTCGGGCTTCCTCTGTCCGAAGCCGAGTTGGCAATCTTCACCGCGTGCACGGCACGGCAGAACGCCCCCACTGCCGCCGCCAAAGAGGCTTGGCTGATCATCGGCCGACGCGGCGGCAAGTCGTTCATCATGGCGCTGTGTGCAGTGTTCCTTGCCTGCTTCCGCGACTATCGCGCATTCCTGACCCCAGGAGAGCGCGCCACCATCCTCGTTATCGCGGCCGATCGGAAGCAAGCCCGCGTGATCATGCGCTATGTGCGCGGCCTACTGACCGGAGTTCCGGCCCTCAAGAAGATGATCGAGCGTGAGGCGCAGGAGAGCTTCGACCTGACCAACTCGACCACTATCGAGGTTGCAACCGCCAACTTCCGCACCGTGCGCGGCTACACGCTGGCCGCTGCCCTTGCAGACGAGGTAGCATTCTGGCGCTCGGATGACAGCGCCAGCCCTGACAAAGAGGTTCTGGACGCTCTCCGGCCGGCCATGCTCACCATCCCGAATGCGATGTTGCTGTGTGCCTCCAGCCCATACAGCCGCCGTGGAGTGCTCTGGGATGCTCGCCAGAAGCACTACGGCCACGATGGCGCACCGCTGGTCTGGCAGGCCTCCACCCGCACGATGAACCCCTCTGTGCCCCAGGCAGAGATCGACAAGAAGTATGAGGAAGACCCTGCAGTCGCAGCCGCTGAATACGGCGCAGAGTTCCGATCAGACCTTCAGGCGTTTGTCGACCGTGAGGCCGTCATAGCCTGTGTGGACGCTGGCGTGCGGGAGCGCCCATTCATGCGCGAATGGGAGTATGTCGGCTTCGTCGATACGTCTGGTGCCGGTGCAGACGCCTTCAGCGTGGCCATTGCCCATCGGGAGAACAAGACCGCCATCCTCGACGTTGTGCGGGAGGTCGTGCCGCCATTCTCGCCGGAGGCGGTGACCGAAGAGTTCGCCCTGCTGCTCAAGTCCTATCGGATCACCCGCGTGTTCGGCGACCGCTATGCAGGCGAGTATCCCCGCGAGCTCTTCCGCAACAAGGGCATCAACTATGAGCTTTCGAACAAGTCGCGGACCGACATCTACCGGGACACGCTGCCTCACATCAATTCGCAGTCGATCGCGCTCCTCGACGACAAGAAGCTGATCAACCAGCTGATCGGTCTGGAGCGCCGCACCCGCGTCGGCGGCAAGGATCTGATTGACCATGCGCCGGGCGGGCATGACGACCTCTGCAACGCCGCCTGTGGCGCGCTTGTCAAGGCATGGGAGGGCGGCGACGGGCGAGTCCCGGAACGGCTCTATGGACCTCGGCCGAAGCCCGTATTTTACGACCCGCTGGAGATGATGCGATGAGCGACACAACGAACCCATTCGTCCGCGACAAGGACGGGAAAATCCCGAATGTGACCGCGATCGCCACTCTCTGCCGGGCTGATCCGCGCAAGGCGATCCTGCTTTGCAAAGAGGCTGGCGAAAAGCTGGACGCCTGGTTTCCGATGAACCCGAAATGAGGAAAGACCGATGACCACTATGCTTTTGTCTGCCCATTCCGCGGTGCTTCACGGCGCCCGCACGTCTGCCGAGTTCGCCGCCGTGATCTCTGCGCTCGATACTGATCTGAACGCGGCGATTGCCCGCAAGGCGGAACTCGAGAAAGCCGAGGACAAGGCCATTTTTGGCGATGGTGATCTTGCTGAGGTCCGCGCGGCGATCGCCGACTGCAATTCCGCGATCGGCCTGCTTGAAAAAGCCATCGAAGGCGCTGACGTTCGCCGCGCCAAAGCTGCCAAAGACGAGGCTGAGATCGATATCGAGGCCCTGGGCAAGGATGCGAAGGCAAAAGCCGCCGAGCTCTCCAAGCGGTGGCGCAAGGTCTACGTACACATTGAGGCGTTGCGCGCCGAACTGTTCGAATGCGATGCGCTCAAGCGGTCCCTGGTGGCAACCGACGGCGAGTTTGAGAAGGCCAGGCGGCCCGATCTGCGCATCAATCTTACTGCCGTTCGCCGCGAAGCGATGGCCGGTCCAAGGGCATCCATCCCAGCACGGTTGAGCCGGCCCGCTGTGCAGGTCGACAAGCTGCTGACCTCGTTCCTGTGCCTGGGGGGCGTTCTCGACGGCCGCGCCGCCGCTCGCAACAAGGTCGACGGCGTGTCGTCCAAGTCTGATTTCCATCATCCGGAGCAGGGGGCCTGAGCATGCAAGAAAACGCCGTTGCTGGCCAAACCTACGGGTTCCAGTTCTGCGGACACTGCCTCGGCGCTGTCATCCCGAACGGCAGCGACATGATGGTCGATCCTTCGCTGGAGATTCGGCCGCTGGACGTGGTTGCGGTGTTGCTCGATCCCGATGCAGGCGGGGCGTTCGCCGGGTTCATCAACGGCATCGGCGCCGGCGGCTTCATGGGTGTCTGCAAGATCTACCTGGGCTCGCACGTGTCGCACCAAGGCGAGATCATCCACCTCGTCGCGCAGTTGAACCCGCCGGTGATTTCACCGATTCCGGCCAGTGCGATCGAGGCAATGCATCGGTGCGCGGAAGCGGGCATCCTGAGTGGGTCTGCCCCACTCACCCCCGAGGATCTGGCGGCGATCGAGCTGCTGATCCCATTCGTCACGAGCGGCAACGCCCGATCGCCGATCAATCCGTCCTGGCAGCCGAAGGAGTACCCGCAATGACCGTTCATCCGCTTCAACTTGTAGGAGGCATGACCATTTCGGCGATTCCGGACATGGCCAAAGTCGTCTTCAGCCATGGCCTGACGAGCACTTTCAGGGATGGATTTATCCCCCTGGTGACGAATTTCCGCACGTTCAAGCTGGCGGCACAGGAAGTGAAGGACGCCGGTACAGCGCTCGACATGGTTTTGGATAGTCGGGTTATGGCTATGCAAGACATTACCGATGAATTTGGCCGGCATACGGCCTTTGAGAGGGGTCTCACTGCCCTGTCGTCACGCTTTGGCGTGGTTTCCCTTATGGCTCCCTGGAATGCGTGCCTGAAGCAGTTTTCTGGGCTCATCACCATGACGAACATCATGCGCGCCTCTCAGCGGGTCGTTGAGGGGAAAGCCAGCGCACGTGACATTCGCAGCCTCGCATCGTCCGGCATCGATGCCGACCTAGCTAGAAGGATCAGCTTGGAGTTCGCCATTTATGGTGACGAGCAGAACGGCATTCTACTAGCCAAGGCTGGTGATTGGGACGATGCCGGCGCGCGCGAAGCCTTCCGCACCGCTGTCGTCCGCGAAGTAGATCGGATCATTGTCACCCCAGGGCAGGATAAGCCGCTCTGGATGAGCACTGAGCTTGGGAAAACCGTCGGTCAGTTCAAAGGTTTTGCCGTTTCGAGCATGCAGAAAACAATGCTTGCGGGTCTCCAGCAACGGGATGCGGCGACCCTCAACGGGGTGCTGCTCTCGCTGGGTCTCGGAGCGCTTACGTACTGGGCGAAGGAAACCATCGCTGGCCGCGTAACTTCGGAAGATCCAAAGGTCTGGGCTGTTGAGGCGCTGGATTGGTCTGGGCTCGTCGGCTGGGCAATGGATGCCAACGGGGTGCTGGAGAAGGCCACCAGGGGCAAGGTAGGCCTGTCCTACTTCACCGGTAAGGAAATCTCGCGCTACGCCTCAAGGAACACCGCTGGCGCCCTGCTGGGGCCGACGCTCGACGCCGCGTCCGACCTCTTCCAAATCTCCGGGGCCATTTCGGCCGGCGACTTCAAGCAGAGCGATCTTCACACCGTCCGCAAGCTGCTGCCCATCCAGAATCTTTTCTTCCTACGCACGCTGTTCGACCGGGTCGAGGCCGCCACAGGCGACGCCTTGGGCCTGCCCGACGCTGCTGCGGCCAAAGCCCGATAGGAGCCCGTTTTCATGGCCCGTCCCGCGACTGCCGCTGTCCGTCTTCTGACCGGCGAGAGAGAGCCTGTCCGCCTCGCCACGACCGGCCCGATCGGGGTCGAAGCCGGCCGCTTGCTGACGATCGATGGCGTGCTGACTGAGGTTGGCGACCGCATCTTGGTCAAGGACCAGGACGATGGCACGCAAAACGGCATTTACACGGCGAGCGAAGGCGAATGGTTCCGCGCCGCCGACGCCCGCACCGCACGCACCTTGCAGAAGGGAACGACGGTTCGCACCCAGCTCGGGGCGGTCAATGCCGACCGGATGTTCATATTTACGTCTGATGAGCCGGTGATTGGCACTGACGACATTGTCGTGACCTTCGATGCGTCGGATCATTCCAGCTTCGCCACGCTGACCGACACGCAGACCCTCACCAACAAGACGCTGACCAGCCCGACGATCAATGGCGGTACGATCGCAACCGCCACGCTGACCCTGAAGCAGTCGGCAGCCCCAACCCCGACCGCAGAAGGCGATATCCAGTGGGACACAGACGACGATCGTCTAGTTGTTGGTGACAGCGCTTCCCAGGCGGTATTTTCGAAGAACCCGGCGACGACGGTCGACAATACCGTTCCGCGCTTTGACGGCACGAAGGGCGCCACGCAGACCTCAGGCGTTACGATCAGCGATGCCGACCTTGTGACAGCGGCCGGGGGCTTTTATGTCGGCTCGGCTCGTGTCGGCGGCGCCCCCGAAGCGGTGATGGAAGATCAGAAATCCTCCGGGACGGATGGGGGAGCTTTCACTTCCGGTGCCTGGCGCGCGCGCGACCTGAATACTGAGGTGCGCGACGCGTCCGCGCTTGTCTCCATTGCGGCAAACCAGTTCACGCCGACTGTGGCCGGCTGGGTCGAGTGGTCCGCTCCAGCAAGCAACGTGGGCATTCACCAATCACGCCTTTACAACGTCACTGACAGCACGGTGGCTGGGACCGGGACGGTTGAACGTTGCCCCGGCTCCGCTGACACGTCGACCCGATCGTTTGGCGGGGCCGCTGTTGTTGCTGGGAAAGCCTACCGCATCGAACACCAATGCGCGACCACTCAAGCCGCCGGGTTCGGATTGGCTGGCAGCTATGGGACTGAGGTCTACACCCGCGTCAATTTCTGGAGGACGACATGAAACGCGCCCGCATCATTGATGGCGTGGTGGATTCGATTTCGTACGATCTGCCCTATTTCGAAGGCGGCCCAGAGCCGGGATGGACAGAGGTTCCCGACGATGTTTTCGCCGGCTTTTCATTCGATGGTGAGAATTTCACCGGCCCAGAGCCAACGCCGCCACGTCGTCAGACAGTTCTGAAATCGGTCGTGCAGGCGAGGATAATCGACGCCGGCATGATGGCTTCCGCCTACACCGCCTTGACACAAAACCCGGTCTATTTCGCCCGCTGGTTTGCTCCCGATCGACCCGAGGTCTACTGCGACGACCCTGACGCCATCCTGCTAGTCACGGCTCTTGGCCTCGACCCTGACGCGATTCTCGCGGCTATCGTTTGAAAGAAGCTAAAAATCCGGCAACGTCACCGTGCCGATTCGATTTTCCACGGCGAGCCTTAGCCGAGGTAGGCCAGATAAAGATTCCTAGCGAGGTGCTGTTCCTCAAGCGGAACATTAGTACATCCTAATGATTGTCTGTGTGAGCAGCGGGCATGCACCGTTGCCGCTGTAGATCGGAGCCCCAAACCCGATCGGGCCCGCGCTCTCCGCCAGAGGCGCGGGCTTTTCAGTTGACAGCCCGTAAGGCCGTGGCCCGAAGAGCGGGACGACTCCAAACAAGGCGTTACCCGGTTTTCACAGTGGATCATTCCTCTACGGCTAGGGCTAGCATTGGCGTTTTTAGTGACGCGCTTGGGAACAAGGGCCAGATAGCGAAGTTAGCAGCGTAAAAAGTTTTCTCCTATGGCTGACGAACACGATAGCGCGCCGAACAACGTTGAAATCGTCGTTCTACGCTTGGTCAAAGAGACCGGCATTACCGAAGAACAGGCCCGAGAGCTTATCTTCTTCCTCGGGCTCAATTGGGCATCGCTCGTACGAGAGGCTCGCTTTCTGACCAGAAAACGCTAGCCGGGTTTGACACCAGACCCAACACCTACAGCAAGGCAAGGGACGGGCGATGACAGATAAGCCAGCGAAAACCTACATCGTGAGCATTTACGAGAAGCCTCATTGGCGCACCGTGCTAACCACGAAGGATAAAGCCAAGGCGGAGGCTATGCTGAAACAGATCGGCAAGACCGGCCAGATCGAGGAAATCATCCCGCAAGTGATGCGGTAGACGACGGCGGTGGCGTTCTAATCGATCCGTCTTACGCGCCCCTTGTCGAGCCGGAACACTCCGTCGTTTCCGCCTTGATTCTCAAAGTCGGTCAGCAGGTCGTCCCATATTCCGAGGAATTCCCCGCAGTCGTCGCAAACGATCCGAGTTTCCGGTTGGGCGCCATCCGGAATTCTCAGCCTTATCGTGAGGCAGTAAGGGCATTCGAGACGATGGTTGAGATACACTTGGGTCATCAGTAGAGAATGCACGCTGCAATGCGCGTTTTGCAAGATGGTCCACACACATATGGATTAGCGCAGCCTCACGCGTGGCCCGTCTTAAGTTCGCACGTGGCAGGCTTCGCCATGCCCTCGCTGCAGGATCTTTGGGATGAGAGTTAGCGACCAGTGGCAAGGGATCAGCATTCAGGAATATAATCCTCCCGTTGCGGCGCGCCCTTCAACGGAGATCGCCATGCCTCGAAAGACCCTCGCCGACACTCTGGCCGCCCGCGAAACCATCTACGTCAATTGTGCGCACCCGATGTGCTGCAAATCGACGAAGCTCGACATCCAGGCGTTGATTGACAGGCTCGGCCGTGACCACGGCTCGATGCATGACGACCTGGTCGGGCTCTTTGTCTGCTCAAATTGCAAGGCTGCCGGTCGTGACCGCCGGCAGGTGTTCTTCACATGCATTCCTGACTACGAAGGCCAGCAGCGGGCGCGCAATCGCGGTTGGAAGCCAACCTTCGAACGAGGGGGCTGAAGGTGGCCGGCGCCGCTTGGGGGGGGCGGGGTAGATTGCCTGCAGGGCGCCGGCCGGGCGGGTTGGGGCCCGCCGCCGTTGACACTACGGAGCTTGGGGAATTCGAGTAATTCCGTGATCGCGGAATTTTCCCTATGCACTGCCGTCCGTCTCACCATCACAGCGCTGGCACAAAGCGCCCGCCAGGACGCGAGGGGCGCTTCCCGGCTGTAGGACAGCGGCCGACCGCGCCGCGCGTGCTGGCGAGGCTCTATACGCGTCCGCTCCCTGCGCTTGCGCCATCATATCAGATAAGCCTAATGTAAATCATGAACCGGCCATTGAGCGGGCGCGCCGCCCTCGGGTTGGGCGCTATTCAGTTGATTGTCGATCACGCAAAGGGAGGACGAGATGAGACCGGTTAAGTCATTTGCATTTGCTGCTGTGCTGCTTCTTTCGTCTGCATTGTCTGCGGCCGCCCAGTCGGCTCGCGAGGACATCGAAGCGGCGCTGCCGAAATTCACGGAGGCCTTCAACAGCGGAAACGCGGCGGCAGTGGGTCAATTGTATACCGAGGACGCTGCCTTGCTGCCGCCCGACGGCAAGCGCATTGATGGCCGCAAGGGCGTGGAAGAATTCTGGCAGGGCGCGATCAAAGGCGGGATGAAGAATCTCACCCTGAAGGCGCTGGAAGTGGAAGAGAGCGCGAACCTCGCTTACGAAGTTGGTGCATTTACGCTCGATGTGCCGAGCAAAGGCGGCGCCCTCTCCACCATTGCGGGCAAGTACATCGTCGTCTGGAAAAAGGGCGACGACGGGACATGGCGCCTGCATCGGGACATCTGGAATTTAGGTGCGGCCCAATAGGGTTGGTTTCCAGGCCCTCATCGACTGCCTTGGCGATCACAACGGCTGCATGCTTGGGATCTGATGCTCTATAGCCCAGCCCTGTCGAGAGGTTGTCATTGCGCATCTTTATGGCAGCTTAGGAATGATGCTAATCTTCCCTTGTTCCTGCAATTTTCGGAGCAACTGGTAGCGCTCCTGAAACATCTTCTCGACGTCGGAATGGGTATGAACAATGGTGACCCCGCATTGAGGGCAGCCGAAGATCAAATTCCCTCTGAGCCACTTCCCTGTTTTCGAGAATTCGTCGCCGTTCTTGCACTTGATCGCGAAATTCTGCGAATCCATATCTTCGGCCAACTGCAATTTTGCCACGTAACTTCCTCTCCAGCACCTCGCAGGGTTCTAAGGATGCGCAAATTTGCGCACCCACGCAAGCTCGCCCCCGCAAGGCGTGCTTAAGGCTTAGCGGCTTCCCCGACGTAGTGTTCGAGCAGACCCTTGAAATCTTGGCTCCTTTGCTCGTCACTCTGGACATAAATCAGCAAAAGCAGCCCAGCCCCGCAAAGCAGGGCACCAACAATTTTCAGCGCATCGATCATTTCTTGAGCCTCACACCGGCGCCGCCGCCATTCTCCGGGATGAACTCGACGCCGGCCGCTTCGAGGGCTGTCTGAAGATCGAGCAATGTGCGGTCATATGGCGCCCGCTTCCCAGCTTCGAAATTTGCAATTGTCGCCTTCGCCACCTTCGAAGCCATCGCCAGTTGATCTTGCGACCATCCGATAAGCGCTCGGCCGGCCCGGCATTGAGCAGACGAAATTCCCATTTTAACTAAACCTTGCATTAAAGATGTTGACTTCATTAATCGGTTCAGCCTTATACCATTAGTGTAATGTTATCGCAAACGGAGGAATATCCAATGCCGAACACCACTGTTCGGGCAGCCGCCGAAGGCATGCCCGATGTAAGCCGCCGCCGCCTTCTGCTTGGCCTCGCGGCTGCGTCAACTGCCGCCGCTGCCCTCACCGTGGCACCGCCCGCGCACTCTGCCACACAGGCAGAAAATCCGGACTTGATCCGTCTCGGTGATGCGTTGCCGCTTATCGAAGCTGAGTACGTCAAGGCTCACATACGTGAGCGCGCCGTTCTGGCTGAATGGTCGCCTCGTTGGCCACTCGCTCCAGCCTGCCTCATCGATGAAGGCGACGAAGTAGACCGCAAACTATCGGGCTGGGCATTTGAGGCGACTAACTGTTACGGCGAAGTTCGTTCACAAAAAATCGCGAGCGTCCTTAGTCTGGGCTTCGGTATTGAGTTGGCGCGACATGTCCTCAAGGGCAAGGCCATCGACAAGCGCAAGATCCGGGGGCTCGACCGGCGGGGATGGGAAGGCAGTCTTGCTCAATCCCTGAAACTTCGGAAAACGGCAGCGGCGCTCGAAACTAATCGCGCTCGCATCAAAAAGGCCTCTGGTCTTGCTTCGGCCAAAGCTGAAACCAAGGCGGCATTCGATCGTTTCGCCGAAACCGTCAAGGAAACCATGGGCCATGAATGCGCCACCATGGACGGCATGGTCATCAAGGCATTGGCGCTCGACGCGTGGTCGAGGCATGCCGACAGGTACGACGTGTTTTTGACGCAGGGCGCCAGCACGTGGGGGCAGCAACTCGCCGCCTCGGTGCTTCGTTTGGCAGGGGAGGCATGACGATGGCCGACGCCAAGGAAAAGACGACCTTCCACGACCTCGAGCCGCTGATCTGCGATGCCGATAATATGATGGACGTTCTCGTCAACATGTTGGATCAGACCGGCCTTACATCCAACGACGAGGTGCTTACTAACCGGGATCGGGAGCTGATTTCCTTCATGGTCAACGTTGCAGTTGATATGACAAAGAAGGTGAGGACGGCTTATTATGCCATTGAAGGAAAGGCATCATGACCGCACCTTCGGACGACCTCAACGACCTGCAATCCGATATCGGGAACCTGCACCATCTGCTTGAAGTCCTCTATGATCAAAGCACGGAACAGGAGTTCGAGCGCGACGGTAAAAGAAACGTCTTGGCTGACCAACTATGCGCGCTGGCGATGATCGCCCGCGACCTCGCCGAACGCATGAACGAAGCGGCGTCCGCCTGTCTTAGCAAAGCGCTCGCCGACAGCAGGGCGATGAAAACGGAGGCATGAGCCCTTCGCGACTGGAGAATGCCAAAGCCCGCTGCCTCACGGTGGCGGGCTTTTTATTTCTGAGAATGACAAATCAAAAGCAGGCCTTGGCCCCCTCGATCGTGTCGACGCGATCGATACAGTCCGACACTCGCCGCGCCTCGGCCTTTTCGGTCTCCACCTCTTTGTAGGCCGAGTTCAGAAGATTGAACTTGTCGACGAGCTCATTGTATTTTCTGAGCTGGGTATCATAGGCGTCGACGGCGACATCGAACTTCGACTTGCACACAAACCCCTTGTAGTCGCAGGTGTAGGAATCGAAGCAGATCGATTCCTTGGAAACGCATGTGGCGCTGCTCTTGCAGACGACGGCGCCGTAATCCAGGCAGGCCGGCTCACCAAATGAGCAAGAGAAGGATTGGCCGGCTAGGCTAGGCAAGACCCAAAAGAACGATGCACAGAGCGCACCCGTGGCGCTGACAAGCCGGCGCATGTGACCCCCTCGTCTTGCCCTAAAAAATAGACCCCAGGCCGCGGCCGATCGCAAACAGGATCGCTGACGTAAGAACTTGCGTCGCATAGGTCATAGCGGTGTACTGGACGACCCCGACGCGCTGAAACATCCCAATCGTCGAGGTCGATCGCATCCAAAAATAAACGAGCGTTCCGAGGACGGCTAAGCCCAGTACCGCGTACCAACTCAATCCGGAAAACCCGGTCCAGACGATCGCAATCGCCAGCACCAACGCTGCAAGTTCTGCCATTCTGCTACCCCCCAGCCGCACCGACGTCGCGTCGACCCTATCAATAGTGGCATGAAGGCGCAGGATTGCAAGGAGTGCTCATGCTTCGGGGGAATAGTCCTCAGGTCGAAGCAGCATGGGGGAGGAAAACCAAAGTTCCTTAAATTCGTTCATAGGGCCGGTCCAAGGTTCCCATTTGTCCATTGCTCGCAGAATCGACAATCCGGTCTCGAAGGCGACTAACGCTCTCGTTTCTGGCGGCCTTCTGTGTTTAAGCCAATCGCGCGTCTCATTGAGACGAGTGATCCACTCCTTGCTTTCTTGTATCGGACGGTTCGGATTGTCGCGGAGGATTGACCAAAGGCCCTCCGGTTTGTCTGGCGCCATGCCCTCGGCCGCACCGGCCAACGTTACCGCCGCGGCAAACTGCCCAGCATGGAACGCAGCGATCGCAGCTTCGATCTGTTGAACCGCTGCTTCTTGCTTTGTCACGGTGAAGACTCGGTAAAACGGCCGCTTCTCTCTCATGATGTAGCCCTAGATGTAGCCCTAATGGCAAACTGCCTGAATTCGAGCAGTTTCGGTTTTCGGCTAAGTTCTTGAAATTATTGGCTCCCCGGGCCGGATTCGAACCAGCGACCAACCGGTTAACAGCCGGTTGCTCTACCACTGAGCTACCGGGGAACAGAGGCTCTCATGTGAGTGGGGCAGCCTATAGCAAACCCGTTTCGGCTTTGCAAAGAAGCATTTCGCATTTTTTCGGTGCTTTTTGGCGCAGGGCTTTCTGGCAATGGCCGGCGAGCGCCCTCATATGAGCTGTCTCTCGCCTGTCGGGGAACGGAAAAGGCCGTTGCGGCTTTCTCCGGCTGATGGTGCTACTGATGCAAACGGATCGACATTTCACATGACGGCAATGAGCGACGAACAGCCACCGGCCCGGAAAATCTCGGTCTTCGGCCGCCAGTTCACCATGCCGCGCTCGCGCGGCCTCAGGATTGCGATCGGCGTCGTGCTGATCATCGGCGGCATTCTCGGCTTCCTGCCGATCCTTGGGTTCTGGATGGTGCCGATCGGATTGCTGGTGCTCTCCTACGAATTCGCATTGGTGCGCCGTCACCGGCGCCGTTTCGTCGTCTGGTGGGAGCGGCGGCGGCGGCCGGACTGAGATTGCCCTGCTGACGCGCCGCTAGCCGGAAAATGCCGGAGGACGGCGTGCTCCGCCTATGCATTAGCTTCTGCATTACCGAGGTTGGTCGAAGCAGCTTTCCAGGCGTTCGCAAAGCTCCTTGAGGACGGCGGTGGCCGATGCCAGCCGCGCACGGTCGCGCGGTGGCAGGCTGTTTGCGCCTTCTATGCTGAGGCGGTCGATGGCATAGCGCACAAGCTCTGCAGACTGCGACAATCCGCGCGGTGTGCCGTCTTCCGTAGCTGCTCGACGCATGGCGGACCCTCCTATCTGCCCAACGTGGCCGCCGGTATCGGGTTCCTCTCGCCGAGAATCGTGCTTAACGATAAGCTAATATGTTATTGCTAGCATGGTATTGCGTTGATAAGCAGTGCCTCGATGTCGGAAGAACCGGTGGGAATGCATGGTGGCCGCTTGACGGCATTTTCGCCGCAACCTATTGGAGCCGGGTGGAACGCCGGGAGCAATGAGGCCTCGTGGCGGAGTGGTTACGCAGAGGACTGCAAATCCTTGCACCCCGGTTCGATTCCGGGCGAGGCCTCCAATGCCCGAGCTCCCGCGCGTCAGCGCCAGGGGGCTTCAGTTCCGGTCGAAACAGCCGCGGCCTCTGCGCGGCAAGCGGATGGTTGGAACATGAGCGCTGATTTTGCCGAACGCCGGGTGAAGATGGTCGACGGCCAGATCCGCACCACCGACGTGACCAGCGCGCCGTTGCTCGAGGCGATGCTTGTCGTGCCGCGCGAGGCCTTTGTCGGCGCCGGCCAGCGCGATCTCGCCTATATCGATGAGGACATCCGTATTGCCGATACGGCCGATGGCCCGCGCTATCTGATGGAACCGTCGCCATTGGCCAAGCTGATGCAGCTGGCCGATATCGGCCCAAGCGCTTCGGCACTCGATGTTGGCTGCGGCACCGGCTACGCGGCGGCGATCCTGTCGCGGCTGGCAAGGTCCGTGGTCGCGCTGGAAAGCGATCCGGCGCTGGCCGAAACCGCCACTTCGACGCTTGCCGCGCTGGGTTGCGGCAATGTCACGGTGGTCCAGGGGCCGCTGCCGCAAGGCCATGTTGCCAAGGCGCCTTACGACGTGATCCTGTTCGGCGGCAGCGGCGGGGAGGTGCCGGCGGCGCTGTTCGACCAGCTTGCCGAAGGCGGCCGACTCGTCGCCGTGGAGGGGCAGGGCAATTCGGGCGTAGCCCGGCTTTTTTTTAAGACTGGAGGGGTTGTAACGGGAAGACGCGCATTTAATGCGGCAATTAAGCCACTACCTGGATTTGAACGCATTCCCGCCTTCGAATTCTGAGTGATTTTGCCTTGCAGCGAAGGCGTTGTCATGATCGCTTGCGTTTGAACAATCGTTGCTGATCTGCATAACCGGGTGTTTCTTGGGGGCTTTCAGCGGGGGAACGATAAAAAACGCGGCGCCGGCTGATCAGAGGAGAAGCCAGCGTGGCGCAGTTCCCGTGCAAAACGAATGAGGGAATATAACGTGCCGTCTGTACGCAAGTTGCTTTTTACCGCTGTCCTCGTTTCGGCGACCGCGCTTTCTCCAATGGTCGCCTCGGCCGAAACGATCATCGGGGCCCTTTCAAAGGCCTACCAAAACAATTCCTCGCTCAATTCGACACGCGCCGGCGTCCGCGTCACCGACGAGGGCGTTGCAATCGCCAAGTCCGGCTGGCGCCCGACCATCACCGGTTCCGCGGACATCGACTACACCAGCACCCACGTCAATGGTACCAGTCGAACCGCGCGCATAACTACCGGCAACTTTGGCGTCCAGATCAATCAAACCCTGTTCGACGGCTTTCAGACCAGGAACAATGTCGCGGCCGCTGAAGCGCGGGTCAGCGCCTCGGTCGAGAGCCTGCGCAACACCGAAGAAAACACCCTGTTCAACGCGGCAAGTGCCTATATGGACGTCATCCGCGACCGCCAGATCGCGGTGCTGACCGAACAGAATCTGCAATTCCTGACCGAGCAGGCGCGTGCGGCGCGTTCGCGCTTCGAGGTCGGCGAAGGCACGCGCACCGACGTCGCGCAAGCCGATGCTTCGCGCGCCTCCGCGGTGGCGCAGTTGAGCGCCGCCCGCGCGACGGCGCTGGCAAGTGCTGCGACCTATCGCCAGATCGTCGGCGACGAGCCGGGCAGGCTCAGGCCGGCTTCGCCGCTGTCAAAGCTGTTGCCGTCGAGTCTCGATGCAGCGATTGCGATCGCATCGGCCGAACATCCGGCCATCCTCGCCACCGAGCATCTGGTCGACGCGGCGGCGTTTTCGGTTAAATCGGCCGAAGGCGCGCTGCTGCCGCAGCTTTCGGCTAGCGCCGGCGTTTCCGGCGACTATCGCAACACGGTTCCGGGCGTCCTTGGGGCATCGCAGGATGGTACAAGGACGTCGGCGAACATCGGCGCGACACTGACCGTGCCGATCTATTCCGGCGGACGGACCTCGGCGACCGTGCGCCAGAACAAGGAATCGCTCAGCCAGGCGCGGATCGAAGTCGACGTGAGTCGCGACCAGGTGCGCCAGGCCGTGACATCGGCATGGACGCAATATACCGCCGCGCAGCAAAGCGTCACGGCCAACCGGCAGGTGGTCGCCGCCGCGCAGCTTGCCTTGAACGGCGTCATCGAGGAGCGCAATGTCGGCCAGCGTACCACGCTCGACGTTCTCAATGCGCAGGCGACCGTCATCACTGCCAAGATCAATCTTGCCAGTGCCGAACGCGACGTGGTGGTGGCAAGCTATGCCATCCTCTCTGCGGTTGGCCATTTGTCGGCAGACCGCCTTGCGCTCAATGTGACGAAGTACAGGCCGGAAGAGCATTACAACGCCGTCAAAGACAAGTGGATCGGCCTGCGCACGCCGGACGGCCGCTGATCGCCAGGCCGTGTTTTCAGCCCGCGCTCGAACGACGCGCGGGCTTCCACTCCCGACCCTAATCTGTTGAAATCCGAGATGTCGCCAGATTGGGGATTCTCGCAGGGCGTTCCGTCGGTTACGCTGTCGCCATGATTCGAATCCGGCATTGCCGGACAGGAAATCTGAGAACGAGTCACAAGGGCGGCGGATGTGACGATGGCGACGGCAAGCAGCGTACAGCGCGAACCTTCCATGGAAGAGATACTGGCTTCCATCAGAAGGATCATCGAGGACAGCGATACCGGCCGCAAGCAGCCGGGCGACGCGGACGAGCTGCGCCAGGATCTGCAACCGGCGCCGGCAGCCGGGCGGGCAGCGGAGGGCGATGCGTTCCGTTCCGAACTGCGCGGCGGACTGGAGATCGCCAAGCCGGCCACGCGGGCCGAGGTGCAGCCATCATCCGCGCCCGTCTATGCGCATACGGAAGTGCGTCCCGGCCCGGCAAAAGCGCCGGTCACTCTGGCTGAGGTGAACACCGCTCCCGAACCACCCGCAAAGCCGGATCGGCCTGCGACGGCCAAGGCTGCCGAGACGACGGACACCATCATTGCCGATTGGCGGCGCGAGATCGCAGCGGTCGGCGACGCGATGGCCAAGCCGGACCGGGCCGAGCCACCCCGGACGCCGGACGCCGGGCCAAAAGCCGAGGTTTTCGAAGACGAGGCGACTGCTGGACCTGCGCCGGAGCCTTCTGAAAATGGGCCGCAGTCTTCGGAAAGCGGCCTGGAACCTTCGAAAATCGGCCCGGGACCTTCGAAAATCGGCCCGGGACCTTCGAAAATGGGATTGGCGAGTTCGGCGGCCAGCGAGGCGCCGTACTCTCGGCCGGCGATCCTTTCGGAACATACGGGGCGGCAGGTTGCCGCCGCCTTCGGCGAGCTTTCAGACGCATTTGCCAGCCGCAGCAAGAAGACCTTCGACGAGATGGCCGAGGAGATGCTGCGGCCGATGCTGCAGGACTGGCTGGACAACAACCTGCCGACGCTGGTCGAGCGGCTGGTGCGCGAGGAAATCGAGCGCGTCGCGCGCGGCGCGCAGTAAGTTCAGAAACCAGGACCAAAGGCTGTCTCCAGGCGGCGTCTTTATTGAGTTTGGACGCCACCCCTCCGGTGTCGAAATCGCCGCTGCCCCTCATCCGCCTGCCGACAGGCGCCATCGGCGAAGCATCCAATCTTCCCCCTTGCGGGGGAGATGCCCGGCAGGGCAGAGGGGGGTGCTGTCCCTCCGGCCTCTCAACGATCGCAGCTACGCCTGCAGGCAATTGAATTTCCGAGATTGGGGAAGACAGACGTCGAAGGTGGCGATCCTTCCCACCCCCCTCTGTCCTGCCGGACATCTCCCCCGCAAGAAGGGAGATCGGATGACGCTTTGGCTTTCGCCAACCACCAGTGCTGCAAGGCAGGGCAATGAGGGGCAGCGCAAACCTGAAGCGATTGCCTTGCAACGTCACTTCCGCGAGTTGCACCTAACCATCCCGGCGCTATCTATCGGCCATGCCGCCCTTGCGGTTGACTTGGCAACAACCTTCCGATTTACACCGGACCACAAATTCCGGACAGCGCGGACCGTTTTCCCATGCTCGAAAAGACCTACGACGCCAAAGCCGTCGAGCCGAAGATTGCCAGGATTTGGGAAGAGGCCGACGCGTTTCGGGCCGGTGCCGGCGCCGGGGAGGGGGCTGAAGCCTTCACCATCGTCATCCCGCCGCCGAACGTCACCGGCTCGTTGCATATGGGCCATGCGCTCAACAACACGCTGCAGGACATTCTGGTGCGCTTCGAGCGCATGCGCGGCAAGAACGTCTTGTGGCAGCCGGGCATGGATCATGCCGGCATCGCCACGCAGATGGTGGTCGAGCGCCAGCTGATGGAAAAGCAGATCCATCGCCGCGACCTGACGCGCGATGAGTTCATCGACAAGGTGTGGGAGTGGAAGGCCGAGTCCGGTGGCGCCATCCTCAACCAGCTGAAGCGGCTCGGGGCCTCGGCCGACTGGAGCCGCGAGCGCTTCACCATGGACGAGGGCCTGTCGAAGGCAGTGCTCGAAGTGTTCGTGACGCTCTACAAGGAAGGGCTGATCTACAAGGACAAGCGCCTTGTGAACTGGGACCCGAAGCTGTTGACCGCCATCTCGGATCTCGAGGTCGAGCAGCAGGAGGTCAACGGCAACCTCTGGCACTTCCGCTATCCGATCGAAGGCATGACCTTCGATCCGGAAAATCCGAAGACCTTCATCACCGTTGCGACGACCCGCCCCGAGACGATGCTGGGCGATACGGCTGTCGCAGTCCACCCCGACGACGAGCGTTTCCGGCATCTCGTCGGCAAGAACCTCATCCTGCCGATCGTCGGCCGCAAGATCCCGGTGGTGGCGGACGAGTATTCCGATCCCGAAAAAGGCAGCGGTGCGGTCAAGATCACACCGGCGCATGACTTCAACGATTTCGAGGTCGGCAAGCGCCACCGGCTGCCGGCGGTCAACATCCTCACCGTCAATGCGGCGGTGAGCCTCAAGGACAATGAGGACTTTCTGGCCGGGCTGGAAGTGACGCCGGAGCGCCAGGCCGTCTGGGACGGCCTCGATGGCCTGGACCGTTTCGATGCGCGCAAGAAGATCGTCGAGCTGATGGAGGCGGGCGGCTTTCTCGAAAAGGTCGAGCCGCATCGCCATGCGGTGCCGCACGGCGACCGCGGCGGCGTGCCGATCGAGCCGTTTCTGACCGACCAGTGGTATGTCAATGCGGCGGAACTGGCCAAGCCGGCGATCGCCTCGGTGCGCGAGAGCCGTACCAATTTCGTGCCCAAAAACTGGGAAAAGACCTATTTCGACTGGATGGAGAACATCCAGCCCTGGTGCATTTCGCGCCAGCTCTGGTGGGGCCACCAGATCCCTGCCTGGTACGGGCCGGACGGGCATGTCTTTGTCGAAAAGACCGAGGAAGAAGCGCTCGGTGCCGCCGTCGAATATTATCTGGCGCTGGAAGGGCCGTGGAAGGCCTGGGTCGAGGACAAACTCGAGAATTTCCAGCCTGGCGAGATCCTGACCCGCGACGAGGACGTGCTCGACACATGGTTCTCGTCGGCGCTGTGGCCGTTCTCGACGCTCGGCTGGCCGGACCAGACGCCGGAGCTGAAGACCTATTACCCGACCGACGTGCTGGTCACCGGTTTCGACATCATCTTCTTCTGGGTCGCCCGCATGATGATGATGGGCCTGCATTTCATGGACCAGGAGCCGTTTCATACCGTTTATGTGCATGCGCTGGTTCGCGACAAGAATGGACAGAAGATGTCGAAGTCGAAAGGCAACGTCATCGATCCGCTCGACCTCATCGACGAATATGGCGCCGATGCGCTGCGCTTCACCTTGACGGTGATGGCAGCGCAAGGGCGCGACGTTAAGCTCGATCCGGCCCGCATTGCCGGCTATCGCAATTTCGGCACCAAGCTGTGGAACGCGACGCGCTTCGCCGAGATGAACGAAGTGGCGCGCGACGACGATTTCTGGCTGCAGGACGCCAAGCTGGCGGTCAACCGCTGGATCCTGACGGAGCTGACGCGAGCCGCGCGCGACATAACCGACGGCATCACCTCGTACCGCTTCAACGAGGCGGCGGGTGCTGCCTACCGGTTCGTCTGGAACCAGTTCTGCGACTGGTACCTGGAACTGCTGAAGCCGGTGTTCATGGGCACCGACGAGGCCGCCAAGGCCGAGAGCAGGGCATGCGTCGCCTTCGTGCTGGACGAGATCTACAAGCTGCTGCATCCGATGATGCCGTTCATGACCGAGGAACTGTGGGCCGAAACCGCCGGCGAAGGCAGGCAACGGCCGTCGCTGCTTTGTCATGCGGCTTGGCCGTCGCCCGACTTCGAGGACGAGGAGGCCGCCGCCGATATCAACTGGCTGGTCGATCTCGTCTCCGGCATCCGCTCGGTGCGTTCGGAAATGAACGTGCCGCCGGCAGCGATCGCGCCCCTGATGGTGATCGGTGCCAATGAAACGACCCACCAAAGGCTTGAGCGCCAGGCATCGGCCATCAAGCGGCTGGCGCGGGTCGGCGACATCTCGCTGGTCGATGCGGCGCCCAAGGGCTCCGCCCAGATCGTCGTCAACGAGGCGACCATCTGCCTGCCGCTCGGCAGCCTGATCGACGTTACAGCCGAGGCAGCGCGCCTGCAGAAGGAACTTGCCAAGGTGACCGAGGAAATTGCGCGGCTTTACAAGAAGCTGTCCAACGAGAAATTCGTCGCCAACGCACCGGACGAGGTGGTGGAGGCCGAGCGCGAAAAACTCGCCGAATATCGCGAGGCGCAAGAGAAGCTTTCGGTGGCATTGACGCGGGTGCGCGATGCCGGCTGATCGAACAAATTGGGCCGGCTGATAGAGCAAATTGGGCCGGCTGATCGAGCAGATTCGCCGGGTCACGAATCTGCTTTCCAGATGGGCTTCCTGCCACGAAAACAGGCATTCCGCAGCGTAAATCTTGAGGCAAACTGAATGTTTTTGCCCCATTGTTGCCATAATGTAACAATGGGTGGCTGCGCACGCGAAATGCCCAGTTTTGTCGTGATTTTAGGCGATTTTCCCGATTTTTCTCATTGATTTGTACCGAGCCAGCCATTTTCCCGCCTTGTCGAGAAGGCCGACACCTTGTCGGAAATGCGTTCGGCCAGGGTGTACATGTACGCACGGCGAATTCGTTGTTGCGCCATTAACCTGAATTGGTTCTAGCTTGATGGAATGACATTCGGGGAGGAGATTCATGTGTTATTCGCGTCTGAAAGCGCTGCTGGGCGCAGCGGCCTTTTCGCTGGCTTTGGTCGGGACGGCGCACTCCGGAGGCTTTGACCGGGGCGGCGTCAACATCGACCAGCTGTTCGACGCGGCGCCATATTCGTTCGATGCAGGCGTCACCTATGTTTCGCCCCAACGCACGCTCAAAAATGTGCAGCGTCTGGACGGCTCGGGGCTGTCGACGTCGGCGGTGGATGTTGGTGGCGACTATGCGGTGCCGCATGTCGGCATCAAGGCCAACATCTTTGAGCCCGTAGACTGTCTTGCCACCTATACCAGACCGTATGGTGCGGACGCAAATTTCGGCATGAACAACGCCTATTCGCCGACAGCGGTCAAATACTCCGTCGACACAGACGATTTCGGTCTCACCTGCTCTTACAAGGTGAACGTCGGCAAGGGCGCCATACGATTCATTGGCGGTGTCTCCTACCAGCAGGTCGACGCGTTTCTGTCCCGCCAGACACTGCTCGCCTTCGGCAATACCGGCCTCGGCGTCTTCAAGCTGTCCGACGAGGCATGGGGTTGGCGTGCGGGCGCAGCCTATGAGATCCCCGAGATCGCTCTGCGCGCCAGCCTGATGTACTCTTCCAGCTATAAATATGACGGGCTGTCGGGAACGGTCGACACGACCGGCTTCAGGGGCGCCTTTCCAGCGGATCTGGTTCCTGGCTCTACCGGCGTGTACCCAGTCTCGGCGTCGGCCGAGATACCTCAGGCTCTGGAATTCAAGCTGCAGAGCGGTATAGCTCCTGGCTGGCTGGCCTTTGGTTCCATCCGCTGGCAGGAGTGGAGCAAGCTTGGCGTCATTGCCATCAATGGCGTGCGCAGTCCGGTAACCGGTGCTCCCTCGCCCGTTTCATTCGACCTGCTTTATCGCGACGGCTGGACGATCACGGGCGGTATCGGTCACAAGTTCACCGACCAATTGTCGGGCGTGGTTTCGCTGACCTGGGATCGCGGCACCTCGACGACCTCCGGCTATCAGTCGGATACCTGGGCCGTGGCCAGCGGCGTCTCCTATTCGCCGAACGACCAGGTCGAGGTCAGGCTCGGCGGCTCGATCGGTGTGCTGACGAGCGGGTCATCGACTTTCAGCGGTGTCGGCGACGTGGCAAATGCCGTCACCTATACCTACGGCAACGACCTACTTCTCGCCGGTTCGGCTTCCGTCAAGATCAAGTTCTAACTACAAATTTTTAAACGACAAAACGGCCGGGCACTGCCCGGTCGTTTTGTTGGGTGCGTCGTTCGGCATCCGGCCAGCGCAGCAACCGGCGCACGTGATGTTCGCTGCTGTAATTGTGACGTTTTGGCAACAGTTTCTGAACAACCCTCGCGCCACCCGGCCGCCTGGGAACATTGCCCATTTCCCGCCATAAACCCGGCGCACCTCGAACTTGTCTCGGGACACGCGCCAAAAGGCTAGGCGAAGAGACAGGCCGCACCGCCCGCGGCAAGGACGAGTATGGACGCCAGAGCGATCTCCAAGGCCAAGCTGCCAAGCCGTCACGTGACCGTTGGTCCCGAGCGGGCGCCGCATCGCTCCTACCTCTATGCGATGGGGCTGTCGGCGGCCGAGATCGCGCAGCCGCTGGTTGGTGTCGCCACCTGCTGGAACGAGGCCGCACCTTGCAACATCTCACTGATGCGCCAGGCGCAAGTGGTCAAGAAGGGCGTGGCGGCCGCCAAAGGCACGCCGCGCGAATTCTGCACCATCACCGTCACCGACGGCATCGCCATGGGCCACCAGGGCATGAAGTCGTCGCTGGTGTCACGCGAGGTCATCGCCGATTCAGTCGAGCTTACCATGCGCGGCCATTGCTACGATGCGCTGGTCGGCCTGGCCGGTTGCGACAAGTCGCTGCCCGGCATGATGATGGCTATGGTGCGCCTCAACGTGCCGTCCATCTTCATCTATGGCGGCTCGATCCTGCCCGGCAGCTACCGTGGCCGGCAGATCACCGTGCAGGACGTATTCGAGGCGGTTGGCCAGCATTCGGTCGGCACCATCGGCGACGCCGAACTGCTAGAAATCGAGCAAGCCGCGTGTCCGTCGGCCGGCTCCTGCGGCGCCCAGTTCACCGCCAACACCATGGCCACCGTCGCTGAGGCGATCGGCCTGGCGCTGCCCTATTCCTGCGGCGCGCCGGCACCCTACGAGATGCGCGACCGCTTCAATTTCGCTTCCGGCGAAAAGATCATGGAGTTGATCGCAAGGAACATCCGCCCTCGCGACATCGTTACTATGAAAGCGTTGGAAAATGCCGCGACCGTGGTCTCGGCCACCGGCGGCTCGACCAACGCGGCGCTGCATCTGCCGGCGATCGCGCACGAAGCCGGGATAAAGTTCGACCTTTTCGACGTGGCCAGGATATTCGAAAAGACACCCTACATCGCCGACCTCAAGCCGGGCGGCAAATACGTCGCCAAGGACATGTTCGAGGCCGGCGGCATTCCGCTCTTGATGAAGACGCTGCTCGACCATGGCTATCTTCATGGCGATTGCCGGACGGTGACCGGCCGCACTTTGGCCGAAAATATGGAACATGTTTCCTGGAATGACAGCCAGGATGTGGTCCGTCCCGCCAACAAGCCGATTACCCAGACCGGCGGGGTCGTGGGCTTGAAGGGTAACCTTGCCCCCGAAGGCGCGATCGTGAAGGTCGCAGGCATGGCGGAACTCAAATTCTCGGGTCCGGCGCGCTGCTTCGATTCGGAAGAGGAATGTTTCGACGCGGTTACGCGCCGTAACTATAGCGAAGGCGAGGTTCTCGTCATCCGTTACGAGGGTCCGCGCGGCGGCCCGGGCATGCGCGAAATGCTGTCGACGACGGCGGCTCTCTACGGCCAGGGCATGGGCGGCAAGGTGGCGCTCATCACCGACGGGCGTTTTTCTGGCGCGACGCGCGGTTTCTGCATCGGCCATGTCGGGCCGGAAGCGGCCGTCGGTGGCCCGATCGGGCTTCTGAAAGACGGCGACTTGATCTCGATCGATGCGGTGAACGGCACGATCGAGGTTGCATTGTCCAAAGCCGAACTGGCGGCGAGGGCAAAAGCATGGAAGGCGCGCACGACCGACTATCAGTCGGGCGCGATCTGGAAATACGCACAGACGGTCGGATCTGCCCGCGACGGCGCGGTCACCCATCCGGGCGGTGCCAAAGAAACACACTGCTATGCGGACATCTGAGTTGTTGAGGTCGTCTGTCCTTTCGGCACTGGTTGCGCTCGCCACGTTTGGCGCGACCTTAGGCGCCGTCGGCCAGGCCATGGCCTTCGACGACAAGGTGTTCGACGACAAGACCGGCGTGAAGCCGCAGTCGAGCCCGTGGGCGGTGTTCCAGTTCGGCTTTTCCGCTTACAAGAACGGCCATAAGGAGCAGGCCGCGGAAGCCTACAAATATGCCGCCGAGAACGGCCAGATCGGCGCCACCTGGAAGCTTGCGCGCATGTATGCCGAAGGCGATGGCGTGGCGCGAGACGACTACGCGGCGTTCAAGTTCTTCAGCGAGATCGTCGACCAGGACGTCGAGCCCGGTTCGCCCGAGGAAAGCTATGTTTCGGACGCGCTGGTGGCGCTTGGCGACTATCTGAGGAAAGGCATTCCCGGCAGCCCCGTCGAGGAGAACGAGGTGGCGGCCCAGGAATATTACATGCGTGCCGCCGCCAACTACCGCAATCCGAACGCCCAGTTCGAGATGGGCCAGATGTTCCTCAAGGGCGAGGGCGGCGTCAAGGCCAGCGTCAAGCAGGCCGGACGCTGGTTCCAGCTGGCGGCCGAAAAGGGCCATGCGGGCGCGCAGGCGACGCTCGGCAACCTGCTTTTCCAAAGCGGCAAGATCGTCCGCGGGCTGGCGATGATGACCGCGGCACTCGAACGAGCCTCACCCGCCGACCAGCCATGGATCCGCGGCATGCAGGAAGAAGCGTTTGCCGCCGCCGGCGAAGCCGACCGTCGCACCGCGATTTCGCTGGCCGACGACATCCTGACCAAGGGTGGCGGCGACCAGTAGGCCGGCGGGATTTGTCGATTTAAATCAGTTCTCGGTCGGTTTCGCCGGCACGCCGCCGGGCGCCGGTGTTGATATCGGCGTGCCTTGCAGATGCGGGGCCAGTGTGTTCTCCGGGCAGCCGTCCCGCTGCTTTGTCCAGGACGTGTTGTTGAGCACCATCTCGCAGCGGGCGAGGTGGCTTTGTCCGGCAAGTGTCAGGCAGGCCATTTGACCGATCTGGAACGATTTGCCATTGGCAAGGCATAGCGGAGCGGCAACGGCCGGCATCGCGCCAAAAGCGAGCGCCGCGGCACACGTGCAAAGTGCAAGTCGGATAGTCATGGGAACCCCAGCCACCATGATGATTTCTCATCAAGCGCGCGATTTGTGGCGATAAGAGGTCAACTTCTCAATGTGCCGCCGGACAGCAGCTCCGATCAGGCCGGCCGCAGCGCCAGATCGATCGCCACCGGCACATGGTCGGAGGGTTTTTCCCAGGCGCGCACCTGTTTTTCGATCGAAGCCGAGGAAAACCAATTGGCGGCTTCGGGCGACAGAAGCAGGTGGTCGATGCGGATGCCGTTGTTCTTCTGCCAGGCGCCGGCCTGATAGTCCCAGAACGTAAAGACGTCGGGGGCGTCGGTGACGGCACGCACGGCTTCGGTGAAGCCGAGATTCTTCAGCCGCCGGAACGCCTGCCGCGTTGCGGGCTGGAACAGCGCGTCGCTTAGCCAGTTTTCCGGATATTTCGCATCGGCCGGCTCAGGAATGACATTGTAGTCGCCGGCCAGGACCAGCGGCTCTTCCAGTGCAAGCCGCTCCTCGGCCCAGCGCTCCAGCCGCGTCATCCAGGAAAGCTTGTAGGAGAACTTCTTCTCGTCGTCGATTGGGTTGCCGTTCGGCAGATAGATAGAGGCAACCCGCAAGGCGCCCTTGTCGGTCGAGAACACGCCTTCGATGAAACGCGCCTGCTCGTCGGCATCGTCGCCCGGCAAGCCGCGATTGACCTCGTCGAAACGCAGCTTCGACAGGATGGCGACGCCGTTGAAGCCTTTTTGGCCGTAGGTCTCGACATTGTAGCCGAGCGCCTCGATCTCGGCGCGAGGAAATTGCTCGTCGACCGTCTTGATCTCCTGCAGGCAGGCGATGTCGGGCGCGCTTTCCGTCAGCCAATGGGTCAAATTGCCGATGCGGGCGCGGACGCCGTTGATGTTCCAGGTGACGATTTTCATGACGTCCTCGATAGGCTGGTGGTCCGGAGACTAGCGATCCGGCGGGTGACGTTCGACAAGGCCGATCGTATTGCCTGCCGGGTCCTTTAGGAAGGCCATCCACTCGCTTTCCCCCGCCTGGCCGAACAGGCCTTCGGTGTCGCGATGGACGAGCGCCGGCGGCGCGGTGAAGGGAACACCGGCGGCCCTTGCCGAAGCGTGGAACTCTTCGAGGTCCGATATGTCGAGATAGACGGTGCCGGCCGGCAGGCCGTCGGTGAAAAGCAGGCGCACGTCACCTGCCATGATGAAGGCGATGCCTGGAGGATCGAAACGCGCATGCAGACTCATGCCGAGCACCTCGCGCCAGAAGGCCAGCGTTGCGTCGAGATCGCGTCCGGCGGAAAGCGCGATCTGACGGACCGCGCCGATGTCGGGCATTTCTAGATCGAGAAGCTGGTGCCGCAGCCGCAGGAGGCGACCGCATTGGGGTTCCTGATCTGGAACGACTGGCCCATCAGATCGTCGACAAAATCGATCACCGAGCCGCCCATATAGACCAGCGACAGGTCGTCGATCAGCACGGTTGCGCCGTCCTTCTCGATGGCGACGTCGTCATCATTGCGCCTATCGACCAGATCGAACTTGTAGGAGAAGCCGGAACAGCCGCCGCCCTCGACCGAGACGCGCAGGGCCGTCTTGCCGGCTTCGCTCGCCACGATCTTGGCGATCCGCTTGGCGGCGGCGTCGGTCATCTCGACTTTCATGGCGGTCTTGGCATCAGCGCCCATGGGCGTCACCTTGCTTTCGGTTTCGTATGATAGGTATGAAGCGCGACGGGGCAAGTCAACTGCGGCATACGCTATGACCAACGAGTTGGGCGACATCGGATTCGGCTATCGGCCGCGCGCGGCCTATGCCAGCGACCCGGCGAAGTCGCGCGGCCGGCTGTTCGACGAGGTGGAAAGCCCGACGCGCACGCCGTTCCAGCGCGACCGCGACCGCATCATCCATTCGACGGCGTTCCGCCGGCTGAAGCACAAGACGCAAGTGTTCGTCGCACACGAAGGCGACCATTACCGCACAAGGCTGACGCATTCGATCGAGGTGGCGCAAATTGCACGCGCTCTGGCGCGGGCACTGCGCGGCGACGAGGACCTGGCCGAGGCGGTGGCCCTGGTGCACGACTTCGGCCACACACCCTTCGGCCATACCGGCGAGGACGCGCTGAACGAGAAGATGGCCGCCTGGGGCGGCTTCGACCACAATGCGCAATCGCTGCGCGTGGTGACGCGGCTGGAGCGGCGCTATGCCGAGTTCGATGGGCTGAACCTCACCTGGGAAACGCTGGAGGGGCTGGTCAAGCACAATGGCCCACTGACCGATGCCAAGGGCAAAGGGCTGAAGGGGCCGGTGCCGCAGGCGATCCGCGACTATTCCGAACTGCACGACCTCGAGCTCGACCGCTTCGCCGGTATCGAGGCGCAGTGCGCGGCGATTGCCGACGACATCGCCTACAACACCCATGACATCGACGACGGGCTGAGGGCAGGGCTGCTGACGCTGGACATGCTGGAGGACCTCTCGCTGCCGGGGTCGATCCTCAAGGGGGTGCGTGAGCGCTATCCGGCGCTCGATGACGTACGCACCGGCCACGAGCTGATGCGCCGGCAGATCACTATCATGGTCGAGGACGTGATCGTCTCGACGACGGCCAATCTGGCGCGCATCAAGCCCGACAGCGCCGAGGCGGTAAGGGCGGCCGGCGAGACGATGGTGAGCTTCTCCGCCGAGACGGCCGTATCGGAAAAGGAGCTGAAGGCCTTTCTCTACAAGCATCTCTATCGGCACGCGGAGGTCATGCGGGTGCGCGCCGACGCCGACCAGATCGTCAGGGACCTGTTCGACGTCTATTTCGCCGATCCGCGCGCCATGCCGGATGGCTGGCGCGAAGGGCTCGATCGGGCGGAGGATCGCGTCAAGGCGCGCAGTGTTGCCGATTTCCTGGCTGGCATGACGGACACTTATGCACTCAAGGAACACAGGCGTTTGTTTGACCATACGCCGGATTTGAGCTAGGGCGGGCGCGATTTTGCCGGCCAACGAGCCGGATCCCTGCAAAACCGTCAGAGCCATAGCAATGAACATCTTCGCCGATTTCAACGCGCGAATCATAAAGGCCGTCGAAGCGCTTGATTTGAAAGACAAGGATGGCGTGCCGCCGGATCTGTCGCGCATCGCCGTCGAGCCGCCGCGCGATGCCAGCCATGGCGATCTCGCCACCAACGCTGCCATGGTGTTGGCCAAGCCGACCGGCCAGAACCCGCGCGCGCTGGCCGAAAGGCTGGCCGAGGCGCTGCGCGCCGACGAGGATATCGCGGCCGCCGAGATCGCCGGCCCGGGCTTCGTCAATCTCAAGCTCAAGGACGACTTCTGGCAGGCACATCTGACGGCGCTGCTCGGCGAGGGCCGCAATTACGGCCGCTCGACAGTCGGCGGCGGCAAGAAAACCAATGTCGAGTATGTCTCGGCCAACCCGACCGGGCCGATGCATGTCGGCCATTGCCGGGGTGCCGTGGTCGGCGACGCGCTCGCCAACCTGATGGCCTTCGCCGGTTACGACGTGACCAAGGAATATGTCATCAACGATGCCGGTTCGCAGATCGACGTGCTCGGACGCTCGGTCATCCTGCGCTACCGCGAGGCGCTTGGCGATGAGATCGGCGAGATTCCGGCCGGGCTTTATCCAGGCGACTATCTGATCCCCGTTGGTCAGGCGTTGGCCAGCGAATTCGGCCGCTCCCTACTGCAGATGCCGGACGAGGAGGCACTTGCCATCGTCAAGGACAGGACGATCGACGCGATGATGGCGATGATCCGCGAGGATCTGGCGCTGCTCAACGTGCATCACGACGTCTTCTTTTCCGAGCGGACGCTGCATGCCAACAATGCGAAGAAGATCCGCTCGGCGATCAGCGACCTGACGCTGAAGGGCCACATCTACAAGGGCAAGCTGCCGCCGCCCAAGGGCGAGAAGCCGGACGAGTGGGAGGACCGCGAGCAGACGCTGTTCCGCTCGACCGCGGTCGGCGACGACATGGACCGGGCGCTGGTCAAGTCGGACGGTACCTTCACCTATTTCGCTGCCGATGTCGCTTACCTCAAGGACAAGGTCGATCGCGGCTTCGTTGACCTGATCTATGTGCTTGGCGCCGATCATGGCGGCTATGTGAAACGGCTGGAAGCGCTTGCCCGGGCGATTGCCGGCGACGAGGTCAAGCTTACCGTGCTGCTTTGCCAGCTGGTGAGGCTGTTTCGCGCCGGTGAGCCGGTGCGCATGTCGAAGCGGTCGGGCGAGTTCGTGACCTTGCGTGAAGTGGTCGAGGAGGTCGGCCGCGACCCGATCCGCTTCATGATGCTCTACCGCAAGAACGACGCGCCGCTCGATTTCGACTTCGCCAAGGTGACCGAGCAGTCGAAGGACAATCCCGTGTTCTACGTGCAGTATGCCTCGGCGCGCTGCCATTCGGTGTTCCGGCAGGCAAGCGAGCAATTGGGCGAGGCCATGTTCGACCGCAACCAGCTGGCCGCCGAAGTGGCTTTGCTGACCGACGAGGGTGAGATCGGCCTGATCAGAAAGCTTGCCGAATATCCGCGGCTGATCGAAGCCGCGGCGCTCGCGCTTGAGCCCCACCGGCTGGCATTCTACCTCTACGAACTCGCTTCCAGCTTCCACGGACACTGGAACCGCGGCACCGATAATCCTGACTTACGTTTTGTTAAGGTTAACGACCGACAATTGACGCATGCCAGACTAGGGCTGGTGCAGGCTGTTTCGGACGTTTTGACGTCCGGCCTGACGCTGATCGGAGCCAATGCGCCCACCGAAATGCGTTAGGTTTGAGTAAAAAACCTGTCACCTTTTGCCCACATTGCGCTGGTAAGGGCCAACCCTACGCGACGTCCATGGCGTCCGAATGAGTGCGAGTTCGGGAACAATAATGGCAGACAGAACCCAGCTGAGAGCAGCCGACCACAACGACATCGCCAACGATGATCCGTTCGCGGAACTGACCAGGATCATGGGGTTCGACCCGCGCCAACCGGTCAAACCGCAAACGCCGGCCCAGCCGAAAGCCGCTGCCGCCGGGCCGCCGGAGGGCGAGGCCGATTTCGACATCGATCTCGAGAAGGAGTTGATGGGCGAGTTCGGCGCCGACGCCAATGACAATGCTTCCCCTGTCGAGCTTCGCGAGCCGGCATCCGAACCGGCTACCACGGATGGGATGGAGGACGCGCTTGCCGCCTCGTTCGAACAGGATTTCGCGTTCGACGACAGTGCGGTGGATGATGCTGCTCCTGTTGCGGCCGCTCCTGTTGCCGCCGACGAAATTGCCTCCGGCCCCGAAAGGTCGTTCGCTCCCGCTGTCGAGTCGGAGTTCGACGACGAGTTCGATAACGCCGTCGCCGGCTCGCTCGAAGACGTGTCGCCGTTCGAGGACGACTTGTCGAGTGACGACGAACTTGCCGGCCCTGTCGACCAGGATTTTCGGCTCGACGACGATGTGACGGGCAAGATCGGGGCGACGGGCGAGGACGGACCTAGGGCCGCAGCCGATGCATACGCGCCGGTCGACGAGCCCGCCTTCGACGACGAGCCTGCCTTCGACAATGAGTTCGACAACGCCGTGGCCAACTCGCTCGAAGACGAGCTGATGCTCGAAGAGCATGAGCCGATGGAGCAGGCCGTCGCCGTTGAAACCGCCGCGCAAGCCGCCGCGCCTGCGTTCGATGACGAGTTCGACGATGCCGTTGCGAGCTCGCTCGAAGACGAGCTGATGTTCGACGAGCAGGAGCCGGCGGTCGCCGCCCCGGCATCCCCGGTTGAGGCGGCCGATGAGAATTTTGCCGGCCATTTCGATGATGCCATGGCCGACGTCGACATGGACTTAGACGTTCGCCCGAACGAGCCTGCCGAAATCGAAGAACCAGAGGCCGTCGAGCTTTCCGGCACGGCTGCTGAAGCGGCGTTCGACGACCATTTCGATCTGGGCCTCGACGATGCGCTTGCGGAGGACGTCGAAGAGCCCGTGGCGCAGGTTGCGGCCGAACCAGTGGCGCCGGCCGCTGTCGTCCCGACAGCCCCAGTGGCTGAGGAACGCAGCCTGGAAGACGAGCTGAACGCGCTGCTGGGTGCAATGAGCACACGGCCGGCACAAGCGGCCAACGAACCTCAGACAAGCCAGCAGCCTGCCCAGAAGCCTGTGATGGCTGCTGCTCAGCAGCCCGTGGCGCCCGCAATTCAGGAGCCAGCAGTGGCTGCTGAACAGCCCATGGTGGCGGCTGAAGACGTCACCAACGAACCGGTGCATCCTGTCGACGAGCTGGATTGGGAACTCGACGAGCACGAGCCCGCTGAGCCGCAGCAGTCCAGTGCCGCCGATGATGCCGATCTTGGCAGTGTCCTCTTCGATGAGCTTGAAGGCGAGGATTTCGGTGTTGAAGCCGCTGCCGGACCTGCGGATGATTTGGACAATGATGCGCTCGATGCCGATTTCGCCAGGAATATCGGCCTGGATCATGACTCGGCCGACAAGAGTGCCGCAGCTGCTTCCGAAGAAGATCCGCTCGATGCGCTGAACTGGCTGACGACACGCGCCACGCCGCCCGAGCCGGCCCGCTCGTGGAGCCGCGTGACGCCGGTCGCACAGCCTCAGCCCGCTTTTGCAGGCCAGCCGGTGGCTTCGGCGCGTCCGGCACCACCGCCGCAGCCGGCTGCGGCGCCGTCCTATCGGGCCGCACCGGTCGAAGAGGCGCCGTCCTATGAAGGCCAGGCATCCCGTGAAGAGAGGCCGTCCTATGAAGATCGGCCCGCCTACACGGAAGCTGCACCAACCTCGCATCAACAGCCTTCCGCGTATGACGAGATGCCCGATGTCGAGACGGTCGACGTGCCCGAGCGCGTCGTGGCGCTGGCGGACGATCTCGACATTCCGGAGCTCAACTTCGACGATGACGAGCCGGTGGCGCCCGCCTACGACGATCTTGATGCCGATTTTGCCAGCCTTCTCACCGAAATGAATGCCACGGATATAGCGCCTGCCCCGGTGCGCAGTGCTGGCTATGACGATGAATACGATGCGGGCTTTGCGTCTGGTTATAAGCAAGATCGTGGCGAGACGCGCGCCTATGGCGCCAAGCCTGCGGAAGCCCCCGTCAGCGCGGCGGCCGCTTCCTATGCCGATGCAGCGGACGGTTTCGATCTGGGCCCATTGCCCGGTGGCCAGCCGGTTTCGCAAGCCGACGATTTCACCTTCGATGAGCTCGACTACGATCCCGAACTGGACGACGAGATGTCGGTCCCGGGCCTCGCCGAACGCGAGGCCGAAAGGCGGCCGCGCAGGCGCGGGCTGCTGATAGGAGCGATAGTCGGCGCGGTGGCGATCGCCGGAGGCCTTGGCGCCTTTGCGTTGACCCTCGGCGGCAAGAGCGACGGCGATGCGCCGGTTATCGTCAAGGCCGACAACAGGCCGATCAAGATCAAGCCGGAAAATCCAGGCGGCGCCGTCGTGCCGAACCAGGACAACAAGGTCTATGACGCTGTGGTCAAGGGCGCCAAGCCCGCCGAGCCCGTTCAGCAGAAGCTGGTCACCAACACCGAAGAGCCTGTGGACCTGAAAGCCAACGAACCGGAGAGCCGCGTCGTCGATCTTTCGCCCAATGACCCCGACGCCGCGGACGATCTCGACGCGCCCGGCACAGTGGCGTCCGACACCAACGCCTCTGGTATCAACGCGCCTGATACCAACGCGCCTGACACCGATGCGCTTGGCGCCAATGCCGCTGGCGGTACCGAAACTGCCGCCGCACCGGCGCCCAAGTCCGAGGATCGCATCGCGCAGGTTCTGCAGGAGGCCGAGAAGGGTGCCAACCCCGAGATCGTCGCCGTTGCGCCGCGCAAGGTACGGACCATGGTCGTGAAACCTGACGGCTCGCTGGTGGCGCGCGAGGATCCGGCGCCTGCCGCCCCGCAGATGGCTGCTGCCGAGCCGGCAGATCCGGCGCCGCAGCACGTGGCTCCGTCGGCCCAGGCCGACGCCGCCGCGCAGACTGGCACCGTGCCCCTGATCGAGCAGATGACAAGTGATCCGAAGATTGGCGATCAGAAGATTGGTGACCAGCCGAGTGGCGATCAGGCGAGTGGCGATCAGGCCGAAACCACCAAGCTGCAGCCGGCGCCCAAGCCCGACACCAAGGCCGAAGCCAAGGCCCAGCCCTCAGCCAGCAAGCAGTCCGCCAACACCCCGGCCACGGTCCCAGTGGCGCCGCAGCGTCCGTCCGACCAGCCGGTCGACGTAGTCGGCGAAGTCAAGCCCGATCAGGTTGCTTCCATCGATCCGGCCGCGGCCGGCGCTGGTTCGTGGTCGATACAGATCGCTTCGCAGCCGACAGTCGAAAGCGCCCAGTCGACTTATCAGGATCTGCAGCGCCGCTACGGCAGCGTGCTTTCCGGCCGCACCGCCAACATCGTCAAGGCCGAAATTGCCGGCAAGGGCACCTTCTACCGCGTCCGCGTTCCAGCGCAGTCGCGCAACGAGGCGATCAAACTGTGCACCAGCTACAAGGCTGCCGGCGGCAATTGCTTCGTGTCCCACTAGCGGCACCAAAAACCTCTCGAAAAGCCGGCGCTCGCGCCGGCTTTTTTGCGTGAACGGAAATCCCTGGAGGCAATTGCGGGCGATTCCCTTTGTCGGCGCGAAGCTCTAAACTGTTCCGCATGACCGAATCAAAATCCATGATCCTCGGCTGCGCCGGGAAATCACTGACCCGCGACGAGATCCGTTTCTACCGCAACGAATGCCCGTGGGGTTTCATCCTGTTTGCGCGCAATATCGGCGAAACCGAGCAGATCCGCGATCTGGTCGCCGCTATGCGCGACTGCGTCGGGCGTGCGGACGCGCCGGTGTTCATCGACCAGGAGGGCGGCCGGGTGCAGCGCCTGCGGCCGCCGCTGGCGCCGAACTATCCGGCTGCCGGCGCACTCGGCGCCTTATGGCGCGACGACCATGACGCCGGCACCCGTGCCGCCTGGCTGATGGCGCGGCTGCATGCCTTCGATCTGCTGCGCTACGCCATCACGGCGGATTGCCTGCCGGTGCTCGACGTGCCGATCGAGGGCGCCAGCGACGTCATCGGCGCACGCGCCTATGGCAAGGAGCCGCGCGCCGTCATCGAATTGGGTCGCGCCGCGGCGGAAGGCCTGATGGCGGGCGGCGTGCTGCCGGTGATGAAGCATATTCCCGGCCATGGAAGGGCCTTCGCCGACACGCATTTCGAACTGCCGACCGTCGACGCCTCGATCGGAGACCTGCAGCGGCATGATTTTGCCCCGTTCAGGGAGCTCAACCATTTGCCGATGGCGATGACGGCGCATGTCGTCTATAGCGCGATCGACCCGAAGAACCCGGCCACGACATCCGGCAAGGTCATCGAAAAGATCATCCGCGGC
This sequence comes from Mesorhizobium sp. M0563, assembly GCF_040321065.1. Classification (NCBI taxonomy): domain Bacteria; kingdom Pseudomonadati; phylum Pseudomonadota; class Alphaproteobacteria; order Hyphomicrobiales; family Phyllobacteriaceae; genus Mesorhizobium; species Mesorhizobium sp. M0563. The sequence goes on from NZ_JAMYQV010000001.1 coordinate 412,779, forward strand.
GAAATCGGCTTCGACGGCCTGTTGATGAGCGACGACACCTCGATGAAGGCACTTTCTGGGGATTTCCCGTCAAAGGCGGCCGCTATCCTTGCGGCGGGCTGCGATCTGGTCCTTCACTGCAACGGCGTGTTTGAGGAGATGGCCGGCATTGCATCGCGAACGACCGGACTTGAAGGCAAGTCGTTTGAGCGCGCGGAGCGGGCGCTGACCTATATCAGGAACCGTGACGTAGCGGACGAGACCGAGATTCGGGCCGAATTTGCCAGTTATTTCGACGCGGTGGCCTAGCATCAAAGGAAGCGAAGTGGCGGAAACATTGGACCTGAAGGCCGGCAAGGTCGCACCGATGGACCGTCTGTGGGCCGAGAACGACGATTCCCGGTTGACCGGCGATCCCGCTTTGGTCGTCGATGTGGCCGGTTTCGAAGGTCCGCTCGATCTTCTGCTGCATCTTGCCCGCAACCAGAAGGTCGACCTGTCGCGCATCTCGATCCTGGCGCTGGCCGAACAATATCTGGCCTTCGTCGAGAAGGTGAGGGCGCTGCGGCTGGAGCTTGCCGCCGACTATCTGGTGATGGCGGCATGGCTGGCCTTCCTCAAGTCGAAGCTCCTGATCCCCAAGCAGCCCGGCGACGAAGGCGAAAGCGGCGAGGAACTGGCGGCAGTGCTGCAGTTCCGGCTGAAGCGGCTGGAGGCGATGCGCGACGCGGCGGCACGGCTGGTCAACCGCAACCGGCTCGGACGCGACGTGTTTGCGCGCGGCATGCCGGAAATGGTCATCGTCGAGAAGCGAAATGCCTATTCGGCCTCGCTCTACGATTTGTTGACCGCCTATGCCCAGCAGCGCCAAAAGCAGGCGGTCACCAATGTGACGATCGCCAGGCGCGGCGTGTGGTCGCTCAAGGATGCGCGTGACGTGCTGATCAGGCTGATCGGGTCGCTGCGCGACTGGACGGCGCTCGACAGTTTCCTGGTCGAATATCTGGCCGGCCCGGAAGAGCGGCGCACCGCTGTCGCCAGCTCGTTTGCCGCAACGCTGGAACTGGTGCGCGAAGGCAAGATGGAGATGCGGCAGGACCAGGTGTTCGCGCCGCTTTATCTGCGCGGCCGCGCTCAAGCCATCAAGATAGTCGAGGTGACACCATGAGCGAACGCGCCAACGCTTCGGTCATTCCGTTCAAGGTCGAGGACGACGCCGAGCAAGGCGCGGTTGCCGAGAACCCGGCACAAAACCAGGGGCAGAATTTGTCGCAGAATCCCGGCGAGCGGCTGCATATGGCGGAGGCCGTACGGATGGCCGAGGCGATCGTATTCGCCAGCGCCGAGCCGGTCAGCGAAAAACAGCTCACTTCGCGGCTGCCCGACGGCATCAACATTGCCGCGGCGATGGCCGAACTGCAGCAGATCTATGCGCGGCGCGGCGTCAATCTGGTGCGCGTCGGCGATGCCTGGGCCTTCCGCACCGCCGGCGACCTCGCCTTCCTGATGAGCCGCGACACGGTGCAGCAGCGCAAGCTGTCCCGCGCTGCCCTCGAAGTGCTGGCGATCATCGCCTACCACCAGCCGGTGACGCGCGCCGAGATCGAGGACATCCGCGGCGTCGAGACGTCAAAGGGGACGCTCGACACGCTGATGGAGACGGAATGGGTGAGAATGCGCGGCCGGCGCCGCACGCCCGGCCGTCCCGTCACCTACGGCACGACGGACATTTTTCTCGACCATTTCGCACTGGAGGAGATCCGCGATCTCCCCGGCATGGAGGAATTGAAGGGTGCAGGATTGCTGTCCGGCCGCATGCCGTCGAATTTCTCGGTGCCGCTGCCGCCGGCCGACCCCGATGCGCTCACCGACGACGAGGATCCGCTGACCGACATCGACCTCGAGGAACTCGGCCTTTTGACGCCGCGCGTCACGGACGATTGAGCCGAGCGCCATCTTTAAGCCACAGCCAGGATGGAACTGCGCCGATTGGTAGCGGGCCGCCGTGCCGAAAGTGCGTGACTTCGGCCACTCATTCATGAACTCTGTCGCAGTTCTGTTTGAATCCGAACCCGAAAGCGCATAGATCAGCGTCTGGGAAACCGTTCGAGAGAGATTTGCTATGGGTTCATTTTCGATTTGGCACTGGATGATCGTTCTGGTGATCGTGCTGCTGGTCTTCGGCCGCGGCAAGATCCCCGAGCTGATGGGCGACATGGCCAAGGGCATCAAGAGCTTCAAGAAGGGCATGGCCGACGACGAGACTGCCGAGGACAAGCGCACCGTCGAACACCGTTCCGACGAGACCGTGTCGGTACCGAAGGAAAAGGCCAGCAAAAGCTGAGCCCAAAACTTTGGTTGGCCAAAACTTGAGTCGGCCTGAAACTTGAGTCGGAACGTATAGCCATGTTCGAAGTCGGCTGGACCGAGATGCTGGTGATCGCGATCGTCATGATCGTGGTCGTCGGGCCCAAGGATTTGCCCAACATGCTGCGCACCTTCGGCCGCACAACGGCGAAGCTGCGCGCCATGGCGTCGGATTTCCAGCGGCAGTTCAACGACGCACTGAAGGAAGCCGAACTCGACGACGTCAAGAAGTCGGTCGATTCGCTGAGAAGCCTCAATCCGGCAGCCGAGATCAGGAAGCAGCTCAATCCATTCGAGCAGGCCGCCGCCGACGTCCGTTCCGGCGTCGATGCCGTGATGAAACCCAAGCCGGCGGTCGAGGCCGCCTCGACAGAGCAGGCAGCCGAGCCGCTGAAGAACGGCGCGACGACGATGCCGGGCGTCAGCCCGCCGGAGCCGACGCCGGCCACGCCGATCTTTCCGGCGATGACGGACGAGTCCGTCGTGGCGCCGGCAGTAGAGGCGCAAACGACTGCAGCGGCCGTGCCGCAAAAAGCGCCGGCGGCAAAGAAGAAGCCGGCGCCCGCGAAAGCCGCGGCTGCCGTGCCGGCCAAGCCGGCAAAGGCCGCTGCGCCAAAGGTCGCCACAAAAGCTGAGCCGAAAGCGCAGTCATCAGCAGCGAAGAAGCCGGCGGCAGCAGCGAAGAAGCCTGCGGCAGCAACGAAGAAGCCGGCCGCCACGAAAACGGCGGGAGCCGCCAAGTGAGCACTTCGGACACGGAAAAGGACGAGATCGAAAAATCGTCGGCTCCGCTGATGGAGCACCTGATCGAGTTGCGCCGGCGGCTGATGTGGTCGATCGGCGGTTTTTTCGTTGCTTTTCTTGTGTGCTTCTTCTTCGCCAAGAAGCTGTTCAACCTGTTGGTGATCCCGTTCAGATGGGCGACCCAATGGGCCGGGCTCGATCCGCACAAGGTCGAGCTGATCTATACGGCGCCGCAGGAGTTCTTCTTTACCCAGGTCAAGCTCGCCATGTTCGGCGGCATGGTCATCGCTTTTCCGTTGATCGCCACGCAGATCTACAAATTCATCGCGCCCGGCCTCTACAAGAACGAGCGCAATGCCTTCCTGCCGTTCCTGATCGCCTCGCCGATCCTGTTTCTGATGGGCGCGTCGCTGGTCTATTTCTTCTTTACGCCGATGGTGATGTGGTTCTTCCTCGCCATGCAGCAGACCGGCACCAACGACCAGGTGCAGATTTCGCTGCTGCCGAAAGTGTCCGAATATCTCAGCCTGATCATGACGCTGATCTTCTCCTTCGGCCTGGTGTTCCAGTTGCCGGTGGTGACAAGCCTGATGACGCGGGTCGGCATGCTGTCGTCGCAAGGGTTGGCCGAGAAGCGCAAATGGGCGATCGTCATCGCCTTCGTCGTGGCGGCGGTGCTGACGCCGCCCGACCCGATGAGCCAGATCGGCCTCGCAATTCCGACGATCCTGCTCTACGAGGTCTCGATCTGGTCGGCTCGCTTGATCGAGCGCAGCAAGGAGCGCGACCGTGTCGCCCGCGAAAAGCAGGACGCCACGGAAGAGGTGGCCGAAAAGCCGGCGGACGCGTCGTCGACGTAGGTGGGGTTACTGGCTGGCATCTTTCTTCCGGCCGCAGCAACTTTGTTCTTGCTTTGTGCCGGCAGCTATGCTACTAATCTGGGTATGGTGCTGATTCGGCGCCGACGACCCGCCCTCCGAGGCGGGTTTTTGTTTCAGGTTCCTTTCGACCAAATGTTGCGAGTGCTGCCTACCTGAGGTCGGCGGGACAGCGCCCCCCTCTGTCCTGCCGGACATCTCCCCCACTTGGGGGGAGATCGGCAGCTTGGGCGACGGCTTGCTTTTTCAGCGCCGGAGATTGGCGAAAGCCGCTATGACGGCCAATCTCCCCACTCGTGGGGGAGATGTCCGGCAGGACAGAGGGGGGCGTGAAGAAACGCCAGGCTTCACATCTTGCATCGATCAGGGATGCGGTTTACGCCCTCTGGTCTTTGTTTTGGGCATTTCGTTGTCCCGAAACCGCTGCGCCGAGGACGAACAGACCATGCTTGACATCAAATGGATTCGCGACAACCCGAAGACCCTTGTAGAGGCGCTTCAGAAGCGCTCGTGGTCGGCCGGGGAGGCGCAGTCCACGGTCGACGATCTGATCGCCGCGGATGAGGCGCGGCGCGAGCATCTGACCGAGCTGCAGACCAAGCAGGAACGCCGCAACGCCGCATCGAAGGAGATCGGCAATGCCATGCGCTCGGGCGATGCCGCCCTTGCCGAACGGCTGAAGGCTGAGGTCGGCGAGATCAAGGCCTTCATCCAGAACGGCGAGGCGCGCGAACGCGAGCTCGACAAGGCGCTGAACGACGCATTGGCGGTGCTGCCCAACGTGCCGTTCGACGATGTGCCGGTCGGCAAGGACGAGCACGACAATGTCGTCAAGCGCGTCGTCGGCAAGGCGCCGACCCGCCCGAACTGGGTGAAGGAGCACTTCGAGATCGGCGAAGCGCTCGGCATGATGGATTTCGAGCGGGCGGCAAAGCTTTCCGGCTCGCGCTTCACCGTGCTGACGAGCGGGCTGGCGCGGATGGACCGCGCGCTCGGCCAGTTCATGCTGGACCTGCACACGACAGAACATGGCTATGAAGAGATTCAGCCGCCGCTGATGGTACGCGATGAAATTCTGTTTGGCACCGGGCAATTGCCAAAGTTCGAGGAAGATCTCTTCAAGACGGAAGGCGAAGCGCCAAGGGAAGGTACTGTTCATTTTGGTCCTGAGGATGGCGACCCGAACGTGCTTGCTCAGCTTTTCAAAATGGTCGCCAACCGCCAAAAGCGCTCTGACATACAGGCGCTAATTCAGAAGATTTGGCACGGAGACCCAAAACGGCAGCGAGAAGTCGAAGAGCATTTTCTGGGCAGGCGTTCGTTTTGGCTTATCCCCACTGCCGAAGTGCCGCTCACCAACCTTGTCCGCGAGGAAATCACGCCGCACGAAAGACTGCCGCTGCGCTATACTGCGCTGACGCCGTGCTTCCGCTCGGAAGCTGGCTCGGCCGGGCGCGATACGCGCGGCATGCTGCGTCAGCACCAGTTCTACAAGGTCGAGCTGGTGTCGATCACCGACCAAGACTCGTCGATTGCCGAGCACGAGCGCATGACCGAATGCGCCGAGGAGGTGTTGAAGCGGCTCGGCCTGCCGTTCCGCACCATGACGCTGTGCACCGGCGACATGGGCTTTGGCGCGCGCAAGACCTACGATATCGAGGTCTGGCTGCCCGGCCAGAATGCCTATCGCGAGATCTCGTCGTGCTCGGTATGCGGCGACTTCCAGGCGCGGCGCATGGACGCCCGCTACAAGGACAAGGACGGCAAGGGCAATCGCTTCGTCCACACGCTGAACGGTTCGGGCACCGCCGTCGGCCGCGCTCTCATCGCCGTCATCGAAAATTACCAGAACGAGGACGGCAGCGTAACAATTCCTGAAGCGCTTCGGCCTTACATGGGCGGCCTGGAAAAGATCGAATCGAAATAATGCGCATCCTTCTGACCAACGACGACGGCATCCATGCCGAGGGCCTTGCATCGCTCGAACGCATCGCCCGCACGCTGTCAGACGACGTCTGGGTGGTGGCGCCGGAGCAGGACCAGTCCGGCTATGCGCATTCGCTGTCGATCTCGGAACCGCTGCGCCTGAGGAAAATCGGCGAAAAGCACTTTGCCGTGCGCGGCACGCCGACCGATTGCGTCATCATGGGGGTGAAGAAGATCCTGCCCGAACCGCCCGACCTGATCCTGTCCGGCGTCAATTCCGGCGCCAACATCGCCGACGACGTCACCTATTCGGGCACCGTCGCCGGCGCCATGGAAGGCGCGCTGCTCGGCGTGCGCTCGATCGCCATCAGCCAGGCCTATTCCTATGTCGGCGAGGACCGCGTCGTTCCCTATGAGACAACCGAGACGCTGGCGCCGGCGCTGCTTCAAAAGCTCGCCGCCATGCCGTTGCCGGATGGCGTGCTGCTCAACGTCAATTTTCCGAATTGTGCGCCGGGAGAGATCGCCGGAACTGTGGTCACTTCGCAGGGCAAGCTGGTCCACAGCCTGTGGGTCGACGAGCGGCGCGACGGGCGCGGCCTGCCTTACTACTGGCTGCGCTTCGGCCGCGAGCCAGTCGAGGGCAAGCAAGGCAGCGACCTCCATGCCTTGCGCAATCGGCTGGTGTCGGTGACACCGCTGCAGCTCGATCTCACCGCGCATGAAATCCGCGATCAACTGGCCAAGGCGCTCGCATGAACTTGAATCACGCTGCAACGGTCGACGAACGCGAAGGTTTCGCTGCCTTCCTGCTTCGCCTGCGCGGCAGGGGCACGGTGCCGAAGGCGCTGATCGCCGCCTTCGAGGCGACGCCGCGGCGCGGCTTCCTGTCGGCCCACTTCCATTCGATCGCCTGGTCGGACCGCATGCTGCCGATCGAATGCGGCGAGGCCATCGAAGGCGCCGACCTGCAGGCGGCGGTGATCGCGGCACTTGCTATCGAACCAGGCAACCGCGTGCTCGAGATCGGCACCGGGTCTGGCTACACAGCGGCAGTGATGTCGCGGCTTGCCGCGCGGATCGTCACCATCGACCGTTACAAGACGCTGGCCGAACAGGCCCGGCAGCGTCTCGAGGCACTCGCCATCGGCAATGTCATCGTGCGCCAGGCGGACGGTTCCAACGGGCTAGCCAACGAAGCGCCGTTCGACCGCATCGTCGCCTGGGCGGCCTTCGACAGCCTGCCGCGCTTTCTCCTCGACCAATTGTCGAGCGGCGGCATCGTCATCGCGCCGATCGGACCCGACGAGGGCGAGCAGGTGCTGGCCAAGCTGACCAAGGTCGGCAGCCGCTTCGAACGCGAGGATATCGGCCTGGTGCGTCTGCAGCCGATCCTGCGCAGTGTCGCGGCGGTGATTTGATATCCTAACCATCGGCCGCTTGGCGGCAGCCGAAGCCTGGTGCTTCGTCATCCTGGGGCGCAGCGAGGAGCGGAGCGACACAGCGCAGACCCTAGGATCCATGCCACGCCCTTGAGGCGTTGCAAGGGTGCAGAATTCTGCTCCGCCGCATTCTTCGGCCAATGTCACGGAATGGATCCCAGGGTCTCCGCGACGGAGCTTCGCTCCTGCTCCGCCCTAGGATGACGAAGCTGAGAGCCTTCCTCGAAACATTTTAAGAAAATTTGCGTCTGATTCTACAGGTTTAACCGACCGGTAACATTAACGCGCTTTAATCAGGTTCAGTTGTACCGGGTCTGTGCGGGTTAGTGCGATGCAATTCAGTGTTTTGAAGGCAAACGGACGCAATCTGGCGCGTGGCTGCGCCGTCCTCATGATTGCAGGCGCTGCGACGGGGTGTAGTTCCCAGGTGGCGCGGTTCAACAGCGTCGACGACGTGTTCACCGCCTCGACCAACAACCAGCGCGCCATCATCGACAAGCAGGATGCTGCCCAGCCCTATCCGGGCGATGTTGCGGCCGCGCCGATCGACGGCAGCCACACCCAGTCGGTCAGCCGCTCAAGCCTCGAACCGGTTACGGCGCAGCAATTGCCGCCGCCGGCTCCCGCCCTGGCACCCGCCGCTCGCCCGGTGCGTACCGCTGTCGCGCCGGCCCTGGCGCCTGCCGCTCCTCGTGTCGACAGGACGGCAACCGGCACCGTCGCTCCTGCGGCAAGGCCGTTCAAGAACGCCGAGCCCGACGCGCCGCGCGTGGCGACGGCCGCCGGCGCACCGCATGCAACCGAGATCGTCGTCAAGGACGGCGAGACCATTTCCGGCCTGTCGCGGCGCTACGGCGTGCCGGCCGACGCCATCATGAAAGTGAACGGGCTGAGCGCGACCAAAGGGCTGAAGACCGGCCAGAAGCTCGTCATCCCGGCCTATGCGTATTCGAGCAACGGCGCCGCGCCGAAAGTCGCCGACGCCAAGCCCGCGAACGGCACCAGGCACGACCAGCCGGCCGATGCGCCGGAGAAGGTGGCCGTGCTGCCGCAGCAGCCGAAGGTCAGGGAAGGCAAGTCCGCCGCGCAGGTGGATGCCTCGGCTGCCGCAAGCCAGCCGAAGGATGGAAAGGCCGCGCCAAAAACTGCTTCGGCGACGGCCAAGCCGGCCGGAGCCGGCGGCACCTACACGGTTCAGCAAGGCGATACGCTGTCCGCCATCGCCAGGAAGACCGGCGTCGGCGTCGTTGCGCTGAAGCAGGCGAACGGCATGCAGGATGGACTGCTCAAGATCGGCCAGACCCTGAAAGTGCCGGCAGGCGGAACCGCTGTCGTCGCCAGTGCGAAGCCGGCAAAGGTCGATCCGGTGACGACGGCCACCACCCAGCCGCCGGCCAAGGGCACGCCGACGCAGACGCTCGCCTCCTACACGCCGCCGAAGAAGGACGCGAAAGTCATCCAGCAGGCCGAGGACGACGATGCGGTGGCGCCGGATGCAACCGGCATCGGCAAGATGCGCTGGCCGGTGCGCGGCCGCGTGATTTCCAGCTTCGGCGGCGGCAAGGACGGCGTCGACATCGCCGTGCCTGAGGGGACGCCGGTCAAGGCAGCCGAAAACGGTGTCGTCATCTATGCCGGAGACGGCCTCAAGGAATTCGGCAACACAGTGCTGGTGCGTCACGAAAACGGTCTGGTCACCGTCTACGGCCATGCCAGCTCGATCGAGGTGCAGCGCGGCCAGAAGGTCAAGCGCGGCCAGGAAATCGCCCTGTCCGGCATGAGCGGCACCACCGACTCGCCGAAACTGCATTTCGAAGTGCGCAAGAACTCGGCGCCGGTCGATCCGTCGGGTTATCTCGAATAGAGAAAAATCCGATTTTGCGGGCCGCCTGACCTTCAGCCCGCCGAGGAAGTCCGCTCCGCAAGGTGCGGGCTTCTTCTGTTGCCAGTCCTTGAGCGGCTAGTCCTTGAGCGATTTTCCGAGCCGGCCTGCCAGATCCTGGGTGAACTGCCAGGCGACGCGGCCCGAACGGCTGCCGCGGGTCGTCGCCCATTCCAGCGCCTCGGCGCGCAGCGTCTCGGGATCGATGGCCAGATCATGATGGCGGACATAGCCATCGATCATGTCGAGATATTCGTCCTGCGAACATTTGTGGAAGCCAAGCCACAGGCCGAAGCGGTCCGACAGCGAAACCTTCTCCTCGACCGCTTCCGACGGGTTGATCGCGGTCGAGCGCTCATTGTCGATCATGTCGCGCGGCAACAGATGCCGCCGGTTCGAGGTGGCATAGAAGATGACGGTGGCCGGGCGGCCTTCGACGCCGCCTTCAAGTGCTGCCTTCAGCGATTTGTAGGATGTGTCGTCATGGTCGAATGACAGGTCGTCGCAAAACAAGATGAAGCGAAACGGCGCTGCCTTCAGCAGGCCCATCAGCTTCGGCAGCGTGTCGATGTCTTCGCGGTGGATCTCGATAAGCTTGAGCGGCACGTCGGGCTTCGCCGAAGCGTTGACCGAGGCGTGTACCGCCTTGACCAGCGACGATTTGCCCATGCCGCGCGCGCCCCATAACAGCACGTTGTTGGCAGCGTAGCCGGAGGCGAAGCGCTCGGTGTTGTCGACCAATATGTCGCGGACGCGGTCGACGCCGCGGATCAGGCCGATATCGACGCGGTTGACCTTGCGCACCGGTTCCAGATAGCCGGGATCGGCCTGCCAGACGAAGCAATCGGCCTCGCGGAGGTCGGTTTGAGGCACCGGCGGCGGGGCGAGGCGGGCGACCGCCTCGATCAGGCGGTCGAGCTTCTGGTGCAGGATATCGATAGGGCTGTCGGTCATCTCTTGTCTTTTTGTTTCGCGTTTTGTTTCGCGTTCAGGACGGTGCGGTAGGGCAACCTACCTGATTTCAGCGGTTTCGAAACTCGTCCCAAGCATTTGTTCGGGCATGATCTTTTGCGAAAACCGAGCATCGCTTTTCGTGATCACCCTCTAACACGGCTCACCAGGCCGGAAAAGCAGCCGATTTGCCCGGCAGCGCAGTTGCATTGGCAACGTTACCGACTATATTCCGGCCAAATTTGGCGGGGCCGCCTTGCGGCTGTTTTTCAAAGTTCAGGAGTACCTCGATGTTCGTGACACCGGCATACGCCCAAGGCATCGGCGGGGACTCGTCCGCAATGTTTATCCAGATCGTGCCGTTTGCTCTGATTTTCGTGATCATGTATTTTCTGATCATCCGGCCGCAGCGCACGCAGCTGAAGAAGCGCGGCGAGATGCTGGCGGCGGTTCGCCGCGGCGACACCGTTGTCACCGGCGGCGGCTTGGTCGGCAAGGTTACCAAGGTGATCGACGACAACGAGCTCGAGATCGACCTTGGCGGCGGCACCAAGGTGACGGCGCTGCGCTCGACGCTTGCCGACGTGCGCGTCAAGGGCGAGCCGGTGGCGAACCAGAACGCCAAGAAATAACCGAATTGTCGGCGGAACGATCCGCCAGTACGCCCTGACGGACGACGCCATATGCTTTATTTTTCGCGCTTCAAGATGATCCTGATCTGGCTGGCCGTGGCCGCCACAGTGGTCCTCGCTGCGCCCAACCTTTTTTCCGCCAGCACGCTGGCCAAGCTGCCCGACTGGGTGCCGAAGCGGCAGATGACGCTTGGCCTCGACCTGCAGGGCGGCTCGCATATCCTGCTCAGGATGGATCCGAACGATCTGATCAAAGATCGGCTGGAGACGACGCGCGACGAAATCAGGACGCTGCTGCGCGATGCCAAGATCGGCTATACCGGCCTTGCCGGAACGGGCCGCACGGTGCAGGTCCGCATCACCGATCCCGCACAGATCGAGGCTGCCAAGAAGGCGTTGAAGACGTTGACCGATCCGGTGGCGGCCGGCTTGTTCAGCGGCGGCTCGATCCAGGAGATGACGCTGGATGATTCCGAGCCCGGCCTGCTCAAGTTCACCGTCACCGATGCGGGCATCAAATATCGTACTTCGGCAGCGCTGACGCAGTCGATCGAGGTCGTCGGCCGCCGCGTCAATGAACTCGGCACGACCGAGCCGATCGTGCAGCGGCAAGGTGACGACCGCATCCTGGTGCAGGTGCCGGGTCTCCAAGACCCGCAACGGCTGAAGGAAATTCTTGGCCAGACCGCCAAGCTGACCTTCCAGATGGTCGACCAATCGATGCCGGTGCAGGACGCGCTGAACGGCCGTCCGCCGCCGGGATCCTCGGTGCTGTATTCGCAGGACGACCCGCCGGTTCCGTATCTGATCGAGAACCGCGTCATCGTTTCGGGTGAAAACCTCGTCGATGCCCAGGCGACGTTCAACTCCCAGAACAACGAGCCGGTTGTTTCGTTTCGCTTCGATTCGAAAGGGGCGCAGCGGTTCGGCCAGGCGACATCACAGAACGTCGGCAAGCTGTTTGCCATCATCCTCGACAATCAGGTGATTTCGGCACCGCAGATCCGCGAACCGATCCCCGGCGGCACCGGCCAGATATCGGGGAATTTCACCGCTGAGAGCGCCAACGACCTCGCCGTGCTGCTGCGCGCCGGCGCCTTGCCGGCGACGCTGACGGTGATCGAGGAGCGCACGGTGGGCCCTGGCCTCGGACAGGATTCCATTCATGCCGGCAAAGTCGCCGGCATCATCGGTTCGATCCTGGTTGTGGCGTTCATGTTCGTCGCCTACGGCTTCTTCGGCTTCCTCGCCAACATCGCGCTGGCGGTGCATGTGGCGATGATCGTCGGGCTGCTGTCGCTGCTTGGAGCGACGCTGACCTTGCCCGGTATCGCCGGTATCGTGCTGACCATCGGCATGGCGGTCGATTCCAACGTGCTGATCTATGAACGCATCCGCGAGGAGCGACGTGCCGGCCGCTCGGTCATCCAGGCGATCGATACCGGTTTCAGCAAGGCGCTGGCCACAATCGTCGATTCCAACGTCACCTCGCTGATCGCGACCGTGGTGCTGTTCTATCTCGGCACCGGGCCGGTGAAGGGCTTTGCCGTCACCTATGCCATCGGCATCCTGACCACGGTCTTCACCGCCTTCACCTTCACCCGCCTGCTGGTGTCGATCTGGCTTCGCCGGGCCCGTCCGAAGGAGTTGCCGCGGGCGCCTGTGACTTTCGTTCCGCCCGGAACGAAAATTCCGTTTATGGGCATCCGCCGCTGGACGTTCACGCTGTCCAGCGTGCTTTCAGTCCTGTCGGTCGTCGGGTTCATGACCATCGACATCAATTACGGCATCGATTTCAAGGGCGGCTCGCTGATCGAGGTGCAGTCCAAGACCGGCAATGCCGATCTGGCCGACATCCGCGGCAGGCTGACGGAACTCAATATCGGTGAGGTGCAGGTTCAGCAGTTCGGCGAGCCGAACGACGTGCTGATCCGCGTCGGTACGCAGGAGGGCGGCGAGAATGCCGAGCAGACCGTCATCGACAAGGTGCGCGGCGAACTGCAAGACCAGTACGATTTCCGCCGCGTCGAAGTGGTGGGGCCGACGGTCTCAGGCGAGCTTGCCAAGCAAGGCACCATCGCCATGCTTGTCGCGCTGCTCGGCATCCTGATCTATGTCTGGTTCCGCTTCGAATGGCAGTTCGCGGTCGGCGCCATCGTTGCGACTGTGCACGACGTGGTCATGACGATCGGCTTCTTCGTCATCACCGGCCTGGAATTCAACCAGTCGTCGCTGGCGGCGATCCTCACCATCATTGGCTATTCGCTCAACGATACGATCGTCGTCTATGACCGCGTTCGGGAGGATCTGCGAAAATACAAGCGAATGCCGCTGCCGCAACTGCTGAACAACGCCATCAACGAGACGCTGTCGAGGACGACGCTGACCTCGGTGACGACGATCCTGGCGCTGCTGGCGCTAGTGCTGTTCGGCGGCGAGGTGATCCGCTCGTTCACCATGGCGATGCTGTTCGGCGTCGTGTTCGGCACCTATTCGTCTATCTTTATTGCCGCGCCGCTGCTCATTCTGTTCAAGTTGCGGCCGCAGGCCACAGCGTCGGACGAGGAAAAGCCGGTGGGCGGCGGCAAAGCCATAGCCACCTGACGGCCCGCCGCACGGCTTGCCGCGCCAGTTAGAATCGGACCACTAGTGGCCAAAGGCATCGTCATCCGCGAGGCGCATTTCCCCGGCCGCGCACCGATCGAGGCTTACGGCAATGGCGGCTTCCGTTTTGCCGACATGTCGCATCGCGGCTCGTTGCTGTGTCTGCCTTCGGGCATCTATGGCTGGGAACCGGCCGATCCGCTGGCGCTGACGGCAGCGGATTTCACCAAGCTGTTCAACGAGGCCGACAAGGTCGAGATCCTGCTGGTCGGCAGCGGCAAGGATCTGAGGCCATTGCCTGCCGCGCTGCGTGCTGCGCTGAAGGAGGCAGGCATTTCCGCCGATCCGATGTCGACCGGGGCGGCCGTGCGGACCTACAATGTGCTGCTGGCGGAAGACCGCGCCGTGGCCGCAGCACTCATCGCCGTCGACTGACGTGGCCGAAAACACCAATATCGTCATGGAAGCGGTGCGTGCCGCCGACCACGACCGCTATCTCACCGCCCTCTATGCGCCCGAAGACAAGCGGGACGCGCTGTTTTCGCTCTATGCCTTCAACGCCGAAATCGGCGGCATCCGCGATCGCATCCGCGAAGCGCTGCCGGGTGAAGTCCGGCTGCAATGGTGGCGGGATGTCATCGCCGCCGAAGAGGATGGGGCGGGGGTTGGCCATCCTGTGGCGGACGCGCTGAAGGCGACGATTTCCGCTCACCGCCTGCCGAAGGCGGCTTTCGAGAATATGCTCGAAGCGCGCATATTCGATCTCTATGACGACCCGATGCCATCGCGCACCGATCTCGAAGGCTATTGCGGCGAGACTGCCGCCGCGCTCATCCAGCTTGCGGCGATGGTGCTCGACCCGGTCGAAGCACCGCGTTTTGCCGAACTGGCCGGCAGGGCAGGTTGTGCGCAGGCGATGACCGGTCTGCTGCTTCTGCTGCCGCTGCATCGCAAGCGGGGACAGTGCTTTGTCCCGGCCGACATTTTGGCTGCGGCGGGGTCGTCGGCGCGAGAATTCGTCAGCGGTGATGGCGGGCCAGCCGCGGAACGCGTCGTTGCCGCGATGATCGCTCTGGCACGGGAGCATCTTTCCGCCTTCGAGCAGGGGGCTTCCGCTTTGCCGGTTTCATTGCGTCCGGCGTTTCTGCCGCTGGCTCTGTCGAGCGCCTACCTCGACAGAATAGAGAATGCCCGCCGCTCGCCTCTCAAGGATGTGGCTCGGCTCTCAGCCTTGCGCCGGCATTGGCTTTTGTTCCGGCGCGCCACGCAAGGCTGGCCGGCCGCATAGAGGCTGCCGCGTAACCAACCCGACAGTTATTCCGCAGCTTCCGCCCGAAAAGGCAACCCCAGCCATTCGCGGCAGTCGGCAAGCGCGCGCGATGTCACCGCGTGCCGCTTGGCGACCGTCTTGTCCTTGCCGCGCAGCCGCTTGCCCTCGATCTTTGGCGCGTCCACCGGCGGGAACAGGCCGAAATTGACGTTCATCGGCTGGAAGGAGCGCTTTCCCGGCTCGTCATCGGAGACAATATGGCCACCGGTGATATGGTTGAGCAATGCGCCGAAGGCGGTGGTCAAGGGCGGCAGCGACGGTGTATTGCTAAGCCTTTCGGCGGCGGCAAAACGCCCGGCAAGCAGGCCGATGGCGGCACTCTCGACATAGCCTTCGCAGCCGGTGATCTGGCCGGCAAAACGCAAGCCGGGCCGCGACTTCAACTGCAGCGAAGCGTCGAGCAGCGTCGGCGAATTGATGTAGGTGTTGCGGTGCAGGCCGCCGAGGCGGGCGAATTCGGCGTTTTCCAGCCCGGGAATGGTGCGGAATATGCGCACCTGCTCAGCGTGCTTCAGCTTGGTCTGGAAGCCGACCATATTGTAGAGCGTGCCCAGCGCATTGTCCTGGCGAAGCTGGACGACGGCATAGGCCTTTACAGACGGATTGTGTGCATTAGTCAGCCCCATCGGCTTCATCGGTCCGTAGCGCAGCGTCTCGACGCCACGCTCGGCCATCACCTCGATCGGCAGGCAGCCGTCGAAATAGGGCGTGCCTTCCCATTGCTTGAATTCGGTCTTCTGGCCGTCGACCAGCGCCTGTACGAAAGCAAGGTACTGCTCCTTGTCCATCGGGCAATTGATGTAATCCTTGCCGGTGCCGCCGGGGCCGACCTTGTCGTAGCGCGACTGGAACCAGCAGATATCCATGTCGATCGTGTCGAAATGGACGATTGGAGCGATGGCGTCGAAAAAGGCGAGCGCGTCGGCGCCGGTCACTTCCGCGATCGACTGGGCGAGCGAAGGGGCGGTCAGCGGGCCGGTGGCGACGATCGCCTGGTCCCAGTCCGCCGGCGGCAGGCCAGGCACTTCCTCGCGCCGGATGGTGATGAGTGGGTGCGCTTCGAGCTTTCTGGTGACCGCTTCGGAAAATCGGTCGCGGTCGACGGCCAGCGCACCGCCGGCCGGCACCTGGTGCGCGTCGCCGGCGCTCATGATCAGCGAACCGGCGAGCCGCATTTCGGCATGCAGCAGGCCGACGGCATTGGCTTGCGCGTCGTCGGAGCGGAAGGAATTGGAACAGA
This sequence comes from Mesorhizobium sp. M0563, assembly GCF_040321065.1. Lineage (NCBI taxonomy): Bacteria > Pseudomonadati > Pseudomonadota > Alphaproteobacteria > Hyphomicrobiales > Phyllobacteriaceae > Mesorhizobium > Mesorhizobium sp. M0563. Next base: position 428,754 of record NZ_JAMYQV010000001.1, read on the forward strand.
CGAGCTCGGCCAGCCCGTCGGTCTTGTGCGCATCGGTGCCGCGGACGGGACGCATTTCATGCAGGATAACCGGAATGCCGGCTTCGGCCGCCTGCCAAGCAGCTTCGGAGCCGGCGAGACCGCCACCGATGACGTGAATGGGATTTGTGTTCATGAGCGCCGAAATAATCCCTTGGCGCGGCGATTGCAATTACACGAATCAGCCGCGCTGTTGCCGCCACGCGCTGCAATCGTCTACTATTGCGAATGGGTGGGAGTCTCGGGGTCTTTGCCAGAGCGACATTTCTGACAGTCGTGATCGCCGTGGGCGGATCAGCAGCGGCCGGCGAACCGGCCGCGACGGCTTCCAAGCGGATCCCCATATGCCATGGTTACGGTTGCAACTATCGCACGACGCTGGCGCTTGGCCCCAGTGACGGTGCGCGTTTCCGCTCTATCCTGCGTGCGGGCGCGGGTTCGCCCCAGGCCGAGCGCTCCGCTATTTCGAAGGCCGTCCGCTATTTCGAACAGCGCATTTTCCAGGCCATCGGCGTCCGCGACCAGCCGCAGTCGAAATTCGGTGCATCGCGCGTCAGGGGCCAGATGGATTGTGTCGACGAATCGACCAATACGCATGCGTTGCTGGTCTATCTTGCCGAGCGAAAACTGCTCAGGTTTCATAAGGTCGAGGACAAGGCCTCGCGAGGCCTGTTTGTCGACGGGCGCTATCCGCATTGGACGGCGGTGATCAGCGACCGCGGCGGTACAGAATGGGTGGTGGATTCCTGGTATGCGCCGATGGGCGGCGCGCCGGATATTTTTCCGCTGAGCCAGTGGAAGAAGCGAGGCGTGCTGAAGAGCGGCGCGCTGGACTGACGACGGGGACGTCCCGCCAAAAACGGCTCCCAGGGCGTTTCGAGCCTGAAAACAACAACACCCGCCGGGGGAGGAGGTCCTGCGGGTGTCGTTTTGTTGGCCGATCCTCGGGAGGAGGTGAAGATCGACCGTATTCGTCATCGCCGGGGAGGAGGTCGGCTTTGACGAAATTCCTTTCGCCATTTGAAAGGGCGCGAAACCCTTCTTAGAAACAACGCCCGCCGGAGGAGGAGGTCCGGCGGGCGCCGTTTTTGTGGTCAACCCTCGGGAGGAGGTGAAGGCTGACCGTATCCGTCAGGGTCGGGGAGGAGGTCGACCCTGGCGAAATTCTGCTGGTTAGATCGCCCTGCGAGCGACCATCTTGATCTCGTCGCGGACGATGCCGAGATCATTGAGCTGGCGGTTTGACAGGCGACCCAGCTCGGTAACCGTCTCGCGGTAGACGCGCCAGTTACGATAATTGCGGATCAGGTTCATTGTCGTTCTCTTTCAAAACTGGTTCGGGCCATTTGCGGTCCGAAAGGATTAGACCGCCTTGCGGGCGACGTAGTGGATGTCGCCGCGGCTGATGCCTAGGTCGGTCAGTTCACGGGTGCTCAGGCGGCTCAGCTCAGAAACGGTGTCCCGGTAGCGGCGCCAGTTGCGATAGTTGCGGATCAGGTTCATGGTATTCTCGTTTCGTCTTTCTTTCGGATCATTCCGTCTTTGTGTGCGCCGTGAAGATAAGAGGGGTCATATCGATTTAAAAGCGCTATTGGTGCATGGCAGCAATGCAAATTGTGCATTGCAGCATTAACGCGCGTCCAGTTTTCTGCCCAGATCGGAAAATGCCGTTAGGTCAAACGCTTGGGCGGACGAGCTAAAAGGGCTAAACAAAGGGGGAGGGGCATGGCGAGCTATTCGTCACGGGTCAGGTTGGATATCGCACGATGGCAGCAGGCCGGCCTGATCGACGCGCCGACAGCCGACGTGCTGACGCGCGACGTCGAGGCCAACGAACGCAAATCGCTGAGCTTCGGCTCGATCCTGGCGATGATGGCGGCACTGTTGTTCGGCGCGGCCATCCTGATCTTCATCGCCGCCAACTGGGAAGTCATCCCGCGGCTGGTACGGGTCGCAGCACTCTTTGCCGTTATCCTTGCCGGCTATGTCGGCGGCGCGGTGCTGAAAATGCGTGACCATGCGGCGATCGGCGAAGCGCTGTGGATCGTCGCGGCAGCAGCGTTCGGCGGATCGATCGCGCTGATCGGCCAGATGTACCATTTGTCTGGCGACGAGGCCTCCGCCGTGGTCACCTGGGGCGCCGGCACGGCGCTGGCGGCGGTGGCGCTGCGCTCGAACCCGCTGACCGTCGCTGCCGTCGGCATCGCCGATGCCTGGCTGTTCCTGAAAGGCTTCGATTATCGCGCGGAATTCCCGCATCTCTTCGTCGTCATGGCGCTGGTGCTGTTTGCCGTTTCGTTCTGGACGCGCAGCCAGGCGGCGCGCCACCTGATCATCCTGTCGGTGCTGTTCTATCTCGTGCTCCTGGTGACGCGGTACGACACGCTGCAAGTCGCTATCCCGCTCGTTGTCGCGTCGGTGCTGCTTTTTATCGCTGCGATCTTTGCTGCCCGGCCGGTCGACAGGATCTTGCAACTGGGTGGCAGGCTGCCCCTGCACGCGCTGATCGGCTTTCTCACCGGCCTGGCGATGATCCAGTTCGAACTGGCGGATGAAAGCAGCTACAGCAGCGGCTTCGCCATTGCCTCGGCTGTTGCGCTGGCCGGCATCGTCGCGGCGATCGTGCTGGGCGGCCGGGAGAGCCGGGGACTGCGCTGGGTTGCCTATGCGGGCTTCGCCTTCGAACTCGCCATCATCTATGTGGTGATGCTGCAATCAATGCTCGACACGGCAGGCTTCTTCCTTGCGGCGGCGGTGCTTCTCGCCGTTCTTGCTTTCATTATCATCCGCATAGAAAAGCGCATGAACGCTCCGGATATGACAGGTGCAGCAGCATGATGACCGGCAAAAGACTGATCATCTCGGCGCTGGTCCTGGCGCTCGTCCAGATCGGCTTTCTGAGTTGGATCATCGCCGGACGCGCGGCGATCCTGCGCGACGGCAAGCAAGTCCTGCTCAGGGTTGAGCCGATCGATCCGCGCGATCTCTTGCGTGGTGACTACATTCTGCTCGGCTACGACATTTCGCGCATACCGGTGAAGCTGATCGGCAACATTCCACCCGGCAAGCTGGCGAGTGACGACACGCCGATCGTGGTCAGGCTGAAGCCGGGCGCCTACGGCTATTGGGGTCCGACCGCGGCTTGGTTCGGGCAAGCGCCGGTGCCGGCAGCATCCGGTGAAGCCGATATCGTCGGACACGTCTCCGAGGGCTCGGATCTCAGCGCAGCCACGACGATCGCGCCGGATTACGGCATCGAGCGCTTCTATTTGCCGGAAGGCGAGGGGATGGCGATCCAGAACGACATGCGGGTGCGGCCGTTCGGCATCCGCGTCGCGATCGCGGCCAACGGCACGGCGCAGATCAAGGCGCTGGTGGACGGCGACAAGACGCTGTTCGAGGAGCCGCTCTATTGAAGCGTGGAAGAATCTAGGTGTCGGCGCTCGGGGGATCGAAATGGTGCGCCATAGTGGCGCCTGTCCTCCTCCGCCAAGGCTTCGGAGGGCACTCCTTCGTCTAACGAGCTTCGAGCGGCCTGCCACCCGAAGCTCGAAGAGCGAAGGGTGGTGCGGATGAAGGGACTCGAACCCCCACGCCTTTCGGCACTGGAACCTAAATCCAGGGCGTCTACCAATTCCGCCACATCCGCATTGCCCGGCCAATCCCATGTAGCCATCATTCTGTCAATGTCAGAGCCCACATCGGCATCATTGGCCGGAATGCAAAGATGGTTGAAAATCAGCGTCGCCTGTGACAAAAGGCGTGTCGAATGTGACGGGACGCGACGATCCGCTTCTGCAGAATGTGATAAGAAGTAGGAAAAACAAAGACTTATTCACATTTTGGAGCGTATTTCTGGAGGATTTGTGCCGCGTTGGGCGGACAAATCGCCAAGTCCCGCACCAAAAGCCATTCCCGGCAAGATCATACCGGCAGGCTGTGAACGGCAGGGGCCGTTTGACGGCCTCATTGGTGGAAACAAAGGTTTTATGATGCAGGTCACCGAAACGCTCAACTCCGGTCTCAAGCGCGAGATCAAGATCACCGTGCCGGCCGGTGACATGGAAGCCAAGCTGATGGCGCGGCTTTCCGACGCCAGGAACAAGGTCCGCATCAACGGCTTCCGCCCCGGCAAGGTGCCGGTGCAGCATCTGCGCAAAGTCTATGGCAAATCGTTCATGGCCGAAGTGGTCAACGAGATCCTCAACGACTCGACCCGTTCGATCATCACCGGGCGCGGCGAAAAGGCTGCCATGCAGCCCGAAGTGATCATGACCGAGGACGAGAAGGAAGCCGAGAAGATCCTGGCCGGCGGCGCAGATTTCGAGTTCCGCCTGAACTATGAGGTCATTCCGCCGATCGAGATCAAGGATTTCTCCGACATCAAGGTGACGCGTCATGTATTCGAAGTGCCTGATGAGGAGATCGATGAACAGGTCAAGCGTGTCGCCGAGTCGGCGCGCACTTATGAGCCGAAGACCGGCAAGGCCGCCGAGGGCGACCGCGTGACCCTCGATTATGTCGGCAAGATCGACGGCGAAGCCTTCGGCGGCGGCGCCGGCACCGATCAGCCGCTGGTGCTCGGCTCGAAGGAATTCATCCCTGGCTTCGAGGACCAGCTGGTCGGCAGCAAGGCCGGCGACGAGAAGCAGGTCACGGTTACCTTCCCGGAAAACTACCAGGCGGCGCATCTGGCCGGCAAGGAAGCCACTTTCGACGTGACCGTCAAGGAAGTGTCGAAGCCCGGCGAACTTGAGATCAACGACGAGATGGCCAAAAACCTCGGCCTGGAGTCGCTGGAGCGCCTGCGCGAGGTGGTGCGCGGTCAGATCGAAAATCAGTTCGGCTCGATGACGCGCCAGAAGGTCAAGCGCCAGTTGCTCGACCAACTCGACGCCGCCTACTCGTTCGAGGCGCCGTCCAAGCTCGTCGAGGCCGAATTCAACAACATCTGGAACCAGGTCAACCGCGATCTCGAAGCCGCCGGGCGCACCTTTGCGGACGAAGAGACGACGGAAGAGGAAGCGCGTGCCGAATATATGCGGCTTGCCGAGCGCCGCGTGCGTCTCGGCCTGGTTCTCGCCGAAATCGGCGAGAAGGCCGGCGTCACGGTGACGGACGAGGAATTGCAGCGCGGCCTGTTCGAGCAGGTGCGTCGCTATCCGGCCAACCAGCAGCAGGAAGCCTTCGAATTCTATCGCAACAATCCCGAGGCGCTGAATACGTTGCGCGCGCCGATGTTCGAAGAGAAGGTGGTCGACCATCTGCTTGGCCAGATCTCGGTCACCGACGTCAAGGTCAGCAAGGAAGAGCTGCTGGCCGACGACGAGGATACGGAGACGACCAAGGCCAAGCCGGCGAAGAAGGCGGCTGCGAAAAAAGCCGACACCAAGAAGGCCGACGACGACGCTGAAGAGCCCAAGAAGAAGGCTGCGCCGAAGAAGAAGGCCGCCAAGGAGGCTGAATAACGTCCCTGCTGAATTCCAAAAGGCCGCCTTCTCGAGGCGGCCTTTTTCGTTGTGGCGCGGGCGCAACGGATTTCACGCATCTGACGGTCGAGGTGGCGATACGAAGCTTTGATGATTATCTGCGCTGGGTTGCGGATCGCAGCGGTTGTTGGAGGCATCGTTGAGACAGTTCTTCGGTATCGGAAGCGTGGTCGCGGCGGCGTTCCTGCTTGCGTCGGTCTACGGCATCGCCCAGGCTGACACGGTTCTCGACAACTGGCGGTTCGACAAGACCAGCGACGGTCTTGTCACCGCCTCGCTTTACGCTACCAACAAGCTCATCACCGGCGGCGGCGCATTGAGCTACAGCCCGGTATTGACGATTGCCTGCCGGACCGCCGGCGAACCGCGTTGGAGCGAATGGCTGCAGCTGAGCGATACTGTTTCCGCCAGCCGAACCATCGCCATGTCGGTGACTGTCGACCAATCCGGCAAGCTCAACGAAAGCTGGTCGGTCGGCCCGCGCAGCAGGATGCTGGTGCGCGACGGTGCCGACGGCATCAGGCGACTGATTTCCGCGGACCGGCTGCTGCTGTCCTGGCGGTTCGGGCTGCTGTCGGGGCGCGGCAAAGCCGAGTTTGACCTCGCCGGAGTTGAAGAGGCGGTCGGCCGGATCGCCACCACCTGCAACACCAAATTGCCTTGAGCAGATTGTCCGCATGAAACCTTTGCATGGCCGAACTCTACCTGCCGGCCGCGTTCCGTGGTATGTAGGTGCCGCAACTCCAGGCAGTGGATATCCGTTCTGCCATTCAAGAGCGCATGCCAGCGGACTAGATGTCGGCCTGTGCAGGTCAGCCAGGGCAAATTGGCGATCAGGGAGGAAATGCCATGCGTGCCATTGTGTTTTTTATCATCATGTCGGTCGCGACCGTCATCGCCGGCCCCTCGTGGGCTCAGGATGCCGCGGCGGGTGAGAAGGTCTTCGCCAAATGCAAGGTCTGCCACGTCGCGGACAAGGATCAGAACAAGGTCGGTCCGTCGTTGAACGGCGTCATCGGCCGAACGGCCGGCACGCATCCGGGGTTCAGCTATTCCAAGGCGATGACCGAGGCCGGCAAGTCCGGCGTCAAATGGGATGAGGCCACGCTGACGAGCTACCTTCGCGATCCCAAGGCGATGGTCAAAGGAACGAAGATGGCGTTTCCCGGCCTCAAGAAAGACGAGGACATCGTCAATGTCATTGCCTATCTGAAGCAATTCTCCAAATAACGCGGCTCTTCCGCCGGATCTTGGTATCGCAAACAGGTCGAGGCATAGCCTCGGCCGCAATCTGCCGGCAGTGTCGGTGGGGAGGGCGGCTTGTTGCAAAAAAGACATTGGCCGGCTAGGCTGCCGTTCCCATCGGTGGTCGTCTGAATGTCGACTGAAGAAAGCCGTCTCAAGGATACCGGCATCCGCCTCTCGGAGGCGACGGCGGGTGATTTCCTTGCGCTTTTGAAACCACGGGTCATGGCGCTTGCCGTGTTTACTGCGTTCGTCGGCCTGATGATGGCGCCCGGCGTAATGAATCCAGTTATCGCCGTAATCGCCATCGGCGCAATTGCGGTTGGAGCAGGGGCGGCCGGCGCGCTCAATATGTGGTACGACGCAGACATAGACGCCTTGATGTCTCGCACGTCCAAGCGACCAATTCCGTCAGGCCGCGTCACGCCTGGCGAAGCTCTCGGCTTCGGCTTGGTGCTTTCCGCACTGTCGGTCATGACGCTCGGCGTGCTGGTGGGATGGCTTGCCGCATCGCTGTTGGCGTTCACCATCTTTTTCTATGTCGTTATCTACACGATGTGGCTGAAACGCTCGACGCCACAGAATATCGTCATAGGCGGCGCGGCAGGCGCCCTTCCTCCGGTGATCGGGTGGGCGGCTGCAACCGGCGCAATCGGCATCGAAAGTGTCATTCTGTTTCTGATCATTTTCCTCTGGACGCCGCCTCATTTCTGGGCGCTGGCCCTTTTCAAGGTCGGCGACTATGCCGCGGCGGGCATCCCGATGATGCCGAATGTGGCCGGCCAGCACTCGACCAGAAAACAAATCTTCGCCTATTCGCTGGTCTTGGCGCCAATCGGCGTGCTTCCTTGGGCCTTCGGCTTCGCCAGCGGATACTACGGCACTGCTTCAGCAGCGTTGGGCGCAGGGTTCATTTGGCACGCCTGGAAGGTCCTCGTCGCCGACAAGGAGATGAAGCCGGCAAAGGCGTTGTTTGCGTATTCGATTGTCTATCTTTTCGCGATCTTCGCGGCGCTGCTTGCCGACACCATTGTAATGCGAGTGGTCGCGTCAGCCGGCTATTGAGCCCGGCTAAAAACATCACGTTGGCAGAGCACAAAATCCCAGCAACAGCAGAATAACGATGCCAAGGCCGAGTATGAGAACTGTCCTTCCATCCATGACCTTCACCTTCGTCTAGAAGAGCATATCGAAGAAAGGTGTCCAGAGCTAGTCGGGCTACCCGGGACCTCTTACCCCCGGGGGCCTTCGTACAAAGCGCGACAAGTCCCCCGCATGAGAGTATATTGATCATGGTGCAGGTCGCGGTTTGCGTGGCCAATCACGCAGAACGGCAGCACCGTAAAACGCGACCTTACCGGACCCGGTCTGGAGGAATGGTCATGGCAAGTTTTCACGTGATAGCAGGCGCCAACGAGACGCTGGAACACACCAGAATTCGAAAAATCGGTGTCTCCGATCTTTTTGATGCGCTCAGGCGTGGCGTCGATGATTTCATGGTCAAGCCGTCGCACATCGTTTTTCTCTGCCTGATCTACCCGCTTGCGGGGGTCGTGCTTGCCGTCTGGACATCAGGCAACAACACGCTGCCATTGTTGTTTCCGCTTGTGTCCGGCTTTGCGCTAATTGGTCCGTTCGCGGCGATCGGCCTCTATGAGATCAGCCGGCGACGGGAAGCCGGGCTCGATGCCTCGTGGAGGCACGCCTTTGAGGTCAGAAGTTCTCCGGCGCTGCCGGCTATTGCGGCGGTCGGCATCATGCTGCTTGCGATATTCATCGCCTGGCTTTTGACGGCCCAGATATTTTACCAGACCGTGTTCGGCCCGGCGCCGCCGCAATCGCTGTCCAGCTTCATCAGTGATATATTCGCCACGGGACGCGGCTGGACACTCATCATCCTGGGTCACGCCATCGGCTTTGTGTTCGCCGCGGTTGTGTTGTGCACCACGGTCGTCGCATTCCCGTTGTTGCTCGACCGCGATGTCGGCGCCTACGAAGCCATCCACACCTCGGTGCGCGTTGTCCTGGCCAACCCGATCGTGATGGCAGTGTGGGGCCTTATTGTCGCCGTCGCCTTGATCATCGGCTCGCTGCCAGTGTTCGCCGGGTTGGCGGTCGTGCTGCCGATCCTTGGTCATGCCACCTGGCATGTCTATCGGAAAGTTGTCGAATCGCCGCCGGCTACCAGACCGTGAGCTGAAAAACCTGTCCTCCGCACCGAGCGCCGGTGCGGGGAGGGTGGGGCAGAGCTTTCAATAGGCGGGGTGGCTGAAACGGGCCTGGCGCGCGTCTTTTGTCAGGTCGCGGAAATCCTTGCCGCTCACATGCACCAGCGTCCTATGGTCACCGCCCTCGAAATAGATTTCGGGAGCGTCGCCGAGGCTTTCATCGAGGACCACCGGCACATCATAGGCAGCGCCGATCGGCGGCACAGCGCCGACATCGCAATCGCCGAACAACGAGACCACCTCGTCTTCGGAGGCAAGTCCAAGAGGCTTGTCCATAACATCCTGCAATGTCGCGAGTTCTATCCTGTGCGTGCTTGGAACCACGGCCAGCGCGTAGCCACGGTCGTGGTGAACGACCACCGATTTGGCCATTATGCTGCCAGGCACATGTGCCGCAATGGCGGATTGTCTGCTTGTCGCCGTGCGGTGATGCTCGACGGTGTCGTAGGAAATGCCTTTCTTATCGATGAAGTCCTTCAGTCTGTTTGCGATGGTCATCTTGGGCGCCCCTTGCTGGTGTTCGCGACGCATGTGGAAACGCCGGCATCGCCTGTCGTTTCCGATACCAACAGAAATGGTCCAGCCGTAGATTGTTTCAAGGCGAAGGCTCCAGAACAGGACGGCCTGGATCCGGATTGCATGTCAGGGCCCGGCCCCGAAAAACGCCATTCGGGTGAGAAGGGTGTAGTCCGCTTCGAAGACCATCAGCGTCACGAATACCAGCACCAGCACCGGCGGCAGGATGATTGCATATGTCAGCGCCAGCCGTTCCCAGGCCATGTGCATGAAGATGGCGACGATCAGCCCTGCCTTGAGGATCATGAAGATCAGGATCAGCGACCATCTGAGATAGCCGTGGAGCCCGAAATAGTCGACCAGATAGGAGCAGGTGCTGAGGATGAACAGCCACGCCCAGACCACCAGGTAGAGCTTGATCGGGTGCTCCTGATGAACCTCCGTAGGGGTAACGCTGGTCGCCGTCGCATCATGCGTACGGGCGCTGTCGAGCGTGTGTTGTCCAAGGCCATTTGCGGTTGCTTCAGCCATGTCCTGCCTCTCACCAAAGATAGAAAAATGCGAAAATGAACACCCAGACCAGGTCGACGAAATGCCAGTAGAGCCCCATGATTTCGACGTTTTCGTAGCGGCCCCTCCGGCTGGTGAAGAAGCCGGGCCGTCCGACGTCGTAGTCCCCGCGCCAGACCTTTCGCGCCACGATGATCAGGAAAATCACCCCGATCGACACATGTGTGCCGTGGAAGCCGGTGATCATGAAAAAGGATGCGCCGAACTGTGCAGCGCCCCACGGATTGCCCCAAGGCCGCACGCCCTCGGTGATCAGCTTGGTCCATTCGAAGGCTTGCATGCCGACGAAGGTCGCGCCGAGTGCCGCGGTCAAAAGCATCAGGACTGCCGTCTTGCGGCGGTCGCGGCGGTAGCCGAAATTCACCGCCATGGCCATCGTTCCGCTGCTCGAGATCAGGACGAAGGTCATGATGGCGATAAGGATCAATGGAATGTCGGAGCCGCCGATGCGCAGGGCAAAGACCTCGCTCGGATTGGGCCACGGCACGCGTGTGGAGATACGGTCGGTCATGTAGGAGAGCAGGAAGCAGCCGAAGATGAACGTGTCGCTGAGCAGGAAGATCCACATCATGGCCTTGCCCCAAGACACGTTTTTGAACGCCCGCTGATCCGAGGACCAGTCGGCGGCGATGCCTTGCCAGCCTGCGGGCCGCGGCCCCGTTCGGCCGATGTGGGTCAGTGTCGTCTCAGCCATCCGCCCGTTCCTCCTAGGTCAGCAACCCTCGGCAAATGTCGATTAAAGTCGAAGCCCAGCCGGCCAGAAGAGCGAAGATGGCGAGCCAGACGAAAAGCAGGAAATGCCAGTACATGGCGCACAGCTCGACGCTCAGCCGAAGCCGCTGCGGCCGCGCACCGTTCCAGGCACCGACGGTCGTTCTGCCCAGGCCGACCAGCCCTCCCAGTATATGCAGCCCATGCATTCCCGTTAGCAGGTAGAAGAAGCTGTTGGCCGGATTGGACGCCAGAAAATAGCCATCCGCGCTCAGTTCCCGCCATGCCATAAGCTGTCCAACCAGGAAGGCGAGCGCCGTGAGTCCAGCGGTGGCGAGGCCGAGCCTGACCATGTCCACTTGACCCTTGCGCGCCGCGAGCGAAGCGCACTGCATGGCAATGCTGCTCAAGACCAGTACGCCGGTATTAAGCCAGAGCAGAGGCGGGATGGGCAGCGGCTGCCAATCCGACAGCGCCATGCGCATGAAGTAAGCACTGGTGAACAGCGCGAACAGACAGCCGACGACGGCAAGGAAGACGCCGAGACCGATCTTTGCGGTCGGAAGCGCCGATCGGTCCAGGGCGACAAAATCCCCGACCAAACCTTGCTCGAGCCACGGCCTCGTCATTAGCCGCTGATGCGAGAGCCACCACCCAGCAATGCCGGCGATCACGAGCAGGAAAACCAGAATGACGCTCATGCCGGCTCCCTGGAAGGTCCGAAGGAGCCCGGAACGTTTTGCGGTATGAAGTCCTCCTTGGCGCCCGGTACGCTGTAGTCATAGGCCCAGCGATAGACGATCGGCAGATCCTTGCCGAAATTGCCATGGCCCGGCGGTGTTTCGGCCGTCTGCCACTCGAGCGTCGTTGCCCGCCACGGATTGCCACCAGCCTCACGGCCATGGCGGATGCTCCAGATGAGATTGAACAGAAACACGATCTGGGCAAAACCGACGATAAAAGCCATGATGCTGATAAACGAGTTGAGGTGGTGGGCCGATTCCGTCATCACCGTCATATCGGTCAATTCGTTGTAGCGCCGCGGCACGCCCATCAAGCCGAGATAGTGCATGGGAAAGAAGATCAGATAGGCGCCAAGGAAGGTGACCCAGAAATGGAACCGGCCCAGCGTCTCGTTCAGCATCCGACCGGTGACCTTCGGATACCAGTGATAGATCGCGCCGAAGATTACGATGATCGGGGCGACCCCCATGACCATATGGAAATGGGCGACGACGAACATCGTGTCCGACAGCGGAACGTCGACGACGACATTGCCGAGGAATAGCCCAGTCAACCCGCCATTGACGAAGGTGACGATGAAGGCCAGGGCAAAAAGCATCGGTATGGTGAGGTGGATGTCGCCACGCCACAGCGTCAGCACCCAGTTGTAGACCTTGATGGCTGTCGGAACCGCGATGATCAATGTCGTGGTGGCGAAGAAAAAGCCGAAATAGGGATGCATGCCGCTGACATACATGTGGTGCGCCCAGACCACGAAGCTCAGTGCGCCAATGCCGACGATGGCCCAGACCATCATGCGGTAGCCGAAGATGTTCTTGCGCGCATGGGTGCTGATCAGGTCGGAGACGATGCCGAAGGCCGGAAGCGCCACGATGTAGACCTCAGGGTGGCCGAAGAACCAGAACAGATGCTGGAACAGGATCGGGCTGCCGCCGCCATGCTGCAATTGTTCGCCCATCTCGACGATCGCCGGCATGAAGAAGCTGGTGCCGAGCGCCCGGTCGAGCAGCATCATCACGCAGGCGACGAACAGTGCCGGGAAGGCGAGCAGCGCCATGACGGTGGCGGTGAAAATACCCCAGACGGTGAGCGGAAGGCGCATCAGTGTCATGCCGCGCGTGCGGCCCTGTAGCACCGTCACGACATAGTTCAAGCCGCCCATGGTGAAGCCGATGATGAACAGGATCAGCGAGACGAGCATCAGGATGATGCCCCAGTCCTGGCCGCCTGGCGTACCGGTCATGATCGCCTGCGGCGGATAGAGCGTCCAGCCGGCACCTGTCGGTCCGCCGGGGGCAAAGAAGCTCGACACGAGGACCAGCACGGCCAGGAGATAGATCCAGTAGCTCAGCATGTTGACATAGGGAAAGACCATGTCGCGAGCGCCAACCATCAGCGGGATCAGATAGTTGCCGAAGCCGCCCAGGAAGAGTGCGGTGAGCAGGTAGATCACCATGATCATGCCGTGCATGGTGATGAACTGGTAGTAGGCTTCCGGGGTGATGAAGTCGAACGTGCCGGGGAAGCCGAGCTGCAGCCGCATCAGCCAGGACAACACCAGCGCCACCATGCCGATCGCCGTCGCGGTCGCCGAATACTGGATGGCGATGACCTTGGCATCCTGCGAGAAAACGTATTTCGTCCACCAGCTGTGCGGATGGTAAAGTTCCATTTCCGCGACTTCGGCCGGCGGTACCGCATCTGCAGGTGTGATATCGACCATAGGAACACCTCCGTGCCCTTTTCGGCCATGCCCGACAGTTCGGGCCTGCCGCAATCTTTTCAATGCCGACGGCGCGCCGTCGTTCCGGCGTCTACTCTGCCGAGCCCATCTGTTGGGGCGCGGACAGCTGCGCAAAAGTCTGCTGCTGGCCAAGCCACGCCAGATAATCTTCCTGCGTATCGACCATGACCACGCCATGCATCATCGGATGCCCTTGGCCGCAGAGTTCGGCACACAGGACCTGGAAGGTTCCGGTCTTGGTCGGAGTGAACCAGAAATAGGTGACTGAGCCCGGGATCATGTCCATCTTGGCGCGGAATTCCGGCACGTAGAAATCGTGCAGCACATCGATCGAGCGGAGCAGCATCTTGACCGGTTTGCCAACCGGCAGATGCAGGTCGGCCGCTTCGACCACGACGTCGTCCTGGCCGTTGGCATCAGCGGCGATGACACCGAGCGGATTTTCAGCGTTGACGTCGCGAGTGTCGGATGTGCCGAGCTTGCCGTCCTTGCCGGGCAGACGGAAACTCCATTGCCATTGCTGGCCGACGACTTCGACCTCGGTTGCATCGCTCGGAACGTTGACGAAGCGGCTCCAGACGAACAGGCCGGGAACCAGCAAAGCCGTGACACCGACGGCAGTGACGACCGTCAGCCAGGATTCGAGCCGCCTGTTCTCAGGTTCATATGCCGCCTGATTGCCTTCCCGATGACGGAAGCGGAAGACGCAATAGGCCATGAAAAGAACCACGGCGGCGAAGACGACGCCGGTGATCCAGAAAGTTATGATGATGGTGTTGTCGATATAGTCCCAGTTCGAGGCAATCGGCGTCCACCACCACGGGCTCAGGAAGTGGAACAACACCGAGCCCACGACGATCAGAACGAGTACAAGCGCAACGGCCATGTCCCGTTTCCTCCCGGTATTCCAAGCGGCGCAAAGCCGTCTCGGGAAATACCAAGTGCATCATAACTTGATTTGCGATGAAAATTCTAGAGCCGGCGGTGGGAAGGGCAAAAATACCATTTCTCGGTGCTGGCGGTCCTTCGGTTCGGCGGTGATCAGCGGTAGCGCGCGGCAAACATCGTCAGCGTCGAGTAAACGGCAATGGCGAGCATGCCGAATGTGCCCGGAACGGCGATCGTCGGGGATCGTCGCGCGCAGGGTTCGATCCCCTGCTCGACCGACAGCTCGACGAAGGGAGTGGAGCCCCTTTATTGGCCGGCAGATGTCACCCGCCAAACTGTGTTGCCGACGTCGTCGGCGATGAGCAGGGCCCCGGTTTTGTCGACGGCCAGGCCGACAGGCCGGCCGCGCGCCTTGTTGTCCTTGTCCAAGAAGTCAGTCACCACGTCCTGTGCGGCGCCACTCGGATGGCCGCGGCTGAATGGTACGAACACCACCTTGTAGCCATTGAAGCGCGTGCGGTTCCAGCTCCCGTGCTCGCCAACGAAGGCGCCGGCGCGATACGCCTGGGGGAGGCTGGTTGCCGTGTAGAAGGCCAATCCCAGAGGGGCGACGTGGGAGCTCAGCGCATAATCCGGAACGATCGCTTTCGCGACCAGGTCCGGACGCTGGGGCATGACTCGGGGATCGAGATGCTGGCCGTAATAGCTGTATGGCCACCCGTAGAAGCCGCCGTCCTTTACCGACGTCAGATAATCCGGCACGAGATTGGGGCCGAGCTCGTCGCGCTCATTGATCACGGCCCAGAGCGCCCCGGTCTGCGGCTCCCAGCTCAGGCCATTCGGATTGCGCAAACCGCTGGCGAAAATGCGCGACCTGCCGGTAGCCCTGTCCACCTGCCAGATCGCGGCGCGGTCCTTCTCCGCCTCGATGCCGTTCTCGGCCACGTTGCTGTTCGAGCCGATGCCGACATAGAGCAGCGAGCCGTCCGGGCTTGCCACCAGGCTCTTCGTCCAATGGTGGTCGATCGGGCCGCCGGGCAGGGCGGTGAGCGGCGTTCCGGGCGCGGTGATCTTGGTGTCGCCGGTGGTGTAGGGATAGCGAACAATGGAATCAGTGTTGGCAACGTAGAGATCGCTTCCCACCAGCGCCACGCCGAAGGGCGAGCTCAGGTGGTCGAGGAAGACGCTGGTCAGCTCGGGCTTGCCATCGCCATCGGCGTCGCGCAGCAAGGTGATGCGGTTGCTTGGGCCGCTGTCGCCGCCCGAAGTGACCCACGATTCGATCCAGCCCATCACCAAATCCTTGGGCCGTTTGATCGGTTCGCCGCCCGGCGCCTTGGACTCGACCACCAGGACGTCGCCATTGGGCAGCACATAAAGTGAGCGCGGATGCTGCAAGCCGTTGGCAAAAGCCTGGATCTGCAGCCCCTGCGCGACTGTCGGCTTTTCGTCGTTCTTCCATCCTACCACGGAAGCGAGATGCATGGGCGGGAAGAAATATTGGATCGGCTCCGGCAGGTTTGGATTCGGCCCTATCTGACTGCTGGGATCCGGGTCGTTGCCGCTGCACGCTGCAAGAGTGATCGCCGCAGTGCAAGTAAGGATGGACGCCGCGATGCGCCCGGCCTGTCTGATGGAGCTTGCTACGCGCATCAATCCGCCACTCCGACGTGATGCCGGTACACCATGGACCAGCCCAGCCAACCAGTGAAGATGAGGATGAGCACGACAACCGCCGAGAGGATCAAGCCGGTGGGAACGATGGAGGTCCATGCATCGCGGGTGTGCACGAGCATGTTGATCACGGACAACACCAGCGCCAGCAGATTACCGAGCACGTGCGGCCAGGCAGGGGGCTGTGCCCTTATCAGCGGATTAGCCAGAAAATCGATCAACCCCACGATCGCTGCAAGGCAGCCCATGATCACGCCGACGGTAACCAGCCAAGCAGAGAAGTCCGCCCACATCATTTCCGCTGTTCGCCAATAGGCCAGATCCGTCAGCAAGGTGCCGACGAAGCAGGCGATCGGAAACGGCACGAGCATCGGATGAATGGGATGTCCCGCAATCCTGGCCGTCGAACGCGGATTGTCACCGACCATAATGCGCAATCCTTCTCAGATCTCGTCCAAACAAACTGGCATCCGGCCTCTGGGCGGCTGTTGCCGAGAGGCCGGCAGACGAACCATCGATCCGTCAGGCCCAAAAGGGCGCTGGCTGGCTGCGCCTGTTAGGCGGCGGACTGGGTCGGCGGGTTCTGGTACATCATCCAGAGCTCGATCGCGGCCAGGACGGCAACCAGAATGCCGATCACGACATGCACGGTCATCGCCGTGGTCGCCTGGAATCCAAGCACCCAGGGCGATACGAGAACCCACAGTCCGACGACCAGGTTCACCCACTCTTCCCAGACGGCAAATGCCGCGAGAGCGGCAATCGAAAGCACGACAATCAAGATTCCGCTGCCGAGGGCGTTCTGCGTCTGCGGGCCTGCCGCAAAGGCGAAGATCCAGGGAGAGAAGAACAGAATTGCCCCAAGGATCAGGTTGGCTACGTCACAGAGCCTGGCGTTTGTCCACTGGTTCATGGCATCCTCCATAGGGAGCGTTTATGGCTCCCGAGTTCGGCAAGGTGGTGCCTGAGTCCGGCGAGATGCGCCCGAAGCCGCTCACTCCGTGTTACGGCAGTGCCCTTGCCCGGCCGGAGTTCCGCATCTGGCGGTACTCCAGCCAAATCCGGCTATCTAACTGAATTCCGGGCTTTATGTTCCATTCGGCACCGGCACGCCTGGATCACTTGATGGTGATCGAGCGATCCAAAGCCGCAGTGGACATGGTCAGCGGCGACGTGCCAGCGGCGCGGACAGGCTCATTCTTTTCTCGATCCGGTGAAAACATTGGTCGTGGATCGCAGTTCTTGAAGACGAGACGCTCTTGCTCGTCTTGATTGCCGCCGAAGCTTGTTTGAGAGGCGACCGGTCCGGATTGACGCGCGATACTTTCGCTGCAAAGGTATCTTAACGACTTGTTTACCATGCGTCAGTCAGGGTTGGGGGGAATTTGGAACCGTTTCTGGGTGCGAACCGCCTTAATTGGGATGATCGGGCCGAACTGCACTCGACCGACACAACGGGCAGCTACCACATCGAGAATGTGCTGGCAGGCGGATCCAATCTCTATGAGCTGGAAACGCGCGAGGTCGGCGATATTGCCGGCAAGGATATCGTCCACCTGCAGTGTCACATCGGCCTTGACACAATCAGCTTGAAGAATCTTGGTGCGGGCAGCGTGACCGGCCTCGACTTTTCACCCGCGGCGATCGCGGCGGCGCGGGATTTCGCTGCGAAGGCAGGCACCGACGTGCGTTTCGTGGAAGCGCCACTGTTCGAGGCGGTCGAAGCCCTGGGCCGGACCTTTGACATCGCTTACGTTACCTGGGGTTCGGTAAACTGGCTGGACGACGTGTTCCGTTGGGCGCGGGTGGTTGCCGATCTCCTGCGACCCGGCGGCCGGCTCTACATGGCAGAGGGCCATCCATTGATGTTTCAGTGCAATCGAAAGGCCGCGGCTCTGGAGTTGAAGCACGACTGGCGAACGCCGATAGCTCGGCCGCTCGCCTGGAACGAGGAACTGACCTACACCGGCGATGACCGCATCTTGAAGCATCCTCGCTATTATGAGTGGATCCATCCGATCAGTGACGTGGTGAACGCGCTGATTTCAGCTGGTCTGACGCTCGATTTTCTCAATGAGCATGACACGGTTTCGTGGCAGCACTTTTCATTTGCAGTGCGGGCCGGCAAGGATATGTACGGCCTGCCAGAGAACTCTCCCAAGATACCGATGGCCTATTCCATTGGCGCGACGAAGCGGAGCGTCGGCAAGATACCATATCTTGTGTCTCACAAGTCGATTGAGGGCCACTAGCCCAAGGTCAACGCTCTTGACGTACTCGGGTCGGAGCATCGAGGTGTGCAATGGCGCTCGTGTCTGCGGTCTTCCGAGCAAGGCTGATCTCGTTTCATGTTGGTCCGCTTCATGCAGCCTGCCTTCAACATCGCGCGGGCGGTGGTGTCGATGTCGACATAACAGCCGGCGTCAGCCATCGGAAAATGCGAAATTTTTCAGGAATGTGAAGGTCAAATTAAACATTGAACGCTAATATTCCTCATCGGGTCGACCCGAGAACCTGAAATGGCAATTGAGGAATCGCCTATTGGCTTTTTTCCGCGCTAGGTTCGGCGGCATTAAGGAGGCCGTCTTTTCGTCGGCAAATATTCCGGCGGCGATCGCGTTTGTCGTCATCCTTATCAGCGCAGCGTTCGCGGAGCACCAGAACAAGATCGTCTCGGACCAGGCCGTCCGTGCGGACGTGCTGACCAAGGTCAACCTCATCCGCGCCAAGCTCGAAGGCAATATCAACGGAAACCTTCAACTCGTGCATGGACTGGTCGCTGCGGTCGTAACCGAGCCCTATATGGGACAGCAACGCTTCGCTTCGCTGGCGAGTAATCTGTTTGGCGCGAACTCGCAATTGAACAATATTGCCGGCGCGCCCGATCTGGTCGTTTCCCTGATGTACCCGATGGAGGGTAACGAGCAGGCGATGGGCCTCGATTACCGCAAGAACGAGCGGCAGCGTGCGGCTGCGCTAAGGGCGCGAGACGAACGCAAGCTGGTGCTTGCCGGTCCCGTCGATCTGAAGCAGGGAGGACAAGGCTTTATCGGTCGCTTTCCGGTTTTCGTGCGGAGCGCGGGCAATACGGAAAGGTTCTGGGGCATCATTTCCGCCGTTGTCGACGTGCAGCGTCTCTATCGGGCGAGCGGGCTGCTTGACGACGATCTCGGGATTGACATAGCGCTGATCGGCAGGGACGCTCTCGGCCAAAATGGAGACCAATTCTACGGCAATGAGCGGATCGGCAAAAGCGATCCGGTGACGGCCGACGTTTTGCTCCCGTCCGGTTCGTGGCAGATCGCGGCCATTCCCAAAAATGGCTGGCCTTCGACGCCAAGTAACGCATGGTTGTTGCGCGCGATCATGGCGACGGCCGGGGCCTTGGTTGTGTTCCCCTTCCTGGTCACAGGTCGCCTGATCGGCGAAAGACAGCGCAATTATGCGGAATTGCGTCGATTGTCACGACGCCTGGAACTCGCTCTGGAAGCCTCGGCTATTGGGGTTTGGGAACACGATCTCGCGACCAACGAGCTTACGTGGGATGATCGCGTAAATGAAATATATGGCAAATCAACCGGGGAGCACCGGGGCTACATAGACTGGGCGGGTGCAATCCACCCAGATGATTTGGCTACCGCCAACGCAGATTTCGACAGCGCGGTGGCCAGCGGACGACCCTATTTGTCGGAGTACCGGATTGTGCGTCCGGATGGCGAGGTCCGTCATGTCCGGTCCAAGGCGATCGTTTACCGGGTCGCAAACAACACTCCAAAAATGATAGGCGCGGAATGGGACGTTACAGCCGATGTCCTGCTGAACCAGGATCTGGTTCGAGCAAAACAGCTGTCCGAGTCGAAAAATGCAGAACTCGAGTCGGCCAAAGCGCGCATAGAGCACATCGCGCTTCATGACTCGTTGACCGGCTTGCCCAACCGGCGTTACCTCGACCAGGTACTGGAAGATTACGCGGCAAACGCCAGGCGCTCAGGCGGGCATGCGGCACTGCTTCACATCGATCTGGATCGGTTCAAGCACATCAATGATACGCTGGGCCACGCCGCCGGTGACGCAATGTTGGTTCACGCGTCAACAGTCCTCAGATCGAAGGTCGGCGACGAGGGATTCGTCGCCCGCATCGGGGGAGACGAATTCATCGTTCTGTGCGTGGTGCGCGACGATACCAAGCAACTGGCGCTGCTCGCTGACCGCGTCATCAGCCAGATGCGCGAACCGGTCTACTACCAGGGCCATCGATGCCGTTTTGGTGTCAGCGTGGGAATCGCAGTCGACAACGGAAAAAATATCGAAGCCAAACACCTGCTGGTAAACGCCGATATCGCGCTTTACCGAGCAAAGAGGCGTGGGCGCAATCGATACGAATTCTTCACCGACGCGATGCAAAGCGAAATCGTCGATACAAAGCGGATTGCCGACGAAATTCTCGGCGGCCTTGAGCGCAACGAGTTCATCCCCTTCTACCAGCCCCAATTTGACGCAAAGACGCTCGAAATCGTGGGGGTTGAGGCGCTGGCGAGGTGGAGACATCCAGAAAAGGGTATTTTGGCGCCCGATGTCTTCCTGAGAATTGCGGAAGAACTGAATGTGGTCTCGATCATCGACCAAGCCATATTGAAGCAGTCGCTTTTGGACTTCAAAGAATGGTCCGCTGCGGGACTCCACATTCCGCGGGTATCGGTCAATGTTTCGGCGCGACGCCTTCAAGATGAGGAGCTCATCAAGAGCTTGCGAGAACAAAATATCGAAAAAGGGACAGTTTCATTCGAGCTTGTTGAGTCAATTTTCCTGGACGAGAACGACGACCTTGTCACCTGGAATATCGAGCAGATAAAAGAACTCGGGATTGACATCGAAATAGACGATTTTGGTACTGGTTACGCTTCGATAGTCAGTTTGCTCAAGTTGCAGCCTCGCCGGCTAAAGATAGATCGGCAGCTGGTCACCCCAATCGTCAAATCGCCGCAAAGAAGGCAGGTTGTCTCGTCAATCATTGACATCGGCAAGTCCTTGGGTATCGAGGTCGTGGCGGAAGGTGTCGAGACGATGCAGCACGCACGGATACTCAAAGGCCTGGGCTGCGACATGTTGCAGGGTTATGCCTTCGGCTACGCGCTCGATTCCGACGGACTAAAGGCCTTTGTTCGATCCCGGCGGCTGCGCACAGCCAGCTGAGCGCCAGTCCCCGCATTTACCGGCGCGATCGGCGTTGAGCGTCGCATCAATATGCGCGTGGCAGGCCAGGCCGGTAACAATAAGCCTCAAATAAGCAGCAGGCCCTTCATGCTGGAGTGGCCTTTCCTGCCGATGATGATGTGATCGTGAACGGCAATGCCAAGCGGTTTGGCCGTCTCGATGATCAGCTTGGTCATCTCGATGTCGGCGCGCGACGGCGTCGGATCGCCCGATGGATGATTGTGAGCCAGAATAATCGCCGTCGCCGAGAGCTCCAAGGCGCGCCTGACCACCTCGCGCGGATAGACCGGCGTGTGGTCAACGGTGCCGACCTGCTGCACCTCGTCGGCGATCAGTGCGTTCTTCTTGTCGAGGAACAGGATGCGGAACTGCTCCCGCTCCTCGAAGGCCATGACCGACCGGCAGTATTCGAGAACCTGCGTCCAGGTTGACAAAAGCTCGCGGCCGGCGATCTCGCCGCGCGCCATGCGCTGCGCCGTTGCAGCAACCACCTTCAGGTCGAGCGCCACCGCCGGGCCGATGCCCTTCACCTCCTGCAGGCGCTCGACGGGCGCGCCGAGGACCTCGGCCAATGTACCGAAGCGTGCCAGCAATGCCTTGGCGACCGGCTTGGTGTCGGCGCGCGGGATCAGCCGAAACAATAGAAGCTCGAGCAGTTCGTAGTCGGGGAGGGTGTTGGGGCCGGCAGCAAAGCGTTCGCGCAGGCGGTCGCGATGGCCGAGATAATGCGGCTTGTCGGCGGCCACCGCCTTCGCGGGCGATCGCACCGGCCTTTCGGGAAAGAAGGCCCGCTCGTCGTCGTCACCGTTCATGGCTGCCCCACCCAGCATTTGCCGGGCAAGGTAACGCCCGATCTGCCAGACACTAGGCCCGCAGGCCGGGGCGGTCGAGGTTTTTTGGCGATAGCGTGAAGATCTCGCAGCCGGTTTCGGTGACGCCGATCGTGTGCTCGTACTGCGCCGACAGCGAACGATCGCGCGTCACCGCGGTCCAGCCGTCCGACAGCACTTTCACATGCGGCCGGCCGAGATTGATCATCGGCTCGACGGTGAAGATCATGCCCGGCCGCATCTCGACGCCTTCGCTGGCGCTGCCGTAATGCAGGATATTCGGCGCGTCGTGAAACAGCCGGCCGACCCCATGGCCGCAGAAATCGCGCACCACCGAGCAACGCTCGGCTTCGGCGTAGGTCTGGATGGCGGCGCCGATGGCGCCGGTGCGGGCGCCCGGCTTGATTGCCGCGATGCCGCGCATCAGGCACTCATACGTGACTTCGAGCAGCCGCTCCGCGGCACGCTTGATCGTGCCCACTGGATACATGCGCGAGGAGTCGCCATGCCAGCCGTCGAGGATATAGGTGACGTCGATGTTGACGATGTCGCCGTCCTTCAACGGCTTGTTATCGGGTATGCCGTGACAGACGACGTGGTTGATCGAGGTGCAGGATGATTTCGTGTAGCCGCGGTAGTTGAGCGTCGCCGGAAGCGCGCCATGGTCCATGCCAAATTCGAAAACGAAACGATCGATCGCCTCAGTGGTGACGCCGGGCGCCACCATCGGCACCAGTTCGTCGAGGCAACGCGCGGTGAGATCGCAAGCCTTGCGCATGCCGATAAAGCCTTCCTCGTCGTAAAGACGGATCTGGCCGGTGTTTCTGAGCGGTGCCGTGGCGGCGTCGAGATAGGTGACCATTTTTATCCGTCTTGCAGGGATGCGAGGCCTGGCTGAGCCCCGCGAGAGAAATTCCCCCAGATTTGGCACTGGAAAGCGCAAGGTTCAAGGACGAACTGCCTACGGAGGCCGAAGACCGGCGATATTCACGCCCAGGGGCATTCTCCTTGCCTGCAGCGGCCCGTGCTTCCGCCGGGTTCATTTGGCTACCGCAGTGACGACACATTTCCAGGCGAGAAGTCGGCCCAAGCATTAGCCGTCACGGCAACTTTTTGCGACGAACGGCGTTGCGGCGGGGGCGTCGGTTCGGGAGAGATCGAATGGACAGACTGCAATTCGAGGTGCCGGTGCGGATCGCGCCTGTGCCCGGCCAGCCGGTCGAGGAAATCTACAGTGTCGAGCAGGCGCTCGATTTCCTGCAAACGTGGCCGGTCCGCCGGAAGGGGCCAACCTACCAGGCCGCGTTCAACGCCTGTTTCGGCGCCACGGTGGACATCGTCGAGACCGAAGACGCATGGCGGGCCTTCATGGCCTTTTGCCGGGTGAGCGGCCTGCTGGCCAGGGACATGATGGTTCCGCGCAAGCGCGGCGGCGAGGCGAGGGGACTGCGGGCGTAGGGAGCCGTCGACATAATCTTCAATTTGTCTGGCAGCCTTTGCCGACATCCTCATCAGAGTGGTGGTCCGGCAAGGTTACGCAGCGCGTTAGCGATGGCATGTGCTAAGTACTTGAGGTCTCTGGTACGCCCAAGGGGAATCGAACCCCTGTTACCGCCGTGAAAGGGCGGTGTCCTGACCGCTAGACGATGGGCGCGCTCAGATGTGAGCGCTTATAGTTGCGTCGCGACAAACCGGCAACCCGTCTGCTGCCGGCTGCGACAACTTTTTTCCTTTGGCTCCAAACCGCGTCTTTCCGACAGCCAAGCTGGTTTTTGCGGCATGATGCAACGCCGCCGAAGGGCCTTCAGTGGCGGAAGAACCTCGCCCTAGCCGCGCCTGCGGCAGCGCCAGTTCCAGTCGCGCTCCGGTCCGACATCGACGTGGACGGATTCGGTGTGGCAGTAGGTGCCGACGCCGCCGCGGCCCGGCATGGTGCGGATATAGCTCGCCAGTTCCCATTTTGAGACGCCGGGAACCTGGATGTCGGCGGCGGCGCAGTACATGTGCAGCGAGTTCTTGGCACCGTTGGCGCGACGGTTGCGGGCCGGATCGCGATAGCCGGAGGTAACCGTCATCTTGCGGCCGTAGTGGCCTTCGATCGTCTTCAGCACGCGAACCAGCGACGGCTTCAAGCAGGCGACATCGACGCTTTCGTTCTGTTTCAGGAGACCGTTGGGTGCCAGCCGGGCGAGGCCGGCGGCGGAGGCGACCTGGTAGGCGCCACCCGAACCTTCGTCCTCGTTGAGGTCGACGTCGCTCTCATCGTCGAGGCCGGATTTGCGCTTGATCTCGAACAGTGCCGTCTGGCGCACGCCGGGCAGCGCATCGGCCGTGAAGTGGCTAGTATCGCCGGCCGATGCCAACTGCACCGGCTTTTCAGCCGGGTTGGCCGAGGCCAGGGTGACGGTGGGCTTTGCCGCGGGCGTCGCCTTGGCCTGCAAGACCGCTGGCTGCCCGCCCGATCTGCTGTTGGCCGGCGATGCCGCCGAAGCAGGCGTAGCGCTGAACAGCGAGGCCAGGAAGTTTTTCTTCGGTGCATAGGCCTGTGGCTGCGGCATCTCGCCGGCGGTCACATAGACCGGGTTGTTCATCGCCGGCGCGGCGGCCTTGGCATCGGGCTTCGATGCGCCGGCATCGGCGGCGGCACTGTTCTGCGCAACAGCGTTGGCCTGTTCAGCCGCCTCGGCGTTTGGTTGCAGCGCTTGCGGCGAATGTCCCGCGATCGTCTCGGCCGACGTGGGAACGGCGATCGGGAAGCCGGCATCGGACTTGGCCCCTGGCTTAGCCATTGGCACATAGGCGACCTGCTCGGGAAGGTTGGCGTCGCCCTCTGCATTCATCGTCATTTGTGCGGTTGTCATCTGCGACGATGAGGCGGCCGTGCTGGCCTGGGGCGCACCGGCGGCCGTGCTGATTTCGGTGGCCGAGGCATTATAGCCTGGCATGCCGACCGACATGGTCGGGTCGCCGGCAGAGGTGCAGGACGCCAGAAGCACCGAGAAAAGCGCCGCCACAATGGCGCGGCTTTCTCCCTTCGCGAGGCGCGATCCTGCTGATCTCAAAACAAAATTCCCCCTCGATATCCGACCGGTTCGTCATTGGCGCGGCGTCGAAACGTCTCGTCGAATGACCCTTGTTCCCCGAACCGGAAACGAGACCTGTGTCAAATCTGCAAGCCTCAAAGTAATTTGGCGGCTAGAGGATGAATCAAGGCTGCTCAGGGTTGACGACACCATTTCGCCCGCTTTTGGCGGCGCGTCAACTCACCACACATTACAGATGGTTACACACGCACCTTGACATAGGTGCCGGGGGCTTCGCCTAGAACTTGCATATGCTCGCCCGGTTTGCGGGCCAGTACGCGGGTATTGTCCCTGGCTTCGATCCAGCGCTGCCAGTGCGGCCACCAGGAGCCGGGATGGTCAGTGGCCCCGGCGAACCACTGGTCGAAGTCGCCAGCCGGCTTGCCGCCGGTCCAGTAGTGGTATTTCTGCGCCGCCGGCGGATTGACGACGCCGGCGATGTGGCCGGAGCCGGCCACGACGTAGTCGACCTTGCCGCCGAAATATTTCGAGCCGAGGAACACCGACAGCGCCGGCGCGATGTGATCCTCCTTCGAGGCGAGGTTGTAGACCGGGATGGTGACGTCCTTCAGCGAAACCGTGCGGCCCGCCAACTCCATCATGCCTTGCGAAAGCCTGTTCTCAAGATAGCAATTGCGCAAATAGAAGGAATGGTTGGCAGCGCCCATGCGGGTCGAATCGGCGTTCCAGTAGAGCAGGTCGAAGGGCAGGGGATCCTTGCCGCGCATGTAATTGTTGACGACATAGGGCCAGATCAGGTCGCCCGAGCGCAGCATGTTGAAGGCGGTCGCCATCCTCGTGCCGTCGAGATAGCCTTTTTCGCTCATTGCCTTTTCAACGGCCGCGACTTGCTCCTCATCGACGAACACTTTCAAGTCGCCGGCATAGGTGAAATCGACCTGCGTGGTGAAGAAGGTCGCCGATTTGATGCGGTGGTCGCCTTCCTGCGCCATCAAGGCCAGCGCTGCCGCCAACAGCGTGCCGCCGACGCAATAGCCGATGGCATTGACGTCCTTTTCGCCGGTGGCCTTTTCAATCGTGTCGAGGCCGTATTGCAGGCCCTCCCTGATATAGGCCTCCCAGCTCTTGGTGCCGTGCCGCTCGTCCGGATTGATCCAGGAGATGACGAAGACCGTGTGGCCTTGCTCGACCGCCCAGCGGATGAAGGATTTTTGCGGGTTGAGGTCGAGGATGTAGTATTTGTTGATCCATGGCGGGCAGATCAGCAGCGGCCGCTTGAGCACGGTGTCGGTCGCCGGCTCGTATTGCAGGATTTCAGCGACGTCGCTGCGGCCGACCACCTTGCCGGGGGTGGTGGCGAGATTCTTGCCGATCTCGAAGGGTGAGTAATCGGCCTGCCGCAGCTTCAGGTCGCCCTTGCCTGCGGCAATGTCCTCGGCCAGCATCTTCATGCCGCGCACCAGATTTTCGCCGTTCGAGGCGACGGTCTCGCGAAACAATTCCGGATTGGTCAGGATGAAATTCGACGGCGAGATGGCGTTGGACACCTGCCTGACATAAAAGCTGGCCTTGTGGCGGGTGTGCTCGTCCAGACCGTCGGCGTGCTCGACCAGTTCGGCCGCCCAGCGCGAGGTGACGAGATAGGCTTGTTTGAGGAAATCGAAAAAGGCGTTGCGGCCCCATTCCGGGTCCTGGAAACGCTTGTCGCCGCGCTCGGGCTTGACCGCATCCTCGGTCTCCTCGGCACCGGCGCCGATGCGCTGAACGGCATTGGCCCAGACGGCCATATAGCCGGAAAACAATCGTGTCTGTGCCTCCAGCGCGCGCTGCGGGTCGGAGAGCCAGTATTCGGTGAGTTTGGAGAACGTCTTCACCATGTCGACGACCGGCTCGGCGACATGATCGCGCACCTCGCCCTTTTCCCGCGGCTCGGCCCATGCCGAGGCGGCCTTGCCGGCCTGCTCGATCATGCGGGCCATGTTCAGAGCGAAGCGTTCCGGGTCCTTAACCAGATATTGCTCGACGGTCGAAGGTTGGTCATCTTCCGCTTTGCCCGAATCGGGTGTTTTGGACATGGTTCGCGGGGTTCCTCCCGAAGCGTTTTGTTGACATATTACCATGGGATATCGGACAGGGTCCAACGTGCTCTAACCCGGCCGCCAGGAAAACAATATGACGATTAATATTGGCACGAACGTTTTTTCCGGCACTGGTCGTTTTTGCCGCATGGCGCTCGTCCTGCTGGCGATGGCCGGTTGCACGAGCAGCAACATAGAAGGTGCAGCGCCCGCCACCGGCCTTGTCGGGGCGAAGGACACCGGTTCCTACCCGAACCTGAACATCCCGCCGCAGGTGGCGGCCGAGCAATTCACCGACGAGGAAAAGAACGCCAAGCTCGCCCAGCTGAAGGCCGAGGAGCAGGGCCAGGCCGCGAAGGGCGGCGGCGTCAAGGTCGCGGACCAGGCTGCGCTGGACCAGCTGGCAAAAAAACACGGCGCCGAGGCGCTGAAGCAGATCGAAGGCAAATGCGACCCCGCTCTCGACCCTAATTGCAAATAAGCTTATACGCGCGACCGCAACCTCACTGTCTGGAACTGCCATGGAAGAATTTCACAAGGTCCGCCGGCTTCCGCCCTATGTCTTCGAACAGGTCAACCGGCTGAAGGCCAGTGCCCGCTCGCGTGGCGCCGACATCATCGACCTTGGCATGGGCAATCCGGACCTGCCGACGCCCAAGGCCATCGTCGACAAACTCTGCGAGGTAGTGCGTGATCCGCGCACGCACCGCTATTCGTCGTCGCGCGGCATTCCGGGCCTGCGCCGTGCCCAAGCCAATTATTATGCCCGCCGTTTCGGCGTGAAGCTCGACCCGGACAGCCAGGTGGTGGCGACGCTCGGCTCGAAGGAGGGTTTTGCCAATATGGCGCAGGCGATCACCGCCCCCGGCGATGTGATCCTGTGCCCCAATCCGACCTATCCGATCCACGCCTTCGGCTTCATCATGTCGGGCGGCGTCATCCGCTCGCTGCAGGCCGAACCGGACGACGGTTTCATCCCGGCACTGGAGCGCGGCATCCGCCATTCGATCCCGAAGCCGCTGGCGCTGATTCTCAATTATCCGTCCAACCCGACGGCACTGGTCGCCTCGCTCGATTTCTACAAGGAGGTGGTGGCTTTCGCCCGGAAGAACGACATCATCATCCTGTCGGACCTTGCCTATTCCGAGATCTATTTCGACGGCAATCCGCCGCCTTCGGTGCTGCAGGTGCCGGGCGCCATCCACGTCGCAGTCGAGTTCACCTCGATGTCGAAGACCTTTTCGATGCCGGGCTGGCGCATGGGTTTTGCCGTCGGCAATGAAAGGCTGATCTCGGCGCTGACGCGGGTGAAATCCTATCTCGACTACGGCGCCTTCACGCCGATCCAGGTGGCGGCCGCGCATGCACTCAACGGCGACGGAGCCGATATCGCCGAAGTGCGCGACGTCTACCGCAAACGCCGCGATGTCATGGTCGACGCCTTCAGCCGTGCCGGCTGGACCATTCCCGCACCGGCGGCGTCGATGTTCGCCTGGGCGCCGATCCCGGAGCCGTTCAAGCACCTCGGCTCGCTCGAATTCTCCAAGCTCCTGATCGAGCACGCCGACGTCGCGGTGGCGCCGGGCGTCGGCTTCGGCGAGCATGGCGACGATCACGTGCGCATCGCGCTGGTCGAAAACGAGCACCGGATCCGTCAGGCAGCGCGCAACATCAAGCGCTTCCTCGCATCCAGCGCCAAGCAGCCGAATAACGTCGTACCGCTCGCCGCGCATCGCTGAGTTTTCTACACATCAATCGACCGAATGGGGCGTCGCCGGACATGGCTGAAGCGTTGCGTGTTGGAATTGCCGGCCTCGGCACCGTCGGTGCGTCGGTGGCTCGCGTGCTGCGCGACAAGGCGGCGGAACTGACGCGGCAGTGCGGCCGCGAGATCGTCGTGTCAGCGGTCTCGGCCCGCGATCCCAAACGCGACCGCGGCGTTGATTTTGGCACAGCACTGTGGTTCGACGACGCCGTCAAGATGGCCCAGACCGCCGAGATCGATGTATTCGTCGAACTGATCGGCGGCGACGAGGGCGCGGCACGATCCTCGGTGAAGGCGGCGCTCGAGGCCGGCCGCCATGTCGTCACCGCCAACAAGGCACTGCTTGCCAAGCACGGCGTGTCACTGGCCGAGATCGCGGAAAAGAGGGGCGTGCTGCTCAACTACGAAGCGGCGGTGGCCGGCGGCATTCCGGTCATCAAGACGATGCGCGAGGCGATGGCCGGCAATTCGGTGACCCGCGTCTTCGGCATCCTCAACGGCACCTGCAATTATATTTTGACGCGCATGGAAGCCGAGGGCCTGTCCTTTGATGCCTGCCTGAAGGACGCCCAGCGGCTGGGCTATGCCGAAGCCGACCCGACCTTCGACATCGAGGGCCACGACACCGCGCACAAGCTGTCGATCCTGACCAGCCTTGCCTTCGGCACGAGGATTGCGGCCAATGACATCTACATGGAGGGCATCTCCAACATCAGCCAGGCCGATATCCGCGCGGCCGGCGATCTCGGCTACCGGATCAAGCTGCTTGGCGTCGCCCAACGCACCGAAAGCGGTATCGAGCAGCGCGTTCACCCGACCATGGTGCCGACGGCCTCGGTCATCGCGCAGGTGCACGGTGTCACCAATGCGGTCGCGATCGAAACCGACATCCTCGGCGAATTGCTGCTTTCCGGCCCCGGTGCCGGCGGCAACGCCACCGCTTCGGCGGTGATCGGCGACATTGCCGACATTGCCAAGAGCCGGCCTGGCTTCCAGCATGGCCCGGTCTTCGGCCGGCCGGCGAAGGAATTGAAGCCCTACAAAAAGGCGCAGATGCGCAGCCATGCCGGCGGTTATTTCATCCGGCTGACCGTGCACGACCGCCTCGGCGTTTTCGCCGCGATCGCCAAACGCATGGCCGACAACGACATTTCGCTGGAATCGATCGTGCAACATGCCGCAGGGCCGGAAACCGAGGCACAGAAGACAGTCATCCTGGTCACCCACGAGACGACCGAGGCGGCGGTGCGCAAGGCCGTCGACGGCATCACCAGGGACAGCCTTCTGACCGACAAGCCGCAAGTCATCCGCATCGAGCGGGCCGGATAGCAGTCTCAAGTTTTGCCTTTAATCGATTGATATTGCTGCGCTTTCAAAAAGGTCCAGCGCAGGTCTTGCTGTTGTCACGAGGCTTTGACACAAGAAGCGCGTCTCTGGCGGGAGGCTAATGCATGTCGCCCAAAAGTGTGCGGCGGTTTTGGGACAACGACATGCATAGAAACAAAGTGCCAACGAGGATTATCCATCGATGAATGTGGCCCAGAACATTGTCGCCGGCCTCGACCGGATACTGACCATGGAATTGGTGCGCGTCACCGAACGCGCCGCGGTCGCGGCCGCCAGATTGCGCGGACGCGGCGACGAGAAAGCCGCCGATCAGGTCGCGGTCGACGCCATGCGCCAGGAGCTTAATCGTCTCGCCATCAACGGCACGGTGGTGATCGGCGAGGGCGAGCGCGACGAGGCGCCGATGCTCTATATCGGCGAGGAGGTCGGTACAGGCAAAGGCCCGGCTGTCGACATCGCGCTCGATCCGCTCGAAGGCACGACGATCTGCGCCAAGAACCTGCCCAATGCGTTGGCCGTCATCGCCATTGCCGAAAAAGGCAGCCTTCTGTTCGCGCCGGACGTCTATATGGACAAGATCGCGATCGGCCCGGGCTATGCCGACGGCATCATCGACATCGATGCCTCGCCGGCCGAAAACATCGCCAGCCTGGCCAGGGCCAAGGGCGTGCCGGTGGCGGAGATCACCGCCTGCATCCTCGACCGGCCGCGCCATGGCGCGTTGATCGAAGCCGTGCGGGCGACAGGCGCCGCGATCCGGCTGATCGGCGACGGTGATGTCGCCGGCGTCATCCACACCACCGACCCGGACGAAACCGGCATCGACATCTATCTCGGCACCGGCGGTGCGCCGGAGGGCGTGCTGGCGGCGGCGGCCTTGCGCTGCACCGGCGGCCAGATGCAGGGCAGGCTGATCCTTGACACGCCGGAAAAGCTGGCGCGCGCGGCGAACATGGGGATCTCCAACCCGAAACGGATCTACCACACGCAAGACATGGCACGCGGCGACGTGCTGTTTGCCGCGACCGGCGTCACCGACGGCAATATGCTGGCCGGCGTCAAGTTCGGCCGCAATTTCATCACCACGCACACGATCGTGCTACGCTCGTCGTCGCGAACCGTGCGCGAAATCAAGGCCAGGCACCAGGATCTGGAAAAGTTTTGATTTCGACTCAGTTAGCCGTTGCATATTGTGCGCAATGACAAATTGCAGACGGCGCGTCACGTGACGGGGGAAAGACGCTTTTTCCTAGATGTCAGGCAGTCGGCCACCGGCGTTTCCTGGGAACACCGACTGACCGAGCGTCAGGACATGGCTGCGCTCGCCATCGCGCAAGGTTATGGCGTGCCCGACATCGTGGCACGCGTGCTGGCCGGGCGCGGCGTCACTGCCGAGCAGACCGAGCGGTTCCTTGATCCGACCATCCGCAACCTGCTGCCCGACCCGGCATCGCTGACCGACATGGACAAGGCGGCCTCTCGCATCGCCCAGGCGGTGACGGCAAGGGAAAAGGTGGCGATCTTTGGCGACTACGATGTCGACGGCGCCGCCTCATCGGCGCTGCTCAAGCGCTTTTTCGCACATTTCTCGGTGCCGTCGGAGATCTACATACCGGACCGCATCTTCGAGGGTTACGGCCCCAATCCGGAAGCGATGCGCGAACTCGTCTCGCGCGGCGCGACGCTGATCGTCACCGTCGATTGCGGCACCAACAGTGCTGCTTCCATCGACGCGGCGAAGGCCGCCGGCGCCGACGTCGTGGTGCTCGATCACCATCAGGTCGGCGGGCCGTTGCCGGCGGCGGCTGCGGTCGTCAATCCTAATCGCGAGGACGATCTTTCCGGGCAAGGCCATCTTTGCGCCGCCGGCGTCGTCTTCCTGTGCCTGGTACAGACGGCGAAGATCCTGCGCAGCCGGCTGCCGGATGCCGCAGCGCCCGACCTGCTTGGCCTGCTCGACCTGGTGGCGCTGGGCACCGTCTGCGACGTGGTGCCGCTCACCGGCATCAACCGGGCCTTCGTGGTCAAGGGGCTACAGGTGGCGCGGCAGCAGAGAAACGAGGGGCTGGCGGCACTGGCGCGGGTCTCGCGTATCGGCGAGCCGATCAGCACGTTCCATCTGGCCTTTCTGATCGGTCCGCGCATCAACGCCGGCGGGCGCATCGGCGACGCAGCACTTGGTAGCCGCCTGCTTGCAACCGACGACCCGGTCGAGGCCCGCACCATCGCCGAGACGCTGGACCGGCTCAACCAGGAGCGGCAGTCGATGGAGCAGGAGATGCTGGCCGCGGCGCGCTCAGAGGCCGACGCCGAGCTTGCCGGCGGCAATGGTCCGGCCATCGTGGTCACAGCCAGCAGCAACTGGCATCCGGGCATTGTCGGCCTGCTTGCCTCGCGGCTGAAGGACCATGCAAGACGGCCGGCTTTTGCCATCGCCTTCAACGCCAATGGCGTCGGTACGGGGTCAGGCCGTTCGGTGTCGGGCTTCGACCTCGGCCGGCTGGTGCGCGAGGCTGCCGATGCCGGGCTGATCGTCAAGGGCGGCGGCCACGGAATGGCGGCCGGCATCACTGTCGAGCGGGCGAAGCTCGGCGAACTCAGGGCTTTCTTCGAAGAACGTGCGGCGGTGGATGTATTCCGGCTGCAAGGCGAGGAGAGCCTGGCGATCGACGGCGCGCTTGCCGCCGAGGGCGCGACGCTTGCGCTGCTCGATGCGCTTGAGAGGGCAGGGCCGTTCGGCGCCGGGCATGTCGCGCCGGTGTTCGCGCTGCCGCGTCACCGGCTTGTCGATGCGCGGGCGGTCGGCACCAACCACATCCGCGCCGACCTGCAGTCGGAAAGCGGCGGCCGCATCCAGGCGATCGCCTTTCGCGCCGTCGATACTGCGCTCGGCGAATTCCTGTTCAAGAACAGGGGCAAGCCGGTGCACGTCGCCGGCTCGCTGTCGGGCAATCACTGGAACGGCAACCGCACGGTGCAATTTCGTATCGTCGACGCGGCGCTTGCCTGAGAGCTCGCTGACCGCTCGGCCTAAGCGAGGACGGTCTGCAGTCGGGTCAGTTCGCCGATTTGTGCCATCGTTGCCTGGTAGCCGATACGGATCGCTTCGTCGGCGCGGTGGAATTCGGTCAGGCCGATATGGCTGAGCTTCGGCTGCAGCGACATGTCCGGCGGGTCGCCGGCCAGCCTGGCGCGCGAAATGCGGTCCTGGATGATGTTGAAGGCTTCGACCATGACGCCGGTGATGCCGAGCCGCGTCTCGCGCGACTGACGTTCGGGATCGGCGTGGCCACCCCTTGGCGCGTCTCTCTCGACGATCAGCTCGCCTGCGCTGTGCTTGATCACTGCGGCGCGGCCGAACAGATCGTAGTGAAGGTTCACCGCAACCACGAGCGGCTGCTCGTAGGCACGGCAGACCGAGACCGGCACCGGATTGACCAGTGCGCCGTCGACCAGCACGCGCCCGTTGCAGGCGACCGGCTCGAACACGCCGGGCAGCGCGTAGGAGGCGCGCATGGCGGTACTCAACGAGCCGCTCGACAGCCAGATTTCATGGCCGGTGCGGATTTCGGCAGCGACGCAGACGAACGGTTTTGGCAGGTCCTCGAAGCGGATGCCGGCTATGTGCTCGCGCAGCCGTGCGTCGAGCTTCATGCCACCGAACAGGCCGCTGCCGCGTAGATTGAGGTCGAGAAGGCCAAAAATGCGCCGCCTGGTCAGGCTGCGCGCGAATTCTTCCAGCTCGTCAAGTTTGCCGGCAACATAGCAGCCGCCGACCAGCGCGCCGATCGAGGTGCCGGCGATCATCGACACTTCGATGCCGGCTTCGTCAAGCGCGCGCAAAACGCCGATATGCGCCCAGCCGCGCGCGCAGCCGCCGCCCAATGCCAGCGAGATCCCTGTTTTACCTGGAGATTTGGTTTCGGATGCGCCTGCGGCCGAGGAGAGGCCATTGGCCTCCCGAACGTCAGGTCTGTTGCGCAATGACGCCCAGTCGAGCATCACAATCTCCCTTGTCCCACGGTCATCCTACAGGCGGGCCGTATCGAAATCATGAATATACGTGGCTGAAGTGCTGCGAATGGTTCATACTGATGGTGTTTTGGGCTTTCGATACGTTTTTTCCGCATCGAACAGCGGCTTGCTGTCGTCGCTGGCAAGCGTCCCTTTGCCATCGCTCAGCCCCACCGTCCGATAAAAGCATGAACGTCGGCCGGTGTGACAAGTTGCTTCGTGACCCAGCACTTTGACGCGCAACCATATCGCGTCCTGGTCACAATCCGTGAGCATCTCGACGACCTGCTGGACATTGCCCGAGGTTTCGCCCTTCTTCCACAGCGCGTCGCGCGAACGCGACCAGTAGTGCGCGATACCGGTCTCGAGTGTCAGCGCCAGCGCCTCGGCATTCATGTGCGCGACCATCAGCAGCATGCCGTCTTCGGCATCGGTGACGACGACAGTGACGAGGCCGCCGGCATCGAAGCGCGGTGAAAGGACGATCCCTTCCTCGAGTACCTTCTTGTCAGATGGAGCTTTCGGAAATTCCAATGCCGACATTCGCCGGTCCCTATTTAGCGAAGGCGGCGTGGGTCTGATCAGTTCCGCCGCCGCGCACCATGGTGACGAAGCGGACCTGCTCTTCAGGTGTATCCTCGAAGACGCCGGT
Organism: Mesorhizobium sp. M0563; assembly: GCF_040321065.1. NCBI lineage: Bacteria > Pseudomonadati > Pseudomonadota > Alphaproteobacteria > Hyphomicrobiales > Phyllobacteriaceae > Mesorhizobium > Mesorhizobium sp. M0563. The sequence goes on from NZ_JAMYQV010000001.1 coordinate 463,525, forward strand.
GAAGGTCGAGGTCAGCGTGGTGGAGCCCTGTTTGCGGATGCCGCGCATGGCCATGCACATATGCTCGGCCTCGAGCATGACGGCGACGCCGCGCGGATTGAGCACGTCCTGGATGACGCCGGCAATCTGCGCAGTCATCGCTTCCTGGGTCTGCAGGCGGTGGGCAAAGATGTCGACGACGCGCGCGATCTTGGACAGGCCGACAACCTTGCCGTCAGGCAGATAGCCGACATGCGCCTTGCCGATGATCGGCACCATGTGATGCTCGCAATGCGAGTGGAACGTGATGTCCTTGACTATGACGAGGTCGTCATAGCCGGCGACTTCCTCGAAGGTGCGGCCAAGCTCCTCGGCCGGGCACATATCGTAGCCGTTGAACATTTCGCGGAACGCCTTGGTGACGCGCTTCGGCGTGTCGATCAGGCCCTCGCGCTCAGGATTGTCGCCGGTCCAGCGCAACAAGGTGCGCACCGCGGCTTCGACTTCGGCCTCACTCGGCCGGTCGGTGACCGGCTTTTCCATATAGGCCGACTGCGGCATGAGTTTCTTGATAACGGCGTCCATAAAGGCGTCTCCCGTAGTTCCTCTCTCAGGAGGAACGAGTTGAACGGACCACGACCTTTCGGGTGTTAGAAACTCGCCCGGTTTCCAGCCCGTAAGTGGCGTGAACAGATTTGGGCAGGACGAGACTTGCGGTCGCCTTGTCGATACCCGACTACGACCATTATATATGTTCGTGCCGAGCGAAAGGAAGACGCCAGAGCGGCAATCGCTGTTCGCTGGGCGGCGACGGATTGGAAAAATATGATCGACGATGTCTACAATGCGAAAATTCTGGGTTTTGCCGGAAATATCGCACGGATCGGTCGGCTCGACCGGCCCGACGCAACCGCACGAGCACATTCCAAGCTGTGCGGCTCGACAGTGACCGTCGATCTGAAGATGGATGACGGCGTCGTCAGCGATTTCGCGCATGACGTGAAGGCCTGTGCGCTTGGCCAGGCGTCGTCTTCGATCATGGCGCAGCATGTCGTCGGCGCCAGCGCGGAAGAACTGCGCAGCGTGCGCGAGACGATGCTAAAAATGCTGAAGGAAAATGGCCCGCCGCCCGAAGGCCGCTTCGCCGACCTGAAATACCTGGAACCGGTGCGCGACTACAAGGCGCGCCACGCCTCGACCATGCTGACCTTCGACGCGGTGGTCGATGCGATCGGCCAGATCGAGAAGAAGCGGGCGGAACAGGCGGCCTAAACCTCGGCAAGAAAACGCCGGCTTTCGGCGAATTCCGCCCGGACCCAGTCGGCAAAAGCCCTGGCAGGCTCGGAAAGGTCATTCAGTCTTCTGGCCACCAGCCAATAGGCGCCGGACGCAACGTCGATGTCGAAAGGCTTGACCAGCGCGCCGGACGCAAGTTCTTCGCCGATCTGCAAAAGATCGCCCAGTGCGACACCATGTCCAAGCAAGGCTGCCTGTTTCGAAAGCGAGGCATCCGCCAGCATCGGTCCACGCGCAGGCACGGCTTCAGGGGTCACGCCGGCCGCTTCGAACCAGCGCGTCCAAGCCTGACGGTTTTCTTCGTGCAGCAATGTATAGCGACCAAGGTCGATCGGTTTTTCCAGAGCTGGCCCGGACGCAAGAAGCGCCGGCGACAGAACCGGTGAATCGACGACCGAGGCAAGCTGTTCGGCTTCGCTGCGTGGCCATGAAGTGGCGTGTGCACTGAAGCGTAGAGCAGGTTCAGGCTGATCGCTGCGGAACTCTATCAACCTCGGGTCGACCTCAAGGGAAACGTCGATATCGGGTCGCAACTGGCGAAATCGGTTGAGCCGCGGCACCAGCCATACGGATGCAAGCGACGGCTCGACGCTGACACGGACCACGTCGGGGCCGCCGTCAATTCCGAAAGCAGCCTGTCGATGCCCCCGAAACTTCTGACCAACTGGTCGAGCAGCCGCCGGCCGGTGTCGGTCAATTCGACGCGGCGATGATGGCGGAAGAACAAAGGTTGGCGCAGGAATGTTTCGAGCTCGCGGATCTGGCGGCTGATCGCCGCCTGCGAAACATAAAGCTCCTCGGCCGCACGGCTGAAGCTCAGGTGACGACCGGCTGCTTCGAAGCTTCTAAGAGCCGTCAGGGGGAGGCGTCCGCGCTTCATTCGCATAACTCAGAGTTATCTGACGTCGACGTTATACTCGTTTGAAGAGCAAGGCCAGCGGCGCTCTAATCGGTGCTCAAAGGAGTGCTGCCATGATCCAGTTTCTCAACATCCTGAGCGATGTCGTGCGGATCGCGACATTTCAATGGCATGACGAGAAACCGCATGGCGACTGGTGCGAGGGGAGGCCGCCGACCAGCGTCGCCGCATGTCGGAAGCCGACGCCCGACCGGTACCCGGTTCGCCGTTCGAGGCAGTGACGGGATTGCCGGAACGGCATTGCGTTCCCGGCCCGATGCGCACATCTATCCTGAAGGGAAACGCGACGCGGAGACTGTGGTGGTCGGCCAACATCGGCATGCGCACGGCGCCAGGCCGATTCGACAAGGACGCAACTGGCCCGGCCCGTGGCGCAAGACGCCGGGCCGCGTCTTCGGCACGTCGCTCGTCCGGCTCTACCAGCTGACGCTGTCCGGCTTTGTGGGCAATTCCTGCCGGCATCTGCCGACCTGTTCCGAATACGCGCACGAAGCGATCGCCCGGCATGGACTATGGGCCGGCGGCTGGATGGGATTCTTTCGCGTGCTGCGCTGCGGGCCGTTAGGGACGCATGGCATCGACCGCGTGCCCGAAACCCTGGCTGAGCGCTATGTCTGGTTTGCGCCGTGGCGGTACTGGCGGATCGGGAAAAAACGTGGCGACCTAGACAGTTGACCGCAACTGTTCGTTACACAACCGCACCGCTGTTTACGATCTGGTAGGGTTAACCGCAGCTTGCGCGGACATAGCGCATTTAAGACAAAATCGAGACAAGACGCCTCGCTAAGCCGCTCCTGATACCCTTCAGGAGAGATTGCCAAATGCGCCGGATAGATCGTCTTCCCTTCGTTTTCGCCGTGGTTCTCTATGTCCTGGCGTGGCTGTTGGGCTTTCCGATCCGTGCGCAATCGGCGCCTCTCGGGGACGTCGAATGCACGCTGATCGTCGACGCCGCGAGCGGCGAGACGCTGTACCGGCAAGGGGTTTGCGATCAGCGCGTCAGCCCCGCCTCGACATTCAAGATTCCGCTGGCGCTGATCGGCTATGACGCCGGAATCCTGGGCGACGAGCATACACCGAATTGGGAGTACAAAGCGGAGTTCAACGCGCCGAAACGGGACCGCAAGACCGTCGACCCGACGATCTGGGAAAGGGATTCGGTCCTTTGGTTCTCACGCGAGATCACGCGCCGGCTCGGCAGCAAACAGTTTGCCGGCTATGTGTCCAGATTGGACTATGGCAACACCGACGTCTCCGGCAATTCCGGCAAGAATGACGGCCTCACCCATTCCTGGGTGAATTCTTCGCTCGAGATATCGCCGGTCGAGCAGGTCGATTTCCTGCGCAAGCTGCTGGCGCGGAATCTGCCGGTCTCGGACAAGGCCCATGCGATGACCAATGCGATTGTCCCGACCTTCCGGGCGGGCGGCTGGACGGTGCAGGGCAAGACCGGGACGACCAGGCTTGGCGACGATGCCGACAAGCGCTCGCTTGGCTGGTTTGTTGGCTGGGCGCAGAAGCATGCTCGCAAGATCGTCTTTGCCTGCCTCGTAGTCGATACGAAACGTTCCGACACGCCGAAGGGGCTCAAGACGCGGGCGATGTTCCTGAAAGAGCTGTCGAATCTCCTCGGGTGACCTAAATCCGGCTTTACGGCGCCGAAAACTGCCCATAAAAGACCGCTCGCCGCTGGACGCATCCGGCTCTTACTTGATGTAAGTCGCAACCCCAAAATCGCTACGCAGTTTTGGGCGACGTGCATTTTACCACCCGCGCTCGTTTGCGGGACTGGATAGGAGAATTTAATGCTGAATTCCGTTTCCCTGACATTTCCCGATGGCTCCGTCCGCGACTACGACGCGGCGATGACCGGCGCCGGCCTGGCGGAATCGATCTCGAAGTCGCTGGCCAAGAAGGCCGTTGCCTACAGCATCGACGGCACGTTGCGCGACCTTTCCGACCCGATCGGCAAATCAGGCAAGCTCGAAATCATCACCCGCGAGGATCCGCGTGCGCTGGAGCTCATCCGCCATGATGCCGCGCACGTGCTCGCCGAAGCCGTGCAGGAACTTTGGCCGGGAACGCAGGTGACCATCGGGCCGGTGATCGAGAACGGATTCTACTACGACTTCGCCCGCAACGAGCCGTTCACGCCCGACGATTTCCCGGTGATCGAGAAGAAGATGCGCGAGATCATTGCGCGCAACAAGCCGTTCACCAAAGAGGTGTGGTCGCGTGAAAAGGCGAAAAGGATCTTTGCCGACAAGGGCGAGCGCTACAAGCTCGAGCTGATCGACGCCATCGCCGAGGATCAGGATCTCAAGATCTATGCGCAGGGCGACTGGTTCGACCTTTGCCGCGGTCCGCACATGGCCTCGACCGGCCAGATCGGCAACGCCTTCAAGCTGATGAAGGTCGCCGGCGCCTATTGGCGCGGCGATAGCAACAACCCGATGCTGACGCGCATCTACGGCACGGCCTGGGCCGACCAGGCGCAGCTCGAAGCCTATCAGACGATGCTGGAGGAAGCCGAGAAGCGCGACCACAGGAAGCTCGGCCGTGAGATGGACCTGTTCCATTTCCAGGAGGAGGGCCCCGGGGTCGTGTTCTGGCACGCCAAGGGCTGGAGGATGTTCCAGAACCTGGTCAATTACATGCGCCGCCGCCTGGACGAGCAGGGCTACCAGGAGGTCAACGCGCCGCAGGTGCTCGACAAGAGCCTGTGGGAGACCTCAGGCCACTGGGGCTGGTACCGGGACAACATGTTCAAGGTGACGGTCGCCGGCGACGACACCGACGACGACCGGGTGTTTGCGCTGAAGCCGATGAACTGCCCCGGCCACGTCCAAATCTTCAAACACGGGCTGAAGTCCTACCGCGATCTGCCGGTAAAACTTGCGGAATTCGGCAATGTGCATCGCTATGAGCCGTCCGGCGCACTGCACGGGCTGATGCGGGTGCGCGGCTTTACCCAGGACGATGCCCACATCTTCTGCACCGAGGAACAGCTCGCCGACGAGTGCATCAAGATCAACGACCTGATCCTGTCGACCTATGCCGATTTCGGCTTCGACGAAATCACGGTCAAGCTGGCGACCCGCCCCGAAAAACGGGTCGGCACCGACGCGATGTGGGATCACGCCGAGGGCGTGCTGCAGGACGTGCTCGACAAGATCGCGGCGCGGTCGGGCAACCGGATCAAGACGGGCGTAAATCCGGGCGAGGGCACGTTCTACGGGCCGAAGTTCGAATATGTGCTGAAGGACGCCATCGGCCGCGACTGGCAATGCGGCACCACGCAGGTCGACTTCAACCTGCCGGAACGGTTCGGCGCCTTCTACATCGGCTCCGATTCGGAAAAGAAGCAGCCGGTGATGGTGCATCGCGCCATCTGCGGTTCGATGGAGCGTTTTCTCGGCATCCTGATCGAGAATTATTCCGGCCATTTCCCGCTCTGGTTCGCGCCGCTGCAGGTGGTGGTGGCGACGATCACTTCCGATGCCGACGATTACGCGCGAAAAGTCGTTGCGCAGCTGAAGGCGGCCGGGCTGATCGCCGAAACCGACCTGCGCAACGAGAAGATCAACTACAAGGTCCGCGAGCACAGCCTTGCCAAGGTGCCGGTCATCGTCGTTTGCGGCAAGCGCGAGGCTGAGGAAGAAACGGTCAATGTCCGCCGTCTCGGGTCGCGCGACCAGGAATCGCTTGGCCTCGCGGCCGCCGTGAAACTGCTTTCCGACGAGGCGGTGACACCCGACCGCAAGCGCCGCGCGGCCTGAGCCGGCCAATCAGCAACGAAATGGCGGTGGATCGCTCCACCGCCATTTTCATATGCTTGTCACGCCAATTGTGTAGCGAGCCCCATGCTCAAGCTGAAGATGCGCGAAAGACCGTTTCCCGAGCTCTCCTATGCCGGTCCGCATCAGCCGGCGCTGACGCGCTGGTTCATCCACTCGGTCGAAGGCCTGTCGGGACGTGATCGCTTCGCCGCACTCTATGATTTCTGGCGCCGGCAAGTGGTGCCGAACGGCGAGCGCGTGTTCGGCCGCATGCTGGAGCTGATCGACGTCCGGGTGCGGACCGCCGGTCAATGGCCGCCGGCAAACCTGCCCGACACGCCGCTGGTGATTGTTGCCAACCATCCGTTCGGCATCGGCGACGGTATTGCCGTGTTGTCGCTGGCGGAGCAGCTCGGCCGACCGTTCCGCGTCATGATCCACAAGGATCTGCTCAAGATCCGCGAGATGGAGCCCTATTCGCTGCCGATCGACTTTTCCGAGACCAAGGACGCGCTGAAGAACAACATGGCGGTCCGCCATGAAGCGGTGCGGCTGCTCAAGGAGGGCGTCACCATCGTCGTCTTTCCGGCGGGAGGTGTCGCCACCGCGCCGAAGGGGTTTGGCCGGGCACGCGATCTGCCGTGGAAGGTGTTTCCGGCCCGTCTCGTTCAGGACGCAAAGGCGTCGGTCATCCCATTGCATTTTTCGGGCCAGAACGGCCGGCTGTTCCATCTGGTCAGCGGACCGATGAACATGGCCGAACGCGACGGGCGTGTGGCGAAATTCGTCGGCAAGGCCTCGCTGACACTGCGCACATCGCTGCTCATCCGTGAATTTGCGCGGCTCTCCGGCAAATCGATCGACGTGCGCGTCGGCGACGTGCTGGGGTGGGACGAACTGGAGCCGCTGCGAGACCGCAAGGCCTTGCTCGACCGCCTTCAGCGCGGCGTCTTCGATCTGGCGCCGGCCGAGACGACTGGCCGCGTGCCGTTGCTGGCGCGACGCATGCGCAAAGCAGCCTAGAGGGGGCGCGGCTTAGTCGGCGCCTTCCTCGGAATCGATGGCCGAAGCTTCGGTTGCCAGGACTTCGATGTCCTGATTGTGTCCGGCCACCACCGTAAAATCCTTCTGGTAGATGCGGTCGCGGTTTTTGGCGATGATGGTGTAGTCGCCCTCGGCCAGCACCATCGAGGCAAAGGCGCCGACGGTCTCCTTGATCGGGTCGCCGGACTCGTTCAGCAGCGACCAGGAGGTGTCGGCGATCGCCTCGCCGCCCGGCTCGCGCACCAGCTTCATGGTCATCTCGGCGGCACGATGCTCGACCGTCGCTTCGGTCAGCTTGCCGGCCTCGACGCGGATGTCGGAGCGGATGACCGCGTTCACAGCGCCATAGGTCGAAACAACGTGGTAGGTGCCGGCATTGAGCCGCACGACGCTGTTCGGCTCGACATCGGGTATGATCAGCGCGCGATCGCCATCGGCCGCGGCGTGGCTCTCATAAATCGAGAAGCGCAGCTTCTTCGGCGGTATGCGCACCCCTCCCGACAGCACGGCATCAAGCTTGAGGCCGCCGGCATCGAGCACGAGGCTCTCACGCTTGGCTTCCTTGCCGACGGTGATGCGCTTGGTGGCGCCGGCCCGCCCGTAGGAGGCATGGACCAGATAGGAACCCGGCTCGAGCTGGAATACGGCGGTGCCGCCATGAGCGGAGGCGACCATCGGCAGCTTGCCGTCGCTGGCCGATTCGGGCTTGAAGACGCGCCAGACGATGCCGCGCGTGATGTCGGCACCCTTGTCGGTCAATTGCGCCGACAGCGTGATCGCCCCGCTGCTGCCCAATGCCAGCGATGTCTCGCTTTTCGGAGGCGCATAGCCCGAAATTCCGGGAAGTTTCAGATCACTGAGGCCGTCTACATTCTGGGCGGCGGCAAGCGAAACCGGCACCATCAACAGTGCGGCAGCGAGCCATATCAGGAAAAGACGCAATGTCCCCTCAAACATGCCTTGCGTTGAAGCCCAATGCGGTGGCAATTTCAAGGCTTAAGAGTCCGGTCGGCTTCTGCTAGAGGGCTCTTTGTCCGGCGCGTCGCGCCAATGCCCCGAGCCGCCCGATATCCCGATGGCGCGCTTCAGCTCAAATTCCAGGAGACTTGCGCCCATGGCGTCGCCGATCATCGATTTTCTGCTGACCCGAAATTCCGCGCCGATCCCGGATTTGAAAGAGCCGGCACCGGGCGATGCGGAGATCGCGACGATGATCGCCGCCGCCTCGCGGGTGCCGGATCATGGCCGGCTGGAGCCTTGGCGTTTCATCCTCTATCGCGGCGAGGCTCGCGTCGAGATCGGCAAAAAGCTGGCAGCACTTGCCGAACAGCGCGAAGGGCCGTTGCCGGAAGGCCGCCGCAACCAGGAATTGGCACGCTTTTCGCGGGCGCCGCTGGTCATCGGCGTGATCTCGATCCCCAGGGAAAATCCAAAGATCCCGCAATGGGAGATGTTCCTGTCCGGCGGCATGGCGGCGATGAACCTGATGCTTGCCGCCAATGCACTGGGCTACGGCACCAACATGATCAGCAACTGGTATTCCGACGTGCCAGAGGGCAGGGCGATCCTCGGTCTGGCGCCGCATGAGCGGGTCGTCGGTTTTGTCCATATCGGCTCCTATCAGGGGCCGGCACCGGAGCGGCCACGCCCCGATCCGGCAAAGCTCTATGCCGACTATTCGGGGCCGTGGGTGGGGTAATTTTCGACGCGGGGCAGACCCTAAGCGTCAAGCCCAGCTGCCCTGGCTCGAGCCAGGAGCCGCTCGGCGAGCTTGAGATGCGGCCGGTCGTACATCTTGCCGTCGATGCCGACGACGCCGGGGTTTCCCGCCGCCTTGAATGCCTCGACGATCGCCCGGGCGCTTTTCACCGCTTGCGCCGAAGGCGTGAAGGCGGCGTTGATGACCGGCACCTGCGCCGGATGGATCGCCATCTTGCCGGTGAAGCCGTCGCGCTCGGCCTGGGCGCATTCGGCCTCGAAGCCGGCCATGTCGCGAAAATCCGGAAAGACTGTGTCGATCGCCGCGACTTCCGCGGCACTCGCGGCAAGCAGGGTCATGGTGCGGGCGAAGCGGAATACATCCGTGTAGCGGCCATTCGCGTCGCGCGTCGAGCGCGCGCCGATTGCCGCCGACAGATCTTCCGCGCCCCAGGTGACGCCGACAAGCCGCGCGCTTGCCTTGGCGTAGGTCGCGGCGGCCAGAACGCCGGCGGCCGTTTCTGTGATGATCGGCAGGATTTTTATCGCGCCATCCGGCAGGCCGCTTTCAGCTTCGTGCACCCTGAGCTTGGCCGAGAGATGCTGGACATCCAGTCCGCTGTTCGACTTAGGCAGCATGATGCCGTCGGGCTTCACTGGCACGAGCGCCGCCAGATCGTCGTCGGTCAGTCCGGTCGAAAGGTCATTGACGCGCACATAGATCGCGGAGTTGGTTCGGTGCCTGTGCCCGGCGAGGAAACGCGCCGCTGTGTCGCGCGCCAGCCCCTTGTTTTGCGAGGCAATCGAATCCTCGAGATCGACGATGACCATGTCGGCGCCCACGCCAAAGCCCTTTTGCAGCTTCTTTTCCGAATCGCCGGGAACGAAGAGCAGGGAACGCATCGGCTATGCCTTTTTCATCATCATGGCTTGCCTCGTGCATCTGGCAACCAGCACGTCGCTCTGGTTATAGGCGCGGTGCTCGAACTCGACGATACCGCGGTCCTGTTTCGACCTGGATTCGCGCACCGAGACGACAGTGGTCTCGACGCGAATCGTGTCGCCATGGAAGACGGGATGTGGAAACACCGTCTCCCTCATGCCGAGATTAGCGATGGTGGTGCCGACGGTGATATCGTTGACCGAGATGCCGATCATCAGGCCAAGCGTGAACAGCGAATTGACCAGCGGCTTGCCCCATTCGCTCTTGGCGGCGAAGTCGAAATCGATGTGCAGCGGCTGCGGGTTCAGCGTCATCACCGAAAACAGCATATTGTCGCTTTCGGTCACGGTTTTGCGCAGCGTGTGCTTGAACACTTGGCCGACAGCGAACTCCTCAAGATAAAGCCCGGCCATGGTCGATCTCCTCCGCTGCTTAAGGGTTGATAGGCGTTGCATATCGCGCCCGCAAGCCAGTTAACGAACATGGTGAACCGTTCGTAAACCATTTGTGCCTACGGTCCCGACAGGCGCCAGAAGCGTTCTGGCAAAGGGCGTAAGCAGGCGACATGGTCGTTTCGCATTTCCTGAAATGGATCCACACGGCAAAGGTGTCGGAGCGTGCTGCGGCGGCAAGCGCGCTGGCTCGCGCCTATGTCGACTCGGACCTGCCTTTCGAGGACCGCTGCGCTGCCGAGGCGGCGCTGACGTTGCTGCTCGATGACGCATCGTCGAAGGTGCGGCTGGCGATCGCCGATGCGCTTTCTCTGAGCCATCATGCGCCGCCGCAGATCGTCAGCGCGCTGGCTTCGGACCAGCCCGAGGTGGCCGCTTTGGTACTGGCGCGCTCGCCGCTGCTTACCGATTCCGACCTGATTGATCGGGTTGCCGGCGGCCAGAAAGCGACGCAGAAGGTGATCGCCGACCGGCCGCGCGTCTCGATGTCGGTTGCGGCAGCGATCGCCGAGGTCGGTGAGCCGGAAGCCTGCACCACGCTGCTCGCCAATAGCGGCGCCGACATCGCATCCGTCAGCTTTCGCCGCATGGCCGAGCGTCACGGCCATCTGCCTCTGGTGCGCGAGGCGCTGATCGCCGACACCCGGCTGCCCGCCGACTGCCGGCATATGCTGCTGGTCAAGCTAGGGGAGATGCTCAAGGGGTCGCCATTGGTGCTGGCGCTGATGGGCGCCGCCAGGGCCGAGCGCATCACGCGCGATGCTTGCGTCAAGGCTTCGGTGACGCTGATCGAAGGCACGCGGGCGGAGGAACATACCGCACTTGTCGAACATCTGCGCCTGCGCGGCGACCTGACCGCAAGCTTCGTCATCCGCACCATCGCGCACGGCAAGGTCGACTTCTTTGGCTCGGCGCTGGTCGCGCTCAGCCAGCAGTCCGAACAACGGGTGAGGGCACTGCTGGCCGGCGGGCATGACATAGCGTTGCAGGCACTGTTCCGCAGCGCCGGGCTTGCCGCTGCCACCCACGCCATCATCCTGCGCGCGCTGAAGGTCTGGCGTGAGGTCGCCAATGGCAAACGCCTCGCCGGCGTCCAGGAAGTCAGTTGGCTGATGCTGAAGGAATTGGGCGGACAGTCCGCCGAAGGCGATCTCGCCGGGCTGGTCAGATCGATCCATCTCGACGCGCTGCGCGAGAACGCACGCGGGCACGCGCTGGCGATCGCGGCTGCCTAAAGCAATTCCAGGAAAAGTGTGAAACGGTTTTCCGACTTGCGTCAAAATAAAAAACTGAGCGGTTCGGCGTTTCCGTGAAACGCTGAACCGTTCCAGGCCTCATCCTTCGCGAAAAATCCGGAAAAGTCTTGCGCACAGTGACAGCCGCCGTCCGCGGCTCGCCTAGCAGAAGACGCTCAGATATCCAGCACTTCCGTCGCGGCGAATTCCGCGCGTTCCTGGATGAAGCGGAAGCGGGCCTCGGGCTTGGTGCCCATAAGTGCGTCGACCGCATCCTTGGTCGCCGCCTCGGCGTCGATGACGTCCACCCTGAGCAGCGTGCGCTTTCTCGGGTCCATGGTGGTTTCTTTGAGCTGGGCGGCCATCATTTCGCCCAGCCCCTTGAAGCGGCCGATTTCGACTTTGCCGCGCCCGGTGAATTCGGTGCGCAGAAGTTCGTCCTTGTGCGCATCGTCGCGGGCATAGGCAACCTTGCCGCCTTGCCGGATCGAGTAGAGCGGCGGCACCGCCAGATAGAGATGGCCGCCGCGGACCAGGCTCGGCATCTCCTGGTAGAAGAAGGTGATCAGCAGCGAAGCGATATGGGCGCCATCGACGTCGGCGTCGGTCATGATGATGACCCGGTCGTAACGCAGGTCCTCGTCGCGGTATCTCGAGCGCGTGCCGCAGCCCAAGGCCTGGATCAGGTCGGCTATCTGCTGGTTGCCGGCCAGCTTGTCGTTGCCGGCGCTGGCGACGTTGAGGATCTTGCCGCGGAGCGGCAGCACCGCCTGGCTGGCGCGGTCGCGCGCCTGCTTCGCCGAGCCACCGGCCGAATCGCCCTCGACGATGAAGAGCTCGGCGCCGGCCGCTGCATTCTGCGTGCAATCGGCGAGCTTGCCGGGCAGGCGCAGCTTGCGCACGGCGCTCTTGCGCGACACTTCCTTTTCCTGGCGGCGGCGCACCCGCTCGTCGGCACGCGCGATCACCCATTCGAGCAGTTTCGAAGCTTCCTGCGGATTGTCGGCCAGCCAGTGGTCGAACGGGTCGCGGATGGCGCTTTCGACGATGCGAATGGCCTCGATCGTCGCCAGCCTGTCCTTGGTCTGGCCGACGAATTCCGGTTCGCGGATGAACACCGACAGCATGCCCGCCGCCGAGATCATCACATCTTCGGATGTGACGATCGAAGCGCGCTTGTTGCCGACCAGGTCGGCATAGGCGCGCAAGCCGCGCGTCAGAACGTTGCGGAAGCCGGCCTCATGCGTGCCGCCTTCCGCGGTCGGAATGGTGTTGCAATAGGAATTTATAAAGCCGTCGCCGCCGAACCAGGTCACCGCCCATTCGAGCGAACCGTGGCCGCCCTGCTTCTCGCTCTTGCCGGCGAACATTTCACGGGTCACCTGGAATTCGTCGCCGAGCGAGGCTTTCAGATAGTCCTTGAGGCCGCCCGGAAAATGGAATTCTGCCTTGGCCGGCGTCGTGTCCTTTTCCTTGATCAGCGAGGGATCGCAGGTCCAGCGGATTTCGACACCGCCGAACAGATAGGCTTTTGACCGCGCCATGCGGTAGAGCCGCGCCGGCTCGAACGCAGCACCCTTGCCGAAAATCTGCTCGTCTGGATGGAAGCGGATCTTCGTGCCGCGCCGGTTGTGCACCTCGCCGAGCTGCTCCAGGCCGGTCACCGGAACGCCTCGCGAGAAGCGCTGGCGATAGAGCTTGCGCCCAATCGCAACCTCGACCTCGAGATGGTCGGACAGCGCGTTGACCACGGAAACGCCGACACCGTGCAGGCCTCCCGAGGTCTCGTAGACCTTGCTGTCGAACTTGCCGCCTGAATGCAGCGTGGTCATGATGAGTTCGAGCGCCGGCTTCTTGAATTTCGGGTGCGGATCGACCGGAATGCCGCGGCCGTTGTCGGTTACAGACAGGTATCCGTCGGCGGAAAGCTCGACATCGATGAAGGTAGCATGGCCGGCGACCGCCTCGTCCATCGAATTGTCGATGACCTCGGCGAACAGATGGTGCATCGCCTTGTCGTCGGTGCCGCCAATGTACATGCCCGGGCGGCGGCGCACCGGCTCCAGCCCCTCCAGCACCTCGATATCGGCGGCACTATAGCTCTCGCTGGCATCGCGGGGCGCCGGCCGCTTCGCCGCCTGCACCAGCGGGTCGGCCGGGCGCGCGGCGCGAGCCGGTTGCGGCTGCTTGCCCAAATTGCCGAAAAGATCGTTATTGTCGTCCATGCCGGTCCTGGATTCCGATGCTGCGAATCACCACCCGATACTGCCACGCTTTTTGCGGGCAGGCGACGGAGGTTCCTGTTACGTTCGAGGATAGAGCCTCTTACTGCAAAACCATTCGACAACCAAGCGGCGGAAATGGGGTCGAAGCTTGGAGCATCGACGCTTTGTAAACCTTGTCCGAAGGTTACGCCGCAAGGTTGGCTGAAAAACGATATCCGCGGACTGTCGCTGACCTAGAATGCAGCGAAACCCTCAAGAGGCTGTCGCTTAAGCATGTTGGATTACAGTTCGCTCCTGCTCGCAGCGGCGCTGTCGGGCACGTGCCTCAGCATCACCATGTTTGCGATCTGGTTCACCGCGCCACAGGCACGCTTTGTGCTGACGGTGGCGTGCGGCATTCTCGTGCTCGTCGCACATGTGGTCTTGTTTTGGCATTACACAAGAGATCCAAGCCCCTGGCTTTGCCAGATCGTGCTTGCTCTTCTCAGCCTCGGCTTCCTGATTATCTGCCTGTCGGCCATGCAATATCTCAGCATGCGCGACTATAGGCGCGCCATCTTGCCGACCTTGGCTGCGATGGCTGTTTGCGCGGGCGCGACGTATCTCGGGTTTGATGGTGTCGGCTTCATTGTCACCTACGCGACGGTAACGGCGCTACTCTCGCTTATCGGGGCGATGTTCTGGATTGAGGGTGGTCATGATCGCCGGATATTGCTGGTCGTATCGTTCCTGAGCGGCGTCTGTGCGCTGTCGTTCGGACTTTGCGGCGCGGTCCTGCTGGTCAAGGGCCAGTGGGTGCTCGGCGTAGCACCGGACAATTGGGCCGAGCGGGTGAATTCCGTCGTAGCCGTCGCCTGCATGACCGGGCTTGGCGCATTAACGCTCTCCCTGCACCATTTGCAGGCGCAGATCGAATTGAAGGCCGAGACGATGACCGATCCATTGACCGGGCTGATGAACCGGCGGGCGTTAACGGCACTCTACGGCGAGCGGGTCTTCGGTCCGTTTATGTCCGTCGCCATGTTCGACCTCGACCATTTCAAAAGGACGAACGACGTATTCGGTCATCCGGTCGGCGACCAGGTCCTGCGCCGCTTTGCCGCCGTCATCAGGAAATACGCCAGAACCGGCGTCGACGCCTTCCGGCTGGGCGGCGAGGAATTCGTGCTCGTCATGTCGCGGATGACGGAAGAAAAGGCCTATGACATTGCGAGCAAGATCAGCGTCGCCTTCGGTACGGAAGTCGTGGCCACCCAGCTTGGTCCGTTGCGAAGCACAGTCAGCGGCGGCATCGGCTTTGGTGGGACGAGCGGCACCGGTCTCGATGATGTGCTGGCCGAAGCCGACGCCGCGCTCTATGCGGCAAAGCGCGCCGGGCGAAATCGCGTCATCGCCCGGGACAGGGCGAGCAAGGCCGACGGGCCGGCCTTGCGTTCTGCCTGATTGAGGCTTCTATCTTCTTGTTAGACCATGATCTTGTCCGAAAACCGGATTCCACTCTTCGGGATCATGGTCTACTCCGCCGCACCCAGATATTCCGACAGCGGCGGGCAGGAGCAGACCAGGTTGCGGTCGCCAGCGACGTTGTCGATGCGTGACACCGGTGGCCAGTATTTTGCCGCCGTATCGGCATCGCCGGCGGGGTAGGCCGCTTCCAGGCGCGAATAGGGATGGGTCCACTGGCCGGCCAACGCCTCGGCGGCGGTATGTGGCGCATTGACCAGAGGATTGTCGGCCAAGGGCCATTCGCCCTTCGCCACCTTGGCTGCCTCGCCGGCTATGGCGATCATGGCTTCGCAGAAACGATCCAGCTCGCGCTTGGGCTCGGATTCGGTCGGCTCGACCATCAGCGTGCCGGCCACCGGGAACGACATGGTCGGTGCGTGGAAGCCATAGTCGATCAGCCGCTTGGCGATATCGTCGACGCTGATGCCGGCGCTGTCCTTGAGCACGCGGGTGTCGAGGATGCATTCATGCGCAACGCGTCCGTTGCGCCCCTTGTAAAGCAGGGGGAAATGCTCGCCAAGCCGCGTCGCCACGTAGTTGGCGGAGATGATCGCCGTCTCGGTCGCCTGCTTCAGGCCGGAAGCGCCCATCATGCGGATATACATCCAGGTGATCGGCAGGATCGAGGCGCTGCCGAACGGTGCCGCCGCCACGGCATGGGCCGAGCCTTCGGTGACGTGGCCGGGCAGATATGGCTTCAGATGCGCCTTGACGCCGATCGGGCCGACGCCGGGGCCGCCGCCGCCATGTGGAATGCAGAAGGTCTTGTGCAGGTTCATGTGGCAGACATCGGCACCGATATCGCCGGGACGGGCGAGGCCGACCAGAGCGTTGAGATTGGCGCCGTCGAAATAGACCTGGCCGCCATGGCTGTGGACGAGCGCACAGAGGTCGCGCGCGCCTTCCTCGAAAACACCATGCGTCGAAGGATAGGTGAACATCAGCGCCGCGAGGTCTTTTGCATGCTCGGCCGCCTTGGCCTGCAAGTCTTCCATGTCGATATTGCCGTCCTCGGTGCAGCGCACGACGACGACACTCATGCCGGCCATGGCCGCACTTGCCGGATTGGTGCCATGCGCCGAGGACGGGATCAGGCAGACGGTGCGATGGCCTTCGCCACGCGACAAATGATAGCCGCGAATGGCGAGCAGCCCTGCATATTCGCCCTGGCTGCCGGCATTGGGCTGCAGGGTCACCGCGTCGAAGCCGGTGATCTCCGCCAGCCAGCCTTCCAGCTCGTCGATCATGGCGCGATAGCCTACCGAATGGCTCGCCGGGGCAAAGGGATGCAGGTTGGCGACATCGGGCCAGCTTACCGGCATCATTTCGGCGGCGGCGTTGAGCTTCATGGTGCAGGAGCCGAGCGGGATCATGGCGCGGTCGAGCGCCAGGTCCTTGTCGGACAGCCGGCGCAAGAAGCGCATCATGTCGGTTTCCGAGTGGTTTTCGCGGAAGACGGGCTGGGTGAGGAACTCCTTGCCGCGCGGTTTTCCTGGCATGGAACTGCCGGCGGCAACGCCGGCCTTGGTGCCGAAAAGTGCTGCGATCGCCTCCAGATCGGCCTCGGTGGAGGTCTCGTCAAAGCTGATGCCGACATGGTCGGCGTCGATGACACGCAGCAGCCGGCCGGTCTTCTCGGCGGCGGCGGCAAGTGCGGCGGCTCTGCCCTTCAGTTCCACGGTCACCGTGTCGAAGCGGCTTCCGCCGAGCACCGAAACGCCTGCTGCCTTGAGGCCGGCAGCCAGGCGGTTGGCCAGCGTGTGGACGCGGCCGGCAATCGCCTGCAGCCCGGCAGGGCCATGCCAGATCGCATAGGCCGTCGCCATGTTGGCGAGCAGCGCCTGTGCGGTGCAGATGTTGGAGGTCGCCTTGTCGCGGCGGATATGCTGCTCGCGTGTCTGCAAGGCCAGGCGATATCCGGGACGGCCCTTGCTGTCCGTCGACTGGCCAACGAGCCGGCCGGGCATCAGCCGCGTCAGCCTGTCGGACACGGCGCAATAGGCGGCGTGCGGCCCGCCAAAGCCCATCGGCACGCCAAAACGCTGCATCGGGCCGACGGCGATGTCGGCGCCAAGCCTGGCTGGCGCGTCGGTCAGCGTCAGGCCCAACGGATCGGCAATGAAGACGACCAGCGCGCCGGCAGCGCGGGCCTTGTCGATCGCTGCCTTGTGATTGCCATAGACGCCGAATGTATCGGGCCAGGAGACCAGCAGGGCGGCGGTGTTGTCGTCGATCACCTCGCCGTCGACCTCGATGCCGAGCGGTTCGGCGCGGGTGCGAACGACGTCCAGCGTCTGCGGGTGCGGCGTGCCGGCCAGTGCCACCTTGGTGCGCTTGTCGCGATGATGGCGCAGCGCAATGCCGACCGCTTCGGCCACCGCCGTCGCCTCGTCGAGCAGCGAGGCCGACGCCACCGGCAAGCCGGTCAGCTCGGTGACCAGCGTCTGGAAGTTGAACAGCATTTCCAGCCGGCCCTGGCTGATCTCGGCTTGGTAAGGCGTGTAAGCCGTATACCAGGCCGGGTTCTCGAACAGGTTGCGCTGGATCACCGGCGGCACGTGGACGCCATGATAGCCGGTACCGATGAAGCTCTTCAGCACCGTGTTCTTTGCCATCGTCGCCGCGAGCTCGGTCAGCGCTTCCGCTTCGCTTGCAGCGGCGGGCAAGGCCAATGGACGGTCGAGCCGGATCGACTTCGGCACTGCCTGGCTGATCAGCGTCTCGACCGAGGGAACGCCGATCGTGGCCAGCATGGCTCTGACGTCTTGGAGGCCCGGGCCGATATGGCGAGCCGAGAAGGGGTAGGGTGCTGCGGTCATCTTGCTGGTCCTGCTATCAACCAATATGGGCTTTGTAAGCGGCTTCATCGAGGAGGCCGTCGAGCTGGCTCTCATTGGCCAGCTTCATCTTCCACAGCCAGCCGTCGCCGGTTGCCGCCGAATTGACGAGCGAAGGATCGGCCGACAGCGCGGTGTTGGCTTCGGTGATCTCGCCGTCGACCGGTGCGTAGACGTCCGATGCCGCCTTGACCGATTCGACCACCACGGCCGTATCGCCCTTGGCCAGCTTTTTCCCTGGCTCAGGCAGTTCGACGAAGACGAGGTCACCGAGCTGCTGCTGCGCGTAATCGGTGATGCCGACGGTGGCGATGCCGCCCTCGACGCGAAGCCATTCGTGATCTTCGGTGAAATAGGTCTTTGCCATTGAAATCATCCTTTGCGGTAGCGATGGGGCGTGAAGGGCAAGGGGTGGATGTCGACCGGGATTTTCGTCCCGCGGACATCGGCGAACAGTCTTGTGCCGGGCTTGGCAAGCGGCGTCCGGACGTAGCCCATTGCCACCGGATGACCGGCCGAGGGGCCGAAGCCGCCTGAGGTGACATGGCCGGCAGGGTTGCCGTCGGCGTCGAAAAGGGCAGCACCGGCGCGCACCGGCTGGCGGCCGTCCGGCTTCAGGCCGACGCGTTTTTGCGCCGGGCCGCGCTCCAGGATGGCGCGCAATGCATCGGCGCCGATGAACGCGCCAGAGGCGCGAACCTCCTTGGGGATGGCCCACATCAGCCCGGCGCTCGCCGGATCGATCTCCGGCGTGATGTCCAGCCCGTGCAGGCACAGTCCTGCTTCGAGCCGCAGGCTGTCGCGGGCGGCAAGGCCGATCCACATCACTCGCTCGTCCTCGAGCAACCTGGTGACGAGGGTTCGCGCGTCCGCTTCCGGCAGGCCGATCTCGAAACCGTCTTCGCCGGTATAGCCCGACCGGCTCATGAACCAGTTTTCGCGCGGCTCGATGCCGTGCATGAACACCAGCGAACCGGTCTCGATGCCGGCGCGGGAAAGGGCAGCCCATGCCTCGGGGCCCTGGATGGCCAGGAAGACGCGGTCGAGCGCGTCCACCTTCACGTCGAAATCCTCGGCAAGTTCACGCAGATGCTTTTCGTCGGCGGCGGCGTTGCCGGCATTGGCGACCATCATGAAGCGCTCGACGCCGAGCTTGGTGACGATCAGATCGTCGAGTATTCCGGCGGCCTCATTGAGGAAGAACGTGTATTTGGACTGGGAAACCTGAAGCGCGCCGGCATCGAACGGGCAGGCGCGGTTCAGAAGCGCTGCTGCGCCCGGGCCGCTGATTTCGAACAGCTTCATGTGCGAGATGTCGAACAGGCCGGCATGCTCGCGGCTGTGAAGATGCTCCTTCATCACGCCGGCCGGATAGGTCAGCGGCATCGACCAGCCGGCGAAGGCGCCGAAGCGCGCACCGGCTGCCATGTGCAGATCTTCGAGGGGAAGGTGTTTGGTGTCGTCGCCCGTCATGTCATCTCCAGAGTCGCACGCAAGCGGTCGCGAATGGCGACCAGTCCGTGCCCCTCTGTCTGAAGCCTGAGAGACTCGCGCCCCGTAACTCTGTCGGCAGCGCTTACACCTTCGGCGCGGGGGCAAGCCCCGACTTTCCAGAGTGTCTTTCCCGTCTACGGTTCTTTTGCCTGAGAGATTTCGGGCGATTTCCCCTTCGGCGGCAGCTCTCGCTGCTCTCTCCCGCAAACAGGTAGGACTCGGTTAAGAGCCCTCGACTCGTCATCCATAGCCCGTGGACGACACCTTGTCACCTGCCAGCGACATTTTTACTGGCAGTCTTCTGCGGGCCTTCTTTACAGGCAAGCCTTCGCTAACCACGCCGCTTGCCGGTTTCTCAAGACCTTGCTGATATGCCGGATAAGGGCCGGCAATTGCCGGCGGCGGGCGGGGAACAAAATGGGCGAATTGATCATGAGCGCGCCAGTGGCCGGGCTGACCTCGAAAAATCGGATCACGGCGGAAGACGTGGTCATGCTGCGCGGCGAAGTGTTCGGCGACGGCGTGGTAACGCGCGGCGAGGCCGAGGCGCTGTTTGCGCTCGACGCGACGGCGAGGGACAAATGCGCGGAATGGCTCGAGTTTTTCGTCGAGGCCGTCACCGACTTCATCGTCCACCAGGAACAGCCGGCCGGCTATGTTTCCCAGGACAATGCCGACTGGCTGATCCGGGCGATTTCGCGCGACGGCATGGTTGACAGCCGAACCGAACTCGAGCTGCTAGTGCACGTGCTGGAAGTTGCCAAATCATCGCCGAGCACGCTTTCCGGCTATGCGCTGGAGCAGGTCGCTCATGCGGTCGTGGATGGCAAGGGGCCGCTGACGACCGGCGGCAGGCTTATCCCTGGGTCGATAGCCAAGGCTGAGGTCGAGCTGTTGCGCCGCATCCTTTACGCCTATGGCGGCGATGGCAACATCGCCATCAGCCGCGCCGAGGCCGAGGTGCTGTTCAAGATCAACGAGCGGACAGTGGCGGGCGACAATGATCCGTCGTGGAACGATCTGTTCGTCAAGGCGATCGCCAATTTCGTCATGTGTTCGGCCGGCTACGAAGCGCCGGTGCGCGATGTGGCGCTGCGCCGGGATGCTTTTTTCGAGCAGGCCGATCCGGAGATCGGCGGTTTCTTCAGCCGCATGGTGTCGGGTGGCCTGTCCGGCATTATGGAGGCCTATCGTTCACCGGGCGACGTCGAGGCCGAATGGGAATCGAGGAACAACGCAGCCGAGGCTCTGGCCCGCCGCGCCGAGACGGTCGATGCCGGCGAGGCGAAATGGCTGGCTGAACACATCGGCGACCGGCCGCTGCAGGAGAACGAGCGTGCGTTGCTGACGCTGATCAAGCACGCCTCGCCGGAAATCCACCCGGCGCTCAAGCCGCTGATCGACAAGGTCGCATAACAGGTCGCCAACCTATTGCTTGGCAGGTTCCGGCTTGGCGCCGGTGTCGAACCGCGACATCCATTTGAAGCTGCCGAACCAGTAGCGGCGCACGCCGCCTATGGTGCCGTCAGCGGTACGCGCGCCGATCCAGTTGTTGACGTATTGGATGAGGCGGACATCGTCCGGCCGCATGGCAAACGCCTCCGGCGTCCGCAACAGCGGACCGCCCACCATTTTCAATTTCGCGTCATAGAGCCTGGCGGCCATTTGCGGCGTTGGCGATGTGGCGACCATCGCCTGTGCGTCGCCGCCGATGATCGCGGCGAAAACATCTGAGGTATTGTCGAAAGACAGGATGGTCGCCTTAGGAAAAGCTTCCTTCGCGGCGGCTTCATCGGTGGAATTGGACAACACGGCGATCTTGTATCCCGGCGCCGCTACTGCCTTTCCCGGCCTTTTCCCAAGGCTGGCGATCGTCGCAACCATGCGGATATCGGCGGTACCGGTCTGGTTGGAGAACACCACCTCGCGTGCGCGTTCCGGCGTGCTGGCGTAGCCCGCCGCGATCATGTCGAAATCACCCTTGAGCAGTCGTGTCTTGAGGTCGTTCCAATGCACCTCGACCAGCTTCAGGTCGACGCCGAGATCAGACGCCAGCGCATTGGTCAGGTCGACATCATAGCCGGCGAACTTCCCGTCGGCCTTCTTGAGGATCCATGGCGGGTTGAGCGCCACGCCGACCGTCAGTGTCTTCTGGTCGATGATGCGCTTGAGGCTGTCATCCGCCCGGGCTGGCAGCAGCGACAAAGCCAACCAGGCAGAAAGGGCAAGTATAGTTGTGGCGATCATCTTAGCGCGCATTAATATAACCTCGCTGAGCCCGTCCGGTTGTCAGATTTACACAGAGGTGCCATTCTGTCGATAGCGGACCCTGATGGAGAGTTGCGATGTCGGCACGGATGGCGGTTAGCAGTTCGATGATGTTCCTGGTTTGCATCCTGGGCAACCCGGCGAAGCTTTCGTTGCTGCCGGCGGCAGCGCAGGCTGCGGGGGCAAAACGCATGGTCTGCTCCAGCGCCGATTACCGCTATTCCTATTGCGGGATCGATACGCGACGTGGCGTGCAGTTGACCTCCAGGCTTTCGAAGGCGCGTTGCGTATATGGTAGAAGCTGGGGCTATGACGGCGGCGGCATCTGGGTCGACAATGGTTGCTCGGCCGAATTCGCAGTCGCCGGCCCCAACCGCAATCCCTCTGCTGGCGACGTCGCTGCAGCCATTATCGTCGGCGGCGTGGTAGGCGCCATTCTCGACGACGGCAATTCGCACCGCCATCATTCCGACAATTACTATCCGAAGCCGCGCCCGCGCCGTTACGACCAATCGATCGATCCGACGCCGCAATTCGACAATCAGGGCAATCCCAACTTCGATACCCACGGCAACTACCAAGGACCGCACGGGCTGGGGAAGCTTGTTACCCCTGACGACAATCCTGATCTGAATCCGGCCCTGCGCAGCGACGGCGACGACAGCGACGACGACAGTTAGATGAGGCTTAAGTCAGGTTTCGGTCAGATGCCGCCGTACCAGTCGTAGCCATTGTCCTCCCAATAGCCGCCTCTGCCGCCGCCGACATTGGCGAAGCCGTCGACCAGCTCGATCTTGGTGAGGTATTTCGGCATTTTGTAGCCGAGCTGGCGCTCGACGCGGACGCGCAGCGGCGCGCCGTTCTCGACCGGCAACGGCTTGCCGTTGAGGCCATAGGCAAGGATCGTTTGCGGATGACGGGCATCGATCAGGTCGATCGAGCCGTAATATTTGATATCGCCGGCAAGGCTGCGGTCGATCGTATCGAGGCAGTGGAACATGACGTAGCGCGCCTGCGGCTTGACCACCGCCTGGTCGAGCACCAGCGACAGCGGCGTGCCGGTCCATTTGGCAATGCAGCTCCAGCCCTCGACGCAGTCGTGGCGGGTGATCTGGGTGCGGCTCGGCATGTTCATCAGTTGGTCGCGGCTCAGCGACAGCGGTTTTTCGACGAGGCCGGAAACCTCCAGCCGCCAGTCGGCGAAATCGTTGGCGAGCAGGCCCTTGTAGAAATCGTCGTCGGGCGCTGTGACGCCGTTCGGCCGCTGCGGCTGGCGAATGTCGGCCTCGGTGAACTCCGGCGCCAGCGCGTCACGGCCGGCAAGCAGCCGCTGCGCCCGCCAGGTCAGGCCATTGGCGCTTTCGAGGAAACTGCGCAGGCCGTCGCCGACGCCAAGCTGGCTGTCGAAGGCATCGCAGCCCGAAAGCATGATGCCGGAAAGGCCCAAGCTGGCCGAGGTCAGGAACTTTCTTCGGCTTATCTGTAGCTTGGGGCTGATCTCGAATTTCGCCATGTCAGGCGCTCCTCTCGGGTGCTTTGTCGCCATTCGCCGGCGGGTCGGTTCGATACCAGCCGGTGATAATCGAACGCAGCTCGTTGATCGGGCCGGCGGCCAGGATCATCAGGATGTGGATGACGAAGAAGGCGACGAGCAGCAGCATCACCGTGAAGTGGATGGTACGTGCCGTCTGCCGGCCACCGAGCAGGTCGTTCAGGAATGGCAGCACCGAGTTCATGCTCGGCGACATGGCCAGGCCGGTGATGATCATCAGCGGCAGCAGCACGAACAGCACGCCGCCATAGGCCATCTTCTGCAACGTGTTGTATTCGCGCGTGTGGTGGAACCTGAACCTTGCGTGGTCGACAATGTCTCGCGGCAGCCGCCTGAAATCATCGAGGCGCGGGGCAAGATCGCGCCGCAAATGGCCGTTGATCAGACTGGCGACCAGCCAGACCAGCAGCGTGGTGGTCAGCACCCAGGCGAAGAAGAAATGAACGACGCGCGCGGTGCCGAGATCGTAGTAGGAAGGGATCGTCGCCCAGGACGGGAAGGCGCGGGAGGTCTCCTGGCCGGCCGGACCCGACCAGCCGAGCACGCCGGTGGTATCGAAGCGCTTGCCGAAGATCTCGGTGTAGCCGCGCGGGCCGGTCACCGTGTTCTCGGCGCCGATGGCGAAGATGGTGTTGTTATAGCCAAAGCCCGACTCCTTGCCGATGTAGAGCTGTGGGCGGGCGTTAAATATTTGCAGACCGGAAAGCAGCATGAAGAACAGCGCGATCGCCCATAGCCAATGCGTCAGCCGCGTCCAGCGCGACTGCCGATAGATCAGCGTCGCATCGCTCGGCGCGGCGGTATCTGCTTCGGCGGCTTGGTTTCTGGCCAGCGATTCCATCTGTTGTTCCCTCCGGCCGCACGTTCGCCGCGGCCTGTCAGATCTCTTCTCCTCCCAATACGTCGCCAGCTTAAGCGATGTTTCACCCGATCCCGGATTTATTACGGACTGCCGAGGCTGACTGCGAGGTTGACCGCGGCTGCCACGGTCACCGTGTTGAAGAAGAACGACAGGATCGAATGCACAAGCACGACACGGCGCATTTGCGAGGTTGTGATGTTGGTGTCGGCAGTTTGCGCCGTCATGCCGATCACTGTCGCAAAATAGAGGAAATCCGAGCCTTCCGGCCGTTTGCCGCCCGGGAAGTCGAGGCCGCCGACCGGAATTTTCTTTTTGGTGTCGCCATCCATCGCGTCGCCGTCCAACCAATAGAGATGTGCGTAGTGAAGTGCCGCCATCGCATGGATGGTCAACCAGCCAAGCGGGATAGACAACAACGCCACCGTAAGCTCGACGGGATCCGCGCTCTTCTCCCTGTTGATCAATTGAAACAACGAGATGATGGCAATTGCGACCACAACCAGCGTGACCGCGAAGATGGCCAGCACCGGCAGGTCCGTGTCGCCTGCATTCTTGCGCAGATAGCTGCCAGTAAGCCGCGGCATGTGAGCGACGACAAGACAGAGATAGGCGGCAAAGAACACATTGGCGCCGATCGAATAGGCAAGCGGCGCACGCCAGATCAGCGCTGCGGCGAAGGCTGCCACGCCGATGCAGGCCGACAGCGCGAACGGCGTGTGGCGTTGCATGGGCATCTTGGTGGGGGTACCGGTCGTCATGGTTTCAGTCCGCTGAGGCGGATTTCAGCGCTCGCCGCAAGATGCGGTCAAGTTCGCCGAGAAACCGCGAGCGATCCTGCGGCGCGAAGCTCGAATTGTAGCCCTTGCTTTCGCCGGTCTCGCGCAGGTGCTGCTTGAGGTCGCGCATCGCCACCGCCATGCCGATCGTCTCCGGCGTAAACGGGCGCCCGGTCGGGCCGAGTACATGGGCGCCAAGTGCCACCGCGCGCGCGGCAAGCGGGATGTCGGCGGTCACCACGATGTCGTTGGGCCGGGCATTTTCGACGATCCAGTCGTCGGCGGCGTCGGCGCTCTTGGAGACGACGACATTGCGGATCATCGGATCGCGCGATGGACGCAAGCCGCCATTGGAGACGAAGGTGACGACGATGCCGTGCCGCTCGGCAACCTTTTCGACCTCGGCCTTCACTGGGCAGGCATCGGCATCGACGAGAATAGCGGGTGCGGGCATCGTTGTTCCAAATGTGAAAGAGCCGGGCGACGTCGCCCGGCTCGATCGATGATAGTCGAGCGGCTACTAGGCCGGCAACGCGCCAGATCTCTTCGCCGTCCAGGTGGCGATATAGTCCATCAAACCTGGATTGAGGCAGTCATAAGGCTCGAGCCCGATCGACTTCAGCTGTGACCTTATGCCGTCCATACGGCTCGGATCGACACCGGATTCGATGATCGACGAGACGAAGGCGGTGAAGCCCGGAGGCGACCAGCCGTCCTCCTGGAAGCGCTCCGGATGGATGAAGGACAGCCCCTTGAAAGCGTGGTCGCGCTCGACCGGGCCGTGCATGTGGACGCCGCAGCCGGTGCAGGCATGGCGCAGGATCAGCGCGCCCGGATCGACGATCCTCAGCTTGTCGCCGTTTTCGGTGACCGTCACGTCGCTTGTACCGGCCACCGCCACGACCGAGAACAGTGCGCCTTCCGGCTTCCAGCATTTGGTGCAGCCGCAGGCATGGTTGTGGGCGATCTGGCCCTTGACCTTCACCTTGACCGGATTGCTGGTGCAGGCGCAGACCAGCGTCCCGCCGGCAAAGTCGGCCTTTTCCCTGGGCAGTCCATTGTCGATTTTCGGATGCAGTTTTTCCGGCATTTTTGTCTCCTCCCTTGTTGAACATGTGCATTTTCGGCCGCTGGCTGATTGGCCGGCGGCTTTCTCCTCCTCCTCAGTAAACTACCACGCTCCTGATCGACTTGCCTTCATGCATAAGGTCAAACCCCTTATTGATGTCCTCGAGCTTCAGCGTGTGGGTGATCATCGGATCGATCTCGATCTTGCCGTCCATGTACCAGTCGACGATCTTCGGCACGTCGGTGCGGCCGCGCGCGCCGCCGAACGCAGTGCCCATCCAGGTGCGGCCGGTGACCAGTTGGAACGGCCGCGTCGAGATCTCCTGGCCGGCGCCGGCAACGCCGATGATGACCGACTTGCCCCAGCCACGGTGGGACGATTCAAGCGCCTGCCGCATGACTTTCGTGTTGCCGGTGCAGTCGAACGTGTAGTCGGCACCGCCGATCTGGTCGGCGCCGCGCTTGGTCATGTTGACGAGATGAGCCACGATATCGCCGTCGATCTCCTTCGGATTGACGAAATGCGTCATGCCGAATTTCTCGCCCCAGGCCTTCTTGTCGTTGTTCAGGTCGACGCCGATGATCATGTCGGCGCCGGCAAGGCGCAGGCCCTGGATGACGTTGAGGCCGATGCCGCCAAGGCCGAAGACGACAGCGGTCGCGCCTTGCTCGACCTTGGCCGTGTTGATCACCGCGCCGATGCCGGTGGTGACGCCGCAGCCGATGTAGCAGATCTTGTCGAAGGGGGCGTCGGCATTGACCTTGGCCACCGCAATCTCGGGCAGCACGGTGAAATTGGAGAAAGTCGAGCAGCCCATGTAGTGGAACAGCTTGTCCTTGCCGATCGAGAAGCGCGACGTGCCGTCAGGCATCAAGCCTTGACCCTGCGTGGCACGGATGGCGGTGCAGAGGTTGGTCTTGCGCGACAGGCAGGACGGGCACTGCCGGCATTCCGGCGTATAAAGCGGGATGACATGGTCGCCCTTCTTGACCGAGGTGACGCCCTTGCCGACGTCGACGACGATGCCGGCGCCCTCATGGCCGAGGATCGCCGGAAACAGGCCTTCCGGGTCGGCGCCCGACAGTGTGAACTCGTCGGTGTGGCAGATGCCGGTTGCCTTGATCTCGACCAGCACCTCGCCATCACGGGGACCTTCGAGGTCGACCTCCATGATCTCCAGCGGCTTTCCGGCGGCGACGGCGACAGCGGCGCGCGTTTTCATCAGGCAATCCTCCCATGGCAGTCTGCAATCCAGGTTAGATTTAACTTACCACTCAGCTCTGCGCTATGCACGAAGCGACGTTCTGATCCCGGATTTTCGTCAGAGCTCGCCGATTTGCGTCCGGGATAGGCTCCGACTTTGCCTTGACCGGCCCCCTGAAGCCCATAAAACGGGAAGCCCAGAAAAGAAGGGCAGCCGAGGGACGAGGCCTGCATGTTCACAAAGATCCTGATCGCCAACCGTGGCGAGATCGCCTGCCGTGTGATCAAGACGGCGCGCAAGATGGGCATCGCCACCGTCGCGGTCTATTCCGACGCCGACCGCGACGCGGTGCATGTCGAAATGGCTGACGAGGCGGTGCATATCGGCCCTTCTCCCGCCGCGCAAAGCTATCTGGCCCCGGAAAAGATCATCGCCGCCTGCAAGGCGACAGGGGCCGAGGCCGTGCATCCCGGCTACGGTTTCCTGTCCGAGCGGGCATCCTTCTGCGAGGCGCTGGAGCAGGAAGGCATCGTCTTCATCGGCCCGAAGCCCAAGGCCATCAAGGCAATGGGCGACAAGATCGAATCGAAGAAGTTCGCCAACGCCGCCAAGGTTTCGACGGTGCCCGGCTGGCTCGGCGTCATCGAAAACGCCGCCCATGCCGAAAAGATCGCCGGCGAAATCGGCTATCCCGTGATGATCAAGGCCTCGGCCGGCGGCGGCGGCAAGGGCATGCGCATCGCCTGGAGCAAGGCAGAGGTGCGCGACGGCTTCGACCGGGCGCGGTCGGAAGCCAAAAGCTCGTTCGGTGATGACCGCGTCTTCATCGAGAAGTTCATTGTCGATCCGCGCCATATCGAAATCCAGGTGCTTGCCGACGCGCATGGCAACACGCTCTATCTCGGCGAGCGCGAATGCTCGATCCAGCGCCGCAACCAGAAGGTCGTAGAGGAGGCGCCGTCGCCGTTCCTCGATGCCAAGACCCGCAAAGCCATGGGCGAGCAGTCGGTGGCGCTGGCCAAGGCGGTCGACTACCAGAGCGCCGGCACGGTCGAATTCATCGTCGACAGCGACAAGAACTTCTATTTCCTGGAAATGAACACGCGCTTGCAGGTCGAGCATCCGGTGACGGAACTGGTCACCGGCATCGACCTGGTCGAGCAGATGATCCGCGTGGCAGCCGGCGAAAAGCTCGCCATCAAGCAGGGCGACGTCAAGCTGAACGGCTGGGCGGTGGAAAGCCGCCTCTATGCCGAAGACCCGTATCGCAACTTTCTGCCGTCGATTGGCCGGCTGACGAGATACCGGCCGCCGGAAGAGGGGCAATTTGGCGAAATCGTCATCCGCAACGATACCGGCGTTACCGAAGGCTCGGAAATCTCGATGTTCTATGATCCGATGGTCGCCAAGCTGTGCACCTGGGCGCCGACACGGCTTGCGGCGATGGATGCGATGTCGGAAGCGCTGGACAGGTTCGTTGTCGACGGCATCGAGCACAACATACCGTTCCTGGCGGCGCTGATGCAGCATCCGCGCTGGCGGGAAGGGCTGATATCGACCGCTTTCATCGCCGAGGAATACCCAGACGGCTTCGCGCCGATCGTGCCAGACGCCGAGGAGAAAGCGGTGCTGGCCGCGATCGCCACCGCGGTCGAACTGGTGCGCCGCGACCGGCTCGACCGGCTGGGCGGGCGGCTGGCGCCGCATTCCGGCGCCTTGAAACGCGATTGGGCGGTGAAGATCGGCCGGGATTATCTTTCGGTCGCCATCGTCGAAGGCATGATTTCCATTCCGATGGAGCTCGACCTCACAATCGACGGCGACAAGGCACTGAGGGTGACCTCCGACTGGCGGCCGGGCGATCTCATCTGGCGCGGCACGGTCGGCGGCCGCAAAGTCGCGGCGCAGGTCAGGCCGGTGCTGAACGGGTTCCGCCTTGCCTGGAAAGGCATGTCTGTGACAGCCCGCGCCATGCTGCCGCGCACCGCCGAACTCGAAAGGCTGATGCCGGAAAAAGTGGCGCCGGACACGTCGAAGATGCTGCTCTGCCCGATGCCTGGCCTCGTCGTGTCGATTGCGGTTGCCGAGGGGCAGGAGGTCAAGGCCGGCGAGACGCTGGCGGTGGTCGAGGCGATGAAGATGGAAAACGTGCTGCGCGCCGAGCGCGATCTCATCGTATCGAAGCTCAACGCCAAGCCCGGCGACAGCCTTGCGGTCGATGCGGTGATCATGCAATTCGCGTGAGGCTGAAATCCGCCTCGGCGCCGGCCTGGGACGTTGGAGATTAGCGAAAGCCGAGGTGACGGCCAATCTCCCCCCTCGTGGGGGAGATGTCCGGCAGGACAGAGAGGGGCGCGAAGAAACGCGACCTTGCAATGGGTTGGCACGCTCAGTGGAGGAGGGACAGGCGAGGCCGTGAGGAATTCGCTTTTTGCCGTCGTGGCGTATTTTGTTCTTGCTTTGTGCCGGCAGCTATGCTACTAATCTGGGTATGGTGCTAATTGGCTCCAACGACCCGCCCGCTGTGGCGGGTTTTTTGTTTCCGGCCTGAGGTCGGCGGGACAGCGCCCTCTCTGTCCTGCCGGACATCTCCCCCACGAGGGGCCCAAGAGGGGGGAGATTGGCAGCTTCAGCGGTTGCTCTAAACTTCCAAAGCTCCAATCGCTTCCGCTGGACTCGTGTTACCCGGTGCCGGACAATACATCTTCATCGACTGAGTCCTTGTGAGGCGGCGCGAAAAAACCATGGCGAATGAGAGACTTCCACGCGATCCCTTGCTGCGCGAGGCCTATGCAAAGGCGTCGCGGGCGGAGCAGGCGGCGCGTCGGTTCATTCATCTGCGCGTGCATTCGGCCTATTCGCTGCTCGAAGGTGCCTTGCAACTCGGCAAGATCGTCGGCCATGCGGTGCAGGATGAATGCCCGGCAATAGCCGTCACCGATACCAACAATCTGTTCGGCGCGCTGGAATTCGCCCAGAAAGCCGTGAAGGACGGCATCCAGCCGATCATCGGCTGCCAGATCGACCTCGCCTTTTCCGGCGAGGCGAGCGACAGCCAGCGCGACCGCAGGCAGCAAGGACCGGAGATGCGGCCCGTCGTACTGATCGCCGCAACCGAGGCCGGCTACGGCAATCTGGTCAGGCTGGTCAGCCGCGTCTACCTCGAGACACCGCCCGGCGAAGCGGTGCATCTGACGACCGAGATGCTGCAGGGCCACTCCGACGGTCTGATCTGCCTTACGGGCGGGCCGCGAGGCCCGATCGGCAATGCCTTGAAAGAGGACCGCCGCGAACTCGCCGAGACCCGGCTCCTGGCGCTCAAGGGCCTGTTCGGCGACCGGCTCTATGTCGAGCTGGAGCGCGTGTCCGGCTACGACCGCACGATCGAGCAGTCGTCGGTCGACCTCGCCTACCGCCACGATCTGCCGCTGGTTGCCACCAACGAGGCGTTTTTCTTTTCTCGTGAAGACTATGAGGCGCATGACGCGCTGATCGCCATCGCCGAAGGCTCCGTGGTTGCGGCCGACAATCGCCGCCGCCTTTCACCCGACCACTTCCTGCGAAGCCAGGCCGATATGGCGAGGCTGTTCGCCGACCTGCCGGAAGCAATCGACAACACCGTCGAGATCGCGCTGCGCTGCTCCTACTATCCGAAGACCCGCAACCCGATCCTGCCGCGCTTTGCCGGCCGCGATGTCGCCGACGCCGACGCGGCGGTTAAAGCGGAGGCGCAGGAGCTTGCCCGGCAGGCGCATGAAGGGCTGGAGGCACGGCTGGCGGCGCATGGGCTCACACCCGGCTACACGGCCGACCAATATCGCGAAAGACTGGATTTCGAGCTCGGGGTCATCGAGAAGATGAAATATCCGGGCTATTTCCTGATCGTTGCCGACTTCATCAAATGGGCCAAGGCGCAAGGCATTCCGGTCGGGCCGGGCCGCGGTTCGGGCGCCGGCTCGCTGGTTGCGTATTCGACGACCATCACCGACATCGATCCGCTGCGCTTTTCGCTGCT
Source organism: Mesorhizobium sp. M0563 (assembly GCF_040321065.1). NCBI lineage: Bacteria > Pseudomonadati > Pseudomonadota > Alphaproteobacteria > Hyphomicrobiales > Phyllobacteriaceae > Mesorhizobium > Mesorhizobium sp. M0563. The sequence continues at coordinate 494,678 of NZ_JAMYQV010000001.1, forward strand.
GTTCGAGCGCTTCCTCAATCCCGACCGCGTGTCGATGCCCGACTTCGACATCGACTTCTGCCAGGACCGGCGCGAGGAGGTCATCCGCTACGTCCAGCAGAAATACGGCCGCGACCAGGTCGGCCAGATCATCACCTTCGGCACGCTGCAAGCACGCGCGGTGCTGCGCGACGTAGGCCGTGTGCTGCAGATGCCTTATGGTCAGGTCGATAAACTGAGCAAGATGGTGCCGTCGAACCCGGCCAATCCGGTCAAGCTCGCCGACGCCATCGCCAACGAGCCGCGCTTTGCCGAAGAGGCCGAGCGGGAGCCGATCGTACAAACGCTGCTCGACACGGCGCAGAAGCTGGAAGGTCTCTACCGCCACGCCTCGACGCACGCCGCCGGTATCGTTATCGGCGACCGGCCGCTGTGGGAACTGGTGCCGATGTACCGCGATCCGCGCTCGGACATGCCGGTCACACAGTTCAACATGAAGTATGTCGAGCAGGCCGGGCTGGTGAAATTCGACTTCCTTGGGCTGAAGACGCTGACGGTGCTGGACAGGGCGGTTAAGCTGATCCGCCGCCGCGGCATCGAGATCGATCTCGCCCACATTCCGCTCGACGACCCGGAAACGTACGCCATGCTGTCGCGCGGCGAGGTGGTCGGCGTGTTCCAAGTGGAAAGTGCCGGCATGCGCAAGGCGCTGATCGGCATGCGGCCCGACTGTATCGAGGACATCATCGCGCTGGTCGCGCTCTACCGGCCGGGGCCGATGGAGAACATCCCGACCTACAACGCCAGAAAGCATGGCGAGGAGGAGATGGCGTCGATCCACCCGAAGATCGACCATCTCGTCAAGGAGACGCAAGGCGTCATCGTCTACCAGGAACAGGTGATGCAGATCGCGCAGGAGCTTTCCGGCTATTCGCTGGGTGAAGCCGATCTGCTGCGCCGCGCCATGGGCAAGAAGATCCGCGCCGAGATGGACAAGCAGCGCGAGCGCTTTGTTTCCGGTGCGGTCGAGCGCGGCGTCGGCAAGCCGCAAGCCGACTTCATCTTCGACCTGCTGGCAAAGTTCGCCGACTACGGTTTCAACAAATCGCATGCTGCCGCCTATGCCGTCGTGTCGTACCAGACCGCCTATCTGAAGGCGCATTACCCGGTCGAATTCCTGGCCGCATCGATGACGCTCGACATGGGCAATACGGACAAGCTCGCCGATTTCCGCCAGGATGCGCTGCGCCTCGGCATCGAGGTGGTGGCGCCGTCGGTGATGACGTCGTTCCGGGATTTCGAGGTCGGCGAGAACCGCATTTTCTATTCGCTGGCCGCGCTCAAGGGCGTCGGCGACGCGGCGGTCGAGCACATCGTCGCCACGCGCGGCGAAAAACCGTTCAAGAGCCTGGCCGATTTCTGCGAAAGGGTCGATCCCAAGATCGTCGGCAAGCGCGTCTTCGAAAGCCTGATCATGGCCGGCGCGCTCGACTGCTTCGGTCATGACCGCGCGGCGATGATGGCCGGCGTCGAGCGGATGATGGGGCTGGCGTCCTTGGCGCAGCAGAATGCCGTCACCGGCCAGCATGACATTTTTGGCGCTTCGCTTGGCGCACAGTCGCAGGCGCTCAACCTGCCGGCGACCGACCCCTGGCTCGCCGCCGACCGCCTGCACCGCGAATTCCAGGTGGTCGGATTCTATCTCTCGGCGCATCCGCTCGATGAATACAAGGCGGCGCTGCAGAAAATGCGGGTGCAGACCTGGGGCGAGTTTTCGGCCGCCGTCAAACGCGGTGCTGCCGCCGGCCGGCTCGCTGGTACGGTCACCACCAAGCAGGAGCGCAAGACGCGCACCGGCAACAAGATGGGCGTCGTGCAGTTTTCCGACACGTCAGGCCAGTATGAAGCGGTGCTGTTTTCCGAGGGGCTGGCGCAATACCGCGATCTGCTCGAACCCGGCCGCTCGGTGGTGATCACCGTTTCGGCCGAGGACAGGCCGGAAGGCGTCAATCTGCGCATCCAGACCGTGCAGTCGCTGGAGGACGAGGCAAGCCGCATCCAGAAAGCGCTGCGCATCTTCGTCAGAAATGACGCACCGGCATCGACAATCCAATCGCAACTTGGGCAGCGTGGCGACAGTCAGGTGAGCATCATCGTCATAAAGGAAGGCGGCGAGGGCGAGGTCGAGATTGAGTTGCCCAACCGCTACCGCGTCTCGCCGCAGATCGCGTCGGCGATGCGCGCTGTGCCAGGCGTGGTGGAAGTGGAGCTGGTGTAGCCGGCTGCCCGGCTGGCAACACTGGACGGCTGGTGGCCCAAACGTTATCGCAGTCGCCATGAATGCAATAGACAAGAGTGGAGCGCAGGATTCTTCAGCCTTGGCGCGGCTCCGCGACATGCTGCGCAAGCTGTATCACGGGCGCACAGCGGCGGCGTTCCGGTTTCAGCTTGCGGCTGTTGTCATCGACCTCGCCATCATTGCCTTTTTTATTGCCACGCCGGTGATCCAGAGGTCGTCCTCGTTCCTCTGGCTGGACTACTCCGTGGCAGCACTCGTCGCCGCCGACATGATTGCCCGGCTGCTTGCCTCCAACGACATGCTGCGCCTGATGAGACAGCCGGCGTCGTGGATCGATGCCTTCATCCTGCTGACTCTGCTGATGCCTACGGCGCTGGCCAATCTCGGTTTTTTGCGCATCCTGCGGCTGTGGTCGCTGTCGCGTAGCGGCGCGCTGTGGCGATTTCTCGAGATGCGCGGCTTCAGGCGATGGCGCGAGGCGAGCCGCGCGGTCATCAATTTCCTGACGTTCCTCTTTGTCATCACCGGCTTCGTCTACACCTTCTTCTTCCGCACCGTGGGCGGTCTCGAGGGCTATGTCGATGCGCTGTATTTCACCGTCGCCACAGTTACCACGACCGGCTTCGGTGACATCGTCCTGCCCGGCGTGGCCGGCAAGCTCACCGCGATCGCCACCATGATCATCGGCATATCGCTGTTCGTCAGGCTTGCGCAGGCGCTCTTCCGTCCCACCAAGGTGTTCTTTCCTTGCCCGCAATGCGGGCTGCAGCGGCACGAGCCCGACGCCGTCCATTGCAAGGCCTGTGGGCACGTTCTGAACATACCCGACGATGGCGATTGAATTGCAGGGCTACGATGCTGCGACCTCAGCCGGTTTGGCGGCTTTTTTCTGCAGATTGAGCAGATTGCCGAGCAGGATCAGCGCGCCACCGCCAGCGGTGAAGGCGTCGATCTGCTCGTGATAAAGCAGCCATCCGATCACCGCCGACAGCGGTACGCGCAAAAAGTCCATTGGCGAGATGACCGTCGCATCGGCATAGACAAGTGCGCGGGCCATGCAGAAATGCGACGACATGCCGGTAAACGCGATCAGCAGGATCCACGGCCAGAGCTCGAGCGGCGGGTTGCGCCATTCGTATAGCGCCGGGACGAGGCCAAGCACCGACTGGATGATCAGCATCCAGAAGATAATGCGCACGACGCTGTCCGTCCGCGTCAGCGACTTGACGAGAACCACCGAGACGCCGAAGCAGACTGCGGCTCCCAGCACGATAACATGCCCCGGATTGACCGCACCGACGCCCGGGCGCACGATGATCATCACGCCGATCAGCCCCAGCACGATTGCCGCAAGCCGTGGCCGGGAGAGCCTTTCGCCGAGGAAAGCGACCGCCAGCAGGGCGGTCCAGATCGGCGTCGTGAATTCGATCGAGATCAGCACCGCAAGCGGGATCAGCGTCAAGGCGTAAAGCCAGGCAGCCTGGCCGGTATAGTGGACGACGTTGCGGGCAATATGGGCCAGCGGACGCCCGGTGCGCATCGCCGGAAAACCGCCTGACATCATGACCAGCGGCAGCAGGATGAAAAAGCCGATCACCGAGCGCAGCTCGAGCACCTGGAAGACGTTGAGCTCTGCCGTCGTGGCCCGGCCGGCGACCGACATCGCCAGGAACGAGGCGATCGACAGCGCCATCCAGAACGCGGCCTTGGGGATCGAGGGTGCGGGTGCCATGGGCGCTATGTCGCAAGCCGGGGCTTTCATCGCAACCGCTAGCCGACGCATTCGACTGGGCCAGCCGTGAAGCGTTGCAAACAGTGATGTTGAAGCCGGAACCCGCCGCTGAGGGAAGCGTTGGTCCCTCAGTGTTTGCGTGCCGTGTTTTGGATACCAACGAGGAGCGGTCCGATGAAATCACTCGCACGATTTGTACTTGCCGGCTGCCTGACGGCCGGGGCCGGCGCAGCGCATGCCGACGATCCGGATTTTCTTCGCTCATTCCAGGGGAATTTCGCCGGCAAAGGCATCGTCAAGGTCACCACCGATGCGCCGACGGTGAATGTCTCCTGTCACTTCAATTCCGACGCGACTTCGAACTCATTGTCGCTCGACGGCAGCTGCCGCGGTCTTATTTTGGTAACGCGCGACATCAGCGCGGACCTCAGGTCCAACGGGACGAAATACAGCGGCACCTATGTCGGATCGCGCACCGGGCCGGCGCAATTGAGCGGCAGCCGATCCGGCAACGCAATCAATCTCGGCATCCGTTGGGCCAAGGAGGTCAATGGCGATCGCAAGGCGCAAATGACGGTCGAGAAGAACGGCGAGGACGGCATGCGGCTGACCGTTATCGACGTCGACCCGAAAACCGGCGAGCGCGTGATTACCAGCCGGATCGATCTGCGGCGCACTTAGCACTATCACTCCTCGATCGGTTCGGGCGGGTGCGCATCACGGCCCTTGCCGAAGGTATAGCCGGTTTCCACCGCCCTGCGGCCGAACTTGCCGCGCAGCGTGTCGATGGCGCCTTCGGCCATGGCGCGCTTGCGTGACTTGACGTCGACCAGGTCGGGCGGGTCCGCCCGGTCATCGTCGGAGAGATCGCTGACGCCAATGCCGAGCAGCCGGTATTTCGTGCCATCCGCTTCCTTGCGTAGCAGCTCGAGCCCGGTCTGAAAGATGCGGTCGGCCAGCCGGGTCGGATCGCCGAGCTGGCGATTGCGCGTGCGGATCTTGAAATCCTGGGTCTTCAGCTTGAGGACGACGGTGCGTCCGGCAATGCCGGATTTTTTCAGCCGGGCCGAGACTTTCTCCGCCAGCGCCCTCAGCACCGAAACCAGTTCCTCGACGGAGGCGATGTCGGTGTCGAAAGTGGTTTCCGCCGAGACGCTTTTCGCGTCCTGGTCGGGAACGACGCGGCGGTCGTCCTCGCCGCGCGAAAGCCGGTAGAGCCGGTCGCCCATGACGCCATAGCGGCGCATCAGGTCGCCGCGTTCCATGCGCTGCAGCTGGCCGATGGTGCGGATGCCGTCGCGCTCGAGCGTGGCGGCAAAGGCCTTGCCGACGCCCCAGATCAGCGTCACCGGCTGCTCGGCCAGGAAGCCGATAGCCTCGGCCTCGCCGATCACCGAAAAGCCGCGCGGCTTGCGGAAGTCCGAGGCCACCTTGGCCAGGAACTTGCAATAGGACAGGCCTGCCGAAACGGTGATGCCGATCTCCTTTTCGACGCTGAGAGCGAAGCGCGCCAGCACCACCGCAGGCGGCAGGCCATGCAGGCGCTCGGTGCCGGCGAGGTCGAGGAAGGCCTCATCGATCGAGAGCGGCTCGACCAGCGGCGTCAGCGCCTGCATCATGGCGCGCACCTCGCGGCCGACGCGGACGTATTTTTCCATGTCCGGCGGGAGGACCACCGCGTCCGGGCAGGCTTCGAGCGCCTTGAACATCGGCATTGCCGAGCGCACGCCATGGATGCGGGCGATATAGCAGGCGGTGGAGACGACGCCGCGCTTGCCGCCGCCGATGATCAACGGCCGGTCCTTCAATGCCGGGTTGTCGCGCTTTTCGACCGCCGCGTAGAACGCGTCGCAATCGATATGGGCAAGGCGCAGCCGGTAAAGCTCGGGATGGCGCGCAAGCCGCGGACTGCCGCAGCGCTCGCAACGGCGTGCCTCGCTGCGCTGAAAATTCAGGCAGTCGCGGCAAAAACCGTGTTCGGGATTGTTGACAGGGGCCGCCATCGCTGCGAACATAAAGAGAACAAATGCAATGGTACGTCAGGACGGACGCCACGACAAGGCGGTGGGCCGGGAGAGAGCTCATGAATACGACCATAGCGCCGCTAGTGCCCGAGCTTTGGGCGGATTTCGAAGATCTTTTCGGTAAGCAAGGCGCCTGCTACGGCTGCTGGTGCACACATTTCCGGCTGTCGCCGGCAGCGCGCCGCGCAAGCGACCGGGAGCGCAACAAGGATCATATCAAGGCCCGGATCGAGGCCGGGCCGCCGCCCGGCCTGCTGGCCTTCGAGGGTGGTCAGGCGGTCGGCTGGATGCAGATCGGCCCGCGCGCCGATGTGCCCGAATGGAACAACCAGGGCAGGGGGTCGGCGCCGCTCGACCCCGTCGATGCCACCGATCCCGGCGTCTGGGCGATCTCCTGCTTTTTCATCCGCGCCAGGGCACGCGGCAGGGGCCTGTCGCACCGCCTGGTCACAGGCGGCATCGACTTCGCACGGGAAAATGGTGCCCGGCTGATCGAGGCCTGCCCGATCGATCTATCGAAGGATTCGCGCTCGATCGGGCTGTTCGTCGGCTCGTCGCGGGTCTTCGAAAAGGCCGGGTTCCAGCGATTGGTCGAGCGCAAGCCGGGCCGGCCGCTGGTGCGGCTGGTGCTTTAGGCAATGCCGCGGGCGACATCGATCCGTCCGGCTCGCCTTGCGGTTGTGATGGTAATTCCCTACCAGTGATAGAAACGGTTTGACGGCCGCGAATAAGTGAGGATCGACATGAAGCGCGTTTTGCCACTTGTTTTACTGCTTGCCTGCAGCGGACCGGCCTTCGGCCAAGCGGTCGACAGGCAAGGGGCGAAGCGGCTTTCCGACGATCTGGCGCGCTATATCGGAAAGAAGCTGTTCGATATCGGGTTCGTGAAAATTTCAGTCGACGGCGATGCCTACAAGCTCGCATTCGACTTCAAGCCAGTCACGGATTTGATGGCAAAGCCGCAAGCCTTCAAGTTCGACATCACGCCTTACTTCATCTTGGTCAAGCCGCGCAAAGATGGACACTGGGACGTTTCGGCGGACGTGTCCCCGAAGGGGTCTATCGATTTCGTTGGCCCTGAGGGGGCGCAGCACATCGACCTCTCCGTGTCGGACAACAAGTTCACCGGAGTTTATGACCCCGACCTGGCCGCTTTCGCGAGCGCAACCGGTTCGATGGCTGGCATGACGATGACCACCCGAGAGCCCAAGCAGCAGGCGGATGTCACGGTCGGTCCTGGCACTGCCGTAATAGTTTCGACCAAATCCGCAAACGGCGGCGTCGATTTCACGGTGACGGAAAAAATAACGAACTTCGCCGAAACGATCAAAGTCAACGATCCCAAAAGTGGGTTGAGTTTTCCGGCTGCTGTAAAAGCGCCTGAACTTTCTGTGGATGCGGCCGGCAAGGGTTTGCGGACAAAGCCGCTGCTCGACCTGCTTGCTTTCATCGTGGCGACTGATGATGCAGCCAAATTCAAGGCGGATGGGGCGGAGTTCAAATCGCTTCTGACGGCAGCACTGCCGTTGTGGGAGCGGATCGACGGCACCTACGGCTTCAAGGACCTTGTGGTGGAGAGTCCGGTCGGCAAGTTCGGTGCGACGCAACTGAATACCGCTGTCGGCATGGACGGCATCGCCAAGGAAGGCAAGATCAACTACGCGTTCAAGGTTTCCGGCCTGACAATACCGCAGCAGGTGCTGCCCAGCTGGAGCGTTGCGTTGCTGCCGACGGATATCGACCTCAACTTCGGCGGCGCCAACATCGATCTGGACAGCATGGCGAAGAAAACCATCGAAACCCTTGATTTCAGCAAGGATCCACCGCTGCCGGCAGATTTCGGCAACCAGATCTCCGCCGATTTCCTGGCCAAGACGCCAAAGGCCATTCTCGGACACAGCACGATCAAGAACGGCAACATCGAGATTGCGATGGAAGGCGAGATGACCTTCCCCGGCAAGAAGCCGCGTGCGGACGTGACAATCGACATCACCGGCTACGACAAGATCGTGGAGACCTTGCAGACGGCGGCGAAGACGGACCCGCAGGCCGCGCAGTATTTTACCGGCGCGCTGGCGATCAAAGGGTTTGGCAAGACGCTGCCGGACGGCCGGCTTGAATGGGTGATCAACACCAAAGCCGACGGTTCGGTGACGGTCAACGGCGCCATGCTGAAGCCGGCCGACCCCGTTGGGACGGACAACAGTGGGGAAGAGGCAACGCCATAAAGCACCAGCAGTGGCCCATCGTCTGCGGAAAGCTCTTCGATCTGCCCGCAGTCTCGGCATCGTGGCTTATGTCGAATGCTCATGATTGTCGTCGCCGAGCGGCAGTGCCCGCAACGCCTTGCCCACTGCGGCCGGCGGCGTGCCGGTTTCCTCCGAAAAACGCATCAGCGTCGGCTCGTGGGCGAGGATGAACTGCAGCACGCCGGCCAGGAAACCCGGCTCGCCGGCCGCCCGGCGGATGGAATGGGCCTCGATGCCGGTGATCGCCAGGAAGCGGGGCAGAAGTTCCGGATCGGCGGCGACGAAGCCCAACGCCTTTACGGCAATGGTTTCGGCTTCCTCGCGCATTGACGCTGCGTTTGCCATCGCTACTTTTCCTTCGTGGGCGGAATCGTTCTGTTTTCGCAGTAGTGGCAAGTGTTGCCGGCAGCAAGCTCGCCGACCTGGAATCCGAACGCTTTTCCGGCGGCCGGTTTCCGTTTCGTCAATCATATTGCCGTATAGTGGGAACAGGTTTGGTGCGTGCCGACAAGGGGCGCATGACGGCACCCTTCGAGTGGAAGGCCAGCCGGGACGGGAAATCGATGCCTAAAAAGGTTATGATCGTCGAGGACAACGAGCTCAACATGAAGCTCTTTCGCGACCTGATCGAAGCGAGCGGCTACGAGACGGTGCGTACACGCAACGGCCTGGAAGCGCTGGATCTGGCGCGGCAGCACAGGCCGGACCTCATCCTGATGGACATCCAGCTGCCCGAAGTGTCCGGCCTCGAGGTGACCAAATGGTTGAAGGAGGACGATGATCTCCACGTCATCCCGGTCATCGCCGTCACCGCCTTCGCGATGAAGGGCGACGAGGAGCGCATTCGCCAGGGCGGCTGCGAGGCATATATTTCCAAGCCGATCTCGGTGCCGCGTTTCATCGAAACTATCAAATCCTACCTGGGCGATGCCTGATGTATCTTTCCAGCCGAGCCGGAGCTTTGTGAAATGACCGCGCGGATCCTCGTCGTCGACGACATCCCAGCAAATGTCAGGCTGCTGGAGGTTCGGCTGCTCGCCGAATATTTCGAGGTTCTGACCGCCACCAACGGGCCGGATGCGATCGAGATCTGCGAGAACGGCAAGGTCGACGTCGTGCTGCTCGACGTGATGATGCCCGATATGGACGGGTTCGAGGTTTGCCGGCGGCTGAAGGGTGACCCGGCGACATCGCACATCCCGGTCGTGATGATCACCGCGCTCGATCAGGTTTCGGACCGGGTGCGAGGCCTCGAGGCCGGCGCCGACGATTTTTTGACCAAGCCGGTCAACGATCTGCAGCTGATGACGCGCGTCAAGAGCCTGGTCAGGCTGAAGTCGCTGACCGACGAGCTGCGGCTGCGTGCCTCGACGACGCGCAATATCGGCATCGAGGAGCTTTTGAGCCGCAACTTCGCGGCCGACGATGCGGTGCCAAAGGTGCTGCTGGTCGACGAGCGCAAATCCTCCTTCGAGCGCATCCAGAAGATGCTGCGCGGCAGTGCCGATCTCGACGTCGCCACCGATCCGCATGCCGGTTTCTTTCAGGCTGCCGAGTTGCCCTACGAATGCGTGATGATTTCGACGGCCTTCGCCGATTTCGACCCGCTGAGGCTCTGCTCGCAATTGCGCTCGCTCGATCGCACCCGTTTCCTGCCAATCATCCTTCTGGCGGACGAGGGCGAGGAGGGGCGCATCATCCGCGGCCTCGAACTCGGCATCAACGACTATCTGATGCGGCCGATCGACCAGCAGGAGCTGACCGCGCGGCTGCGCACGCAGGTGCGCCGCAAGCGCTACAACGACCAGCTTCGCGCCAGCGTCACCCAGACCATCGAGATGGCGGTGACCGATGCCCTGACCGGCCTGCACAACCGCCGCTATCTCGACAGCCATCTGCAGACGCTGTTCGACCGCGCCGTGGCACGGCGCCGGCCGCTGTCGGTGATGATCACCGATCTGGACCGCTTCAAGACCATCAACGATACGCATGGCCATGACGGCGGCGACGACGTGCTGCGCGAATTCGCGCGGCGGCTGCGCAAGAATGTGCGCGGCATCGACCTGGCCTGCCGCTTCGGTGGCGAGGAGTTCGTGGTGGTGATGCCGGACACGGACGGCGCGGTAGCCGAAAAGGTAGCCGAGCGCATTCGCGCCGAAATCGCCCAACTGCCGTTTGCCGTTGGCAGCGAGGGCAAAGCGATCGAAGTCACCGTCAGCGTCGGCGTGTCGTCGGTGCTGAAAGGGGTGGATACGGTCGCTGCGCTGATGAAACGCGCCGACCTCGCGCTCTACGAGGCCAAGAGCGGCGGCCGCAATCGCGTCGTCGCCAAGGCGGCATAGCCCGGACACCAATTAGCCAGTCAACGCGACAAGGTTACGAATTTACCTTAATCCAAGCGATTTGCGAGGCTTGGTTAAGAAACTGTTGATTTTCATAAGTTGGTGCGCAAATGTGCAGCCCTTAGACGTAACCGGCACGAGGCTAGATCGCCGGTTCGACCCGAAGAATACCCCATGATGCTCAGGTCCGCCGCATCTCCTGGGTCCGTGGGGTCGGCCGGCCGGCGCTGGCACATAGTGGCCTCCTCGTACCGCTGCCAAACGCCGGCCGGCCCCCAATTTCAAAACACATCAGGACTCTGTGTCAGCATCCAGAAAATGCTGGCTTTTTGCCGTGACAGGTAGGCCGCCTTTTGATCAGCACGCTGGGGGCGGTACGCATGTGCCTGCAGCCGATTGACAGAGCCTGTCTTCTATGCAGAAATTGGTTGGACCATTGAGCCATTTTTGGTGACCCGTTGGCATGACCGAATTCGGCCTTTCGCCCATACAGGCAACTGCTCGCGACGACGCGGTGCTCAAGGCCCTGGCCGGCTTTGTGATGCGGGAAGCCCTCGGGCCCGGCCAGAGACTGCCGACCGAACGCATCCTTGCCGAGCGCCTCAAGGTGAGCCGCAACACCGTGCGCGAGGCGCTGACGCGCTGGGAAGGGCTCGGCCTGGTCGAGCGGCGGCAAGGCAGCGGCACGTATCTCAAGGGAGTGGTGTCGCTGGACATGCTGCACATGCCGCTGACGCTGGCCGGCGGCAATGATTTCACCAGCCTGATGCAGACGCTGGAAATCCGCCGCGCGCTGGAGGCGGAAGCAGCCGCCCTTTGCGCCGTTCGCGCCGGCCAGGCAAATCTCGTCGAGATCGGGCGCAAGCTCGACATTATGGAGCAGGCCTTCCACACGCGCGCCGGCATGTCGGCGGAGGAGGACTGGGAATTCCACCAGTCGATCTACCGCGCTTCCGGCAATCCGCTGTTCGAGCAGATCATCGCCGCCATGCACGAGCTGTTCCACCGTTTCTGGGAGCATCCGCTCGGCGTGCGCGACTTCGGCCACGCCAGCTTTCCTTACCACCGCACCATCTACGAACGCATCGCCGCGCACGATCCGGAGGGAGCCCGGGCCGAGGCGCTGAAGCTGATCGCCACCGTCGAGGACGATCTGAAACGCGGTGCGGCCAAACTCAAACTCTCAGGCCAGAAATGAACGACCATCCCGCCGGTTTCGAAAACGACTATCTCGCCGAGGCTGCGACGCTTCTCGCCCATGACGAGCCTTTTCCCGGCGGTGCGGTGGTGCCGCCGATCTACCAGACTTCGCTCTTCACCTTCGCCAATTATGCCGAGATGGCCGACACATTCGCCGGCAGGCGACGCCAGCCGATCTATTCGCGTGGCGACAACCCGACGGTCATGGAGTTCGAGGCGCGTGTCGCGGCTCTCGAAGGCGCGGAAGCCGCGCGCGGCTTTTCCAGCGGCATGGCGGCGATCAGCGCCACGGTGCTTGCTTTCGTCGGTGCCGGCGAGCGCATGGTTGTCGTGCGCAATTGCTACGGCGATGCCTACCGGCTGTTCGAACGGCTGTTGCCTCGGCTCAACATCAAGGTCGACTATGTCGACGGTTCCGATCCGGACGCGGTCGCCGCAGCACTTCCCGGCGCCAAGCTGCTCTACCTGGAAAGCCCGACGTCGATGATGTTCGAGCTCCAGGACATAACGCATCTGGCACGGCTGGCCAAAGAGCAGGGCATCGTCACCTCGATCGACAATTCCTGGGCGACGCCGGTGTTCCAGAAGCCGATTTCACACGGTGTCGACCTGGTGCTGCATTCTGCCTCGAAATATCTCGGTGGCCACAGCGACACAGTCGCCGGCGTGGTGGCCGGTTCGGCTGCCCATATCCGACACATCAACGAGCAGACCTATTCCTATCTCGGCGGCAAGCTTTCGCCTTTCGAGGCCTGGCTGTTGCTGCGCGGGCTGCGCACATTGCCGCTGCGGTTGCCGCACCACATGAAGAGCGGGCTGACCATCGCCGAGCGGTTGAAGGCGCATGGCCATGTCGAGCGGGTCAACCACCCGGCCTATTCCAACCATCCAGGCAAGGCGACGCTTGCCGGCTATGCCGGGCTGTTCTCATTCGAAGTGACGGAAGACGTCGACATCCCGGCTTTCGTCGATGCGCTGAAACTCTTTCGCATCGGCGTCAGCTGGGGCGGCCATGAGAGCCTGGTCGTTCCGGCAAAGGCCTCGCTCGAGCAGACGCCGGGCCTGAATTCGATGGCGCGCTTCGGCGTCAGCCCGCGAACCATCCGCTTCAGTGTCGGATTGGAAAGTGTCGAAGACCTGTGGGCGGATGTCGCCCAGGCCTTCGACAGAGCAAAAAGATAAAAGGAGCCGTTCAAAATGGGAGTGCTGAACATGAAAAAACTGAGCATCCTTCTTGGTGCCGTCGCGGGTCTCGCGATTTCCGCCGGCAGCGTGCTGGCCGATTCCACCATCAAGATGGTCGAGGTCATTACCAGCCCGCCGCGTACCGAATTCCTCAAGAAGCAAATCGCCGAGTTCGAGACGGCCAATCCGGGCGTCAAGGTCGAGCTCGTGTCGCTGCCTTGGGGCCAGGCGTTCGAGAAGTTCCTCACCATGGTGCAGGCCGGCGACACGCCCGACATCGTCGAGATGCCGGAACGCTGGATGGGCCTCTACGCGACCAACGGCCAGCTCGAGGACCTCGGGCCATACATGGCCAAATGGGACGATGCCAAAACGCTGGGCGAGCGCGCCAAGCAGTTCGGCTCGACGGTCGACAACAAGCAGTACATGATCCCTTACGGCTATTACCTGAACGCGCTGTTCTGGAACAAGAAGCTGTTCAAGGAGGCCGGCCTGGACGGTCCGCCGTCGACGCTCGACGAATTCGTCGAGGACTCCAAGAAGATCTCGGCGATACCGGGCAAATACGGCTACTGCCTGCGCGGTGGCCCGGGCGCCTTCAACGGCATGCACATGTTCATGAACATTGCCGCTGGTAAGGGCGGCTATTTCAACGAGGACGGCACCTCGACCATCAACGAGGAAGGCTCGGTCAAGGGCCTGCAGATGCTCGCCGACATGTACAAGAATGGCCTGGCGCCGAAAGATGCGGTGAGCTGGGGTTTTAACGAGACCGTCACCGGCTTCTATAGTGGCACCTGCGCCATGCTGAACCAGGATCCCGACGCGCTGCTCGGCATCGCCGACAAGATGAGCGCCGACGACTTCGCCGTGGCGCCGATGCCGGTCGGGCCGAGCGGCAAATCCTATCCGACGCTCGGTTATGCCGGCTGGGCGATGTTCGCCAATTCCCAGCACAAGGACGATGCCTGGAAGCTGATGGCGACGCTGTTGTCGCCCAAGGACAATCTGGAATGGGCAAAGGAAGTCGGCGTCATTCCGATCCACAACGGCGCCGACCAGGACGCTCACTTCAGGACCGAGCAGTTCAAGGGCTGGTTCGAAGAACTGAACAACGGCGACAAATACGAGATGGTGACGCCGCCGACGCATCTGGAAAACCTCGGCAATTTCGTCGACCAGGTGGCGATCAAGAATTTTCAGGAAGTGCTGCTTGGCCAGAAGGCGGCCAAGGACGTGGCCGACGAATGGGCCAAGTTCCTGACCAAGGAACAGCAGGACTGGCTGGCCAAGAACAAGAAATAGCTTTTCTTCCTTCTCCCCGTTCACGGGGAGAAGGTGTCACAAAGTGACGGATGAGGGGCGGCGCCAACCCGTCGTGGCTCGTGCTGGCTCTCATCTGCCTGCCCGTCCTCCGCAGCAGCTGCGCTGCAGCTGCGGAGGGTGGACCGGCATCTTTTCCCGTAAACTGGGAGAAGGGCGCTGTCCTCGACGCTGCTTCAGGAGACAATCCAGCACCAATGACCTATGCCGTGTCCGAAATACGATCCGCCGGCAGACCGCGAAAGAAGCGGCTATCCCATGCCGCGATCGAGCCCTGGCTCTATCTCAGCCCGGCTATCGTGCTGCTGGTCGTCGTGCTCCTGGTGCCGCTGGTCATCGGTATCGGCTACTCGTTCCGCAAGTTCTCGGCATTCAAATCCGAATATGTCGGGCTTGGGCAGTATCAGGCGATGCTGTCGGATCCCGTGCTCGCGCAGGCGCTCGTCAACACGCTGTGGTGGACGGCAGCCAGCCTGTTCTTCCAGTTCTTCCTCGGCCTTGGCCTGGCGCTGCTGCTCGACATGCCGTTCCGGGGCAGAAAGATCGTGCAGGCGGTGGTGTTCCTGCCCTGGGCGGTGCCGTCCTTCCTGTCAGGCCTGACCTGGGCCTGGCTGTTCAATCCGATCATCGGGCCGCTGCCCCACTGGCTCTATGCATTGGGGCTGAAAGCCGAGCCGACCAACGTGCTCTCCGATCCCTCGACAGCCATGTGGGGGCCGATCGTCGCCAATGTCTGGTTCGGCATTCCCTTTTTTGCCATCACACTTTTGGCGGCGTTGAAGTCGATACCCTCGGAATTGCATGAGGCGGCGGCGATCGACGGCGCCTCGCCGTGGCAGCGCTTCACCAAGGTGACGCTGCCGTTCCTGGCGCCGACCATCGTCATCACCGTCATGCTGCGCACGATATGGATCGCCACCTTCGCCGACCTGATCTTCGTCATGACCGAAGGCGGGCCTGCCGGTTCGACCGCCACAGTGCCGGTCTATATCTACGTCAGCGCGTTCAAGTCGCTGGACAAGGGCTATGCCTCCGCAGTGGCGGTGCTGCTGCTTGTGCTGCTCATCGTCTATGCGATTGCACTGATCGGCATACGCCGCTCGCTGGTGAGGCACGTCTGATGATTGCAGGACGCTCCGTCTCCTCGCGCGTTCTCGGCGGCATCGGCCTCTACGGCGCCATCGGCGCCTATATGGCCTTCGCGCTGTTCCCGATCTTCTGGACGTTGAAGATCTCGGTCACGCCGGAGCGGCTGCTCTACTCCGAAGGCATCACTTTCTGGCCGTCGCAAACGACGCTGCAGAACTTCGTCACCGTGCTCGAAGCCACCGATTTCCCGCGCTACTTCCTGAACAGCGTTATCGTTTCGGTGTCGACGGCGGCCTTCGTAACGGTCATTGCCACGCTGGCCGGCTACGCCATGTCGCGATTTTCCTTCCGCGGCAAGGCGACCCTGGCCATTCTGCTTCTGCTCACCCAGACTTTTCCGCTGGTGATGGTCATTCCGCCGATCTACCGCATCATGGGGCAGATCGGCCTCATCAACAGCTTGACCGGCCTCGTCATCATCTACACCGCCTTCAATACGGCCTTTGCAACCTTCCTGATGCAGTCGTTCTTCGATGGCATTCCGCGAGACCTGGAAGAGGCGGCGATGATCGACGGCTGCACGCGCCTGCAGGCGATGCGCAAGGTGATCGTGCCGCTGACGCTGCCCGGCATGGGCGCGACGCTCGGCTTCGTCTTTACCGCCGCCTGGAGTGAGTTGCTGTTTGCGCTGATGCTGATTTCCAGCGACGACCAGAAGACCTTCGCGGTCGGCCTGCTCACCTATATCGGCAAATTCGCGGTCGACTGGGGACAGATGATGGCCGCTTCCATCCTGGCGCTGATCCCGGTCTGCATGTTCTTTGCCTTCCTGCAACGCTACCTCGTCACCGGCCTTACCGCTGGTGCCGTCAAGGGATAGATCGATGGCCTCCGTCACTCTCGACAAAGTCCGCAAAGACTATGGAGCCGTGCGCGTCCTGCACGCGGTCGATCTCGAAATCGCCGACGGCGAGTTCGTCGTCCTGGTTGGGCCATCCGGCTGCGGGAAATCGACCCTGCTGCGCATGATCGCCGGGCTGGAGGAGGTCTCCGACGGCGAAATCCATATTGGCGAGCGCCTGGTCAACGACATCGCGCCAAAGGACCGCGACATTGCCATGGTATTCCAGTCCTACGCGCTCTATCCGCATATGGACGTGTCGAAGAACATGGGTTTCAGCCTGATGCTGAGGAAGGCCGGCAAGCCGGCGATCGATGCAAGGGTGGACGGTGCCGCCAAGCGGCTCGGGCTCGATGCGCTTCTGCAACGCTTGCCGCGGCAATTGTCCGGCGGCCAGCGTCAGCGCGTCGCCATGGGCCGGGCCATCGTCCGCGACCCGAAAGTCTTTCTCTTCGACGAGCCGCTTTCGAACCTCGATGCCAAGCTGCGCGTCCATATGCGTGCCGAGATCAAGGCGCTGCACCAGCAATTGAAGACCACTTCGGTCTATGTCACCCATGACCAGATCGAAGCAATGACAATGGCCGACCGTATCGTCGTCATGCATGACGGCCTCGTCCAGCAAGTCGGTGCGCCGCTCGATCTGTATGACCGGCCGGTCAACATGTTCGTCGCCGGGTTCATCGGCTCGCCCGGCATGAATTTCCTGCCTGCCGTGGTTGAAAAGACCGCCAAGTCGGATGCCGGACTGGCCGACGGCCAGAAGCTGCGGCTGCCGGACGGGTTGCCGCTCAGGGATGGCGATGCGATCACCGTCGGCTTACGGCCGGAGCATATCCGGCTTGCCGACAATGGCGCGCTGAAAGGCGAGGTGGGCGTAGTGGAGCCGCTCGGCCTGTCGACTCAATTCTACACCAAGCTTGCCGGCCAGCAGGTGTGCGTCTTCGCCATGGGTCGGGCCAGTGTGAAACCGGGTGAGGCCGTGCGCCTGTCGGCCGACCCGGCGTCGCTGCATCTGTTCGATCCGGCAAGCGGTGATCGCATCGGCTAGTCCTGCATCCCCGAAACGAAAAACGCCGCCCGGAAGGCGGCGTTTCGGTACTGCGAGAGAAAACCGGATTACTTGATCTTGGTTTCCTTGAACTCGACGTGCTTCTTGGCGACCGGGTCGTATTTGCGGAACGACAGCTTGTCCGTCTTGGTGCGGCTGTTCTTGCTGGTCACGTAGAAGAAACCGGTGTCGGCGGTCGACAGAAGCTTGATCTTGATGTTTGCGGCTTTGGCCATGATGTTCGTCCGTTAATGTTCGTGGAGTTTTGGCCGCTGGAGCACGGGGAAACACCCGGACGCGGGAAACTTGCCGCGACACATAAAGAACGCGCCCGGAAAGTCAACCCTTGTCCAGGTTCAAGCGTCTTCCGTGACTGGCAGCGCCTTCTTCCAGTCTCCAGTCGTGTTCCACCAGCGGTTCGGGTTGGCGCGGTCGTCGAGACCCTTGGAGCGGCTGGCAAGCAGCGGCTGAATGCGGATCACCGGCTCCTGATAACTGTGAACCTGGTAAATCGCTTCGACGACGCGAGCGGCGAGCTTCTGGTCGTCGGGCAGTTCGAACGACACCTCGACAGTGCCCGGCCGCCTGCGCAATTCCGTCTCGGCGCCGGCGGCGGCACCTTCAAGCGGCCGGTAGCGTTCGATGCCGTCCGCTGCCTGAAAGGCATTGCTGTCATATTTGCCCATTCTGAGCGGCGCGATCGCGACCACCGCCTCCATGATGCGGTCGACATCGGCGGCCGGTGCCTGAAAGGTCACCAGCAGCAGCAATTCCATCCGCAGCGATTTCGTCTCAAAGCCACTGTCGATCATCCGAGGTCTCCCTGCTTATGCACTTTGAGGGAGCATATACGCGAGCGCTCCTGACATGGTGGTGTCAGTAGTTAGTCAGCAGTGGGAGCAATGTCGGCAGCGGGCCCACTCAGAGGATTTTGCGGAGCAGCCTGGTGCCAACCAGCACGATATAGCAGGCGAAGAACAGGCCGAGCGCCCAACCGAAGCCCGACGGCCCGAAAGCATCCATGCCGATGCCGATTGCCTGCGGGCCAAGCACCATGCCGACACCGTAGCAAAGCACGAAGGCGGCGTTGGCGGAGGCCAGTTCGTGGCCGGAAAGCTGGGAACCGAGATGCGCCAGACCGATCGTGTACATGGCGGCGACCACGCCGCCCCAGACGAACAGAAGCGCTGCCATCAAGTGCCAATTCTGCGCGAAGAACGGCATAAAGACGGTGCCGACAAGCCCGACCGTGGCACAGGCCATCAGCAGATAGCGGCGGTCGCTGACGCGGTCGCTGATCATGCCGATCGGGATCTGCAACAGCACGTTGCCGAGCCCGATCATAGTGAGCAAAAGAGCTGCGTCGGCCTCGGAGTAGCCGATGCGGTTGCCGTAGACCGGGAACAGCGCAAAGCCGCCGGTCTCGACCGCACCGAACACCAGCACGGCCGCGGTCGCCGTCGGCACCAGCCAGATATAACGCAGGAAATTGCTGGTTTCGCCGTCGGCGACGATCGTCGGGCTCTCGTTGCGTGCTGCCAGAACCGGTATGGCAGCGAGCGTCACCAAAGCGATGGTGACGCCGAAGGGCAGGAAGCCGCTGCTGCCGAGATGAGCGAACAGCCATGGCCCGGCGGCAAAGCCGAGAGACAGCACGGTGGCATAGATGCCGAGGACCAGTCCGCGCCGGTGTGGCGGCGCCGAGGTGCTGATCCAGAATTCTGAGAGGATGAACAGCACCGTCAGCGCGACGTGCAGCAGGACGCGCAGCGGAAACCACATCCAGAAAGCTGGCGCGAAATGGAAACCGACAAAGGCCAGCGCCCCGGCGACGATCATGGCAAGCATCGTCCAGGCGACCCCGAACCGCATGGCAAGCGGGGTGGCGAGCGGCGCGCCGGCGATCGAGGCGAGGCCGGCGACCGCGGTATTGAGACCGATCATCGACGCCGAATGACCACGCGTTTCCAGGATGACGCTGAGCAGCGGCATGCCGAGGCCGATGGCGATGCCGACGACGCTGATCGAAGAGATCGCCGCGACCATCGGCAGCCAGTGTACGCGTTCCTCGCTCTGCGGCTGGGTATCGACTGTCATGGAATGCCTGGCTGCTCTAGAGAATTTCGCGGACGAAGCGATTGCGGACAAGCCGATAGAACGGCACGGGACCGCCGGGCCTCAGCAGCGGATCCTGGGCGAGCCGCGTTTCCAGCTCCTCCAGGACCGTGCGCGTGATGTCTGGAACGTCGGCTTGACTGGCCTTGGCCAGCGGCAGCCAAACGACGTCTTCCAACTCGTTGGTCGGACCGCCACCCGGCAGTTCCACGGCGACGTCGTCGCGCCATGCGGCGAGAAAGCGCGTATCGAAGCGGCGCACCCGGTTGGGCGGCGTGATGGCGCGTGCGACGAAGCGCAGCGCTTGCAGTGATGGAATAACACTGTGTTCGACAAAGCCCTGCCAGTCGCGCTTGGCGGTCGCGAAGGCGCCTTTTTGGCCAATCAGCAGCCCGGCCTCCTCATAGGTTTCGCGGATCGCCGACAAAGCAATGGCACGGGCGCGGGCAGCGCTGGTGCGGCCGATGCCCGCGGTCAATCTCGCTTCTTCGTCAGGGTGCAATGCAGTGGCTACGGGGATACGGCTGTCGGCCGGATCGGTGCGGCCACCGGGAAACACGAATTTTCCAGGCATGAAGGCGTGGCGGGCATGGCGACGGCCCATCAGCACCAGCAACTCACCGTCCTTGCGGTCGAGCAGGATCAGCGTCGCGGCGTCACGGGGGCGTATTGGCTGGCTGTCGAGCGCGATTGCGCTTCGCTCAACCTTGTCGACTTCCGCCTTGGTCATGCCGTCCATGCGCTCGACCTAGCGGAATCTTCTCTCATGCGAAAGTGGGCTTCATCCATAGCCGATTGCGCCAGTGATGGCTTCAAGCCTCGGGATGCGACTCGATCAGGTCTTCTTCGCCACCAAAGCCGTGCATATAAAATGCCCATTGCAGGCCGATGACAGCACCCTTGACCGGCTGCAGCAGGACGACGGCTAGAATGATGGTCAATGGCACCCAGATTGCGATGTGCTGCCAGGTGGAGAGGGTCGAGGTCGCCTCGACACCCATGAAAGCGCCGAGCACGATGTGGCCGACGATGACCACCACAAGATAGGCCGGCAGATCGTCGGCGCGATGGTGATGGAGCTCGTCGTCGCAATGATCGCATTTGTCGACGGTCTTGACGAAGGCGCGAAACAGCTTTCCCTCGCCGCAATGCGGGCAGCGGCCAAGCATGCCGCGCTTCATTGCCGTCCATAGCGGCCGGGCGGTCCGGCCGGAGTGATGCTCGCCGCCGAAAACCAGTTCTTCCACCTGCAGTTCTTTTGGCATCACCGTCTCCTGCCGCGCGAGCCGGTACGCGATTGCGACGCCCGGGCGCGGCCTTTGGCCTTGTGGAACGACCGTTTGGAGCCGGGCAGCGGCTTTGGTTCGGTCAGCATCTCGAAACGCATCGCGCCGGCCATCGGCGCCACCTCGATCAGGCGAACCTCGACGCGGTCGGCAAGCTGATAGCCCTTGCCGGTGCGTTCTCCGAAAAGCGATCGGGCAGTTTCGTCGTATATATAGTAGTCGCCGCCCAGCGTTGAAACCGGAATGAAGCCATCCGCGCCGTACTGCGGCAATTGGACAAACAGTCCCGATTTGGTGACGCCCGAGATGCGGGCGTCGAAACGGTCGTCGATGCGCTCGGCGAGATAGGCGGCGATCAGCCGGTCGACCGTGTCTCTCTCGGCGGCCATCGCGCGGCGCTCGGTCGCCGAGATCAGTGCTGAGACCTCTTCCAGCCGTTCCGCCTCGTCCTGCGTCAGGCCGCCCGGACCAAGGCCGAGTGCGGCAATCAGCCCACGATGCACGATCAGGTCGGCATACCGGCGGATCGGCGAGGTGAAATGCGCGTAGCGCTTCAGGTTGAGGCCGAAATGGCCGATATTGGCAGGCGAATATTCGGCCTGGCTCTGCGAGCGCAGCACCACTTCGTTGACCAGTCCCTCATTGTCGGCGCCGCGCACGCGAGCGAGGATGCCGTTGAACTGGTTCGGCCGCATCTGCGCACCGCGCGCCAGCGACAGGCCGAGCGTCTGCAGGAATTCGCGCAGCGATTCCTGCTTGGCGAGCGAGGGCGCATCGTGGATGCGGTAGACCAGCGCCTGCCGCTTCGCCTCCAGCGTCTCGGCGGCGGCGACATTGGCCTGGATCATGAACTCTTCGATCAGCTTGTGCGCGTCGAGCCGCTCCGGCACGACGACCTTGTCGACGGTGCCGTCCTGCTTGAGCAGGATCTTGCGCTCCGGCAGATCGAGCTCGAGCGGCTGGCGCGTGTCGCGGCCGCGCTTCAGGATCGCGTAAGCGTCCCATAGCGGCCTCAGCACCGCATCGAGGATCGGGCCAGTCGTGTCGTCCGGTGCGCCGTCGATCGCCGCTTGCGCCTGCTGATACGCGAGTTTCGCCGCCGACTTCATCATGATGCGATGGAAGGAGTGCCTGAGTTTGTGGCCATCAGCCGAGAAAGTCATGCGCACCGCTATCGCCGGACGATCCTGGGCCTCGCGCAGCGAACAGAGGTCGTTCGAGATGCGCTCCGGCAGCATCGGCACGACACGATCGGGGAAATAGACCGAATTGCCGCGCTTCAGCGCTTCGCGGTCGAGCGCCGTGCCATAGCGCACATAGGCGGCGACATCGGCAATGGCGACGGTGACGATCACGCCGCCGGCGTTCGTCTCGTCGGTGTCGGGCATGGCGAACACCGCGTCGTCATGATCCTTGGCGTCGGCCGGATCGATGGTGAGCAGCGGCAGCTCGCGCCAATCCTCGCGGCCGGCAAGCGTCGCCGGCTTGACCGCCTCTGCCTCGGCGATGACGTCGGCGGGCAAAATATGCGGAATGTCGTGCGCGTGGATGGCGATCATCGAGACCGCCTTTTCGCTGGTCAAGGAGCCCAATACCGCCAGCACCTTGGCTCTCGGCAGCCCGTAACGGGAGGCCCGCGCCGGCTCGACCTCGACCAGGTCGCCATTCTTGGCGCCGTTCTGGAATTCCTTGTCGACGACCAGCTCCGGCTGGCGCCTTTCCACCGGCTCGATGCGGAACGTGCCGTCCTTCAGCACACGGAAAACGCCGAGAACCGCATCGGTGCGCTTCTCGAAGATCTTCATCACCCGGCCCGTATAGGCCGGGCCTGCCGGATCGTCGGTTGGAAAGGTCTTGGCCAAAACCCGGTCGCCGATGCCAGGCGTCGGGCCATTGCCGCCGCGCGACACGCGGATCGCTATGACCGGAGGTTCGCCATTGCCGATCGCTTCGGTCGGGTGCGCCAGCAGCACGCCGTCGGCGTCGCGGCTAAAGATGTCGAGCACCGCGACGTGGGGCAGGGCCCCGACGCGGGCAAGCCGCTTGCGCTCCTTGGTCAGCAGGCCTTCGTCCTGCAAATCGCGCAACATGTCCTTCAGCCAGATACGGTCTTCGCCGCGCAGCGCGAACGCCTTGGCGATGTCGCGTTTTCCGGCGCGGTCCGGATTTTCTGCGATGTAACGCAGTATCTCGTCACGCGAAGGCCGGTAATTGTCCCTGACCTTGGCACGGGTATCGGCGGTGCGCAGATCGCCGTGGCTTCTTCCGGAGACTTTGCGCGCCAACCCGTCCTATCCCTTTTTCCTGGCCGCCGGTTTTTTGGCCGCTGCCGCTTTCTTCACAGGCGCGGCCGCTTTGCGGAACGGCTTTCTGCCGCCATTGCCGCCCTTGGCTTCCTTTTCCGCAATCAGCGCCACCGCATCCTCGACCGTCACCGATTGCGGATCCTTGCCCTTCGGCAGCGTCGCGTTGACCTTGCCGAAATTCACATAAGGCCCGTATTTGCCGTCACGCACGACGATCTTGCCGCCGCCGGCAGGATGCTCGCCAAGCTCCTTCAGAGCAGCGGGCGTGCCCCCATTGCGGCCGCCCTTGCCTTTCAATTGCTTCTCGGCGATCACCGAGACGGCGCGATTGAGGCCGATCGAGAACACGTCCTCGATGCTGTCGAGATTGGCGTAGGTGCCGTCATGCAGCACGAACGGCCCGTAGCGCCCCAGCCCGGCCGAAATCATCTTGCCGGATTCCGGATGCTTGCCGACGTCGCGCGGCAGCGACAGCAGGGCGAGCGCCTTTTCGTGATCGATCGAATCGACAGTCCAGCCCTTGGGCAGGCTGGAGCGCTTGGCATCCTTGCCGTCGCCGCGCTGGATATAGGGGCCGAACCGGCCATTGCGCAGCGTGATCTCCTCGGCGGTATAGGGATCCTTGCCGAGCACCTTGGTGCCGTCTTCGCCGCTGCCGTTCTCGCCATTGGGATTGGCTGCGTCGCCGAGCTGGCGGGTGAAGGAGCATTCGGGATAGTTCGAGCAGCCGACGAAGGCGCCGAATTTGCCGAGCTTGAGCGACAGGTTGCCGGTGCCGCATTTCGGACATATGCGGGGGTTGGAGCCATCCTCGCGCGTGGGAAACACCAGCGGCGCCAGTTCCTCGTTCAACGCATCGAGGACGTCGGTGACGCGCAACTCCTTGATGTCGGCGACGGCGCCGGAAAAATCCTTCCAGAAATCGCGCAGCACATCCTTCCAGGCTAGCTTGCCGTCGGAGATTTCGTCGAGTTTCTCCTCGAGCGAAGCGGTGAAGTCGTACTCGACATAACGCTCGAAGAAGCTTTCGAGGAAAGCCGACAATAGCCGGCCCTTGGCCTGCGGCACCAGCTTGCGCTTGTCGATGGTGACGTAATCGCGATCCTCGAGCGTCTTCAGGATCGCCGTATAGGTCGACGGCCGGCCAATGCCCAGTTCTTCCAGCTTCTTGATCAGCGACGCCTCGGAATAGCGCGGCGGAGGCTCAGTGGTGTGCTGGGTGGCGTTGATCGCCTCGCGGGTGAGCTGCTCGCCGGCACGGATCTCGGGCAGGCGGCGGCTTTCCTCGTCTTCCGAATCTTCTTCCTTCTGCTCGATGTAAGCGGCTAGGAAGCCGTCGAAGCGAATGACCGAGCCGACAGCACGAAGCTCGGCGGTACGCGAACCGTTGATCGCCTCAATCTCGACCGTGGTGCGCTCGATCTCGGCCGGCTGCATCTGGCTGGCGATGGCGCGTTTCCAGATCATCTCGTAAAGCCGCGCCTGGTCGGCGTCGAGATACTGCCTGACGGAAGCCGGCGTGCGCATGAAATCGGTCGGACGGATCGCTTCGTGCGCCTCCTGGGCATTCTTGGCCTTGGCGGAATAGACGCGCGGCTTTTCAGGCAGGTATTTAGGGCCGAATTCCTTGGCAATCGCATCGCGTGCGGCAGAGATCGCCTCCGGCGCCATCTGCACGCCGTCGGTTCGCATATAGGTGATCAGGCCGGTGGTCTCGCCGCCGATCTCCATGCCCTCATAAAGCCGCTGCGCCACCTGCATGGTGCGGTTGGCCGAAAAGCCGAGACCCGATGAGGCTGCCTGCTGCAGCGTCGAGGTGGTGAAGGGCGGGCCGGGATTGCGCCTGGTCGGCTTGGCTTCGACCGACACTGCCTTGAAGCTGGCGCCTTCGAGCATCGCTTTGATGTCGTCGGCCTGCGCCTTGTTGGAAATGTCGAGCTTTTGCAGCTTCTTGCGCTCGAAGGCGGTCAGCCGCGCCTCGAAATTTTCCTTGCGCGGCGTGCCGAGGATGGCGGCGACCTGCCAGTATTCCTCGCGAATGAAGCGCTCGATCTCGGATTCGCGGTCGCAGACCAGACGCAGTGCCACCGACTGGACGCGGCCGGCCGAGCGGGCGCCGGGCAGCTTGCGCCACAGCACCGGCGACAGCGTGAAGCCGACCAGATAGTCGAGCGCGCGGCGGGCGAGATAGGCATCGACCAGCGGCGCATCGATCTGGCGCGGATTGGCCATCGCCTCCAGCACCGACGCCTTGGTGATGGCATTGAAGACGACGCGGCTGACCGGCTTGTCCTTCAACGCGCGCTTCTGTTTCAGCACTTCCAGGACATGCCAGGAGATCGCTTCGCCCTCACGGTCCGGATCGGTGGCGAGGATCAGCCCGTCGGCGTCCTTGACTGCCTTGGCGATATCGGCGAGACGCTTTCCAGACGCGGTGTCGACGGCCCAGGACATGGCAAAGTCCTCATCCGGGCGCACCGAGCCATCCTTGGCCGGTAGATCGCGGACATGGCCGAACGAGGCCAGAACCTTGTAGTTCTTGCCCAGGTACTTGTTAATTGTCTTCGCCTTGGCCGGCGATTCGACGACGACGACGTCCATACGGTCTCATATCAGTTGTGATGCGGCAGAAGAATTCCGCTGCGCGCGACGAAATCTCATTCAATGTGTCGCTCACATGGCCGCGCTTTTGCATCCGGTCAAGGCCAAGCAGTCAAAATGCGGCCCTGCACCGAATGCGCAACCCAACGGCGCGCCTTGCGATTTCCGCAATCCTGGACAAGGGAAATGGGCAGCCTATCGCTGGACAAACCCGGCAATTGATCCTGGAGAACGGGACAAACTCTCCCGCGGATATAAGAGAAACATCGAGCACGCGCCAGCCCTGCTTGAACAGACGCTGTGAACTGCGCAATATGCAGCCCGGCATTTGCTCAGACAGTCGCACGGAATTGCTGTGCTGAAAAGCTGGCCGCCGGGGTGGTTGGGTCAACGTCCCGGCGACCAGCCGTATTACCGCCTGTTACAGCGGGTCAGAGGCTCAAGGCTCAGTCGGCTTTGGCGATATGCCAGACGCCGCCGACGCCCTCGCCGGTGACATCGCCGGCCTTCTTGTCCTTGATGAACGTGTAGAGCGGCTTGCCTTCATAGGCCCACATCCTGGTGCCGTCGGTGCGGTCGACGATCGTCCATTCGCCCTCGGCCTTGGCGTTGGCGTCAGCTTTCAGTGGCGGCCAATTGGCGGCGCATTTGTCGTAGCAATTCGACTTGCCGGCCTCGTCCTTGTCATAGGTGTAGAGCGTCATGCCGCCGGCGTCGGTGTAGATCTTGGTGCCGCCGACTTCTGCTTCCTTCCACGCCTCGGCGGCGTAGGACACGACGGTGCCGAGCAAAAGCGCGGCCATGCCGATTGCGATCGTTTTCATGGACTTCTCCTTGGATGATTCGAAAAAGCGCGCGGAACAACGCGCTTCGTTTGATCAACGCTGCCTGGCGGCCCTTTCTTCCCGGGCTGTTTTCCATAGATCCAGGCGAGGGCGACGACTTGCTGGGGCCACGCGATGGTGATTGGCGGATGGCCGTTGTCGCGGCTATATGGCTGCGCAGTCATCGGGAGACGGAAATGGCATTGGACGTCGGCTATGTCAGCGCGATCGGGGCGGGAGCGATTTCGTTCCTGTCACCTTGCGTGCTGCCGTTGGTACCGCCCTATCTGTGCTACATGGCCGGCGTGTCGGTCGACGATTTCCGCGGCGAAGCCGGCATTGCGGCAAAGGCTGGCGCGCGAGGCGCGCTGGTTAATTCCTCCATCGCCTTCGTGCTCGGCTTCTCGACCGTCTTCGTCGCGCTGGGCGCCGGCGCCTCCACTATCGGCCATCTGCTACGGGTCTGGCAGGAGCCGCTGGCAATGGCGGCCGGAGTGCTGATCATCCTGATGGGGCTGAATTTCCTCGGCGTATTGCGCATCCCTTTGCTTTCACGCGAGGCGCGCTTCCAGTCACAAGGCAAGCCGGCCAGCCTGATCGCCGCTTACGTCATGGGCTTGGCCTTTGCCTTTGGCTGGACGCCCTGCATCGGCCCGGTGCTGGGGCCGATCCTGACGCTTGCCGGCGGCCGCGAGACGGTGGGCGAGGGCGCGCTGCTGCTTGCCGCCTACTCGCTCGGCCTCGGCATACCGTTCCTGGTCGCGGCGCTGTTTTCCGGCGCCTTCATGCGCTTTCTCGGGAAATTCCGCGTCCATCTCGGCCGCGTCGAAAAAGCCATTGGCGCGCTGCTGGTCGTGGCCGGCGTGTTTTTCCTGACCGGCGGCGTGCAGGCGGCGTCCTATTGGTTGCTCGAGAATTTTCCGGTGCTGGGGCAATTGGGATAGGTTTGCCGCCCGGCCGAGGCGCGAGGCCGTAACTGCGGCACAAGGTACCACAGCTACGTGGTCCGTTCAGCCTCCGAAATAGCTTGGCTGGTCGATATCGACGATGAGCCCGGGTCCGCTCGGCGCCCAGCCCAGCAGCGCGCGGGTTCGCTCGCTTGAAGTCGGGACATCCATCGCCGCGAACATCGTGAACCAGCCAAAATGATCGCCGGCCTCTTCGGCGGACTTGGCGACGACCGGCACGTTCAGGCGCCGGCCGATCACGCCAGCGATGTCCTTGAACGGCACGCCTTCTTCGGCGATCGCGTGATAGCGCCCGCCACCGGCGCCATGCTCGAGCGCAAGCCGGTAGATGCGGGCGGCATCGAACCGATGCACGGCGGGCCAGCGATTGAGCCCTTCGCCGACATAGGCCGACACGCCCTTCTTGCGAGCAAGGTCGATGAGGATCGGAACAAAGGCGTGGTCGCCCTGGCCATGGACCGACGGCGGAAGGCGGACAACCGACGCGCACACCCCGCGTGCCGCCAGCGCGGCGGCTGTCGCTTCGGAGGCGCGGGGATACGAAGCGGAAGCGGGGACAGGCGCATCTTCCTCCGTCGCGATACGGCCCCGCGCCTGGAGCGCGGTTCCGGAGGTGACGAGCAGGGAGCGCTCGGAGCCTTCGAGTGCACCGCCCATCGCCTCGATGGCGCGCCGGTCCATTTCGCAGTTTTGCGCGAACTTCGAAAAGTCGTGGTTGAACCCGGTGTGGATCACCGCATCGGCGGCTGCCGCACCCCTGCGCAGGTTCTCCAGGTCTTCGAGGTCGCCTCGATGCACCTCGGCTCCAGTCGCGGCAAGCGACTTGGCCGACGCCTCCGAGCGGGCGAGGCCGAGCACCTGATGGCCGGCACCGATGAGTTCTTGAACGACGGCAGAACCGACGAATCCGGTCGCTCCGGTAAGGAAAACACGCATCACGACTTCTCCTTGTTCATTTCTGACCACGACCATGTTCGCGGCCCGGTGGCGTCGTGATAGGCGCTTGAGAAAATACGATCTATGCGGTAAAGTCC
Source organism: Mesorhizobium sp. M0563 (assembly GCF_040321065.1). Lineage (NCBI taxonomy): Bacteria > Pseudomonadati > Pseudomonadota > Alphaproteobacteria > Hyphomicrobiales > Phyllobacteriaceae > Mesorhizobium > Mesorhizobium sp. M0563. Next base: position 523,186 of record NZ_JAMYQV010000001.1, read on the forward strand.
GTATTATCTTCGCAATCGTCCGGAATGACCCATGGATCCCCTTTCAGATGTGCTCTCGCTGCTGAAGCCGCGAAACTATATGTCGGCCGGCTTCGATGCAGGTGGTGAATGGTCGATCCAGTTCCCCGACCAGCAGCAAAGCATCAAGACGGGAGCGGTGGTCTCGGGCCGGTGCTGGCTTTCGGTGGAGGGCGTTGCCGACGCAGTGCACCTTGAGACGGGGGACTGTTTCCTGCTGCCGAGCGGACGGCCTTTCCGCCTTGCAAGCGACATGGGCCTGGCGCCTGTTGAAGCCGTCAAGATTTTTCCGCCAGCGCGAGCCGGCGGTGTCGTGACCCACAATGGCGGCGGTGATTTCTTTCTGGTCAGCAGCCGCTTCGCGCTTGGCGGCAATCATGCCGGCATCCTGTTGCGGATGCTGCCAGCCATTGTGCATATCCGCAAAGAGTCGGACCAGTCTGCGCTGCGCTGGTCGGTGGAGCGGATGATGCAGGAGCTGCGCGAGCCACAACCGGGCGGCTTTCTGGTGATCCGGCACCTCGCCCACATGATGCTGGTTCAGGCGCTGCGGCTGCATCTTTCGGAAGGATTGAAAGGTTGCATCGGCTGGCTCTTTGCCCTGGCGGACAAACAGATGGGCGCGGCGATCAGCGCCATGCACGACGATCCGGCGCATGGCTGGACGTTACAGGAGCTGGCGGAACGGGCCGGCATGTCGCGATCGACCTTTGCGCTTAGATTCAAGGAGACGGTCGGCGCATCGCCCATGGACTATTTGACGCGCTGGCGAATGCTGCTGGCCGGCGACCGGCTGACGAATTCCAGCGATCCCGTCGCCCTCATCGCGCTGTCGCTCGGTTACGAATCCGAAAGCGCCTTCAGCACAGCCTTCAAGCGGGTCATGAACTGTTCGCCACGGCAATACGGTCGTGGCCGAGCCCCCGGCTTCGCATCACGCAACGAGGCGGAAGCCGCCTGAGCCGATCGGCTTGAGCGTCTCGCGGGTTGGAGGTTCCACCGTCTCACCGGAATTTAACCGCATTGGTGCAGCATGGCGCCGGTGCTACCAACGCTTCGATTCCAGACTCCTTTCAACGGTTGCTGTCCCCATGAGCCAGAGATCCTGCCTGTCCATCATCCTCGCTGCCGGTGAAGGCACGCGCATGAAGAGTGCGGTGCCGAAAGTGCTGCACACAATCGCCGGCCTGCCGATGGTTGCCCACGTCGTCAAGGCGGCTGAAGCCGCCGGCAGCGGTGATCTGGCGCTGGTGATCGGCCATGGCGCCGACGAGATGCGCAAGGCGGCACTCAAGTTCGCGCCGAAGGTCGAGACTTTTGTTCAGGAAAAGCGCCTCGGCACCGCGCACGCCGTGCTTGCCGCGCGGGCAGCGATATCAAGGGGTTATGATGACATCCTGGTGATGTTTGGCGACACGCCGTTAATCGATCCGGAAGCACTGGCGGCGGCGCGGCTGAAGCTGGCCGAAGGTGCGGCTGTCGTCGTGGTCGGCTTCCGTACGGAAAATCCTTCGGGCTACGGCCGGCTTATCGAAAAGGCCGGCAAGCTCGTCGCCATCCGCGAGGAGAAGGACTGTTCGGACGAGGAGAAGAAAATCACCTTCTGCAATGGCGGGCTGATGGCGGTCGCCGGCAGGCATGCGCTGAAGCTGCTCGATCAAGTCGGCAGCAAGAACGCCAAGGGCGAGTATTATCTCACCGACATCGTCGAGATCGCCGCTGCGCAAGGACTTGATGTCGTCGCCATCGAAGCCAGTTTCGAAAATGCCCTCGGCATCAACAACCGCGCCGAGCTTGCCCAGGCGGAAGGCATCTGGCAGGCGCGCCGGCGGCATGAAGCGATGCTTTCCGGCGTGACGCTGATTGCGCCAGAAACCGTGTTCTTCTCGCACGACACCGATATCGGCGCCGATACGATCATCGAGCCCAATGTCTGGTTCGGGCCGGGCGTGAAAATCGCCACGGGCGCCAAGATCCATGCCTTCAGCCATATCGAAGGCGCAACCATCGCGTCGAATTGCGATGTCGGGCCGTTCGCGCGGCTGCGGCCCGGGGCCGATCTGAGAAACAAAGCCAAGGTCGGCAATTTCTGCGAGGTAAAGCAAGCGATCGTCGAGGAGGGCGCCAAGGTCAACCACCTGACCTATATCGGCGATGCCCGCATCGGCGCAGGCGCCAATATCGGCGCCGGCACCATCACCTGCAATTATGACGGTTATTCGAAATTCTTCACCGATATCGGCGAGGGCGCCTTCATCGGCTCGAATTCCTCGCTGGTGGCGCCGGTGTCGATCGGCAAGGGCGGCTACATCGCCTCGGGCAGCGTCATCACCGAAAGCGTGCCCGACGATGCACTGGCCTTCGGCCGTGCCCGCCAGCGGACTCTGCCCGGCAAGGGCAAGGAGTTGCGCGAACGGTTCGCTTCGGCCGCGGCTGCCCACAAAAAAGGATAGCCTAACGGAACTCAGCGACAAGCTGGATTTCCCCAACGATTGCATCGTTGAAGGCGGACAGGTCTTCGGCCGGGATCCAGTATTCCAGATGCGCCCGGCTGCCGGCATGCTGGACGCTGTAACGGTCCAGAAAGCTGCGGCGCACCTCGAAACGGGTCACGAAACCTGATCCGCTCGCGGGCACATTCCAGTCTCGGGCGATCTGGGTGGCATAGGCCTCGCTCGTTACCGGATAGAAGATCGGCTGATCGGCAAGTCGAGGAGGAAAGGCGCGCATCCCTGAACTCTGGATCAACTCCAGTTCGCGTGGCCCAACCGGACGCCAAAGTGTCACCGTGTCAATTCGTTCGTTCATGGCCGCATCATGTCTTTGACTGATTTCAGGAGCCTTTGAGGCGAGATAGGATATATGAGCGGAGAAACTGAGCAATTGCAGTAACCGGATTGCAAGAGCGCTCTGTGATGGTGCATCTGTGCAGGATAGTCCGGCTGATACCGGACGAAATGGAATGTGATTTTTCGCGGTCGCCAGGCAGTCTCTAAATAGTGCCGGGTTTGAAGTCAGAGTCGGGGGAAGCGCCATGTGCGGTATCGTTGGAATAGTCGGTAACTCGCCGGTCGCGCCGCTTATCGTCGATGCGCTGAAAAGGCTCGAATATCGCGGCTATGATTCGGCCGGCGTCGCGACCATCGATCATGGCCATCTCGCCCGTCGCCGTGCCGAAGGCAAGCTGATCAATCTCGAGCGCCGGCTGAAGGACGAACCGCTCGGTGGCACGATCGGCATCGGCCACACGCGCTGGGCAACGCATGGCGTGCCGAACGAGACCAATGCGCATCCGCATTTTTCCGACGGGCTCGCCATCGTCCATAACGGCATTATCGAGAATTTCGCCGAATTGCGCGATGAGTTGATCCGCGACGGCTATACGTTTTCCTCGCAGACCGACACCGAGGTCGTCGCCCATCTGGTGGCGCGCGAACTGGCCAGGGGCCTGAAGCCGGTCGAGGCCGCGCATCAGGCGCTGAAGCGGCTGGAAGGCGCCTTTGCGCTGGCCATCATGTTTAAGGGCGACGAGGATCTGATCGTCGGCGCCCGCAATGGCCCGCCGCTGGCCGTCGGACATGGCGATGGCGAGATGTTCCTGGGCTCCGACGCCATCGCGCTTGCCCCGTTCACCAACTCGATCACCTATCTGGAAGACGGCGACTGGGCGGTAGTGCGCCGCAACGACGTTGCCATCTTCGACATGGACGGCAACAAGGTCGACCGCAAACGCCAGCAGTCGCTCAGCACGAGCTTCATGGTCGACAAGGGCAACCGGCGCCATTTCATGGAAAAGGAAATCCACGAACAGCCAGAAGTGATCTCGCACACGCTGGCACATTATGTGGATTTCGTCGGTGGCGTCTCGAAGCCGCTCGACCTGCCATTCGATTTCGCCAAGATCGACCGGCTGGCGATTTCGGCCTGTGGCACCGCTTATCTCGCCGGGTTGATCAGCAAATACTGGTTCGAGCGCTATGCGCGGCTGCCGGTCGACATCGATGTCGCCTCGGAGTTTCGCTACCGCGAGATGCCGCTGTCGAAGACCGATGCCGCCTTCTTTATCTCGCAATCGGGCGAGACGGCGGACACACTGGCGTCGCTGCGCTACTGCCGCAAGGCCGGCATGAAGATCGGTGTTGTGGTCAATGTGCGCGAATCGACCATGGCGCGCGAATCCGACGTCATCCTGCCGACACTGGCCGGCCCGGAGATCGGCGTCGCCTCGACCAAGGCGTTCACCTGCCAGCTCTCCGTGCTGGCTTCGCTGGCGGTGCGAGCTGGTATGGCGCGTGGGACCATTTCGCCCGAGCAGGAGAAGACACTGGTGCGCGCGCTATCCGAAGCGCCGCGTTACGCCAACCAGGTGCTGAAGCTCGATGGGCAGATCGAAAAGATCGCTCGCGACCTCTCGCACTACAAGAATGTACTTTACCTCGGCCGCGACACCAATTTTCCGCTGGCCATGGAAGGCGCGCTGAAGCTCAAGGAAATTTCCTATATCCACGCCGAAGGCTATGCCGCCGGCGAGCTGAAGCACGGGCCGATCGCACTGATCGATGAGAACATGCCTGTCATCGTCATCGCCCCGCACGACCGCATCTTCGAAAAGACGGTGTCGAACATGCAAGAGGTGGCGGCGCGCGGCGGCAAGATCATCCTGATCACCGACAGCAAGGGCGCTGCACACGCTACGGTGAAGACGATGGAGACGATCGTTTTGCCGGACGTGCCGGAAATCATCTCGCCGATCATCTACGCGCTGCCGATCCAGATGCTCGCCTATTTCACCGCCGTGTTCATGGGCACGGACGTCGACCAGCCTCGCAACCTGGCGAAATCGGTAACGGTGGAATAGGTCTCGTTTAAAAACTTCGCAATTCCAAAGCGCCTTCGGGTTCAGTAGTGTCGCGTTGCAAACACACGCTGCGGTGAACCATGTCGGATGCTCTCAAGACCTCAGGCATGACCCGGCTGAGAAACTATTTCCTGACCGGCTTCGTCGTTTGCGCGCCATTGGCGATCACCGCCTACATTGCCTGGTCGCTTATCGGCTGGGTCGATTCCTGGGTGAAACCCTACATCCCGGTACGCTACAATCCGGACACCTACCTGCCGTTTCCAGTGCCGGGTTTTGGGCTGATCGTTGCCCTGATCCTCATCACCTTTATCGGTTTCCTGACAGCCAATATCGTCGGTCGCGCCATCGTCAACTTCGGCGAGCGCCTGCTTGGCCGCATGCCGCTGGTGCGCGGCATCTACGGCTCGCTGAAGCAGATTTTCGAGACCGTGCTGTCGAACAAGGGCGACATGTTCCGCCAGGTCGGGTTGGTCGAATATCCGCGCAAGGGGGTCTGGTCGCTGGTCTTCGTCGCCAGCGAGAAGGAAACCGAGATCAACCAGAAGCTCGACCAGCAAGGCGATCCGCTGATTGCGGTGTTCATGCCGTGTACGCCTAACCCGACTACGGGCTTTCTGATGTATGTACCGAAATCCGACATCGTGCTGCTCGACATGACGATCGAGGACGGAGCCAAGCTGATCGTTTCGGCCGGCCTGGTGGCGCCGGCGGTCAAAATGGTGACGGTGAACGGCGAGCAGATCCACGGCGCGCTCGCCAATCCGCCGCTCGACGCGATGCCTCAGCCGGCGCGCAGGAGCCGCACGGCCTCGTCGCGGCCGAATAGATAGAGCAGCAGGCGCAGCGCCGTGCCGCGTTCGGACTGCAGTTCCGGATCACGCGACAGGATCAGCCGCGCATCGTCGCGGGCGGCCTCGAGCAGGTCGGCATGCGCCTCGATGCGCGCCACCTGGAAGCCCGGCGTGCCGGATTGGCGGGTGCCGAGCAACTCGCCTTCGCCGCGCAGCTTCAGATCCTCTTCGGCGATGCGGAAGCCGTCCTCGGTCTCGCGCATCACCGACAGCCGGCGTTTGGCCGTCTCGCCAATCGGGTCCTTGTAGAGCAGCACGCAGGACGACGGCTTGTCGCCGCGCCCGACCCGGCCGCGCAATTGGTGCAACTGGGCAAGGCCAAAACGCTCGGCATGCTCGATGACCATGATTGTTGCGTCAGGCACATCGACGCCGACCTCGATCACCGTGGTGGCGATCAGGATGCGCGTTTCACCCTGCTTGAAGGCGCGCATCGCCTCGTCCTTGTCGGCGCCCTTCATGCGGCCATGCACCAGGCCAATCCGATCACCGAACAGCGGCTTCAGCGAGGCAAAACGGTCCTCGGCCGACATCAGCTTGATCTCCTCGGATTCCTCAACCAGCGGACAGATCCAGTAGATTTTCTGGCCATCGGCGACAGCGTCGAGCATGCGGCCGATCAGCTCGTCGAGCCGTTCAAGCGGCAAGGTGACGGTGCGGATCGGCTGGCGGCCGGCCGGCTTTTCCGTCAGCTTGGACACGTCCATGTCGCCGAAGGCAGTCAGCACCAGCGTCCGCGGTATCGGCGTTGCCGTCATCACCAGCATGTCGGGCGCATCGCCCTTGGCGGTGATGGCAAGGCGCTGGTGGACGCCGAAACGGTGCTGCTCGTCGACGACGGCGAACACGAGGTCATGGAACGTCACCGTTTGCTGGAACAGCGCATGGGTGCCGACGACCATGTCGATGTCGCCATTGGCCAGCCCGGTCAGCGTGTCGGCGCGCTCGCGGCCGTTTTCGCGGCCGGTGAGGATGGCGACGCGCAAGCCGGACCGTTCCGCCAACGGCGCAATCGTTGCCAGATGCTGGCGCGCCAGGATTTCGGTCGGCGCCATCAATGCCGCCTGGCCGCCGGCCTCGACGGCACGCGCCATGGCAAGCAGCGCGACCACCGTCTTGCCGGAGCCGACGTCGCCCTGCAAAAGGCGCAGCATGCGTTCGGGGTCGCCAAGATCGGCGTTGATTTCGGCAAGCGCCATTTCCTGCGACATGGTCAGCGAATAGGGGAGTGCCGCGCGCAGTTGTTCGACTATGCGGCCGTCGCCGACGAGTGGCCGGCCCGATAATCGGCGGACCTTGGCCCGGACCAGCGCCAGCGATACCTGGCCGGCCAAGAACTCATCATAGGCAAGGCGCTGCCACGCTGCGCCGTCGACTGAGACGTCGATCGGGTCGGCAGGATTGTGGACGCGGGTGAGCGCATCGCCGAAAGCAGGAAAGGCGTGGCGGCGGCGGAACTCGCCGTCCTGCCATTCGGGCAGCACCGGCAGGCGGGCCAGCGCTTGGCCAATCGCCCGGCGCAGCACCTTGCCCGAGAGCCCGGCGGTCAGCGGATAGACCGGCTCGACCAATGGGAGGTTTTCTGCGTCGCCGGCAAGTGCGATATGGTCGGGATGAACCATGGTCGGGCGGCCGTTGAACCATTCCATGCGGCCCGAGACGACGACATGCTCGCCTACGGGCATCGCTTTTTCGAGATAGGCGGCATGGGCATGGAAGAAGGTCAGCGCGATCTCGCCAGTCTCGTCATGGGCGTAGACCCGGTAGGGTACCGATCTGTTGCCGCGCGGCGGCGGCTGGTGGCGGTCGATGCGCACATCGAGCGTGACGATTGCGCCCTCGGCCGAACCGGCGATGCCCGGCCGGTTGCGGCGATCGATGACAGTATGCGGCAGCACGAACAAGAGGTCGCCGGCGCGCGCTGCCCGGTCGCCGAGATCCGCCGCCACGACTTTCTCGATCAATGCGCCAACCTTCGACCCGACGCCGGCAAGCGAGGTGATCGGGACAAACAGCGGATCGAGGAGGGAGGGACGCATGATGTCAGCTTATGTTGCGCCGGCCGTAGCGCAAGGCTGACACCGCCTTCTATCCACGCTATATGCGCCGCCTGGGCAAGGATGTTGCACGATGACCGGAACGACTCGATCAAGCGAGGGGCTCGATACCCGCCGCCGCAAGCTTCTGTTTCGTTCGTGGCACCGCGGCATGCGCGAGATGGACCTGATACTCGGCAGCTTCGCCGATGCCGAGATCGGCGCCTTGACCGGCGACGAAATCGACCAATATGAGAGGCTTCTCGACATTCCCGACACCGAATTCCTGCCTATCGTCACCGGCGAGCGCCCGGTTCCGACGGATATAGATTGTGCCGTCCTGCAAAAAATCCTGGCTTCGCGCCGGGACATGACCTTCTGAACAACGTGTAGCCATGAGCCTTATCCCTACGATCGGTCTGCCGAAAGGCCGCGCCGGCCAGTTCATTGTCGATGGCGTCGCCGACGGCTACGAAGCCTTTGCGCTGGTGCAGGCTGCGCACGAGATCGCCCCTGACAAGCCGGTGCTTTTCGTGGCACGCGACGGCCAGCGTCTGCCGGCGATCGTCGAGGCGCTTGCCTTTGCCGCGCCGGGCCTGCCGGTGCTGGAACTGCCGGCCTGGGATTGCCTGCCTTACGACCGCGTCTCGCCCGGCGCCGATGCCGCCGCAAGGCGGCTCGATGCGCTGGCAGCAATGATTGCGCTGGCGAAGAGGCCGCACCGCGCCGTCATTCTCACCACCGCGAATGCGTTGCTTCAGCGCATTCCGCCGGCGGAACTCGTCGAGGCGCAGACCTTTCACGCCAAGCCCGGTAACCAGATCGACATGAACGTACTGGTGTCGCGGCTGGAGACTTCCGGCTTCGAGCGGGTACCGACGGTGCGCGGCATCGGCGAATTTGCAGTGCGGGGCGGCATCCTCGATCTCTTCGCGCCCGGATGGGCGGAGGCGCTGCGCCTCGATTTCTTCGGCGATACGCTGGAATCGATCCGCGTCTTCGACACCGCAACACAGAGAACCACCGGCCAGCGCAAGTCGATGGCGTTGCAGGCGATGAGCGAGGTGGCGCTGACGCCGGAAACCATCAGCCGCTTCCGCCGTGCCTATATCGAAGCCTTTGGCGCACCCTCGCGCGACGATGGGCTCTATGCAGCGGTCAGCGAGGGCAGGCGGTTTGCCGGCATGGAGCACTGGCTGCCGTTCTTCTATGAGCGGCTGGAAACCGTCTTCGACTATCTACCCGACGCGCCTGTGGTTTTCGACCATCTGGCGCATGAGGCACTGGCCGAGCGCCACACTCTGATCCTCGACCACTACGAAGCGCGCAAGAAGCAGGCAGACGGCGCCTTGAAGGACGCGGTGCCCTACAAGCCGGTGCCGCCGGATCTGCTCTATCTGTCGCCAGAGAACCTGATTGCCTCGCTTGGCCCGCGCGAAGCAATAGACTTCACGTCGTTCGATGCGCCCGATGCCGGTGCGAAAAAGGTGTTCCATGCCGGCTCGCGCCACGGCCGCAGCTTCGTCGAGGAACGCGCCGACCCTAGCGCCAACGTTTTCGACGTCGTCGTAAAACACATTTCCGACGAGCGCGCTGCACGCCGCCGCGTCATCGTCGCCGGCTGGACCGAGGGTTCGCTCGACCGGCTTGGTCAGATCCTGGCCGAGCATCATCTTGGCAATCTGAAGCCGGTGGCGACGCTTGCCGAAGCCGAAAGGCTTGAGCCGGGGCAGGCTGGACTGGCCGTGCTGCCGCTCGAATCCGGCTTCGAGACGGAGAAACTGGTCGTTGTCGCCGAGCAGGACATTCTCGGCGACCGGCTGATCCGACGCTCGAAGCGCAAGAAGCGCGCGTCCGACTTCATCGCCGAGGCTTCGGCGTTGTCCTCGGGCGATATTGTCGTCCATTCCGATCATGGCATTGGCCGTTTCATCGGGTTGCGTACCATCGAGGCGGTTGGTGCGCCTCACGATTGCCTCGAAATCCACTATGCCGGCGATGATCGGCTGTTCCTGCCTGTGGAAAACATCGAGCTGCTGTCGCGCTATGGCTCGGATTCGGCCGAGGCGACGCTCGACAAGCTTGGCGGCGGCGCCTGGCAATCGCGCAAGGCGCGGCTGAAGAAGCGCCTGCTCGACATGGCCGGGCAGCTGATCCGCATCGCCGCCGAGCGGCAGATGCGGGCCGCACCGGCGCTGGTGCCGGCGGAAGGCCTCTATGGCGAGTTTGCAGCGCGTTTTCCCTATGAGGAGACCGATGACCAGCAGACGGCGATCGATTCGGTCATGGATGATCTAGGCGCCGGAAAGCCGATGGACCGGCTGATCTGCGGCGATGTCGGCTTCGGCAAGACCGAAGTTGCACTTCGCGCCGCCTTCATCGCGGCGATGGAAGGCGTTCAGGTGGCGGTGGTGGTGCCGACGACATTGTTGTCGCGCCAGCATTTCAAGACCTTCTCGCAGCGCTTCTCGGGCCTGCCGATCCGTGTCGCCCAGGCCTCGCGGCTGGTCGGCGCCAAGGAACTGGCCGAGGCCAAGAAGGGCATCGCCGAAGGTCAGGTTGACATTGTCGTCGGCACGCACGCGCTGCTCGGCTCCTCGATCTCGTTCAAGAATCTCGGCCTGCTGATCATCGACGAGGAGCAGCATTTCGGCGTCAAGCACAAGGAACGGCTGAAAGACCTGAAGACCGACGTCCACGTCCTGACTTTGTCGGCGACGCCGATCCCGCGAACGTTGCAGCTTGCCTTGACCGGCGTGCGCGAGCTGTCGCTGATCGCTACGCCGCCGGTCGACCGCATGGCAGTGCGCACCTTCATCTCGCCCTTCGATCCGCTGGTCATCCGCGAAACGTTGCTGCGCGAGCGCTACCGTGGCGGCCATTCCTTCTATGTCGTGCCGCGCATCAGCGATCTCGCGGAAATCCATGATTTTCTGCGCGAATCCGTGCCTGAGCTGAAAGTGGCGGTGGCGCATGGCCAGATGCCGCCGGGCGAACTCGACGACATCATGAACGCCTTCTATGACGGCCAGTACGATGTGCTTTTGTCGACCACCATCGTCGAATCCGGCCTCGATATCCCGACCGCCAACACGCTGATAGTGCACCGCGCCGATATGTTCGGACTGTCGCAGCTCTATCAGCTGCGCGGCCGTGTCGGCCGTTCGAAGGTGCGCGCCTACGCGCTGTTCACACTGCCCGCCAACCGCAAGCTCACCGATACAGCCGAGCGTCGGCTGAAAGTGCTGCAGTCGCTCGATACGCTCGGCGCCGGTTTCCAACTGGCTAGCCACGACCTCGATATCCGCGGCGCCGGCAATCTGCTCGGCGAAGAGCAGTCGGGCCACATCAAGGAGGTTGGTTTCGAGCTCTACCAACAGATGCTGGAGGAGGCGGTGGCCGAAGTGAAGGATTCCGGCGAGGTGCAGGACGGCGGCTGGTCGCCGCAGATCGCCGTCGGCACAGCGGTGATGATCCCGGAAAGCTATGTCCCGGACCTGCAGCTCAGGCTGGCGCTCTATCGCCGTCTTGGCGATCTCGAAAATACGGCAGAGATCGATGCTTTCGGCGCCGAGCTGATCGACCGGTTCGGGACGCTGCCGGAAGAGGTAAAACATCTGTTGAAGATCGTCTTCATCAAGGCGCTTTGCCGCAAGGCCAACGTCGAGAAGCTCGACGCCGGGCCGAAAGGCGTCGTCATCCATTTCCGCAAGCGGGAATTCCCCAATCCGGTCGGGCTGGTCAAGCTCATCGGCGAACAGGGCTCGCTGGCCAAGATCCGGCCCGACCAGAGCGTCGTCTTCAGCCGCGACTGGCCGACCCCCGAAAAGCGGCTGGCAGGCTCGGCGGTTGTCATGACGCAGTTGGCACGGCTGGTGGAGAAGGCGGCGGCGTAGCAGGGTGTCGCTGGTGCTCTGGGCACAGCCGCACCGGCACTTTCACCGTGCCGTGCCCATTCGCCACGCGGCCAATTCCGGTCTAGAATAGGAAATCGGCTTCGTGTATGGAGCCGCGACCCCATATTGGGCGGATTGGCGGGCGATGGCGTCCGTGCGAAAGAGCGTTGGGTGCTTCGATGACGAAATGGTCGCCGAATTCGTGGAGAGCTAAGCCGATCCAGCAGGTTCCTGCCTATCCGGACCTTGTCGCGCTGAGGAACACGGAAGCCCAGCTCGCCACCTTTCCGCCGTTGGTTTTTGCAGGTGAGGCGCGCAAGCTGAAGAAGCAGCTTGCAGCCGTCGCTGCCGGGGACGCATTCCTTCTGCAGGGTGGCGATTGCGCCGAGAGCTTCGCCGAGCATGGCGCCGACAATATCCGCGACTTCTTCCGCGTCTTTTTGCAGATGTCGGTGGTACTGACCTTCGCCGGCGCGCAGCCGGTGGTGAAGGTCGGCCGTGTCGCCGGCCAGTTCGCCAAGCCGCGCTCGTCCGACAATGAGACCAAGGGCGGTGTGACGCTGCCCAGCTATCGCGGCGACATCATCAATGGCATCGAGTTCGATGCCAAGTCGCGCATTCCCGATCCTGCGCGGCAGGAGATGGCGTACCGCCAGTCGGCGGCGACGCTCAACCTGTTGCGCGCCTTCGCCCAGGGCGGCTACGCCAGCCTGGAGAACGTGCATCAATGGATGCTCGGCTTCGTGTCCGACAGCCCGCAGGGCGAGAAATACGAGTCGCTCGCCAACCGCATCACCGAGACGATGGACTTCATGAAGGCCGTCGGCATCACCTCGGAGACCAATTACGCACTGCGCGAGACCGATTTCTACACCAGCCACGAAGCGCTGCTGCTCGGTTATGAAGAGGCGCTGACCCGCGTCGATTCGACTTCGGGCGACTGGTACGCCACCTCCGGCCACATGATCTGGATCGGCGATCGCACGCGCCAACCCGACCACGCGCATGTCGAATACTGCCGTGGCATCAAGAACCCGCTCGGCCTGAAATGTGGCCCGTCGCTGACGCCGGACGGCCTGTTGCAGCTCATCGACCTGCTCAATCCGGAGAACGAGCCTGGCCGGCTGACGCTGATTGCCCGCTTCGGTTCCGATAAGGTCGCCGAACATCTGCCCAAACTGGTGCGCGCGGTGCAGAAGGAAGGCCGCAGCGTGGTGTGGTCGTCGGATCCGATGCATGGCAATACCATCGAGGCCGCCGGCTACAAGACACGGCCGTTCGACCGCATCCTGAAGGAGGTGCAGACCTTCTTCGAGGTGCATCGCGTCGAAGGCACGCATCCCGGCGGCATCCACATCGAGATGACCGGCAAGAACGTCACCGAGTGCACCGGTGGTGCCCGCGCCATCACCGCCGAAGAGCTGCAGGATCGCTACCACACCCATTGCGACCCGCGCCTCAATGCCGACCAGGCGATCGAGCTGGCCTTCCTGGTGTCCGATCTGCTCAAGAAGAGCCATCCGGTCCAGCACAAGCAGGCCGTCAACGGCTGATGCGATCTGAACTTTGATATATTGAAAAAGCGCCGGAGAAATCCGGCGCTTTTTGTATTCAATCCGGCGGGTGTCGCATTTGCTCGTGCGTAACGCGCGCAAAACTGGAATCCTGCCAAGCGATGGCAATTGCATTGGGAGGCCGAGATGGCTGACAGTCACAGCGGATCATGCTTGTGCGGGGCAGTGCGGTTGCAGACGCGAGGACCGCTACGCGGCGTTATCTACTGCCATTGCTCGCAGTGCCGAAAGCAGAGCGGGCATTTTTATGCCGCGACCAATGTCGCCGATCGCGACATCACAATCGCCGGCGCAGAGAACGTCACCTGGTACGAGGCATCTTCGTTTGCCAGGCGCGGTTTCTGCAAGACATGCGGATCGCTGCTGTTCTGGAAACCGATGGAGGGTGGCTACGTTTCGGTCATGGCCGGCCTGTTCGACGCGCCAACCGGACTTCAAGGGGAATGTCATATCTTCGTCGGCGACAAGGGCGATTACTACGCGATCGACGATGGGCTGCCGCAGTTCGAGAAGTCGACGCCGTCGATCAAGGTAGCAGACGGCTGATTTTTGAAGAGGCCGCCTTATTCCCTTGATCCAGCCATTGCGCTATCCCCTGCCGGTGATTCCGAAGGGTTCTGGCATGCAGCGGCTGATCGACGCTTTTTACAATTCGGTGCGGGCGTTTCGCAAACTGGCCGCCGGCGAGGAGGCCTTCCAGCTGGAACTGGTCCTGCTTGTGCTTGCGCTGCCGCTCGGCTGGTTCCTTTCAGAATCGTGGCGCGGCTATGCCCTGCTGATCGGTGCGGTGCTGCTCATGATCATGATCGAAGTGCTGAACACCGGCATTGAGGCGGCATGCGACGCGTTCAGCCGCGAATTCAACATCGACATCCAGCTAGCCAAGGATTGCGGTTCGCTGGCGGTGCTGATTTCGGTGGTGATCGTCGCCGGCGTCTGGGGCGTCGCAGTCATCGAGCGCATCGTTGGGGTACCGATCTGAGGTTTCAGGCACCACATGCCGGTTAATCGAGGAGACCGATATGGCCGATACCGCCGGATTTCTGCTGCTTGAACGTGAGGGCCTGCCGGACGATCTGCGCTGGCTGGTGGAAAAATATCCGCGCGAGGACTGGCAGGCGCATGCCAACATCCACGGCATGGCCAATATGTGGCTGCAGCGGCACGACATGTTCCGCGACCTTGGCGGCATGCTCACCAACGGCATTGGCGATTATCGTGAGGGCAGGCTGAACGCGCCGGAATTCGCACGCTGGTTCGCGCCGCGCCTCAATCATTTCCTCGGCAATCTCGATGGCCACCACAATGTCGAGGACCATCACTATTTCCCGGTCTTCGCCAGGGCCGAGACTCGTCTGAAGCGCGGCTTCGAAATCCTGGATGCCGATCACCACACAATCCATGAGGGACTGGAGCGCAATGCCGAGGCGGCAAATGCCTTCATCGGCACGCTTCAGGAGAGCGAGGACAAACAGCGCTTCGCCGCCGATGCCTATGCCGACGAGAACAGCCGGCTGATCGCCATGTTGACCCGGCATCTTGCCGACGAGGAAGACCTGATCATTCCGCTGATCCTCGAGAAGGGCGACCGCGCGCTCGGCATTGATTGACGATCAGCTTCCCTTGCGAAGCTCCTTCTTGGCGAGGACGTGCGACGCCAGCCAGCCGAGGATGGCCACAACGAGACCGATGACCAGGGCGATCAGCAACCGCTCGTGGCGGGCCAGCGCCTGGCCGACGATGCGCTCCGCGCCCAGCCCGAAGACATAACCGACAGTGCAGAACAGTGCCGCCCAGACTACCGACGAGATGGCGTTGAGGATGACGAAGCGCGCTGCGGCGATACCCGACAGCCCGGCTGCGATACCACCGACCAGGCGCAGGCCATAGATGTAGCGGTTCGACAGCACGAAAATGTTGGGATGAGAGGTGACAAGGCGGTAGGCGTGGCTGAACCCTGGCCGGGCTCGGAGTCCGATCACGAATTTATGGTCGGCGAAGCTCCGTCCCAGGATGAAAAAGAACGTGTCGCCACCGAAGGCGCCGAGCGCCGCCGCGAGGAAGGCCTGCCACGGGACGAAGACATGCTGATGCGCAAAGAAACCGCCAAGGATGGCGGCGCTTTCGCCCTCGGCGACGCAGCCCAGAAAAACCGCGACCAGCCCATATTGCTCAATGAGACGATGGATGGCTTCCGTCATGAAGACGTCCGCTGGTTCGACAGAATCTCGTCGATGCGCTTCACCTGCTCGGCCAGCCGGGCGATCTCGTCGCGCATGCCGATGATCTGGCTGTGGCGCAGTTCGTCGAGCTTTTCATGCAACGCCATGATCTCGATCTCGGCCTTGAGATTAACCTCATAGTCGTGGGCGGCGTCGATACGATCGCGCTCGGTCTGGCGGTTCTGCGCCATCATGATCACTGGCGCCTGCAGGGCAGCAACCATGGAAAGCACGAGATTGAGGAAGATGAAAGGATAGGGATCGAAGGCGGCGCGCGACAAGAGCCAGACATTGCCTGCCGTCCACAGGATCAGGAAGCCAATGAATGTCAGGATGAAGGACCACGAACCGCCGATCCGGGCGATGGTGTCAGCCAGGCGGTCGCCAAACGTCTGGTGAAAGGCGACGGCCTTGTTGGTGTCTTTGGAGATCGTGGTGCGCTCGAGCGTTGATTGCAGCACCCGGCTTTCGAGCGCGCTGAGGCCGTCCGGCTTTCGCTTCAGCCAGCGGTTTGCCAGGTCCTCGATCGTTTTGTTCATCGTCGCCTCCGTCGTCAGCGATAGAGGTAGAAGCTGCCGGTTCATACGGGAAGTGGTAGATTGACGCGATGGGGTCAGGAAACAATGGTGGATTTTCAGAAGATTCGCGCCCGTGCGGCGAAACGCAAAGGCGGTGAGGCAGCGCTGACGTCGCTGCTGGGCCCTACGCCCGACAATGCCGCGCTGGCAAAGATTGCGGATGACCGGATCCTGTCGACCATGGCCGAACGGGTCTTTGCCGCCGGCTTCGTCTGGCGCGTCATCGAGCAGAAATGGCCAGGTTTCGAGGAAGCATTTCTTGGCTTCGAGCCGAAGCGGCTGCTGTTCCAGCCTGACGATTTCTGGCACGATCTCACCGCCGACAAGCGCATCGTGCGCAATCCGCAGAAGATCAAGTCGGTACGCGACAACGCAGCCTTCGTCGAGCGCGTGTCGAAGGAGCATGGCAGCTTCGGCAAGTTCCTCGCCGACTGGCCGGCCGGCGATCAGGTCGGGCTGATGGCTTATCTCGGCAAGCACGGGAGCCGGCTCGGCGGCAATACCGGCCAGTATTTTCTGCGCTGGCTGGAGTGGGACGCCTTCATCGTCTCGGCCGACATGGCGGCAGCGCTGCGCGACGCCGGGCTCGACATCGCGCAGAGCCCGACATCGAAGAAGGACCTAGACAAGATCCAGGTGCAGATCAACGCCTGGGCGGCGGAGACCGAGCTGCCGCGCCGACACATTTCGCGCATTCTGGCAATGTCGATCGGCGAGAACCATCCGCCGGAGGCGCTACGCGAATATATGGGCGAATAGGACCGATTGTTTGGTCCAAACGAACGCCATTGCCGGACGAATTTTGCCGCGCTAAACCCACAGGCATGATCGACAAGACCGCTCCAGACATATTGCGCATCGCCGTCGCCCAGCTCAATCCGACGGTCGGCGACGTCGCCGGCAATCTTGCCAAGGCGCGCGAGGCGAGGGCGGATGCCGCCCGCCAGGGCGCCGATCTCGTGCTGTTCACCGAGCTTTTCCTGGCCGGCTATCCGCCTGAGGATCTGGTGCTGAAGCCCGCCTTCCTGAAGGCCTGCGAGCGGGCTGCCGAGGACTTCGCCGGCGATACCGCCGATGGCGGCCCGGGCGTCATCATCGGCACGCCGCTGAAGCGCAAGACCGGCACGCACAATTCGATCATCTTTGCCGATGGCGGCAAGATCCTTGCCGAACGCTACAAGCTCGACCTGCCGAATTACGGTGAGTTCGACGAGAAGCGCGTCTTCCAGGCCGGACCCGAGATCCAGGGGCCGGTCAATTTCCGCGGCGTGCGCGTGGGGATACCGATCTGCGAAGATATCTGGGGCGCGGTTGCTGTCTGCGAGACGCTGGCCGAAAGCGGCGCGGAAATCCTGCTGGTCCCGAACGGCTCGCCCTATTACCGCGGCAAGGTCGACGTCCGCCACCAGATCGTCATCCGCCAGGTCATCGAATGCGGACTGCCGATTATCTATGCCAACCAGCTTGGCGGCCAGGACGAGCTGATCTTCGACGGCGCGTCGTTTGCCATAGGCTCTGACAAGACGCTGGCCTTCCAGATGAGCCAGTTCGAGGAGACGGTCAACGTCACCACCTGGAAGCGAAAGAATGACGTCTGGGTCTGCTCTGATGGACCGATGTCGAAAATCCCGGAGAAGGAGGAGGCCGACTATCGCGCCTGCATGTTGGGACTGCGCGATTACGTCAACAAGAACGGCTTCAAGAATGTCGTGCTCGGCCTCTCCGGCGGCATCGATTCGGCGATCTGCGCAGCACTTGCCGTCGATGCGCTCGGCGAGGAACGGCTGCGGGCGGTGATGATGCCTTACCGCTACACCTCGAAGGACTCGCTGAAGGATGCCGAAGACTGCGCGCGCGCGCTCGGCTGCCGCTACGATATCGTGCCGATCTTCGAGCCGGTCGAGGGCTTCCTGCACACACTGACGCAGCTTTTCGAGGGCACCAAGGAAGGCATCACCGAGGAAAACCTGCAGAGCCGGGCCCGTGGCACCATCCTGATGGCGATTTCCAACAAGTTCGGCTCGATGGTGGTCACTACCGGCAACAAGAGCGAGATGTCGGTAGGCTACGCCACGCTCTATGGCGACATGAATGGCGGCTTCAACCCGATAAAGGACCTCTACAAGATGCAGGTCTATGCGCTGTCGCGCTGGCGCAACGCGCATGTGCCGCCGGGTGCGCTCGGTCCGTCCGGCGAGGTGATCCCGAATAATATCATCGACAAGGCGCCCTCGGCGGAACTGCGCGAGAACCAGACCGACCAGGATTCGCTGCCGCCCTATCCAGTGCTCGACGACATATTGGAGTGTCTGGTCGAGAACGAGATGGGTGTCGATGACATCGTTGCGCGCGGCCATGACCGGGCGACGGTGACGCGCGTCGAGCACCTGCTTTACGTCGCCGAATACAAGCGCCGGCAGGCGGCACCCGGTGTGAAGATCACCAGGAAGAATTTCGGCCGCGACCGCCGCTATCCCATTACCAACCGGTTCAGGGATGGCGGGTAGGCGATTGGCTGCATAACGGTTTAGCCATGGCCAACTTTGAAATCAGCTTCGACCTGTCGCAGATCGACTTCCGGGCGACGTCCGACATTTTGAAGGAGAGCTATTGGGGCAGCGGCCGCAGCGATGAACTGCACCGCCGCGCCTTTGCCAACTCACTGTGCGTCGGCGCCTATGTCGGCGGCAATCAGGTCGGCTTTGGCCGGGCGATCACCGACCGTACGGTATTTGCCTATCTCGCCGACATCATTGTCTGGCCCGGGTATCGCGGGCAAGGCATCGGGACCCGGCTTGTCCAGGCGCTTATCGACCACCCGGATTGCAAGACTGTCACCCACTGGAGCCTGTCTACCAACGATGCCCACGCGGTCTACGAGAAGCTCGGCTTCAGGCCTTCCACCGACGGCCGCTATATGCGCCTCGACCGCGTCCCGGCAGCCTGAACAGAGGCAGCGCACAACCGACCGTTGTTGCAAAATCGTCTCACTGGTTGGACCAGATGCGCTTTCGACCATCTACTGACTTGGCGCGGCGTTGAGGCGTCTCTATAAACGCCTTTCCGCGATCCCCTTGGGGAGGACCGAAATGCCAGGATTTGACATCGTCATGCGAGGCCGCGAAGCCTAGGTCCCAATCGGTGAGCCCGAAGGTTCTTACCTTTGCGGCGAAGCCGAGCTGAGAACAGGCGTTCGTCGATGCCGGTCGCCGCCCGTATTCGGGCGAGCCGCCAAATGTGCCGAACCTCCGCTTTCCTTGGGTGCTAATTCGCCCGACGCGGTTTTTTCAATTTCGACCTTTCCGGGATCGGGCTCGTTTGCGCCCGAATGACATCATGGCTCGTTTTCGAATAGATTTGCGCGCGGGCGCCTTTCGCAGCGTTCTTGGTTTTACGCTCAGTCATTGGCGGCGCCAGCCGTGGCGGCTTTCGCTGATCATGGCCACATTCCTGCTGTCGACCCTGGCCGACGTGCTGACGCCGCTCTATTCCGGCCGGCTGGTCGACGCCGTTGCCAGCAGTGCCACTGCCGACGATGTCGCATGGAATGCCGCGACGGCTGCCTTTTCGATGCTGGTGGCCCTGGCGCTCACCGGTGTCGTGCTGCGCAATCTCGCCTTCATGGCCATCGTCGAACTGACCCTGAAGATGATGGCCGACATCGCCGCCGATGCCTTCCACCGCGTCCAGCGCTTCTCCACCGACTGGCACGCAAACAGCTTCGCCGGATCGACGGTGCGCAAGATAACGCGCGGCATGTGGGCGCTCGACCTGCTCAACGACACGATCCTGATCGCGCTGCTGCCGTCGGTCGTCATGCTTGTCGGCTCGACGCTGTTGCTCGGCTGGTTCTGGCCGCTGATGGGCGCGGTCGTCGCGACGGGCTCGGTGCTGTTCATCGCCGTGACGACGATGCTGTCGCTCGGCTATGTCGCCCCCGCGGCAAGGCTTGCCAATGCGTGGGATACGCGGCTTGGCGGCTCGCTGGCCGATGCGGTGAGCTGTAATGCCGTGGTCAAGGGTTTTGGCGCCGAGGAGCGCGAGGAGACACGGCTTGCCGACGTCGTCGCCAAATGGCGCGCACGCACGCGGCGCACCTGGGTGCGCGGCACCGTCAACGGCACCACGCAAGGCACGATGCTGCTGCTTTTGAGGGCAGCGGTCATCGGGTTCTCACTGCTTTTGTGGTCGTGGGGGCAGGCGAGCGCCGGCGACGTCGCCTTCGTGCTGACCTCATTCTTCGTGCTGCAAGGCTATCTGCGCGACATCGGCACGCATATCCGCAATCTGCAGCGCTCGATCAACGATATGGAGGAACTGGTCGACTTCCAGTCCGAACCACTCGGCATCGAGGATCGGCCCCGCGCCAAACCGATCCGGATCACCGATGGCCGTATCACCTTCGACAATGTCACGTTCCACTACGGCAACCATCGCTTGCCGCTCTATCGCGACTTTTCGGCGGATATCGCGCCGGGCGAGCGGGTCGGGCTGGTTGGCCATTCGGGCTCCGGCAAGACGACATTCGTCAAGCTGATCCAGCGCCTCTATGACGTGACTGCGGGCAATATCCTGATCGACGGCCAGGATATTGCCAATGTCGCGCAGGCGTCGCTGCGCGCACAGATCGCGATCGTCCAGCAGGAGCCGATCCTGTTCCACCGGTCGCTGGCTGAAAACATCGCCTATGCCCGGCCGAGCGCCACGCAGGCCGAGATCGAGCACGCGGCGCGCTTGGCCAGCGCGCATGACTTCATCGCCGATTTGCCGAAAGGCTATGGCACGCTGGTCGGCGAGCGTGGCGTAAAGCTGTCGGGCGGCGAGCGTCAGCGTGTTGCAATCGCACGCGCCTTCCTCGCCGATGCGCGCATCCTCATCCTGGACGAGGCAACGTCGAGCCTCGATTCGGAATCGGAGGTGCTGATCCAGCAGGCGATGGAGCGCTTGATGGTCGGCCGCACGACGCTGGTCATCGCCCACCGGCTGTCGACCGTGCGCGCGCTGGACAGGCTTCTGGTGTTCGATCGCGGCCGCATTGTCGAGGAGGGATCGCATGACCAACTGATCCGGCTGCAAGGCGGCATCTACCGCCGGCTGTTCGAACGTCAGGCGCTTGAGCTGACCAAAGGCCTGGTGATCTGACGGTTACGGCGCGGCGCGTCTTAATGGACGCGCGGCGCTGCCGTCTTTTCTTCGTCTTCGTCATGTTCTATGTCTGCCGCAGAGCGCGGGGGCGCGTCTTGTCAACAGCAAAACCATCCGGTACGCCCCGCTCATGACAGTTACCGTCCGTTTCGCCCCGTCACCGACCGGCCGCATCCATATCGGCAATGCGCGCACCGCTTTGTTCAACTGGCTGTTCGCCATCAAGAACAAGGGCCGCTTCATCCAGCGCTTCGACGATACCGACGTTGCCCGTTCGACGCAGGAATTTTCCGACGCCATCCTTTATGACCTGCATTGGCTGGGCATCTTCCCCGATGCCACGGAGTATCAGTCGCGGCGGGTCGAAATCTATGATGCCGCACTGGAAAGGCTGAAGGAGGCCCGCCTCGTCTATGCCTGCTATGAGACGCCTGAAGAGCTCGACCTGAGGCGCAAGGTGCGCCGCACGCGTGGCCTGCCGCCAGTCTATGGCCGCGAGGCGCTGACGCTGGCACCCGAGCAGGTCGCCGAATATGAGGCCGATGGCCGGCGGCCGCACTGGCGCTTTCTGCTGCCCAACTTCAGCAGCGATCCGCTGCAGCCGGAGCGCACCGAAATCCACTGGAACGACCTGGTGCGCGGCGAGGAGACCGTCGACCTCGCCTCGCTTTCAGATCCCGTTCTGCGGCGCGAGGACGGCACCTATCTCTACACACTGCCTTCGGTGATCGACGACATCGACATGGGCGTCAGCCATGTCATTCGTGGCGACGACCACGTCACCAATACCGGCGTCCAGATAGCCCTGTTCCGGGCGCTCAGCGCCGAGCCGCCGGTGGTCGGCCACCACAATCTTCTGACAACAGCATCAGGCGAGGGGCTTTCCAAGCGCACCGGCGCGCTGTCCATACAGAGCCTGCGTGAGAGCGGCATAGAGCCAATGGCGGTCGCTTCGCTGGCGGTACTCGTCGGTACCTCGGAAAACGTCGTGGCGGTGCCGACGATGGCTGAACTTGCCGAGCGCTTCGATCCGGCGGCAACATCGAAATCCGCCGCCAAATTCGATCCGGACGAGCTCTTCGTGCTCAACCGCACGCTGCTGCACCACATGCCCTTTTCCGAGGCGCGCGACCGGCTGATCGTGCTCGGCATCTCCGGCGAACAGGCCGAGCCTTTCTGGCTGGCGGTGCGCGGCAATCTCGACAGGCTGGCCGATGCCGCGATCTGGTGGCGTACGCTTCGAGACGGTCCAGAGGAGCCGGCGGAGTTTTCCGACGATGACCGCGACTTTCTTCGCCAGGCGTTCGAGCTGCTGCCGGAGGAGCCTTGGAACGGCACCGTCTGGAAAGACTGGACCGGCAAAATCCGAGCGGCGAGCGGCCGTAAGGGCAAGGCGCTGTTCATGCCGCTGAGGCTGGCGCTTACGGGACAGCCTTCGGGTCCGGAGCTTGCAGATCTGTTGCCGCTGCTGGGTCGGGAAGGAACGTTGGCCCGACGACCCTGACCTTGCGCTGTTCCGGCGGTGGCAGGGACGTCGGCGAAGGCACGGGTTTGACTGCAAGGCGTCTGATCGCCTGACGGTCGAGGCCGCCTTGCGCATTGGCCAAGGTCTCCGGGTCGGCACCCGGATCAGGCCTGGCAACCGGCACCGGAATGAACGGAGTGGTCTCCGCTTCGGGTTGTTCCGGGCTGGGCGGGTTGCCGGCGATGATTTCGAAATTCTGCGCGGCGTTGCAGCCGCAGGCCGGCGGCCGCGGCATGTCGGACTGCTTGTAGAGGTAGGCCGTCGGCAATTCGATATAAGGCCTGCCGGTCACCGAAGACGTCATGGACGCCGAATCGCCGTTCATGCCGCGCGTGTAGAAAACCTGCATTTCGGTGCCGGGGCAGCTCGATTCGCAATTCTTCTGGTCGCGCTCGAAATCGCCGAGCGAGGCAGCATTCGACATCGGGAAGAAATAACCGTCGCAGGTCCGCACACACATGGTGCGGAATTCTCCTCGCGGCTGGCCCATGTCGGCGTTGTTGAGCAGGGTGCGGATGTTGCCCGGCTGACTTAGCTCTTCAGCCTGGCGGGGTTCTTCACGCTGGTCGGGCGCACCGGGTTCACTGCCCAAAAGCTGGTCGAGCAGGTTTCCGTTGCCATTTTCATCGCTGGCTTCGCGGACGGGCGCGGGCGTCGGCGCCGCCGCATCGTCGCGGCAGCCATTGGCGTCGAGCGAGGCCAATATGCGCGCGCGATCGCGTCGCGAACCACCGCCGGCAAGATCGGCGCGCTTGGCCTGCAGGTCGTCGAGATTGGCTGTCATGCGATCGATGGTGGCGTCGAGTGCTGCGCATGCGTTGGCGTTGCGGCGAGACAGCGAAAAGCCGCAGCCGGCGCTGCTGGACTGGCTGACGGCCTTTGAAATCTGCTGGCGCTGCCGGGCGATCGCGTCGTCATATTTCCTGAGCAAGGCCGGCTTGCCGCCGCCACCACGAGAAGCGGCAGCAAGATCGGCTTCAAGCTGGCGGCAGAGGCGGGAGGCGGCCTGCGCCTGAGTGACGGCGATGTCGCACAGTAGCAAGGCACCGAGCAGCGCGGCGGCCCGCGTCAGCTTCCAACGTGCGCCCGTCATCCCTCCGGAACTCCGCCTGTCTGCCGTTCTGAAAGCTACCGCGCTTGCGGTTAAGCGTTTGTTTAGCATATCGCTGATTCCGGCTTCAGCCCAAACCGGCGATGGCTTGCGCCTTGTGCGCGGCTTCGACCACGACCAGCGCCTCATGTCGACCACGCCGCACGGCATACTCGGACATTGTCAGGACCGCGACATCCTGGCGTTGCACGAAAAAGGCGTATTCGCCCGGAAGAATGCCTGGATCCAGCAATGCCCGGAGGCTTGGCATGACCGCGATTACCCGTCGAGCCGCAGTGCAATTTGGTCTTTTGTGCCTGGCGATGCCGGTTGCCATGGCGCAGGAAAAGCCCATCACGCCGGATTGGGGCACCAAATTGGTCGAAGCCGCCCGTGAGCAGATCGGCGTCACCACGCTCTACGATCCGACCTATACACGGCTGGCCTATCCGGGCGGGGACGTTGAGCCCGAGCGGGGTGTGTGCACGGATGTCGTGATCCGCGCGTATCGCCGCGCCTTCGATCTCGATCTGCAAGAATTGGTGCATGAGGATATGCGGGCCAATTTTGCCGACTATCCGAAGGCTTGGGGCCTGAAAGCGCCCGACCGCAACATCGACCACCGCCGTGTTCCCAATCTTGCGGTCTATTTTGAGCGGCGCGGCGCTGCCTTGCCCGTCAGCCAAGACCCTGCCGACTATCGGCCTGGGGATCTCGTCGCCCAGATGCTGCCCGGCAATCTGTCGCATATTGCCATCGTGTCGTCGAATCGCTCCACTGTGGTGCCGACAAGAAAGTTGGTCATTCACAATATCGGTGGCGGCGCCAGGGAAGAGGACACTTTGTTTGCCTTCAGGCAGACAGGGCATTTCCGGTTCAAGCCAGTCTGAGAAAGCCCCGCGGCTACCCCAGATCGACGATGGCTTGCGCCTTATGCGCGGCTTCGACCACGGCCAGTGCCGTCATGTTGACGACACCGCGCGACGTAACCGACGGCGTCAATATATGCGCCGGGCTGTCGGTGCCGAGCAGGATCGGCCCGACATGCAGCGCGTCCATCATCGTGCGCAGCGCGGTCAGCGTGATGTTCGCCGAATCGAGATTGGGGAACACCAGCAGATTGGCTTCGCCTTTCAGCCGCGAATGCGGATAGACGCGCTGGCGCAGCTGCTCCGATAGCGCCGAGTCGGCATGCATCTCACCGTCGCATTGCAGGTCGGGCGCGATGCGCGCCAAGATCGCCGCCGCCTGCCGCATCTTCATGGCGCTTGGCGAATCGCGGGAGCCAAAATCCGAATGCGACAGTAGCGCTGCCTTGGGCTCGATGCCGAAACGCTGGATCTCCTCGGCCGCCAAAACGGTCATTTCCGCAATTTCTTCGGCGGTCGGGTCGACGGAGACATGGGTGTCGGTGAGGAAAATGATGCCGCGCTGCGAAATCAGCATGGAAAGCGTCGACAGGTCGCGATCCTTGATGCCGGCGCGCGGCCCGATGATCAGCGTCACGTTGCGCAAATGGCGCTCGAAACGGCCTTCGAGGCCGCAGACCATGGCGTCGGCGTCGCCGCGCTTCAGGGCAAGGGCGGCGATCACCGTATTGTCGGTGCGCACCATGGTGCGCGCCGCTTCCGTCGTCACGCCACGGCGGCCGGCAAGCTCGATCAAGAGATCGACATAATGGCGGTAACGCGGATCGTCTTCCGGGTTGATCAAGCCGAAATCGACGCCGGGCTTGATGCGCAGCCCATAGCGTTTCAACCGCACCTCGATGACGTGCGGGCGGCCGATCAGGATCGGTTCGGCAATGCCTTCCTCGAGCACGACCTGCGCGGCGCGAAGCACGCGCTCGTCCTCGCCGTCGGCATAAATGACGCGCTTGGCGCTCGACGTCTTGGCCATCGAGAATACCGGCTTCATGACTAGGCCGGAGCGGAAGACGAAGCGGTTCAGCTTGTCGATATAGGCGGCGAAATCGGTGATCGGACGGGTCGCGACGCCGCTCTCGCAGGCTGCCTTGGCGACGGCAGGGGCGATGCGCAGGATCAGTCGCGGGTCGAAAGGCGAGGGGATCAGGAACTCCGGACCGAAGATCGGCGTCTCGCCGGAATAGGCACGCGCGGCAACGTCGGATGGCTCTTCGCGGGCGAGCGCTGCAATCGCTCGCACGGCGGCCATCTTCATCTCTTCGTTGATGGCGCTTGCGCCGCAATCCAGCGCGCCGCGGAAGATGTAAGGAAAACAGAGTACGTTATTGACTTGATTGGGGAAATCGGAGCGGCCCGTGCAGATCATCGCGTCGGGCCGTGCTGCCCGTGCCGCTTCCGGCATGATCTCGGGATTGGGGTTGGCCAGCGCCAGGATCAGCGGCTTGGGCGCCATGTGATGGAGCAGTTCCGGTTTCAGTACGCCGGCGGCTGACAGGCCGAGAAACACGTCGGCGCCGGGCAGAACGTCGGCCAGCGTACGCGCCTCGGTGTCCTTCACATAGGGGGCTTTCCAGCGGTCCATCTCCTCGACGCGGCCCTTATGGGCGACCCCGAACCGGTCGGTGACCCAGATGTTTTCGACCCGCGCGCCGAGCGAGACCAGAAGGTTGAGGCAGGCAAGAGCGGCAGCGCCGGCGCCCGACGTGACGATCTTGATGTCGGAGATGGACTTGCCGGCGAATTCCAGCCCATTGAGCACAGCGGCGGCGACGATGATGGCGGTGCCGTGCTGGTCGTCGTGGAAGACCGGTATGCCCATGCGGGCTTTCAACTGCTCCTCGACTTCGAAGCATTCCGGCGCCTTGATGTCCTCAAGGTTGATGCCGCCGAAGGTTGGTTCCAGCGCGGAGATCGTCTCGACCATGCGCTCGATGCCCGGTGCGTCGATCTCGATGTCGAAGACATCGATGCCGGCGAACTTCTTGAACAGTACGGCCTTGCCTTCCATCACGGGCTTGGAGGCGAGCGGTCCGATATTGCCGAGGCCCAGCACCGCCGAACCGTTGGTGACGACGCCAACAAGATTAGCGCGGGCGGTATAGTCGGCGGCGGTTGCCGGATCGTCGCGGATTTCAAGACAGGGCGCCGCGACGCCCGGCGAATAGGCAAGCGCCAGGTCGCGCTGGTTGCCGAGCGGCTTCGTCGCCTGGATTTCAAGCTTTCCGGGCCGGGGGTGCTTGTGGAAGTAGAGCGCTGCTTCGTCGAGGTCGGATCGCGCCGCCTTCTTGCTTTCGCCTGTCATGACGGGGCCTCCCTGCGATCCTGCCTTGAAGCCTTTTAGCATGCAGCATTGGTTTTTCACGACGCCAAATGACGCAACCGTCATTTTGCTTTGCGAAACGATTAAAATCGATTTGTTTCAGTTAGTTGTGCTAAAATCCTGCCGCGCTATTCAGGTCTTTTCCTCTCCGCCGTTCAGAACGCGCTGACGTAGAGGCCGCCGTCGACCGGTATGTTCTGTCCGGTCAGGTAACCGGCGTGAACCGAGCACAGGAAGGCGCAGATCTGGCCGAATTCCTCCGGCGTGCCGAGTCGCTTGGCCGGAACATTGGCCGCGGCCTTGGCCTTGCGCGCGGCGGCGGCGGCCGGATCTTCGGGCGTGCCGGCCTCGTGCGGACCGCGCAGCCGGTCGGTATCGAGTTTTCCCGGCAGCATGTTGTTGATCGTCACATTGCGGTCGATCACCGTCCGCGCGACGCCTGCCAGGAACGAGGTGAGGCCGGCGCGGGCGCCGGACGACAGGTCGAGGCCGGGGATAGGAACATAGACCGACAGCGAGGTGATGTTGACGATGCGGCCGAAGCCGCGCGCCGCCATGCCGTCGATCACGGCCTGAACCAGCTCGACAGGGGTCACCATGTTCTGGGTGACGCCTTCGAGGATCTTTGCCCGGTCGAGCGCGCGGAAATCGCGAAACGGCGGACCGCCATTGTTGTTGACGAGGATGTCGGGATCGGGGCAGGCGGCAAGCAGCGCCTTCTGGACGTCGGGTTTGGATACGTCGCCGACGATCTCGGTCACGCTGACGCCGAATTTCTCGCGCAGTTCAGCGGCGGTTTTGGCCAGCACGTCGGCGTTGCGGCCGTTGACGACCAGATCGCAGCCTGCCTCGGCCAGCGCTATGGCGCAACCGCGTCCCAGCCCCTTGCTCGAGGCGCAGACTATGGCCTTCTTGCCGCGAATGCCGAGGTCCATGGTGATTTTCTCCTCTGATTGCGGCGGCAACCTACCCGTATGGCTGGACCAATCGCAACCGTCATACGGTTGTTGCATGAATCGGGGCATAGCCTCACGCGAAAGCAACGGTGACAAATGATGTCTGGCGCAGAGCCCCGCACTTTCCGCAGCATGTTCATCTCCGACGTCCATCTCGGATCGAAGGCGGCGAAGGCCGAGTTCCTGATCGATTTTCTGCGCCATCACGATGCCGATATCATCTATCTCGTCGGCGATATCGTCGACGGCTGGCGCTTGAGACGGAGCTGGCACTGGCCGCAGAGCCACAATGACGTGGTCCAGAAATTGCTGCGCAAGGCGCGCAAGGGCGCCAGCATCACCTACATCGCCGGCAACCATGACGAGTTCGCGCGGCAGTTCCAAGGTGTGCATTTCGGCGGCATTGTCGTCGCCGATCGCGCCATCCACGAGACCGCGGATGGCAAACGCCTTCTTGTCATCCATGGCGACCAGTTCGACACCGTCGTCCACAATGCGCGCTGGCTGGCCTATCTAGGCGACTATGCCTATGACGCGGCGATGCTGGTCAATCGCGTCATCACGCGCCTGCGCCAAGTGCTCGGCCTGCCTTACTGGTCGTTCTCGTCCTGGGCCAAGGTCAAGGTCAAGAAGGCGGTGAATTTCATCGGCTCGTTCCAGACCGTGCTGACCGAGGAGGCGCGCCGCTCGCACGTCGACGGCGTGATCTGCGGGCACATCCACCATGCGGCGATCGAAAGCTACGAGGACGTGCAGTACATCAACACCGGCGACTGGGTGGAGAGCTGCACGGCGGTGGTCGAGCATTTTGACGGCCGGATGGAGATCCTGCACTGGGCGCATGTCCTGCCGGAGACTCCGGTCGGCAGCGAGGTGCTCGTGCCGATCGACATCAAGGGCAGGGCAGTCCAGGCGGCTTGAGCGAACCCGGCCGCATCTCGCTTTAATCGGTTAGTCCAGCGGTTTCATCGACTTTTTCGCCGTGCTATGCAGCGGCTGGTGTGGTGGGCCGACCCGGCTGAATGCCGTGCCGACGGATCGCCTGTTAATGTCCTCGCTGCCGCCGCTTTCGCCCGAACAGCTCGTCAAGCCACGCCATTTCGAACTGCGCATGAGCTTGATCTTCTTCACGCTCTTCGTTCCGCTCGGCACGCATGTGCCGTATTTCCCGCTGTGGCTGCAGGCGAAGGGGTTCCATGCTGAGCAGATAGCCGTGATTCTCGCTGCGCCGATGTTCCTGCGCGTGGCGACGACGCCTTTTCTTACCGCTCTGGCAGACAAAGCGAGCGACCGCGCCAATGTCTATGTCGCGCTGGTCGCCGCATCGCTGATCTTGTCGACCGGTTACTTCCTGCCGCCGACCTACGCAATGGTACTTGCCGTATCGTTGGCGCTGGCGGTCGTCTGGACGCCGCATTCGCCGATTGCCGATTCGCTCGCCCTTTCAGGTGTTCGCCGCTTCGGCTCGAACTACGCCGGCATGCGCAAATGGGGCTCCATCTCCTATCTCTGCGCCAATCTCGCCGGCGGTTTCATCCTGTCGGCGAGCGGTGCCCAGGCTGTCCCGGTGATCATCTTCGTGTCGTTATGCGCCGCGCTAGCCGCCGGACTGATTGCGCCGCGCCTCGGCCGTCCGCGCCGCGCCTCGCCGCTTTCGGCCGCCGATATCCAGCAATCGGCACCGAAACTCCTCAACCGGTACTTCCTCTATTTTTCGACGGGCGTCGGCGTCATCACCGCCAGCCACGCATTTCTCTACGGCTTCGTGTCGATCTACTGGAAGTCGATCGGCATCAGCGATTCGGTTGTCGGGCTGCTGTGGGGCTGGGGCGTCGTCGCCGAGATATGCATGTTCGTCGTCTTCACCCGGGCTTTCGCCTCCTTCTCAGTCGTGTCGATCATGCTGATTGCCGGGGTAGGCGCGATCGTGCGCTGGATCGCCTTCCCCCTGATCTGGCCGCTTGGGCTTGGCGTCGGCGGGTTTTTCGCGATCCAGACACTGCACGCGGTTTCGGTGGCACTGGTGCTGATCGGCCTGCAAAAGATGATCGGTGAGACAATCGCGGAAGAACGCACCGGGGCGGCGCAAGGCATCGCCTATTTCTCCAACGGCTTCTTCATGGCGGTGGCAACGCTGATTTCAGGTCCTCTTTACGATCGCTTCGGCGCGAATGGCTTCTTTGCGATGATCCCCATCGCCCTGACGGGCCTGGCGCTGATCGGGCTTGCCGCGCGTTCAGCCCCACAGCGCTGGCTCGGGCGGTGACACCAGCGAACCTTGGTAGACGAGACTTGGAACGCGGTCGCAGGCTAGCAGCAACGGACCGTCGAGATCGACGAAATCGGCATCCTGCGCCAACAGCACGGCCGGCGCCATCGCAAGCGATGTGCCGACCATGCAGCCGACCATGACGCCAAGACCCAGTTCGCGGGCGCGGTCGCGAAGCACGAGTGCTGCGGTCAGGCCACCCGATTTGTCGAGCTTGATGTTGATGGCGTCGTAGAGGCCGACAAGCGCGTCGAGGTCCTTCGCCTCGTGCACGCTTTCGTCGGCGCAGATCGGCACCGGATGCGCGATGTGGCGAAGAATACCGTCATGTCCCGCCCGCAGCGGCTGTTCGATCAAGGCGATACCGTGCTCGGCGGCAAAGGCGAGGTTTGCGACGATATTGTCGTCATTCCAGCCCTCATTGGCGTCGAGAATGATTCGGCTGTCGGGTGCCGCCGCCGTCACTGCACGGATGCGGGCGATGTCGTTGTCGCCGCCGATCTTGACCTTGAGCAGCGGGCGCTGGGCGTTGGCGCGGGCTTGCGCCGCCATCGCCTCGGGCTCGGCGAGCGACAGTGTGTACGCCGTCTCAAGCGCCCGTAACGGAACGGTTCGTATCATATGCGCCACCGGTGTTCCGCTGATCTTCGATTCCAGGTCCCAGAGCGCGCAATCGATGGCATTGCGTGCCGCACCCGCAGGCATGGCACCGAGCAGGGCGGTGCGGCTGATGCCGCCCGCGATCTCACCGCGCATCGCCTCGATCGCGTCGCGCACACCCTCCACGGTCTCGCCATAGCGCTTGTAAGGGACGCATTCGCCGCGCCCGGTATGGCCGTCTTCGCTGATGGCGCAGGAAATCACCTCAGCCTCGGTCTTCGAGCCGCGCGAAATGGTGAAGCTCCCGGCAATAGGAAAGCGCTCGGCCTCGACCGAAATGACACGCGCCATATTTTTCTGCTCCGGCTGTGCAACAAGGAGGATATCGGCAAATCGACAGGTCGGCCCCGTCAGGCTAAACAGGACGCCATGTTGACCATCCGCAAACGCGACGCAAGCGGCCCTGCCAAGGAGCCCGACCACCAGCCGCGCATCGCGATCGGCGAGGAGGGCGGCGTTCTCGGCTGCGCTTTCTCGGGAAGCTGGACGACACGCACCGTGGCGCTGGTCGATGCCGAGATGCGCAAGATCGAGCAGCGCAGCGGCTTCAAGACGCTGGCGCTCGACCTCTCACAAATCGAAAAGATGGACACTGCCGGAGCATGGCTGATCGACCGCCTGGTCAGCAGCTTCGAAAAGAAGGGCGTCGAGATCACGATGCAGGGGCAGAGCGAGATCGCCTCGATCCTGCTTGGCGCCGTCGGGGACGCCGTTCGACGCGAGCCCGAATCAGGTCCGGCAAAGCCGCCCAACTTCATCATTCGCGGGCTCGAGGCGGTTGGCCGGCGCGTTTATGAGATGCGCGACGATTTCCTGGCCGCAATGAACATCCTCGGCGCCACGATACGCGGCTCGCAGATGAAGCTTGGCCGCGGCCATGCCGTCAACATGGCGGCGATCTTCAACCAGATCGATCGCATGGGCGTTGGCGCCATACCGGTGGTTGTGCTGATGTCGGCCATTGTCGGTGCGATCGTCGCCCAGCAAGGCGCCTATCAGCTCAGCTATTTCGGCGCCGATATCTTCGTCGTCGACTTGGTCGGCGTGCTGATCCTGCGCGAGCTCGGCGTGCTGATGACGGCGATCATGATCGCCGGCCGCTCCGGTAGCGCGATCACCGCCGAGATCGGCTCGATGAAGATGCGCGAGGAGGTCGATGCGCTGAAAGTGATCGGCCTCAATCCAATCGGCGTGCTGGTGTTTCCGCGGCTGGTCGCGCTGGTCGTCGCGCTACCTTGCCTGACGATCATCGCCAACTTTGCCGCGCTGGGCGGCGGCATTTTGGCTGCATGGCTCTACTCCGATATTGCACCGGCAGCGTTCATTGACCGGCTGCGTGTCGCAATCGACCTCAGCACCATCTTTGCCGGCCTGATCAAGGCGCCTTTCATGGCCATGATCATCGGCATAATTGCCTCGGTCGAGGGCATGAAGGTTGGCGGCAGCGCCGAATCGCTTGGCCAGCATGTGACCGCCTCAGTGGTGAAGTCGATCTTCGTGGTCATTATCCTCGATGGGCTTTTCGCCATGTTCTATGCAGCGATCGAGTTCTGACATGGCGCTGCCGGGCACAAACACGACCAAGGTGGCGGAGAAAGCCAAAGAGGACGAGATCGTGCTGTCGGCGCACGACGTCACGGTGTCGTTCGCCGACCAAGTCGTTCTCGACAAATTGTCGCTCGACATCTGGCGCGGGGAGATTCTCGGCTTCGTCGGTGCCTCCGGTGCCGGCAAATCTGTTCTCTTGCGCACCATCCTTGGCCTGACGCGCAAGCAATCGGGAACAATCAAACTGTTCGGCGTCGACGTCGAGAAGGCAAGCGAAAGGGAGCGCCTTCGCATCGACATGCGGCTTGGCGTGCTGTTCCAGCACGGCGCGCTTTTTTCGGCGCTGACCGTCCTCGAAAACGTCCAGGTGCCGATGCGCGAATATCTCGATTTGCCGAAGAAGCTGATGGACGAACTGGCCATGCTCAAGGTCGAGCTGGTCGGACTGCCGCCGGACGCGGCGCAGAAATTCCCTTCCGAGCTTTCCGGCGGCATGATCAAGCGTGCTGCGCTGGCGCGCGCTCTGGCGCTCGACCCGGATATCGTCTTCCTCGACGAACCGACTTCCGGCCTTGACCCGATCAGCGCGGCTGAGTTCGACGAATTGGTCGTCAAGCTGCGCGATACGATGGATTTGACCGTGTATATGGTCACGCACGATCTCGACACGCTGTTTACCGCGTGCGACCGCGTGGCGGTGCTTGGCAAAAAGAAAGTGCTGGTCGAGGGCACGATCGACGACATGCTCAGGAGCGAGGAACCCTGGGTAAAATCCTATTTCCGCGGAAAACGCGCCCGGCAACTTGATCTTGCGGCGCGCGCATAGCCATAAGTGAGCAATGGAAACCAGGGCCAACTACGTCATTGTCGGCATTTTCACGCTGGCCGCCATCCTCGCGGCTTTCGCTTTCGTCTATTGGACGGCGGCGATCGGCGACAAGGGTGAGACGACCATATTGCGCGTGCGCATTCCAGGGTCGGCTTCGGGACTCGGCCGTGGCAGCTTCGTACTGTTCAACGGCGTCAAGGTCGGCGACGTGCGCCGTGTCTATATCGACGTCGACAATCCGACCGCTGCCATCGCCGACACCGAAATAGACCGCAATACGCCGATCACCAAGTCGACGCAGGCCGATATCGGGCTTGCCGGCCTCACCGGGCAGGCCAATATCGAGCTCAAGGGCGCCGACCCCAAGGAGCCAAAACTCCTCGACGAGGCGGAAAAGGAAGGCCGTGTCGCTGAGATCGTTGCCAACCCGTCGGCGGTCACCAATCTGCTGCAGACGGCGCAGAACATCTTCACCCGCGCCGACAAGGTCCTTTCGGAGCTCGAAGGCTTCACCAAGGACGTTCGCGGGCCGCTGACGCAGACGGTCAACAATGTCCAGACCTTCTCCGATGCACTGGCCAGGAATTCGGACGGGGTCGACAAGTTCCTGGCCAGCGTCAGCTCGCTGGCGGACGAATTGAAGGGTGTTTCGGGCAAGCTCGACGGCACTCTGAAGGCGGCGGAAGGGCTACTCAACGCCGTCGACAAGGACCAGATCAAGAGCATCGTCGCCAATGTCGACACGGTCACTTCCAACCTCAAGGAAACCAGCAAGCAGTTCGACACGGTCATCAAGAACGTCGACACTGCGGTCGGCTCGATCAACGACTTCGCCCAGAAGACGCAAGGCACGCTGGCCAAGGTCGACGGCGTTCTCGACGGCATCGATCCGGCTGAGGTTCGCACCGCGCTGGCCAACATCCAGAAGGCCAGCGAAAACGCCAACGAGGCTGCCGCCGACATCGCCAAGGTGACCAACAAGTTCGCCAACCGAGCCGACGACATCGATGAAACCATCAAAGACGCGCACCAGCTCGCAGGACGCCTCAACGATGCCTCGGTGCGAGTCGACGGTATTCTTGCCAAGGTCGACAAACTGCTCGGCTCCGGCCAGGCCGACGGCGTCATGGCCGACGCGAGAGCGACGCTGAAATCGTTCAAGCAGGTCGCCGACACGCTGAACGCCCGTCTCGGTACCATCACCGACAATCTGGCGCGATTCTCGGGACAGGGGCTGCAAAACGTCGAAGCGCTGGTCCAGGACAGCCGTCGTTCGATCACCCGCATCGAGGAGGCGGTAACCGATCTGAGCCGCAACCCGCAGCGGATCCTGTCCGGCGGCGAGGGCGAGGTCCGGCAGTTCGACGGCAGGGTGCGCCGTTGACTTCGGCCTCCGCCCACAGCAAGAACATAGCTTGCAGATACGCGTTGTTTCCACGATCCGGGGGGGATCGCGTTTGAAGTCGATCAGTTCAGGCAGCATCAGATCGAGTGGGTTGAAGAGCGGGGCGGTGTTGCTGGCGCTTGCGCTTGCAAGCTGCGCGGCCTTGCCTGGCGGCGGACCGGCACCGCTGGACACGTTCGAGCTTTCGGCGCCGTCGCTGGAAGCGCGTGCCCACAGCCGTCGCCAGATCCTCATCGCCCAGCCGTCGGCGCTCAAGGCGCTGGACAGCCAGAACATCGTCATCAAGCCATCGCCGCGATCGATCCAGTATCTCAAGGGCGCGCAATGGGCCGACCGGCTGCCGATGATCGTACAAGCGCGGCTGGCAGAGACGTTCCAGCGCTCGGGCAGCTTCACCGGCGTCGGTAAGCCGGGCGAGGGGCTGGCAATCGACTATCAGGTGATCGTCGAGATCCGCTCGTTCGAGGTGCGTGTCGATGGCGGCCAACATGCCGAGGTCGAGCTGTTCGTGCGCCTGTTGAACGACCGCAACGGCGAAGTGCGCGCTTCGAAGACGTTTAGCGCCATCGCGCCCGTTTCGGGCAGCGGCAACCAGGCCTATGTCGGCGCGCTCGACGCGGCGTTCGGTGATGCGGCCGGGCAAATCGTCCGCTGGACGGACACTGTGATCTGACGCGGCCGGAACTGCCGGGCGCAGCTAGGATCAAACTCAATCATCTGACTGCCCCAATGGCCGAGATGGGTGGTAGGTTGCCGTTCGGCTCATCTGCCAGGACGAGCACGTTGCGCCAAAGAAGGCGAAGGCGTTGTGCGTCGGCTAGCGAGCTTCGTAACAGTTGCTCAACCGGACACGACAAGTGCCGACGGTCCAATTGATCGCTGATGGTAATCCGTCCTGGCCATGCTAAAATTTAACGTCCCCGACGTCGCCAAATCGGGGAATTGCGACCAGTTGACGACGCGGGAGGTCGACGGACAAACCACGAACAGACCACAGGGAGGAAGCAATGTTTCGGACACTAATTCATCTTGCATTCTTGACAGCGTCAATTGTTGCCCTGCCATCTTACGCGGCCATGGCCGACGACACACAGATTGCGCGCGGCGAATATCTGGCTACGATTGCCGGCTGCAGCGACTGCCACACACCCGGTTACTTCTTCGGGAAGCCCGACATGTCGCGCTTTCTTGGCGGTTCAGATGTGGGCTTCGAGATTCCTGGTCTTGGTGTCTTTGTCGCCCGCAATATCACGCCTGACAAGGAGACCGGTATCGGAAGCTGGACCCCGGAGCAGATCGTCACCGCGATCCAGACCGGCGAACGGCCGGACGGCCGTATGCTGGCGCCGATCATGCCTTGGCGCGATTTTGCGCATCTCACCGCGGATGACGCCATGGCTATCGCGGCATTCCTCCAAAGTGTGAAGCCGGTCAGCCATCAGGTTCCCGGCCCGTTCAAACCCGGGGAAACGGTGTCGGCTTTCATGATGCGGATTATGCCGCCGGGGGAAGCCGCAGCCGCTGCAACGAAGTAGGGCGGGATAGTGTCCTGAAGGTTCTGCAAAAAGTTTTGGAGAGAGAACGGCGCTTGCTCTGAAGGGCGAGCGGCCATGGCACGGTGGTGA